>JAIPDO010000064.1 GCA_021737645.1 Desulfarculaceae bacterium
GCAGCAGATTCTCAACGGCATGAAGGAGATTAGTGCAACCGTGGGCCGCTCCGAGGAAACGGTGCTCAGCCTGAAGCGCCACTACCCCTCCATGCCCATCCGCAAGATCAGCCACGTGTGGACCAGCGAGCGCTCCGTCTTGCTGGATTGGTGGCGCAGGTATGCCATGGGGGAAGTGCCGGAGCCGGAGGCGGAGGTGCCTCAGCGGGAGGAAAAGCTATCAGGTGGCGCGGGGGGGTAGTGATTTGAGTTTCGCGCCCTTCCCATATTTGGGAGAGGGCGCGTTTTTTTTGAGATCATGCAAAGGGCAATGGATAACCTCTCGTTTGCCCTGGGCTAATTCTCAACTGAATATAGGATACGTAAGTCAAGCAATGGGTGGGGGGGTCGATAGTTTAATTCCGCCGCAAGCATTGCCAACACCGAAGCCGGGATAAACACCATAACCAACAGCATCGGAACCCTATCCGATGCCATGGGCACCCTAGCCGAAAGATCAGACAAGGCGGCCAGCGCCACCGGCGGGATTAAGGGCACCACCCTTTCCGGCGGGGGCGTCAAGGCGGGCGTGATGCACACCGGCGGGCGGGTTGCCCCGCTCACGCGCTTTCACCAGGGCGGCCCGCTCCTGGACGATTTGCCCCGCTTCCACTCCGGCTACCAGTTAAGTGGCCTTGGCCATGATGAAGTGCCGATCATCGGCAAGGTGGGGTAATTCATGGTCCGTTCCGAGCGCGTGACGGCCAGCACCTTGCCCGCCCTCCAAGCCTTCAACCTGGGAGCCCAGGCCCAGGCCTACAGCGGGCCCGCCGTAGTGGTCAACGGGCCGCTTGTGCAAATCGAAGGGTCTTACACCGGGAGCGAAGCGCAATTTGAAGACCTAGCCCGCCGCCTTGAATCCAAATTACGAGAACTAGACAGAAGCCGGTGGAAGGCATAGGCGCGTTTTTTTAACAGGGAGCCGATTTGGTTGCATCCCTCAAAAAGCAATGGAACAACGGGGGCCGCCCGACGCTGGTAACCATCGGTGTGGGGAGCCTTTTAACCATCATGGTTACCGTGGCGGTGTTCCTGCACACCACGGCCACGGCCCGCTTTTCTGAACAGCTTACCCGAGTGCAAAAAAGCATAGACAAGCTAGACAAACAGACCTCGCAACAAATCAAGGATTCCGAAGGCCGCACCACGACCCAGCTAAACCGCACCGAAGCCCGCCTTTCCGAGCAAATTTGCCAGGTCAAAGAAGACACCACCCGCAGAGTGGAGCGGCTTGAAGATCAACTAAACCAAGCGAAGGGTCCTGATATATTCCAGATTATGCGGCAGTCGTCGCTCTTAGCTTCATTTTGAGCCTTTTGGTGCTCCCTGTGAGAGCTGTCACGCGGCTGGGCCGCGCCCAAAGGCCTCATTGCCTACCGGTCAAAGCGATTTCTCACTGAAACCCAGCGAAAACCGCAATTCCCTAGATTTTGGGCATAGTAGCCCACGTGCCTTTCTCCGGTCAATCGGGTTTCCCGGTTAGCCTGTGCTGAAAACATGTCTATGGTGGTGAGCCTGGGGAAATAAGCCCCTTATGATTGGAAGTCCTTTGGGGGAGTCGTCACCAGTGACCAAGAGGGCGCGGACGGCCAGCACAACTCCTACCAACGGAATGAGGCTTGGTTTTGTAGTGAGTTGGTTTTCTAGGTGCTCAAGGCCGCGGGCCACTTACGCGCCGTCAAGTGGCCCGCAAAGGTGACCACCTGGCCAAAGGGGTACGTGTCACCGGACCGGTTGTGGGATTTTGCGATTTGGGAGAGCTTGAGGTTGAAGGCGGCTGAAGACAATGTCGGAGCCGCAGCCCCTAAGCGATATATTTGCTTCTATCGTCCAAGATGTTTCTAGAATTTTCAACGCCTCTCTGTAAAAAGGTTTGAGGCAAAGCCATTGGTATACTTCCTCGCCGTCAAGTTATTCCTTGGAATCCAAAACATCTCGCACCGTCCGAAGCAAATCGGCTCTATTAAAGGGCTTGGCTATGTACCCGAGTGCTCCGGCGTTCAAGGTGCCTTTCAACTGGCCATTTCGGGAATAACCGCTGGCCATCAGCACCTTGGCTGAAGGATCAATTTTGAACAATTCCTTTAAACACTTGAGCCCCCCCATGCCCGGCATGCTGATATCCATGATCACCAAATGCACGTCACCCCCGCGCCGGCGGTAAATATCCAAGGCCTGTTCGCCGCTGTCGGCCACCAAGACGGAGTAGCCCTGCTTACTCAGAAGTAATTGGCCCAACTCTCTCAGGGCCTGTTCGTCATCGACCAATAATATGGTTTCATCGCCTCTGGGTAGTTGGGTCGTTTGCGGTGTGGCAAGGACTTCCGGTTCGTGATCCATCTCTAATGTGGGCAGGTAGATTTTAAAAGTGGTGCCTTCTCCAGGTTCGCTGTAGCAGTAAATAAAGCCGCCATGGGCCTTAACTATGCCGAAAGTTGTGGCCAGCCCTAAACCCGTGCCCCGCCCAATCTCCTTGGTGGTGTAGAATGGGTCAAAGATTTGCTTCATCACCTCCTTGGTCATGCCATGGCCGGTGTCCGAAACTTGGAGACAGACATAATCACCCGGTACGGCCTCCAGATGGGTCCTGGTGTACTCTTGGTCAAGGTGAACCTTTTCGGTTTCAATAATGAGCCTGCCGCCTTCTGGCATGGCATCGTTGGCATTGGTGGTCAAGTTCATCAGGACCTGTTCCAACTGAAACGGGTCGCCGTTCACCAGCCTCAAGTCCTCGGCCAAGTGGACCTCTATATTGATCATTTTGGGTATGGTCTGGCTGATCAGCTCAACCACTGTGGTCACCCGTTTATTCAGGTCCACCGGCTTGGACTGCAGCTCGGCCTTGCGGCTGAAGGCCAGTATTTGCCGGACTAGCTTTTGCGCGCGGCCGGTGGCGACCAGCACCTGGTTGAGATGCTCTTGGTCGACCGAGTCCGCCTGAGTGTTGTCAACCACTAGTTCGGTATAGCCCAAGATGGCCGACAGGATATTGTTGAAGTCGTGAGCAATGCCCCCTGCCAGGGTGCCGAGGGCTTCCATCTTTTGGGCCTGGCTTAGTTGAGCCTCTAGGCCTTTTTTCTCTAACTCACTACGCACGCGCTCGGTAAGGTCATGGGTGATGCCCAGAACTTCGACCAAATTGCCATGTTCATCAGTGAGCGGAATGCAATCGATGGTGAGGTGCAATTCTTTTTTGTCGGGCAGTAAAATTTCCACATCGGTTGATCTGGGGGCCAGGATGTCGGCGGCCTCTTTGAGTGCGGGCAAATATTTTTGAACGACCTCTGGCGGCCAGATTTCCTCATCAGTCTTGCCGATATAGTGCGACGGCGGATAGCCGGTCAATTTTTTGGTGGCCTCATTAATATAGCGAATCCTCAAGTCGGGATCATAGATCACCAGCACATCTGGCATGTGGGCAAGGGCGCGCCTAAAGCGCTCTTCGCTCTGGCGAAGAGCAATCTCAGCTTTCTTGCGCTCAGTGATGTCTATGAAGGTCACAGCGCACCTTTTGGGTGCGCTCTGAAAGGCGGATATCGAGTAGTGATATCCGAGATGCTCAGAACTTTGCTCAAATTGCTTGGATTCACCAGTCAGGGCGATCTCTCCGTAAGTTCTTATCCAATCCGCAGCATCGCTTTCTATGCCGGGCAACACCTGTGTCAGGCGTTTGCCGATTACCTCGTCTATCCTTAACCCGGTTGTCGCGGCAAATCCTTCGTTGGCTGCCAGGATGACGAGATCTTCCGGGTCGCCCTGGTCGCTCTGGATGACCTCGAAGAGGACGAAACCGGCGTTCATATTTTCAAAGAGCGAGCGGTATCTTCTTTCTGATTCGATGAGTTGCTTTTCGACCTGCTTGCGTTCGGTAATGTCCACGTGGGAGCCCAGCATGCGCACCGGGCGGCCACTCTCGTCAGTCACCACGGATGCCTGAGACAAAATCCAGCGGTAAGAACCATCCTTGTGGCGAAAGCGGAATTCGGTCTTGTGGTTCATGTTGGCCGTGGCTATGCTGTCCTCCACCTTTTTGAGGGTCGGCTTTAGATCATCCGAATGAACCCGGCTTTCCCACTCCTCAAAACGGTCTTCAATCTCATGGTCCTGGTAACCGATCTGAGATTTCCATTCCGTTGAGAAGCTGACCTGGTTGGTAACAAGGTCCCAATCCCACAGACCCACATTGCCAGCTTTTACAGCCTCCTCCTGGCGCAGGACGGCTTCCTGGTGTTCGCCTTCGGCTATCTTGCGGTCAGTTATGTCGGTGAACATCCCCAAAGCGCCGTCGAAACGCCCTTGATCGTCGAAGACCGGACTTACCGAAGCCATGCACCAGATTTCGCTTCCGTCCTTGTGCCGGAAACGCCGCTCGTAATGCCCGATTTCACCTTTTCGGCGCGCCCGCATTTTGGCCTGATGGTCCGCAACCTCGCCTTCGGGCATAAATTCGTGGGGCTGGCAATCCAGCATTTCACGGGTAGTGCGGCCAAGCATGGCGGCCATGCGTTTGTTTACGAAAGTTGTTTTATGGTCCGCATCAACAGTCCAGATACCCTCATCGGCGGTTTCCACTATCTGGCGGTAACGCGCTTCACTTTCGCTCAGGGCCATTGAGACCGCGCGGGTTTTAGAGATGTCCTGCACCATGGTGATGAAGTTCAGCGGCCGGTCCTCTGTGTCTCTCACCAAAGCGGCCGAAACCTTCGCCCAGACCGGGCTTCCGTCCTTGCGCAAATAGCGCTTTTCGAACTGAGCCGAACTTGTCTCCCCGGCCAGCATTTTCTTTACGAAATCTTCTCCAACAGCGTAGTCGTCCGGGTGGGTTATGTCGTTGAAGTATTTGCCCACCAATTCCCGGCTGGTATAGTCCAGCATTTGGCAAAATTGTCTGTTGACCCTTATTAGCTTGCCATCTGGCGCGGTCATGATCATGCCGCCGGATGCGTCATCAAAGCTGGCGCGAAATCTATTTTCACTAACCTCGAGGTCCTTAGTGGCCTGTATCCGGGACTCGCCATCGGCCAACAACATGGCTAAGAGCATTGTCACCAAGGGATAGATCAACAGCACCGGCAGAGTAATTTTTCGCAGAACTTCCCAAGCCATTGGCCAAGGCAGGGTGAACATGCAAAGGAGCATGGCCACATGCACCGCCATGCCGAATATGTAAAGCCGGGGCGCTCGTGTGGGCTTGGCTTCGCCCTGGGACCAGTGGCGATAGAAAAGGCCCAACACGGCGGAGACGAGTATCACCAACACTCCGGTCAGAGCGCCCTGACCACCCTCCAACAATCTGAATGCAACTGCCATGACCACGGTGATTGCCACCGGGATAAGGCCGCCAAAGAGGCCTGCCACACTGACCACTACAGAGCGGGTGTCGAACACCACCCCCGGCATGAATTGCATGGGGTTGGCCATCACGCCAATTGCAAAACAGCCAAAGAGGACACCTTTATAAATTTGGCGGGCAGTTGTCTTGCTGTACCAATGACGAGATATCAGACTGTAGAGGTAACCCAGGGAGAGAAGGAGTGCTGCATTGTGCAACAAGGTCGTAAAAACCATCGTGCGGCCTCCATGCGGGCAAGATATCATGAAGTATTAATGAATTATAACTAACTTATTCCATGGTTTGTTTGCTTTTCTGTAAAACTGGCCGCCTGCTGCGACCTAGTTCCTCATCCTCGGGGACCTGCCTCCTTTAAAGCGGACTAAGCTGTAAGTTGGGATTTTGAACCTAGAGAGAAAAAGCAATGACGGCCAGCCCAACCCCCACCAACTGGACGAGGACTGGTTTTGTCGTGAGCTGGTTTACTACGTGCTCGAGGCGGAGGCCCACCTACGCGCCGTCCAGTGGCC
Organism: Desulfarculaceae bacterium; assembly: GCA_021737645.1. Lineage (GTDB taxonomy): Bacteria > Desulfobacterota > Desulfarculia > Desulfarculales > Desulfarculaceae > Desulfoferula. Next base: position 5,902 of record JAIPDO010000064.1, read on the forward strand.
CGCAGAGGTGGCCACCTTGCCCAAGGCTACGTGTGACCGGACCGGCTGTGGGATTTTTCGATTTGGGACAGCTTGAGGTTGAGAAGGCCTCGAACTATATCAAAAGCATGTCTATGAAGGGCTAGAAACCGGGGAAGCTGCGTAGTAATCTGAAACCATCTGCCGGAAGGCCAAACCTGTAAACGCAATTAGTGACTAGGACATCTAAATGCCTACCGGGAAGTTGTCTAAAAGTCTAATAAAACTGTTTTATTTACAACAGTGATGGCGGAATCGACGATATAGGCTGGGCGCTTCTCACTCTTTGGACCTGTGGGCACATTCCCCCTTCAGCTCACCGCACCGGCAACGAGCCTTTGGTCGGAATAAAGCCTTTCTATTCTATCCCAGTCACTACGGCTGCTTTGCGTAAGCCAAAGGTCATAATTCTTTTGCAAGTTCAACCAAAAATCCGGGGTAGTACCAAAAGCCAGAGAAAGCCGCATAGCCATTTCGGGGCTAACCCCGCTATGCTCGTTAACCAACTTGGAAACGGTCTTGCGAGTAACGTCAATAGCGTCGGCCAGCTTGGTATTGGAAATACCAAGAGGCTCCATATACTGACGCCTCAAAATGCCACCTGGATGGCTTGGCTTGCGCATGCGATGTCCCATAACACCTCTCTTAGTGCGGCTGGTCGTAGTTTACATCGTAAGCGTCGCCACCTTCAAATCTGAAGGTAACTCGCCATTGGCCAGAGACATCAACAGACCAGACACCATCTTTTTTCGGCTCCCTCAAATGCAGCCGCAGATTGGGAGCCGCCATGTCTCCTAGGCTAGCCGCCGCGTTCAGCATATCCAAAATGTCTGACAGGCTTTCGGCGTGCTTCGGAATGATCCCGGCCTTGGTCCCTCTAATAAAAAACTTCTCTAGGCCCTTGTGCTTGAAGTTCTTTATCAAAGATCGGCTCCCATGGTCAGAGTGTAACCACCACGGTTACACATGTCAAGATGATATCTTCCACGGCCCGCCATTTTACAAATTTTCGTCTGTAAGCGGCGGAATAGGTGTGTCGCTTTTGTGTCGTCAAGGTGTGCCTAAACGGCCCTAAATGACCCTAAATGACCGGTTTTCGACATATGCGGCGACTGCCGGAAATGAGCCATAACTATATAAATTTACATTAAAAAAGATGGTGCCCCCGGCCCGATTCGAACGGGCGGCCTACGGCTTAGGAGGCCATTGGCCAAACTATGAGTTGCGGGCGGTAAAATAAATGGTGGCAGTGGCGGGCTGGGTAGCGGGTAGCTTTGCGTCTAATTCAAAAACCTGCCCTTCGCCTTACTCTCTTCTAAGGCCCAGCCGTCTTCCATGACCTGACCTTTTTACAAATTTTCACCGGAAGCGGCGGGATAGGTGTGTCGCTTTTGTGCTCCCGAAGTGTGCCAAAACGCCCCTAAATGACCCAAAATAGCAACTTCCCGGTAGGTCAAAAAATCTACCGGGAAGTTCCTAACAGCTTAAAACTGCTGTATTTTTTTGGTGGGCTGCCGGAGAATCGAACTCCGAACCTACGGATTAAGAGTCCTTGTGGTTGATCAGTTCGGCTTTGAGAGTGTGGAACCAGCTTTCCATGGAACATTTTACCCCAGCACTCGCTGTATGTTGTCAAAGCCTTTGAGACAAGATTTACCTTTTGCTACAGGACACGCACCGGACATTGCATAACAATGATTGCCATATCTATTTGATTATTATGTTTATTTTATACGTAGCGTGAGTGCCATCCTCACATGGTGGGAGTCAAAAGGAATAGCTCGTCTGGAGTGGACACGCCGGATCGTCGGCAAGTATGAACGAACGTATCGCTCCGAGGGCGTTGTGCAAGTTGGCGTAGCCGCCAACACCGTCTGGACCGTAGCCTACCGGCCGCCTTGAAGCCCACGCACTCCACGTGGTGCAACTCCAGTGCCTTAAAAGTGCCCCACCTGGGCTCCCCCGACCGACCTGCCGCCCTTGAGCTTTCTCACAATCTCATCACCTGTCTAAAGCCCCTAGCGTGCGCCCACGTCCGGGTGTAGCCCTCGGCCTTGGTTTTCGCCAGTTTGGTCGCCAGCGCGCCCGTAGCTTTTCCCGGGGTGTGTCACTTTTGTGCTCTTTTAGTGCTCAAAAACGCCCATAAATGCACATAAAATGCTTAATCCCGACCCCCAATTTCGGGAGTCGGGATTAAGCTTAACTACTTGTAACTACTATTTTATTATTTGGAGCCGGCGGTAGGATTTGAACCAACGGCCTGCTGATTACGAATCAGCTGCTCTACCCCTGAGCTACGCCGGCTTTTTTGCTAACCGGCCCGCCGGAAGCGGACCCCGTGGCGATACCTATGTACCCATGTTCCAAGAGTTTAGGTATTTCTCCTGCTCCTCGGTGAGCTCGTCGATATTCACCCCCAGGGCGGCCAGCTTTAGCTGGGCCACCTCGGCGTCGATGAACTCCGGCACCTCGTAGACCCGCTTTTCCAGATCCGCGGCGTTGTCCTTCATATAGGCGGCGCACAGGGCCTGGTTGGCGAAGCTCATGTCCATGACGCTGGAGGGATGCCCTTCGGCGGCGGCCAGGTTGATCAAGCGGCCCTCGCCCAAGACATAGACGTTCTTGCCGTTTTCCATGGTGTGCTCTATCACGAAGTCGCGGATGGTGCGGCTTTCCTTGGTCACCTCGGCCAAGCCTTCCAGATCCAGCTCTACGTTGAAGTGGCCGCTGTTGGCCACCACGGCCCCGTCCTTCATGGCCAGGAAGTGCTCCTGGCGGATCACGTGGATATCGCCGGTGACGGTGCAGAAGAAGTCGCCCAGGGCGGCGGCCTGCTCCAGAGGCATCACCTGGTAGCCGTCCATCACCGCCTCCAGGGCGCGCAGGGGGTCCACCTCGGTGACGATGACCTTGGCGCCCAGGCCGTTGGCCCGCATGGCTACGCCGCGTCCGCACCAGCCGTAGCCGCAGACCACGAAGTAGCTGCCCGCCACCAGGCGGTTGGTGGCCCGGATAATGCCGTCCATGGTGCTCTGGCCGGTGCCGTAGCGGTTGTCAAAAAGGTGCTTGGTCATGGCGTCGTTCACCGCCACGATGGGATAGGCCAGCACCCCGTCGTTGGCCATGGCCCTAAGGCGGATCACCCCGGTGGTGGTCTCCTCGGTGCCGCCGATGATGCCGCTGATCAGGTCCTTGCGCGCGGAGTGGATCTGGCTTACCAGATCGGCCCCGTCGTCCATGGTGATGTTGGGAGCGGCGTCCAGCACCGCGTTCAGATGCTGGTAATAGGTCTCGGTGTCCTCGCCCTTGATGGCGTAGACGCTGATGCCGCTGTTTTCCACCAAAGAGGCGGCCACGTCGTCTTGGGTGGACAGGGGGTTGGAGGCGCAGATGACCACCTCGGCCCCACCGGCCTTTAGCACGTCGCACAGGTTGGCGGTCTCGGTGGTCACGTGCAGGCAAGCGCCCAGGGTCACGCCCTCCAGGGGCTTTTCTTGTTCAAAGCGTTTGCGGATCAGATTGAGCACCGGCATGGAACGCCCGGCCCACTCTATGCGCAGGCGGCCTTTTTCGGCCAAGGCATGGTCAGCTATGTCGCACTTCATTATTATTCAACTCCACTCAAGAGCACTGGCCCTTAAGCCCAAAGTATTCCTTGATCTTGTCCACCCGGTCGGTCAGCTCCCAAGTGAAGCCTTCCTCCTCGCGGCCGAAGTGGCCGTAGGCGGCGGTGCGTTTATAGACCGGACGCTTGAGGTCCAGCTGATAAATCATCTGGGCGGGGCGGAAGTCGAACAGCTTGGTCAGGCCCTCGGCGATCTTTTCCTCGGCCACCTTGCCGGTGCCGAAGGTGTTTACCAAAATGGAAACCGGCTCGGCCACGCCGATGGCGTAGGCCACCTGGACCTCGCACTTGTCGGCCAGGCCCGCGGCCACCAAGTTCTTGGCCACGTAGCGGGCATAGTAGCTGCCCGAGCGGTCCACCTTGGAGGGGTCCTTGCCGCTGAAGCAACCGCCGCCGTGGCTGCCCTGGCCGCCGTAGGTGTCCACGATGATCTTGCGGCCGGTTAGCCCGCAGTCGCCGTGGGGGCCGCCCACCACGAAGCGGCCGGTGGTGTTGATGAATATCTTGGTGTCGCCGTCGAGCATGTCCACGGGGATGATCTTGCGGATCACCTCTTCGATGATGGCGTCCTTGAGGGTGGAGTACTTTACGTCCGGGCTGTGCTGGGAGGCCACCACCACCGCTTCCACCCGCTTGGGCTTGCTGTCCTCGTACTGGATGGTCACCTGGGTCTTGCCGTCGGGGCGCAGGAAACCCAGAGAGCCGTTCTTGCGCACCTTGGCCAAACGCCTGGCCAGCTGGTGGGCGTAGTGGATGGGCGCGGGCATCAGCTCCGGGGTCTCGACGCAGGAATAGCCGAACATGATGCCCTGGTCGCCGGCCCCCTGCTCTCCGAAGAGGCTGGTCTCGGCGGTGACTCCCTGGGAGATGTCGGCCGACTGCTTATCGATGCTGGTGAGCACCGCGCAGGTCTCCCAGTCAAAACCCATGGAGGAGTTGGTGTAGCCGATCCCCTTGATGGTGTTGCGCACGATGTCGGGGATGTCCACGTAGGTGTCGGTGGTTATCTCACCGGCGACCATGGCCATACCGGTGGTAACCAGGGTTTCGCAGGCTACCCGTGACTCGGGGTCGTCCTTGAGCATGGCGTCAAGGATGGCGTCGGAAATCTGGTCCGCCACCTTGTCGGGGTGTCCCTCGGTAACCGATTCGCTGGAGAACAGGTAGTCGTAACCCATCCCTAAACTCTCCTTTTTGCCTCGTAATTTTAGTGGGGTAAGAATTAAACCACCCACTTGGGGCCTTGTCAACAAAGGGACGCCGTCACCCTTCCCGGGCGGCGAAATCGCCGGCTTTTATTTCACGGTGCGGGCGCTTAAATTGGCCGTTCCTATGTTGAAAATAACCAGGGTACGCGCGGCGAAAGCGTTGCCCTGGCCGTCCTTGGCCTGGGTGGGAGAAAAAACCGCCGCCTCGCCTGGGCCCAGCCCGGCCGACACCCGGCGGGGATCAAGTTGCACCGAGTAGAGCCAGAAACCCAGCACCGAGGCGCTTTTGCTCTGGTCCAGGTTGACCACCTCCACCGGGGCGGGCTTGGGATCCATGACCAGGCTGCACTGACCGCCGGGTGGTATGGCGCATTGGCCCGCCCAAACCGGGGAGGCCAGAATAATGACCAAGAGCAGGGCTGCGGGAATGCGTTTCATGGCCTCGCCTAACCTAGAGTCACCACCGGCTTATAATTGTAGGCCCAAGCCGGGGAACGCGCCAGGCCACGAAGCCCCAAAAAGCAAACCGCCGCCCGCGCACAAGCGGGTCGGCGGCCATTTGCCCAAAAGGACTATTGAGCCACGCGCAGGCCGTGCTGCTCCTGGCGGGTGATCTTGACGATCTTGTTGTCCTCGCCCACCAACACCGACAGGGGCTGGTGCTTGGCCAGCTCGGCCTCGTCGAGCCAGCAGGTGGTGACGATGATCACCTTGTCGCCTGCCTCGCCCTTGCGGGCGGCCGCGCCGTTTAGGCAGATCACTCCGCTGCCACGGGGGCCGGGGATAATGTAGGTCTCGAAGCGCTCACCGTTGTTGATGTTGTAGACCTGGATCATCTCGTTGGGAATCATCTCGGCCGCGTCCATGAGATCCTGGTCCACCGACAGGCTGCCCTCGTAGTGCAGTTCGGCTTCGGTCACCGTGGCCCGGTGCAGCTTGGACTTAAACATATGACGTTGCATGATCGTCCTCAGTTCAGGGCGTCGTTATCTATTAAACGGGTGGCGCCCAGCCATACGGCCATGGCCATGCGGGCCGGGCCTTCCAGCCGGGTAAGCGGCGCCAAGTTGTCGGCGTCCACCACTTCCAAATATTCCAAACGGGCCAAAGAGGCCCCTTCCACCACCTGGGCGGCGGCGGATTTTATCTTTTGAACCTCGCGCTCACCACCCTGGGCCAGCTCCTGGGCCTTATCCAGGGCCCGGCGCAGGCACAGGGCCTGGGCGCGTTCATCGGCGCTCAAGTGCACGTTGCGGCTGCTCATGGCCAGGCCGTCGGCCTCGCGCAGGGTGGGCCGCCCGATCACCTCGATGCCCATGTCCAGATCGGCGGTCATGCGCGTGATGATCTTGAGCTGCTGATAGTCCTTTTGCCCGAACACCGCCAGATGGGGCGTCACCGCCCCGAAGAGCTTGGCCACCACCGTGGTCACCCCGTCGAAGTGCCCCGGCCGGTGCTCTCCGCACAGTCCCTGGCCCAGGCCCGCCACGCTCACCTTGGTGGCGAAGCCGCCTGGGTACATGGCCGGGGCGGTGGGGGCGTAGATGGCGTCCGCGCCGTGCTCGGCGCACAGGGCCGAGTCGGCCTCCCAGGTGCGGGGATAGGCGTCAAGGTCCGCGTCGCGGTCGAACTGCAGGGGATTGACGAAGATGCTCACCACCAGGAAGTCGGCCTGAGCGCGGGCGTAGTCGATCAGGGACAGATGCCCGGCGTGCAAGGCCCCCATGGTGGGCACCAAGGCGATGCGCTTGCCCGCCTCGCGCACCTGTGCGCTCAGGGCATGCATATCCTTTGGCGTACGTATGACTTGCGGTTGTTGAGCCACGCTCTCGTCCCGGTCGCTCTGGGCGATCCAAGCAATTGCGGTTGATGCCTGCTCCAGCCTTCGCTTCCAGCCTACCCGTAGCCTGGGGGCTCTCGAGTGGCCGCACGACTGGATCCAGCCTGGGAAATCAATGGCCTTATTCACTAACACAGGCCCTTGAAGCTGTCAAATTAAAGATAGCGCCGACTTCGTGGGTTGCAAGGCCTACTTAAACGGCTCCAGCACCAGCTCCTGCCCCGCCTTCAAATCCACCTTGCGCTCCCGGCGCTGATCCAAGACGTAGATCACCGCGCTTTGGGAGCGCCAGCGTGGCTCGTAGTCACGATAAACCTCGCCGTTGGGCCCCTGGCGGTACACGTAAGGATCGCCCACCTGCTGCTCCCAGGAGCGGTTGACAAAGGCCTCCAAGCGGAAACGCAGCTCCTGGGCTCCCGGCGGGGCCAAAAACACCCGCTTGGCCTCGAATTTGTAGCCGTCTGGCAATTCGGTCTGGTTGGGGGCCAGGGCCAGGCGCTGCCATGAGCCGTCCGGCTGGCGCTGCTGGGCGGAAAGCTCCCAGAACGGCCCCAGGAAGGTGTCCAAGCGCACCCAAGCGCCGGGGAAGGGCCCCTGGCCCGCCATGGCCCGGCGCACCTGATCGTGGCCCAGGCCGCTCTTGACCGACACCACCACCCTGGCCGGGTCCGGCCCTGGGTCCACCGCCGGACCCATGCAGGCCGCCACCAGGGCCACCAGGCCCAGGACCATGAATATTTGCAGGCGTTGCGGCACAAGACACCTCCTCCGCCCCGTGGCGGCCAAACCCCCTCTAGCAATATTGTGGCACAAGCGCGAGAAGGGAAACAGGGTCTACAGCGGCTCCAGGGCCTTGGTCACCGCCGCGAACTCGGGGATGGATAGGGTCTCGGCCCGGCGGGTGGGCTCCACACCGGCCTGCTCCAGAGCCACAAGGATCGCATCGCGCTCCCGGCGCAGGCCCCCGGCCAGGCTGTTGGTCAGCATTTTGCGGCGCTGGCTGAAGGCGGCCTTGATGACCTTGGCGTAGTCCTCGCGGGCCTGGGGGCCTTGCAGGTCCACGGCGGGGCGCTCCAGGGGTTCAACGTGCACCACCTGGCTGGCCACCGCCGGGCGGGGAAAAAACTGGTTTGGCCCCACCTCCATGCCCCGGCGCACCGAACACCAGGTTTGGATGAGCACCGACATGCGGCCCCAGTCCTTGGTGCCCGGAGAGCTGAGCAGGCGGTTGGCCAGCTCCTTTTGCAGCATTAGGGTGGCCCGTTTCCAGCAGGGCAGGTTGTCCAGGAGATTAAAAAGCAGCGGGCTGCTGATGGCATAGGGCAGGTTGCCCGCCACCACCAGGGGGCCTCCGGCCTCGGCGGCCAGGGCGGGCCAGTCCAGGGTCAGGGCGTCGGCCAGCATGGGCTCCACGTTTTTGGCCCCGGCCCCGGCCAGCACCTCCAAGAGAGCGGCGTAGATGCCCCGGTCCACCTCCACGGCGATGACCCGCGCCGCCGAGGCGGCCAGGGGAAGGGTAAGGGCTCCCAGGCCCGCCCCGATCTCCACCACCGTGTCGGTGGCCTCGGCCCCGGCGGTGGCGGCGATGGCCCCGGCGGTGGCCGGTTGCACCAGATAGTTCTGGCCCCGCTTCTTGCCGGCGTGCAGGCCGTGGGCCTTTAGCAGGGCGGCGGGATGCATCAGGCCCCCGGCTCGGCGGGCAAGGCCCCGCCCTTGGGCAGGCGGCAGACGGCGTCGGCCTCCAGGGGCGTGCGCCGCCCGGCCCGCAGGTGGTGGCAACCGGCGGCGGCGATCATGGCCGCGTTGTCGGTGCAAAGCTCCAGGGGCGGCAAGGTGATTCCCAGGCCCGCCTCGCTGGCGGCGTCGGCCATGGCCTGGCGCAGGCGGCGGTTGGCCGCCACCCCTCCGGCCAGGGCCAAATGACCCACTCCCCGCTGCTGGGCGGCGGCCAGGGTCTTCTTGACCAGCACCTCCACCACCGCCTCCTGGAAACCGGCGCAGAGGTCCTCCATGCGGTAGTCGTTGCCCTGATTGGCCTCGCGGAAGCGCACCACCGCGCTCTTGAGGCCCGAGAAGCTGAAGTCCAGGGTGCCGTCGTGCATGCGGGGGCGGGGCAGCTTGATGACCGAGGGGTCGCCCGAGGCGGCCATGCGGTCGATGATGATGCCGCCGGGGTAGCCCAGGCCGTAGAGCTTGGCCACCTTGTCAAAGGCCTCGCCGGCCGCGTCGTCCACGGTGGAGCCCAACTCCTCCTGTTGGCCCGGGCCGCTCACCAGGAAGATGGAGGTGTGCCCGCCGCTGACCAACAGGGCCATGAAGGGAAAGGGCGGCGGCTCGGTGGCCAGGCCCAGGGCGGCCAGATGGCCCTCCAAGTGGCTGACCCCCACCAGGGGCAGGTTCCGGGACCAGGCCAGGGCCTTGGCCAGGTTCAGGCCGACCAACAGGGCCACGATGAGCCCCGGACCCTGGGTGACCGCCACCCCGCTGATGTCGCCCATGGAAACCCCGGCCTCGTCCAGGGCGGCGGTGACCACCGGAGCCAGGTTCTCCAAGTGGCGGCGGCTGGCCAGCTCAGGCACCACCCCGCCGAAGGGGGCGTGGTCCTTGATCTGGCTGGCAATCACCGAGGAGAGCACCCGGCGGCCATCTTCCACCACGGCGGCGGCGGACTCGTCGCAGGAGCTTTCGATGCCCAGGACCAGGCGGCCCGGATCGGGATTATTCGCTGCGCTGGCCACTGATGAAATCAATCGCTTCCTCGACATCCTCGCGGCTGCCGCCGATGAAGGGCACCCGCTGGTGCAGATCGGTGGGCTCCACCTCCAGCACCCGGCCCTTGCCGGTGTCGGCCAGGCCCCCGGCCTGCTCGATCAGGTAACCCATGGGGTTGCACTCGTACAACAGGCGCAGCTTGCCCCAGGGCTTCTTGGGGTCCTTGGAGTCGTTGGGGTAGAGGAAAATGCCGCCGTAGAGCAAGGTGCGGTGGATGTCGGCCACCATGGAGCCGATGTAGCGCAGCGAGTACACCGGCTTGGTCTCGGTGGTTTGGCGCAGATAGCGCAGGTAGTTCTTGAGGTTGTCGTCCCAGTAGTCCCAGTAGCCCATGTTGGCCGAGACGATCTTGCCCCGCTTGGGTATCTGGATGTTGGGGTGGCTCAAAAGGAACTCGCCCACCGAGGGGTCCAGGGTGAAGCCGGAGACTCCGTTGCCGGTGGAGTAGACCAGCATGGTGGAGGAGCCGTAGAGCACGTAACCGGCGGCCACCTGCTCCACGCCCTTTTGCAGGAAGTCGCCCATGTTGCACTCTGGCCCGGTGCTCACCCGCTTGAGGATGGAGAAGATGGTGCCGATGGACACGTTGGCGTCGATGTTGGAGCTGCCGTCCAGGGGGTCGAACACCACCATGTAGTCGCCGGTCACCGCGTCCCGGGGGGGCTCGATGGGGTCGGCGTCCTCTTCGCTGGCCAGCATGGCCACGTGGCCGCTGCGGTATAGGCGCTCCACCATGAGGCTGTGGGCGAATTCGTCGAGCTTCTTGACGGTTTCGCCCTGCACGTTGCGCCGCCCGGTGCTGCCCAAAATGTCCACCAGGCCAGCCTTGGTCACCTCGCTGTTGATGATCTTGGCGGCCATGACGATCTCGTTGAGCAGATGGGTGAAGGCGCCGGTTGCCCCCCGGCTGGCGTACTGCTGCTCCAGGATGTGGTTGATGATGGTAATGCCGGTGCCGCTCTGATCCATGGCCCCTCCTCCTTGTCCCCGCCCCGGTGGCGGCGGTTTTTTATTTTCGCTTAATTTATCACAAAATCGCCACACTGGCCGACTCGGTGAAGGGCTTGGCCCGAATGACGCCGCCGCCGTCCCCTGCGGAACGGCGGCGGTTATTGTCGGAATTGTTGGGTTTCGCTTGGCTCTACCCAACCTACACTATTGCTGGAACCTCGCAGGAACGATGATTTTCAGCGGGTTCGCCAGGTGGTCGCGGGCAAGGCGTCCGGCGAGCGAAAGCCGTAGGCGTAGTCTTTACTACGTCGAGGCTTGAGCGGTGCCGACAACGTAGCATGGCGCTTCCTGGCGAAGCCGCCTACCCTTGCATCATTTTGAAGAGCTTGTAGCGGATGCCATCTCCCAGCGCCTGCCAGGAGGCCTCCAGCACATCGAAGCTCACGCCCACGGTGCCCCAACGGTTTTCACCGTCGCCGGACTCCACCAACACCCGCACTCTGGCCTCGGTGCCCGCGCTTCCGGCCAGCACCCGGACTTTGTAGTCCTCCAGGCGCACGGTGTTGAGCGCGGGGTAAAAACGCACCAGGGCCTTGCGCACCGCGCGGTCCAGGGCGTTGACCGGGCCGTCGCCCAGGGCGGCGGTGTGCTCTTCCACGCCTTCCACGCGCACCCGCACAGTGGCCTCGGCCTGGGGCGGGGTGTGCTCGGCCTGCTTGTAGTCGGCCACCCTAAAGCCCAGCAGATCGAAGAAGTGGCTGGGCCGTCCGCTGATGCGGCGGTTTACCAACAGCTCCAGGGAGGCCTCGGCGGCTTCGTAGACGTAACCCTCGTTTTCCCGCTCCTTCAACTCGCTGAGCAGCTCCTTGAGCCGGGGGTCGTCCGGGGACAGCTCGTAGCCCCAGTCGGCCAACTTCTTGAGCAGGGCGGCCCGCCCGGCCAGGTCCGACAGCAGGTAGCGGCGCGCGTTGCCCACCGCTTCGGGGTTCACGTGCTCGTAGAGGCTGGGGTCTTTTTCCACCGCGCTGATGTGCAGCCCGCCCTTGTGGCTGAAGGCGCTGGTGCCCACGTAGGGGGCAAAGGCCGCCGGGGGCTGGTTGGCCTGCTCGCGGATGAAGCGGGCGGTCTCGGTGAGGCGGCGCAGGTGGTCCGGGGGCAGGCAGGTGCAGCCCATCTTCAGCTCCAGGGCCGGGGCCACCGAGGTGAGGTCGGCGTTGCCGCAGCGCTCGCCCATGCCGCCGGTGGTGCCCTGCACCTGGGTGGCTCCGGCGGCCACGGCGGCCAGGGTGTTGGCCGTGGCCATATCCCCGTCGTTGTGCACGTGGATGCCGATGGTCACCCCGGGGAAGGCGGCTTTCACCTTGGCCACACCCTCGGTGATCCAGGCGGGCAGAGAGCCGCCGTTGGTGTCGCAAAGCACCAGGGCCTCGGCCCCGCCTTCAACCGCGGCCTTTAGGACGGACATGGTGTAGTCGGGGTCCTCGGCCAGTCCGTCGAAAAAGTGCTCGGCGTCAAAAAACACCCGGCGGCCGGCCGCGATCATATGGGCCACGCTGGCCGTGGTGATCTCCAGGTTGCGCTCCAGGGGAATCTTGAGCTGGGCGGTTACGTGACGGGCCCAGCTCTTGCCCACCAGGGCGCAGATCTCCACCGGCGCGGCGATGAGCGCGGCCAGGTTGGGATCGTTTTCCGGGGTGCGCGAGGCGTGGTGGGTGGAGCCGAAGGCCACCAGCTTGGCGTTGGCCAGCTCCAGCTCACCGGCCCGGGCGAAAAATTCCTGGTCCCGGGGGTTGGAGCCGGGCCAGCCGCCCTCTATGTAGGCCACGCCAAGGCGGTCGAGGCGGCGGGCCACCTTGAGCTTGTCCTCGGGAGACAGGACGAAGCCTTCGGCTTGGGTGCCGTCGCGCAGGGTGGTGTCATATAGCTCGACGGTCGTTTTTTCTTTGGGCATAGCTTATACCAGGTCCTCGGATACCGGCGTTTTCTCTTCGGCCAAGCCGAAAGCGTCGTGCAGGGCGCGCACCGCCAACTCGGTGTACTTCTCCTCTATGACGCAGGAAATCTTTATTTCGCTGGTGTTGATGGTGATGATGTTGATCCCCTCTTTGGCCAATACGCCGAACATCTTGGTGGCCACGCCGGCATGGTTGCGCATGCCGATGCCGATGATGCTCACCTTGGCGATCTCGGTATTGCCGGTCACCTGGCCCGCGCCTATCTCGTCGGCGGTCTGGGTCAAAATGCCCTTGGCCTTTTCATAGTCGGTCTTGGGCACGGTGAAGGTCAGGTCGGTCTTGCCCTCGTCGCTGGTGTTTTGAATAATCACGTCCACCACTATGCCGGCCTTACTAATGGGGGTGAAAATCTGGCTGGCAATGCCCGGATTATCGGGAACGTCTTTGACGGTGAGCTTGGCCTCGTTCTTGTTGTAGGCCACGCCAGAGATGATGAGCTTTTCGGTGATCTGGTCCTCGGGTACCACCATGGTGCCCTCCCGGTCGGTAAAGGTGGAACGAACGTGAATTTTTACTCCGAATTTGGCCGCGAACTCCACGGAGCGGATGTCCAGGACCTTGGCCCCCAAGGAGGCCATTTCCAGCATTTCTTCGTAAGAAATGAACTCCAGCTTGCGGGCGCCGGGCACCACGTTGGGATCGGTGGTGTACACCCCCTCAACGTCGGTGAAGATCTCGCAGACATCGGCCTTAAGCGCGGCGGCCAGGGCCACGGCGGAGGTGTCGGAGCCTCCCCGGCCCAGGGTGGTCACATCGCCGCTGTCCCAGTCCAGGCCCTGGAAACCGGCCACCACCACCACCTTACCCTCGTCCAAAAGCTCCTGTAGGCGCCTGGTCTCCACATCGGTGATGCGAGCCTTGCCGAACATGCGGTCGGTGAGGATGGCCGCCTGGAAGCCCAGCAGGGAGGCGGCGGGCAGGCCCATGTCGGCCGCGGCCATGCAAAACAGGGCCACGGATTGCTGCTCGCCGGTGGCCATCAAGACGTCCAGCTCGCGCTCGGCCGGGGCCGGGCTAATTTCCTTGGCCAGCTTGATGAGGCCATCGGTGATCCCGGCCATGGCCGAGAGCACCACCACCATACGGTTGCCCGCTTCGGCCCTGGCCTTGACCTTGGCCACCACGTTCTTGATGCGCTCAATGTCGCCCACCGAGGTGCCGCCGTATTTTTGCACTATCAGGGCCATCTCAAATTTCCTCACGCCCTAAGACGTCTTCCAGGTTGCTGATTATTTCCCGCGGTCCGCTAATTATCGCCAGCCGGGCTCCCCGGCCCTGGTCCGCCAACTCCACGCCGATGGCCTGGGGGGGCCACAACTCCGTGGCCCGTTCGGCCCACTCCACGGCCAGCACTCCGGCCGCGGCTTCTTCCAAAAGCTCCAACTCCGCCGCCTCCCCGCCGGCCAGGCGGTAGAGGTCGGCATGGAAAAACTCGACTCGGCCTGGGTATTGATTGAGCAGGGTAAAGGTGGGCGAGACTATGGCGTAGTCGCCGCTCACTCCCAGGCCGGCGGCCAGCCCTCTGGCCAAAACCGTTTTGCCCGCTCCCAGGCGTCCGGTGAGCAGAACCACCGCACCGGGCCCCAGCAGGCGCCCCAGGGCGGCTCCCAGGGCAAGGGTGGCTTCTTCGCCCTTTAAATGCCACTGCAGGCGGGCGCGTTCCGGGCTCATGCTATTAATTCCGATTTACCATGGGCTTGGCCACCTAGCAAGGGGGCCCCTGTTCCGGGGGCTCCTCTTCGCCGCCTTCCAGGGCCGCGAAAGCCTGGGGCAACCAGTCGGTGAGTTCCTCGGCGGCCAGGCCCCTCTGGCCGTACTCCTCGGCGGCCAGATCCGCCGCCAGGCCGTGCACGAAGCACCCCACCAGGGCCGCTTCCAGGCTGCCCAGGCCCTGGGCCATCAGCCCGCCGATAACCCCGGAGAGCACGTCGCCGCTGCCCCCGGAGGCCAACAGCGGCCCGCCGGTGGGATTGATCCAGGCCGCGCCGCCGGGCTCGGCGATGGTGGTGCGCGCGCCTTTTAAGACCGCCACCGCCCCGCCCTGGGCGGCCAGCTTGCGGGCCGCGCCCAAGCGGTCGGCCTGCACCTGGGCGGTCGTTATGCCCAGCAGGCGGGCCGCCTCGCCGGGATGGGGGGTTATCACCGCCTGGGCCGCGCCGCTTTTGACGCCGCCCCAGTTATCGGCCAGAGCGAACAGGCCGTCGGCATCCACCAGGAGGGAGGCGGGGCAATCGGCCCACAGCCGCCGGGCCAACTCCAGAGAGGCGTCTTCCCGGCCCAGGCCGGGGCCCAGCACCAGGGCCTGGCGGCTCTGCATAAGCTCCAGCACCGTGGGCAGCGCCTCCAAGGCCAAGCCACCGTGGGCGCTCTCGGCCAGGGGCTGGCTCATGGCGGCGGTCAGCTTGACCTCGGCCACCGGGCCCAGGCCCGCGGGCAGGCAGGCGGTGACCAGCCCGGCCCCGGCGCGCAGCCCTCCCATGGCCGCCAGGCAGGGGGCTCCACTCTTGCCGGGGCTGCCGCCCACCACCAACAGATGCCCGAAGCTGCCCTTGTGGGCTCCCGCCGGGCGGGGGTTTATCAGCGCCGCCACCAACTCGGCTTCCAGCAAGTGGCACTCCACCTCCAATCCCATTTCCACCGCCGGGGGTATGGAGATGTCCACCAAAAACAACTCGC
>JAIPDO010000010.1 GCA_021737645.1 Desulfarculaceae bacterium
GGCGCCAAGTGTATATTGGCGCCGGCCGACTGGGGCTTGTGAGTAGCGGCCAAATCCGGGCTGTTCCTACTTTTTGTAGATAACCGGCTTGCCGTCCTTGAGCACCGTCACCGGCAAGGGCGAGGTGTACTGGTTGTTGATGCCGTAGCCGGGCAGCAAGGGATTGTCCTTGCCGATGAGTTGCAGCTCGCCCAGGAGGCTGACGATCTTCAGGTCCCGCATCACCGCGACGATCTTGTCCGGGTCCAGGCTCTGGGCCTTTTCCACCGCGGCCGACAGATGCATGAAGGCCATGTAGCTCTCCCAGCTGTTGGCGCCGGGGTCCTGCTTGTACAGCTTGCGGTATTGGGCCCAGTAGTCCTTGAAGGCCTGGGTGGGCAGCTGATCAGGCGGCCACAGGCGCAGCATGATCACGCCTTCCACGTTCTTTTTCCCGCCGATTTTTACCAGGGGACCCACCTTGGGGGCGCCGGAGAGGTTGGTGAAGGTGCCCTTGTAGCCCAGTTCACGCGCCTGCTTGATCAACAGGGCCAGGCCCGCCGCGGGCCAAGCGCCGCCTTCGATGTGGTCCGGGTTCTTGGCCAGAACGCGAGTGAGCACCGGGGTGAAGTCGCCGGTGTTGATGGGCACGAATTCCTCTGCCACCAAAATCTCGCTCATTTTGTTGACCTTGAGTGCGTTTTTCAAGGTCTTGGCGTCGCTGTGGCCCAGCACGTTGTCGGCCGTGAGCAGAACCAACCTCTTGACTCCGAGGTTCTTATAAATCTTGATGCCCTCGATGGCTATGGTCAGGTCGGCCGAGGGCATGGTGCGGAATAAGTATTTGTTGTTGGCGTTGGTAAAGTCGGCACCGCCGGCGATGGCGGCGATGGTGATGATTTTGTTTTTGTTGATCAAGGGTATTTGCGGCTTGGTCACCGCCCCACCCAGAGTGCACATGAACTTGGCGCCTTGGGCCACGCCGCGTTTCAAACAAGAAACCGCGTCAGCGGGAATGTAACGGTTGTCGCAGCTAATCTTTTCCCACATGTAGGTCTGGCCGTTGATTTTTATCCCGCCAGCCTTGTTGACCTTGTCCACGGCCAAACCCACGCCGCGGTCCTGGGAAAATCCCCACGAGGCGGCCTTGCCCGAGAAGGGATTGTTGGAAAGAATTTTGAGGGTCTTGGTCTCGGCCAGACCGTCTCCAGTCATGGCCGGGGACACCAACAACAAGCCGGCCAGGGCCATCAGGCCAAGCAGCCTAAAAGCCTTCTCTAAGGTTTTTAGTGAAATAAGCATTGCAAAGCCTCCTTATATTGGGATTTATCCCTTAAAGCCCAGCCAACCTAGTTGGCCAAAGACCTGACTCTCTCCGGCAGCCACGGAATCAGCGCCAGGATTTCAGGCCATATGTATGGATTTTTTCGGGCTCGCCACCGGGGCCGCCGCGAAAATACTTACAAAACAACCGCGATGGGGCGTATGGGTGACCCCGTACCGCCCCTGATTTTTAGAGGCAAAGCAATAAATAAAAAACTGGCCGCCTCCGCGGCTGCCAATTTTTCCAGATTAAGCACTTCCATGATGTGTATGCCGTTTTGGACCAGCAGAATGCCGTGCACCGGCAACCCCGACGAAGGGGTTTTCTCAAGGGCGACGGTGTCGCTGCCCACGAACTTGACTCCCTTGTCGGCTAGCCAACGGGCTCCGTCTTCCACCAGTCCCGGCGCGCCGTGGTCATGGGCGATGAATTTTTGAGGGTCCGAAAAGTGTTGGATCCATCCGGTGCGAATGAGCACGGCGTCGCCCTGCCCCAACTCGACGCCACCCTGTTTGGCAGCGGCTTCGAGAGAAGATGCCCCGATTGAGTATGCGCTGTCCAGGCAGCGGGCTCCCTCCAGGCGGGGGATGTCCAACAAGTGGCCCCGGCAAAAAATGGGGTCTACTTCTTCTATGCCCCCCTTTTGCAAGCCGGTGTAGTCCTGCCAGGGGGAGATGTCTCCGACTCCGTGGACTTGGCGGTCAACGCTTATGTGCCCCAAGGCGTCGATATGGGTTCCGGTATGGCCACCGGTGGAGAAAGCACAGTTGGCGGAGGTCAAACCACCCGCATATGGCAGATCGCCGTGGATGCGCCCTAAAGAAAAAGTGAATGGAGGGTGCGTGGGAAAGTGAGGCATGCCCACGAAATAGTCCATACCCAGATCATAAACTTTGGCGGCCTTGGCCAAAGCGCTCAGTTCTTGCTGGTTCAAGCCTCGAAATCCTTTTGAGGGCGATCATGCCAAGAAAGCGAATTTTGCTCGGTCGCCCTTACGTGGGCCTCCATGGCCCGGGCGGCCTTCTCGGCGTTGTTTTCAGCCAATTTTTCGATGACCAAGGCGTGTTCGATGTCAACTTCCGGCAGCCGGCCGGGCCGGGTCATGGCGCGCACCCCCATCCAGTCGATGAGGTCGCGAACGTTTTCCAGCGCCTCCACCATGTAGGAGTTGCCGGCCAGGGAAGCCATAAAGGAGTGGTACACGCGGTCGTTTTTTATGTAGCCCACATGGTCGTCAGCTTCGGTGGCAGCCACGCAGGCGTGATGGATTTCCCACAACCGCTCGACCTGCGCGGTGGTGATGTGATGGGCGACCTTACGCATGACAGCCACTTCCAGCACCAGGCGAAACTCGTAAAGGTCTTTGATTTCATCAATGGAGAGCGACCTGATCACCACGCCTTTGCGCGGAACCAGGGTGACAAAGCCCCGCAAGGTCAAATCCAAAAGCGCCTCATGGACCGGCGTCTTGGACATGCCAAGTTGTTTGGCCAACGCATTCTCGCTATAGGTGTGCCCCGCCTTGAGCGTGTTGCTCATAATCCCTTCCTTGATGGCGTCAAAGGCCATCTCTCGCAAGGAAGGCGGCGTCTTTATGGTTGAGAGTGCGTTGTTTTCGAGACGATGCATAAGTTGCCTTCTGACATATCAGATCTTATATGCCACAAATAGCATGCTGGCAAATCCGCTGTCAATGGCGGATTTTCCTCCACTGGCTTAACTATGGTGGGCATTAGGCTGCGGGTTTTGCCTAGAACTTGGCGGCCAAAACCACGCCGTAATTGGCCCCGGATGCCTATGTGCAAGGCATTGCTATGCGCTGGGCGGCGCGGCTTTGCTTTTGGTAAGGATCAGGGCGTAGGCGCCCATGACCACCATGACCAAGGCGATCACCAGCCACAGCTCATCCAGGGTGGCCGAGGCGAAGGCCGAGATTATGAAAACCGAGGAGAGCAGCACGATGATCATGTTGCCTATGGATCGGGTTCCGTTTTCCCGGTCCTTTTTGACGATGGCGATGCCGGACCAGAAATAGGGGAACAGGAGCAGAAGCACCGAGATGGTGACCGTGATGTTGAAGGCGACGGCGATGTTGCTACCCAGGGACATCAGGATAAGCTCGACCACGGTCATGATCACGCCGTTGATGACCAGCCCCTTGCTGTAGATCCCGTGTTTGTTGGTGTGGGAGTAGGCCTTGGGCAAGAATCCGTTGTCCGCGCTGGTCTTGGCCGCACTGGCCGAGGAAAGGTTCCACACCATGAAGCTGGCGATGCAGGCGATGGCCATGACCGCCGATACCACCTCACCCACGATCTTGGAGTTGAAAATTTGGTTCATGGACATGGCGAAGGAGGCGGGGGCCTGCTGAATCTGCTTGGCCGGGAACATGCCTTCGATCACCGTGGTGGAGGCGATGTAGAGCACCGCGACTATGATGAAGCCTACTATGGTGGCGATGGGCACGATCTTTTTGGGGTTGCGTATCTGCTCGTTGTTGGTGGCGATGCTCTCCACGCCGACAAAGGAGAAGATGAGCACCGCGAAACCGGACATGATGGCTTTGCCTTCGCCCAGGCCGGACACGTTCCAGTTTTGTTTGAACAGGGCAGGGTCAAAGTCCAGCCAACCGGCCACGGCGGTGATGATGACCGAAATGAGCAGCAGGGTGACCGTGATGGAAACGATCTTGCTGATGATGCCCACGCCGCGCAGGGACATCCACACGAACAGCCAGATCAGGATGATCACCGTGATGCCCAGGAAGATGGGGTGATTAAGGGCCGGGACGAACATGGCTAAATAACCCAGACCCGCAATCAGAATAGATACGTTGGAGATCAGGTTGCCGTATACGTAGAAAAAGCCGCTCTTGGCCCCCAGCACCGGGTTTACGTAAGTGGCCAGGGCGGTGGGGCTGGGGTCGTCGAACATGCTGCCCGCCCGGACGTAGACCATGGTCAAAAACAGCGCGCCTATGGTGACCAGCAAAAAAGAGATAAGGGTGATTGACCCAGTGGCCGCCAACTGTTGCGGCAGGGCGATGACTCCGCTGCCTGCCAAACTGGACACGATCAGAAATATAGCCCCGACCAACCCTAGTTTTTTAGCTTCACTGGTCATTTCCGCCCCCAGTCAGGTTTCGAAATATTGAAATCCGATATCGCAAACCAAACGCCCTTTTGCCTGTCAACACTATGGAATAAGCCGGGCTGCAACGCAACCGCGTTGCGATTGCCTATCTGACAAGCAGGGTAGCCCGTGGACTCCACGTTTTGTTCACTCCGGTGTAGGTGGCTTGCGGTCTTTGAGCAGGCGGGCGGATAAACTGCTGCCCACCAGGTAGGCCACCAGGATGGCCAAGTACAGCTGGCCGATCAGGGCCTCCATTCCGGCGAACATCTGGGCAAAGCCGCTCATGGGGGAGATGAAGCCATAGCCCACCGTGGTGAGGGTAATCAGGCTGAAGTAGATCATGGTCAGGTAGACATGGGCCGGATGCTGGTAGCTAACCAGAGTGGGTGGGTGAAAGCTTTGAGGGTCCAGCATGACCAGGAGGCTGAATAGACACGAGAAGCTGATGGCCAGGAGCACATACCCGGCCACTGATGCCAGCAGGGAGTCCAGGGTGACGCCCTTGCGGCTTTCGGCCACGAAAGCCAGCACCGCCACGGTGCAGCCAAAGCAGAAAATGGTGTAGAAGATCGAGCAGAGAATGTAGGCCGTGTGGGCTTCGGCCGGAGGCAGTACCAGATAAGCCACCGCGAAGGAGCCAAAGGCCAAGGCCCAGTTGATGAGCAGGGGCCAGCGCATACGGCGGCCCAGCTTGCTGGCCCCGGCGGCCACCACCAGAGAATCCAGCATGACCATTTCGCTCAGCGCTCCCATGATTTTGTACTGCATAAGAACCGGCACCAGCAGCAGTAGAACCATGAGCAGAATCACCAGCTGGAGGAACTGGTACTTGCGGGTTTGGGCGGCAGCGGTGGCAGACATTTTAAGCACTCCCTGGTAGCGTGGCTTGTGAAGGGCCGCAGAGCCCCAGTCTCGCCCCGGCCCAACCAGCCCCATCTTACCTACTGCGCCGCCCGAATTAAATCGCCTTGTGCCGTCAATATGGCCGCGCCGCAAAAAAACGACCGGGCGCGCAGGCAATCGCCTGGTTCGCGCCCGGTCGTTATTGCGTGGGGGCGTGTGTGCACTGCAAAGGTGTCTACTCTAGATGACGCCCCCGTTGTCGCCTTGATGTTTACATGCAGCCCATGCCGCCGCCCATGCCCATCTTTTCGGCGCAACAGGCTTTGCCCTTGCGGATGCGAAAGGCCGAGAGGTCGTCGCCAGCGTAGATGGCCCTCAGCGCCTCCTCGATGAAACCGCTTACCTCCAAGGGCTCCACGCCGTAGCCGGCCAAAACCGCCCGAGGTGTCTCGCCGATGCCGCTGATCAGCACGTTGCGGCAGTCGCCCAGCGACTCGGCCAGTTTTTTCCAGCGCAGCTCGCCGCCGCCCGCCTCGGGCGCGGGGCGCACCTCCAATAGGCTGAAGCCGCCGGGGATGGGGCCCCAAATCTGGAACTCGGCGGCCTGGCCCAAGTGCAGGTTGACCAGGGTGCCTTCCCGGCTGGCCACGGCCACATAAGGCCGCACCACCTCTTTGGGAGGGAGAAGCTTGGTGCATGAAGACAGGCAGCCGCCCATTTCCTTGGAGCGGTCCTGGCCCAACAGGCCCACCGCGTCGGCCCGGCAGCGGGTGCAGTGGGACATCTGGCTGATGTGCCCAACGCAGTCGGCCCTTAGCTGCTGCATCAACTGGCGGCTGGGCTCGCCCAGCATCTCGAAGGGCGTGTTCGCCGTGGGGAACATGGGCATGAGGTTCATGAGGTCCGCGCCAAGTTCGGCGCCCCAGCGGGCCACCTCGGTCATGTGCTGGTCGTTGATGCTGGGGATTACGATGCTGTTTAGCTTCACGGTGATGCCCCGCTCTTTGAGCCCGGCCACCGCCTGGGCCTGGCGCTCCAGCAGCAGGCGGGCCGCCTCCTCGCCCCGGTAGGCCACCTTGCCGTCCTTGACCCATGAGTAGATCTTGGCTCCGATGGCCGGGTCCACCGCGTTGACGGTGATGGTCATGTGGGTGACCCCGGCGTCGGCCAGGGCGTCCAGATGCTCTGGCACGGCCAGGCCGTTGGAGGACAGGCACAACAGGATGCCCGGAAAGCGCTTTTTGATCAGGTGGATGGTTTGCAGGGTCTTGGCCGCGTTGGCCATGGGGTCGCCGGGACCGGCGATACCGGCCACGCTGATGCGCGGCTCGGCCTCCAGCACACGGTCGAAGTATTCCTGGGCCTGGTGGGGAGCCAGCACCGCGCTGGTCACGCCGGGGCGCGACTCGTTGACGCAGGAGTACTTGCGGTCGCAGTAGTTGCACTTGATATTGCAGGCCGGAGCCACTGGAAGATGGACCCGCCCGTGAGAGCCCTTGGCTCCCTTGTTGAAACAGGGATGCTTTTCGCTAATACCCATGCTGTTCATGATATTTCCCTTAGCCCGGATATTCCATGAAGGCCGTGCGTCCGGCTGCGCCAGGCCCCGGCATACTGTGTTGCTGGCTGCGTTCGGGCCTCGACGTAGCGTTGGCTACGCCTACGGCCCTCTCTTGCCAGACGCCTTGTCTGCCGGCGCCTGGCTGTGCCGGCCCTTGATGCAACGAGGGCCATGAAAACGTAGTTTCTGTTTTCATAGGGGCTCGATTGCTGTTGATGCGTTACTCATTGCCACACCGCCTTCATGAAATAATCGGGCTATATGTATCCGTAGCCCACGGAGGAATCGTTCTGCTTCTTCTCGATGAGTGCGTTGACCACGCGGTCGTACAGTTCTTGGGCGCCCCGGTAGCCCAGGTGGTGCAAACGGGGTCCGCCGAAGCGGTCGTGGATGGGGAAGCCCACCCGCACCAGAGGGATGTCCAACTCCCGGGCGACGACGTAGCCCTTGGAGTTGCCCACCATGAAGTCCGGCTTCAGCTCCCGGCTAAGCTCGGCGATGCGGTAGAAGTCCACCCCCGCCTCGGCCATGACCGGCTCGCGCACCAGGCCCTCGGTGACCTTTTCGATGTTTTCCCTGAATCCCGCGCTGCGCCCGCCGGAAACGCACAGCACCGGCTGCACCCCGACCTCGGCCAAAAAGGAGGCCAGGCCGATGACCATATCCTGCTCGCCGTAGACCACCGCCCGCTGTCCCGAGAGATACTTGTGGCCGTCCACCATGGCGTCCAGCAGGCGGCCCCGCTCGTCGGCGTGGCGCGCCGGGACCGGGCGCTTGCTGACGGTCTCCAGGGCCTCGAACATGGCGTCGCTCCGGCGCAGGCCTATGGGCAGGCCCAGGCTGTGCAGGCACACCCCGCAGCGTTCTTGCAGGTCTCGGCCCGCCCCCTGGGAGTCCGGGGTCCATCCGAAGGACAGGGTCGCCGCCGCGCCGCCCATCTTTTTGATGTCGGCCAGGGGGGTGCCGCCGCTGGGCAGGATTTCATAGCTGGTGCTGGCCGGAGCGTCCAAAGGGCGCGAATAGTCGGGCAGCAGGGTGGCGCTCAGGCCGAAGTCCTTGGCCACCTCCAGCAAATAACGGATGTCCGCCGGACTGACAAAGCCGGGGAGGATGTTCACCCCGCCGTGGCGGGCCACCGGCTTGGCCAACTGCGCCACCGTGGCCTTCACCGCCGCGTGGAAGCCTTCCATGTGGGTGGCGGCGTAGGAGGGAGTGGATGCCTGGATAAGAGCGGGCATCTTGCCGTCCGCGCCCTCTACCTTGGCCTCCTTCAAAAACTCCCTGACGATGGCGGGCACGTTGTCGCCGATGGTCTCGGTGAGGCAGGTGGTGGCGATGCCCACTGCCTTGGCCTGGTACTTGTTGATCATGTTGACCAGGCCCTGCTTCAGGTTGGGCCCGCCGCCGAACACCGCGTCGTTTTCGCCAAGGGAGCTGGAGGCGATGTCCACCGGCTCGCGAAAGTGGCTGATGAGATAGCGGCGCATGTAGGTGGCGCAGCCCTGGGAGCCGTGCAAAAAGGGCACGCAGCCCTCGATACCCTTGAAGGCTATGCAGGCCCCCAGGGACATGCAGGCCTTGCAGGCGTTGGTGCTGGAGACGTAGTCGCGCTTTTCGGCCAGGTTGCTTTTCATGCCGCCGCCTCCTCCAGCTCAGGAAGGGCCCTGCGGGGGGTGAAGCGCCACACCGGGCTCATGGCCGTGGCGTGGATCTCCTCGGCGAAGTTGAGCATGCCCACGAAGCCTTCCAGGGCCAGCTTACGCTCGTGGTTGTGGTCGCAGAAGCCGATGCCCAGCTTGTAGGCGATGGGCCGCTCCTTGACTCCTCCCACGAAAACATCAACATCCTTTTCGATCAGGTAGGTCATCAGCTCAAGGGGGTTGGCGTCGTCCACGATCACCGTGCCCGGTTCGCAGATGGCGGCCAGCTCTTCGTAGTCCTCCTGGGTGCCGGTCTGGGAGCCGGCTAGCATTACCTTCATGCCCAGCAGCCTAAAGGCCTTGATGAGGCTGAAGGCCTTGAAGGCACCGCCCACGTACAGGGCGGCCCGCTTGCCTTCCAGGTCTTTGCGCAGCTCTTTGAGCCGGGGATAAATCTTGGCCAGCTCTTCGCGCACCAGTTCCTGGGCCTTTTCCATGGCGCTTTGGCTTTTAAAAAAGTCAGCCACGTCGTACAGGGCCTGGGCCATGTCGTCGGCCCCCAAATAGCTGACCCTGAGGAAGGGGGTGCCGTAAGTCTCCTGCATCATTTTGGCCAGCTCCATGGTGGAGCCGGAGCACTGCACCAGGTTCAGCGCCGCGCCGTGGGCTCGGCGCAGGTCGGCCACCCGGCCGTCGCCGGTGACGTTGGCCACCACGGTGATGCCCATGCGCTCCAGGTACTCACGGATGATCCATATCTCCCCGGCCAGGTTGAAGTCGCCCAACAGGTTCACCGACATGGGCGGGATGTCCCGGGTGTCGCCGGTGCCCACCAACTGAAACATGGCGTTGCAGGCCGCGTAGTACCCGGCGCGCTTGTTGCCCTTGAAGCCCTCGCTCATAACCGGGATCACCGGGATGCCGTGGCGCTCGGAGGCCTTGTTGCACACCGCCTGCAGGTCGTCGCCGATCAGCCCCACGATGCAGGTGGAGTAGACGAACGCCGCCTTGGGATGATGACGGGGGATCAGTTCATCTAGGGCGCGGGTGAGCTTGCCTTCGCCCCCGAAGATCACGTCGGTTTCGCCCAGGTCGGTGCTGAAGGAATAGCGGTGCAGCTCCGGGCCGGAAGACAAGGCCCCGCGTATGTCCCAGGTGTAAGAGGCGCAGCCGATGGGGCCGTGGATCAGGTGCAGGGCGTCGGCGATGGGATAGAGCACCACCCGGGAGCCGCAGAACACGCAGGCCCGCTGGCTTACCGCTCCGGCCAGGCTTTGTTTGTCGCAGCTTATGCGGAAGGGCTTGTCGCCGCCCGTTTCAAAAAATTGGTCCTTGCGCTCTTCAAAAATCAGCCGTGACATGATGCTTCCTCTAACCCGCATATTTCATGAGGTTCGTGTGTCCGGCTGCGCCAGCAACCGGCATACGGCGTTGCCGGTTTCGCTCGGGCCTCGACGTAGCCTCTGCTACGCCTGCGGCCCTCACTTGCCGGACGCCTTGTCTGCCGTCGGCTGGCTGTGCCGGTGATGGGTGCAAATCGTCCATTGCTGTTGCAAACATTTTTTTCATAACCACCCCATGAATGCGGCTGCGTTGTTGGATGCCACCCAACCCTCATGAAATATGCGGGTTACTCCTGATGCTTGCGCATGCAGATCATCCGGGTGAGCTCATAGCCGACTCGCCGGTGAAAGGCCTGGCCCGTTTCATTGCCCTGGTCCACCAAGAGCTGCAAGCGAGAGGCCCCGCGCTCATTGGCCCAGGAGGCCACCGCCTCCATGAGCCGCCGCCCGATGCCCCGGCCGCGCCAGGCCGGCTCAACCACCAAGTCCTCGGCCCACAGGGAGGGCGCGCCCTCGGAGGTGGAGACGACCAGCTGGCCGGTGACCATGCCCACCACCCGGCCGCCCGCTTCGGCGGCCAAGATCAGGGCGCTGGGGCTCTTTAGCAGCAGAGACAGGCCGCGCTCTTGCCGGCGGGAGTCGATGCAAAAGTCTGCCTCGATGGCGAAGAGCATCTTGAGCAGCGCGACCATTTCCGCGATATCCCCCGGCCTGCCGGTCCGTATTTTCACCTCGCTGGGCATTTTGCCTGCATCCACTTTTTAGGCGATCAAGTAGTCTTCAGGGGGCTCGCCGTCTTCCAGGCCGTCCAGGATGGCGTCGATGGCTGCTTCGCTGTCCACGCCCTTGAACCACCAGTTCTGGGGCTGCACCACCATGGCCGGCCCGTTCTCGCATTGCTTGAGGCAGCCGGTGGCGGTTACCTGGCAGTCCAGGCCCCGGTCTAGAATCTCTTCTTCCAGATACTGCAAAAACCCGTTGGTTTTTTTGTGGCAGATGCCCTTGGGGTCGCCGTTTACCCTGAAGCTCTGGCAAACCAAAATCTGGCTGGCGGGTATGCCCATTTTCTTGTCTCCTTAAAACTGGGTTTCTTGTTCGCTTCGGTGTTGCCGCTTACTTCTTGCCACCTTTTTTCTTGCCGCCGCCGTAGAGCACGTCCACCAGTCCCTCCACGTTTCCCTCTTGGGTGAGCACCGGCAGGCCCTCGCCGGCCAGGATGCGCTTGGGGCTGTCCCCGGCCGCCGAGGCCAACACGGCGAAACAGTCGCTCAGGGTCAAGGCCACCTGTTGCCAGCGGGATTCTCCGGCTCCCGGCTCCGGGGCGGGGCGGGCTTCCAAGAGCACCACCGGCCCGTCCTGGGCCCCGTAGATGAGGAACTGGTAGGCCTGGCCCAGGTGGGTGTCCACCTCGAAGCCGTCGGAGCTGCACACCGCCAGATAAGGCCGCTTGGGGGTGGGCTTGGGCAGCAGGGCCTGGTTGACCACCTCCTCGCTGAACTCCGTCTCGATCATCTCCTGACACATGGCCATGTCGATGAGGGTGGTGGGCAGGTGATCGTTGGCTTGGGCGGCCAGGGCGGCCAGCTCCTCGGGCGTGGTTTTGTCGCGGGGCTGGGGACAGTTTTCCCCCTTGGCCAGGTAGGGGAACAGCTTCATCTCGCTGACTCCCAGCTCGGCCGCCTTGGCCGCGATCTTTGGGATGTGTTCGGAGTTGATGCAGGGGTAGACCGTGGTCTTGGCCTGCACGTTCACCCCCGCCTTGACCAGGGCGGCGATGCCCTCGGCCTGTTCGTCTATCAACAACCGGGCCGCCTCGTTCAGGGGCATAGTCTTGGTGCCGGGGCGTATCCAGGCATAGATGCGCTGGGCCACCTCGGGGTCCACCGCATCCAACAAAATGGATACATGGGCCAGGCTCAGGCGGGCCAGCTCGGCGGCATAGGCCCCGGCCCCGATGCCCAGGGTGGTCAGGCACAGGCTCACTCCGGGGTAGCGCTCCCGCAGCAGGCCCAGGGTGAGCAGGGTGAGTTCCGGGGTGGCCAGAGGGTCGCCGGGGCCGTTGATGTTCACCACCCTTACGACCTCCCCCTGGTCGGCCAGATACTCCAGCCAATTCAGGGCCTGGTCTGGAGTTAAAGCCCTGGGCAAGGCCGTTTCCGGGCTGAACCTGCCTCGGGCCAGGGCCTTGGGCGCCACCGGGAGATGCACCCTGCCGGATGATTTCAGGTTGCCGGCGCAATATTTTTCGGCTGACTGGTGGTCCACTGGTTTCATCATGCCGTCCTTGCCTCATCGCTAAAGTGAAACGCCTGCTACATCACCAGTTCGAAGCTCTGTTCCGGGTCGTCGCGATCCTTGCGGTCCAACAGGGCCGAAAGGGTTTTTTCCAATAGCCTCAGAGCGCCCTTGTACCCCACGGTGGGGAAGTACTGGTGCCCCACCCGGTCCAGGATGGGGAAGCCCCAGCGCACCATGGGGATGTCCTCATCGCGGGAGATGTACTTGAGGTAGGTGTTGCCCATCAAGAGGTCCACCGGCTCGTTTTTTATCCACTGATGCAGCAGGAACATGTCCGCTTGCTGGTCCGCCTTGACGTTGACTTCAAAGGGCAGGTCGGCGGTGAGTTCCTTGACCCTGGCCACGAAGGCCTTGCCCGGCGTGCCGGTGACCACATGCACGGGCCACATGTCGATGGACACCAAGAACTCCACCATGGCGATGACCTGGTCCGGGTCCCCGGCAAGGGCCACCTTCTTTTGGAAGAAGTACTGGTGCATGTCGCTGATCATGTCCACCAGTTGGCCGCGCTCGTGGGTCACCTCTTCGGGCACACTGACCCCGGCGATGATGCGCAGGGCATCCACGAAGCGGTCGGTGGCTTTGAGGCCGATGGGGATGTCCAGCACCCGGCAGGGCACCTTGTTGTTGGTGTCCAGGAAGCGGGCCGCGTCGGCGCTGCACCACTCACCCAGGGCCAGGGTGCCGATGGAGTCGCCGGCCGAGCGCAACTGGGCGATGGTCACCCCGCCCTCGGGGAACATCTTGTATTCGCCGGACAGGGGGCCGTTAAGGATGCCCGAGGTGTCGGGGAACAGGATGATTTCCACCCCGATGAGCGCGGCCAGGCGCTTGATCTCCTCCATGTCGGCGGGCTCCACCCAGCCGGGGATGATGTTCACCTTGCCGTTTTTGCGGCCCGTGGACTCGGCCACCCGGGCCATGCCCTTTACCATGTTGGAAAAGCCGGTGACGTGGCTGCCCACGTAGCTGGGCGTGTTGGCGTAGACCACGTGCTTGCCCTTGGGAATCTTGCCGTCCTTGGTGGCCTTGTCGATGATCTGGGGCAGGTCGTCTCCAATGGTCTCGGACAAACAGGTGGTGTGCACCGCCACCACCTCGGGCTCGTACACGGTGAAGATGTTGTCGATGGCCTGGAGCAGGTTGGCCTGGCCTCCGAACACCGAGGCGCCCTCGGTGAAGGAGCTGGTGCCCGCGCTGATGGGCTCCTTGTAGTGCCGGGTCAGGGCGCTGCGGTGGTAGGCGCAGCAGCCCTGGGAGCCGTGGCTGTGGGGCATGCAGCCGTGCATGCCCAAGGCCGCGTACATGGCCCCGATGGGCTGACAGGTCTTGGCCGGGTTTATGGTCAGGGCGTGGCGCTCGCTGACCTCTTTTGGCGTATGTCTCAGTAGCATGGTTCGTGTCCTTGTCCCGCGGCGGTTATTCCCAAACGTAGGTGGCCGAGAGCTCGGGGTTCTCCTGCCAGGGGGCCTTGAGATATCCCCACACCTTGCTGTTCACCAGGCGGTCGATCTCGTTGTAGAAGTTCACCGCACCCCGGAAGCCGGCATAGGGGCCGCCGGAGTCGTAGCTGTGCAGCTGCTTCATGGGGATGCCCAGCTTCTGGATGGAGAACTTCTCCTTGATGCCCGCGCAGAAGATGTCGGGCTTCATGAGTTCCACCATCTTTTCGGCCTCGTACTGGTTGAGGTCGTCGATGACCACGGTGTTGTTTTCCATGTCCGGGATCATGCCCTCGTACTGCTTGAAGTCCAGGCCCGATGCCTGGAGCGCCTCCATGTCCGCTTCGCTTTTGCGCGGGTTGTAGCGGGTTTCGTCGGCGCTGACCTGGATCTCTTCGATGTTGCGCGAGTCGGCGTCCACCTTGAGGCCCGGCAGCACGTGGCGCCCCTCGTAGTCGTCGCGGTGGGCGAACTCGTATCCCGCGCTGATGGTCTTCATGCCCAGCTCCTTGAAAAGCTCCTGATAGTGGTGGGCCCGGGAGCCGCCCACGAACAGCATGGCGGTCTTGCCCTCGGTGCGCGGCCGGACATCCTTGGCCACCTCGGCGACTGCGGGCATCTCCTCGGCGACGACCGCTTCCACCCGTTCGGTGAGTACGGGGTCGACGAAGTACTTGGCGACCTTGCGCAAGGACTTGGCCGTGGCCTCGGCCCCGATGAAGTTGATCTTCACCCAGGGGATGCCGTACTTGACCTCCAGCATGTCGGCCACGTAGTTGATGGAGCGATGGCACATCACCGCGTTGAGATCGGCGGTGTGGGCGCTGGCGAACTGGTCGTAGTTGGAGTTGCCGCTGAAGGTGGCGATGTTGGTGATGCCGCACTTTTTGAGGATCCGGTCGATCTCGAACCCGTCGCCGCCGATGTTGTACTCACCCAGCAGGTTGATCTTGTACTCGCCGGGCTTGACCTCGTCGTTTAGGCCCACCAGGTGACGGAACACCTGGTTGTTGGCGATGTGGTGACCGGCCGACTGGGACACGCCCTTGTATCCTTCGCAGCTAAAGGCGAATACGTTGCAGTCCCCCAGCTTGTTCCTCATCTTGGTGGCCACGGCGTGGATGTCGTCGCCGATGAGCCCCACCGGGCAGGTGGCGAAAATGGCGATGCCCTTGGGGTGGAAAATGTCGTAGGCCTCCTGGATGGCCGCTTCCAGTTTTTTTTCGCCGCCGAAGATGATGTCCTTGTCCTGCATGTCCGTGCTGAAGCAGTAGGTCATGTAGTTCTCGGCGTCCGGGGCGGTGGCGTCGGTCTGGTTGCGGCGGGTCAGCCAGGAGTAGAAGCCGCAGCCGATGGGGCCGTGGGTGATGTTTACGATGTCGCGAGTGGGCCCCATGATCACGCCCTTGCAGCCCGCGTAGGTGCAGCCGCGCATGGTGATGATGCCGGGGATGGTGCGCACGTTGGCGGTTATCTCGGGAGTCTCGTTTTCCAGGGCCTCGTTGATCAATATCTGCTTGGCGCGCTTGCGGGCCACCTTGGGGGGATACTTCCCCAGTATCTGTTCCTTAATGACCGCCGGGTCCGCCGGCGCCTTGTTGTCATGGGCTGAAATCATGTCTGCTATCTCCCCGCCGTCCTAGACGATTGCCTTGGGGCCGATTTCTCCGGTGCGCACTCGGGCGGCGTCGCTGATCGGCAGGACGAAAATCTTGCCGTCGCCGGGCTTGCCGGTCTGGTTGGTTTCGACCAGGGTCTTTATCACCGGCTCCACGTTGTGGTCGGAAACCACCATGGTCAGCATGCGCTTGGAGTACAGCTTGCCCTTCTCGCCCAGCAGGGCGATGGCCTCCTCGTAGCCCTGGCTGGCCCCGGCCAGGATCTTCACATCCACCAGGCCCCGTCCCCGCCCCTGACACTCATGGGCGAACATGGAGTCGATGCCGATCTTGGTCAGGGCCTGCTTGGTCTGGTTCATGGTGTTCATGCGCACCACGGCGATTATCTCTTTCATGCCGTGGCCTCGGCTTCCTCCACCGGCGCGGTGTCGCAGACACCGGAGCTGATGGTGTAGACGTCATCCACCGGGCTGACGAAGATCTTGCCGTCGCCGAAGGCTCCCTTGCCCTTGGTGCGGGCCGCCTCCATGATGGTCTTGATCGCGAACTCCACGTCCTCGTCCCTGATCACGCTCATGAGCAAGGTCTTGGGGATTTCGTCGTAAGTGACCTGGCCGATCTTGATGCCGCGCTGCTTGCCGCGGCCCGCCACCGAGTACTTGGTGACCGCGGGGAAGCCCGCGTCCATCAGGGCCTTGAGGACGTCATCGGCTTTCTCGGGCCTCACGATTGCTCTCACCATCATCATCATGTGGTTATCCATCTTTCGCGGGTTAGGGTGGTTAGGCCGCTAGCAGACCGAAGTCCAACAGCAGCTGCTCCAACTCTTCGATCTGCAGGGGGTTGGGTATGACGAATTCCTTGTTTTCATCTATGGCCTTGGCCAAGGCCCGATAGTGATGGGCCTGGGGCGCGTCGGAATTCCATTCGATAACCGTCTTGCGGTTGATCTCCGCCCTCTGCACGTCGTTGTCCCGGGGCACGAAGTAGATCATCTGGGTGCCGATCTTTTCGGCCAGGGCCTTGATCATTTCAGCTTCGTTGTCCACGTTTCTGGAGTTGCAGATGAGCCCGCCCAGGCGCACCTTGCCGGATTCGGCGTATTTGCGAATGCCCTTGCAGATGTTGTTGGCCGCGTACATGGCCATCATCTCGCCGGAGCAGACGATGTAGATCTCCTCGGCCTTGCCGTCGCGGATGGGCATGGCGAAGCCGCCGCAGACCACGTCGCCCAGTACGTCGTAGAAGGCGTAATCCAGGCCTTCGCATTCCTCGTAGGCGCCCAGGGACTCGAGCATGTTGATGGAGGTGATGATGCCTCGACCCGCACAGCCCACGCCGGGCTCAGGACCGCCGGACTCCACACACCAGGTGCCGCCGTAACCACCCCTGCGGATGTTTTCCAGCTCGATGTCTTCGCCCTCTTCGCGCAGGGTGTCCAGAACCGACTTTTGGGCCAGGCCGCCCAACAGAAGCCGGGTGGAGTCGGCCTTGGGGTCGCAGCCGACCACCATTATCTTCTTGCCCATCTCCGCAAGCCCGGCCACCGTGTTCTGAGTGGTGGTGGACTTGCCTATGCCGCCTTTGCCGTATATCGCTATTTTTCTCATTGCCCTTGGGCCTCCCTTTCTGGGTTGCTTTGCACCTGTGTATAGGCAAGGGGCTTGCCAACACCTGTGCGTACCGCCGGTTTGGTGATGCAACCTTCCGATACGGATAGCTAATTTATTTTGAGCGAGGCGGGGAGGGGGCAAAAAGGGGAGGCGACGAACGGCGGCGATGTTACGTTGGCGTAAAGTGGTTCTACCTGTTTGTCAAAAAGTCTTGCTTTGGTTGACTCTCTAGAATTCGGGGAGGGGGCGCCCACGGGGCGTGCTTTGGGCGGTTGCCAATTACGGCAATTGGTGCATAATGCAGGCCTCACAGTTTAGGAGGAGTCATCAATGAAAGCCCTGCCCGCTTTTGTAGTGCTTCTTACCGTGCTGTTCTGCGGTTGCGCCGTCGCGCCCCCGCCCCCTCAAGGCCCCATAATGATTCCAGGCAATATGTTCAAGCTGGACGACGGCACTGAATTTGTTTTTGCCATACAGCGCAGCTCGGGCACGGGAATCATGACCGCCCGCAACCTGAAGACCGGAGAGACCTTTACCGGGAAATACACTGCCATGCTGGTGAACGGCGGGGTTTCCACCGGGGCCTACCAAAACGCCTGGGGCTTCAACTCCGGCACCGTAACCACCCGGAAGGCGGCCACCAAGGCTGTGGGCAAGGGCATCCTGCGGGGAAACAAAGGGACGGTGATCAGCATATCCCTGGACATCAAGCCCAGTTGGGACTACCGCGTCAATCCCTCGGGGTTTGGCGAAGGCACGGACAACAAAGGCGTGAAGTACCAGGTGCAGTTCGGAGGGCAGTAGGTAGGCAACCCTGCTAACGGACTACCCAAGGGCCCCATCGCAGGCCCAGCCTTTTGCCGTGGGAGTGGTCAGCCGCTCACCAGGGAGCGGCGTTCTTTCTTCACTTTTTGATCCAGGCCGTATTTTTTAAGGCGATATCCCAGCTTGCGCAGGGTTATGCCCAAATCATGGGCCGCCCTGGACTGCACCCAGCGGTTACGCTTCAGGGCGTCCAGCAACTCGGCCTTTTCCATGTCCTCCAGCTTGGAGCCGGGGGATTCATCCGGGTCAAGCACCGGCGGCGGGGAGCTGGAGGTCAGCAAAAAGCCCGGCAGGTCGGCGGCGCTTATGGTGTCCTGGTCCACCATGATGCTCAGGCGCTCGATGATGTTTTCTAGCTCGCGAACGTTGCCCGGCCACTGATAGCTGAGCAGGACGCCCCTGGCCGCGCGGTCGATGACCAGGCGGCGGTTGTACTCCTCGGAGTTCTTGTCCAGAAAGTGGTTGATGAGCAGGGGGATGTCCTCCACCCGCTCCCTGAGAGGCGGCAGGTGCAGGGGAAACACGTTGAGCCGGTAGTACAGGTCCTGGCGAAAGGCCTTACGCTCCACCATCTCCGGCAGGTTCTGGTTGGTGGCCGCGATGATGCGCACGTCCACCTTGTGGGTCTTGGGCGAGCCCAAGCGCTCAAACTCCTTGTCCTGTAAAAAGCGCAAGAGCTTGGCCTGTAGGGCCACCGGCATCTCGGCGATCTCGTCCAGGAAGATGGTGCCGCCGTCGGCCTCTTCAAAGCGGCCGGGCTTTTCCTCGATGGCTCCGGTAAAGGCCCCCTTGGCATGGCCAAACAGTTCGGACTCCAGCAAATTCTCGGGCAGGGCGGCGCAGTTGATTTTCACAAAGGGGCCGTCGGCCCGGTTGCTCATCTCATGGATAATGCGGGCCACCAGGGTCTTGCCGGTTCCCGACTCGCCCAACAGGAGCACCGAGGCCTTTGCCGGGGCCACCTTGCCCAACAGGCCCTGCAACTCGCGCATGGCCGGGCTCTTGCCCACGATAAAGAAGTTGTTGTAGCGCGAGGAAACCTCGTCCTTGAGCTGCTTGTTCTGGCGGCGCAAAAGCTCCTCGCGCCGCTCCACCTGCTGGTTAAGCTCCACGAACTGGCCGATGAGCTGGGCCACGATGGTGAGGAAGCGTATGTCCTCGGAAGCGGAGACCTCTTCGCCGAAAAGGCGGTCCACGTTCAAGACACCGATGGGTTCGCCCTGCAAGAGGATGGGCACTCCTACAAAGGCCACCTTGCCCTTGTCCAAGTCGCGGGACTGGGTCTTGTTGAGGAACAGGGGCTCCCGGCTCACGTCGGGCACGTAAAAGGGCTGGGCGGTCTGGAAAATGCGCCCGGTGACGCCTTCGCCCTGGTTGTACACTCCCCGGCTCATTTCCCGCTGGGTGAGGCCGTAGGAGGCGTAGATGGCCAGATGGCCGGTGCGGCTGTTGCGCAGGGTCACCGTGGCCCGCTTCATGGACAGGGTGTCGGACATGATGCCCAGCACCCGGTCCAGGGTTTGGGATAAGTTCAAGGCCTCGCCGATCACCCGGCTGATCTCGAAAAGAACCCGCAGTTCCAGCTCTGTGACTTGCTGTCTCATGCCGGGTTAAATTGCAAAATCGGTGCCGCTGAGAAATATCAGGCTAAGCGTGCGTTTTTATGGCGTAAACCTCTGGGGCTTCGAAATAGGCGTCCCTGGCGGTTCAGTAAAAAGGTACAGTTTAGATATATAATATATAAAAACATACCAATAAGTATGTTTAATGCCCTACTCTTACCCTTCTGTTAGATAATATTGTGGCAAGCAGGGTTGCCGCCCGATCCAGACCCGCAAAGTCCAGCCCAACATCCACGCTTTTACTGGCGAGGAACTTCGCGGCCCGGGCAAGCGGCAGGTTGGCCGGGGGCTGGCCAGGCAGGAATGGGCACCCGCCACGGCCCATTAGGGTGGCGTCCAACCAATCCGCCCCGCCGCTCCAGGCGGCCTCCAGATTGGCGGCAAGCTGGTTTTGGCCGCCGTGCAGGTGCAAACCCAGCTTCGCGCCGGGAAGTTCTTCATGTAAATAATCCAAGGCCTCGGCCAGCCGCTGGGGGGTGGCTCTCCCAGCGGTGTCGGCCAGGGCCAGGCGGTGCACCCCCAGGCTGTGGAAGGGCATGAGCCATTGTAAAAGCCGCCCTGGTTCCGGCGGCCCCAGCATGGGACCCCCGAAGGCGCACTGCAAACCCATGCGCACCGTGAGGCCTTGGGCCAGGGCCTCGGCGGCCATGTCCCGGCAACGGGCCATGCCGTGCTCCACCGAGCAGCCCAGGTTGCGCCGGCTGTGGATGTGCGACAGGGAGGCGGACAGGGCCACATGGGTGATGCCGCAATCCAAGGCGCGCTTCAGGCCCCGGAAGTTGAACACTAAGGACCAGATCTCAAGGCCGGGCAACTGGTTGATACTGGCAAACAATTGCTCGATATGCGACATCTGGGGCATGCGGTCGGTGCGCACCAAGGAGCCTACCTGGAAGCGGCGCACTCCGGCCTGGATCAGCGCCTCCAGCAGGCGTAGGCGCTCGGTGAGCGGTATCTCGTGGGGTTGGATCTGAAAGGCCTCCCGCAGGGTCTGGTCTTCCAGCCCCATAACCCTGGGGCTGTCTATATTGGTAAGCACGGCGTTCGAAGACATATGCCCAACTCCCGATTCGGTGGTGTCGCGGAGCCCGGATAGCGCTTGCCCGCGCCGGGCCCATGCCCCTCAACATTGCAAACACCGCACCACACAGGAGCCGCACGCTAGCTAAAAGTAATTGTCGTTTTATTCCTAATGCTTGGGCTAAGAAGCCTCCACGAGCCTGCCGACCGGATGGCTAGGGGATGCTTCCAAAGGGTAGGGCTGTTGACAAAATGGGGCTGTCTTGGCCCTAAAACGACGCTACCCCCAGGAGCGAGTCCAGGGGGTGGCGGGAGGTATCGGTTGAAGCGTTTGCTTTAGGTTAGGCCGGTATGTCCTCGCGGGCCGGGGCGCCGCCCACCAGGGCCAGCCGGGGCGCGGCCATGGTGATGCCCTCCTCGGCGAACTTGTTGTCGATCACCTCGTTGAGGGACCACTTGCCGGTGATGGCGTATTTGCGGGCCACCCAGAAGCGGGCCTGCATCTCCCGGTAGTTGGGCGAGAACCTGGCGATGACCACCTTGGGGGCGGGTTTGTCCAGCACCCGCTCGTCACCCTCCAAAATGTCCATCACCACCTTTTTCACCTTGGCCAGGTCCTGGTCGTAAGGGATGAAAAAGTCGATGTCAACCCGGCGTTTGGGCTTGGCGCTGAAGTTCACCACCTGGTCGTTCATCACCTTGTGGTTGGGTATGAAGATCACCTTGCCGTCAAAGGTCCTGAGTTGGGTGTACATGATGGAGACATTCTCCACGTTGCCCACCTTGCCGCCGATGCCCACGGTGTCGCCCTTTTTGAGCGGTAGCCTGGGGATGTAGGGCTTGGCGATGATGTAGGCGGCCACCAGGATCATGAGGATGACCACGATGGTGCGGAACAGGAGCATGCCTGGGAAGCCCAGCACGTTGAGGACCACCAAGGTGGCCATGAACAGCACTATGATGTGCAGGCCGGTGACCGACATGGCCGCCCGGCGCTCGGGTACGCCGAATTTTACCAATAAGTTGGCCAGCACCCGCCCCAGGAAAACGGTCAGGAACAGCACGATCACCAACAGGATCACCGCTTTGACCACGATGGGGCCGAATTTGTCTCCAACCTCGCTGATTTGGCTCACGTATGTGTTCATAGAATCCATGACCACCTCCTGAGGTAGTGGAATGGCAGTGGCCGGCCCCCTGCTTGCTAAAAGCCCCGGTCCCGTTTCATACAGCGGCCAATGGTCACCGTTACGGCGGGCGTGCATGGCCTCCCGGCATTATTACCTATTCAGGCTACACCTTCTACATTATCCCAGTCTATACTCAGCCCGAGAAATCAATTGCCTCGCCCTCACGCGGCGCGGCAAAGTCCTTACATCAACAATTGACTACTATAAATATATTAGCTAAATGTGCATTGGTTGGTGCCACAGCAGACCCGGCCCGTTGGCGACCGCCCTAGCCAGGGCAGTGAAAGTTGCGGAGCCGGGGTTGTTACAACTGTCTGATAAAAAATACTATATTCATAATTGTGCTTGGCTTGGGACAAACGCGAGGCTATTATCAGGCAACATGAAGTGTGCAAGATGGAACAATCTTAAAACGGGGGCGGGTTGGGCCATTACAGTTGCTCTGGTGCTGTTGTTGAGTACCGGGACAGCCCTGGGGGAGGGTCAGGCGGAAAGCGAGTTGCCCCTGTTGCCGGGAGGAGGCATTGGTAAGGCCCAAAAAATGAGCCTTCCCGAAGCCGTTTTTCTGGTGGTGCGCGGCAACACCAGCATCGAAAACGCCTACCTGGACCGGGTGGTGCAGAAGTTCGGCCTGGAGGTGGAGGAGCACAAGTTCAAGCCCGACATCTCTTTTGACTCCAGCTTGGTCCGCTCGGGCTCCGATGAGGAGTACGACTACTCCGACGGCGACAACACGACAGACACCAACGATACCCAGTTTCAGGCCACGGCCTCTATGACCGAACTGATACCCACCGGCGCCCAGTTCACCTTTAGCTGGGAGTTCAACAAGACAACCGGCGACACTTCCGGCAGCTACTCCAGCGATGATGACAGCACCGTCAACACCTGGAGCATTCAAATGCAGCAGCCCCTGCTCAGGGGAGGCGGCATAGACGTGAACATGGCTTCGGTGCGCCAGGCCCGCATCAGCGAGCAGCAGAATATACTGGCCCTCAAGGGCACCCTCATCGACACCATCACCACCACTATTTTCGATTACCGCTCTTTTCTGGAGTCGGCCCGTCAGGTGGTCATCGTGCTGCGCTCTCTTAAGCGGGCCTACCAGCTGCTGGAGGAGAACAAGGCTCTCATCGCCGCCGGGCGCATGGCCAAAAGCGACCTGGTGCAGTCGGAGTCGAACCTGGCCAACCAGCGCATCGCCTACCAGCAGACCCTCAATGACGTGCAGCAAACCCGCCTTGAGTTGTTGCGTACCCTGAACCTGAACAAAAACACCAAAATAGATCCGACCGAGGTGTTCAATCTGCCCAAAACCCTTCCCACCATGAAGCAGTGCCTGGCTCTGGCCTATGCCAACCAGCCCGCTTATTTGCAGGCCAAGTTGGTGCTGGAATACAGCAAACAGGATATGGTTTTGGCCAAAAACAACATGTTGTGGGACTTGAACCTTTTGGTCAACTACAACCGTACCGACACCCGCTCCGCCTCGGACGGCGACTCCAACGACTCCAACTGGGACGCCGGGTTGTACCTGAGCATTCCGGTATATGGGCAGACCCGCATGAACCGCCAGTCCCAATTGCTTTCGGCGCGCTCCAACCTGCTCAAGGCCAAAAACAGCCTTAGGCAGTCCAACGAAAACCTGCTGATCGACGTGGACAACGGGCTGAGGGATGTGAGTATAAAAAAAGAGCAGGTCAAGCTGTCGCGCGAAGCCCTGCGGCTTTCCCAGTTGCAGCTGCAAAACGAGCAGGAAAAGCTTAAATACGGACGTTCCTCCAACTTTCAGGTGGTTAGTTATCAGCTTGACTTGGCCAACGCGGAGAACACCTTGCTTACTGCGGAAGTAGACTACCTTAACAGCCTGGTCAGCCTGGACCAGACCCTGGGCACCACCTTGAACACCTGGCGCATAGACTTCAAAACCCAGCGTAAATCGGCCGAAAGTAAGGTGTGGGGACGATGAACCGGCCGGAAACGAGGAGTTGCTGAGCCATGGCTGAAGCCAAGCTCGATTACCAAAAGCTGGTGAGCGGTTTGCCCCAAGGAATCTTGGGCCTGGGGCCACAGGGTGAAGTGAGGCAGATGAATGCCGCGGCCGGCCGAATTCTGGGGATAGCCCCGGACCAGGCTTCCGGACGAATCTTCAGCGAGCTGTTCGCCGATCGCCTGGAGCAGGGCGAAGAGCTTTTCAAGACCATCGCCTCGGCCCAGTCCAAGGGCACCGCCATCAGCGGCCTGGTCATACCTCTGCCGGGCAGCGACGGCGAGCAGAACCATGTCGCTCTTACGGTAAGCCCTCTTGCCGGGGGTGAGTCGGCGGTAGTGCTGGCCGATGTCAGCCGACAGGAGCAGATGCGGCGGCACCACCAGAAAAAGCACGATCAGGCCACCAGCTGGGCCCTGCGCCTGGAGCAGGAAAAAACCAGGCTGGAGCAGATGCTGAAAAAACATACGCGCCTGCGCCTGTTGGCGGCTCTGGTGATTATCCTTGTTTTCGCTGGGGCTGGTTTTTACGTGTGGACCCGCACCAACCTTGTCTCCTATGTGGAACACGAGGTCCATGGCACCACAAAAGCCGCCGCCGCCGGAGCCACCGTCACCGTGCAGCCCTGCCTCCTCAACTCTTCCATCACGCTCTCGGGCAGCATCCAACCCTACGAGACCATCAACCTGTTAAGTCCATTTGCCGGACGCATTTTGGAGAGGCATTTCGACTATGGGCAAAAGGTGAACCAGGGCGACCTGCTGCTCAAACTGGACATCTCGGAGTTGGAACTGAAGTTGAGGGATGCTGAAGTCGCGGCCATAAAGGCCCAGGATGACTACAACAAGCTCAAGGATTGGAAGCACAGCCCCACCGTTCTGCAGGCCCAGCGCGCGCTGAACAAGGCCGAAAATGATTTGGACGTCACCCAACAAAAACTGAAAGAGTCGGAGATGCTCTACAAGCGGGGCATTATCCCTCTGGACGAATTCCGTTCCTTGAAGGAGCAGGTGCTCAACCAAACCATCAGTCTCTCCACCCTCAAGGACCAACTGCGCACGGCCGTTGAAAAGGGCAGGCGAGATAATCTTAGGGTGGCCAGGCTGCAAAAAGAAAATGCCGATGCCAAGCTGGCCAAGATTCGGCGTCATATAAAAAAGGGCCGCATCGTGGCCCCTGTGGTGGGAGTGGCCATAAAGCCCACTGGAGACCATGCCAGCAAAAAAGAAAACGCAACCGAGGTGGGTTACGAGGTGCAAAAGGGGCAGGTCCTGTTGGCGCTGGGCAACCTGGAGCGGCTTTCGGTTTTAACCCACGTGGGCGAATTGAACGTGGCCAAATTGAATAAAGGGCAAAAGGTGGTGATCACCAGCTACGCCTTCCCTGATCTGGTGATCAATGGTCACATCGACACGGTCAGCTCACAGGCCATCCAGAGCGGTTCCGATTCGCCTCCATCGTTCCTGGTCAAAGTGACCACGGACGATCTCACTCCGGCCCAGCAGGCAAAGCTGCGCCTGGGCATGAGCGCCGACTTGGAAGTGCAGGTCTTCGTCAATCCCAAGGCCCTGGTGGTGCCCATTGCGGCGGTGCATCCCTGCGCCAAGGGCGGCCACGCCGTCACCGTGGTCGATGAGAGCGGGGCTTGCAAGGACGTGGGCGTAAAGACCGGCGTCACCACAATGGATAAGGTGGAGATAACCAAGGGCCTGAAGCCCGGCGACAAGGTGCTCGTGCCCGCGGCCCCGCAGGGGGGCTGAAACACGCCATGGCCCTGATCGAACTCAGCAGCATAACCAAGACCTATCACATCGGCGAGATGGACGTGGATGTGCTCAAGGGGGTGGACTTGTCCGTGGAGGCGGGGGAACTGCTGGCTATCATGGGCGAGAGCGGCGGCGGCAAATCCACCCTGATGAATATAATCGGTTTTTTAGATAGTCCCAGCGGAGGCGCCTATAAGTTCGATGGTGAGGATGTCGATCATCTCGATGACAATGATTTGGCCCGCATCCGCAACCAGAAGATCGGGTTTATCTTTCAGCAGTTCAACCTGCTGCCTCGGCTCACCGCCCTGGAAAACGTGAGTTTGCCCCTGGTTTACCGGGGAGTCCCAAGCCATCAGCGCGAAAAGTTGGCCGAACAGATGCTCAAGCGGGTGGGCATGGGCGACCGCATGACCCACCACCCACCCGAGCTATCCGGCGGCCAGCAGCAAAGGGTGGCCATAGCCCGAGCCCTGTCCGGCAGCCCCTCGCTTATTCTGGCCGACGAGCCCACCGGGGCCCTGGACTCCCAGGTGAGCCAGGAGATAATGGACATCTTTTTGGACCTGAACCGGGAAAAGAAGATAACCACGGTGATGGTGACCCACGACCCCAAAGTGGGGAGGCAATGCCGCCGTACGGTGCGTATGGCCGACGGCTGCCTGGTCGAGGTTTGATCACGTATGATCGCTTTCAACGAAATAGTGCGTGAGGCGCTCAAAAGCCAGGCCGCGGCCAAGCAAAGGACCGTTCTGGCCCTGATCGGCATCGTTATCGGCATCGGTTCGGTCATCGCCCTGGTCACGGTAGGCCAGATGGTGCAGCTCACTTCCGAGCAGCAGTTTAGGCAGATGGGCACCAACATCATCACCATCCAGCGCGGGTGGGGTGACTCCAAGGCCGGGGCGGGCAAACAGGACCGTCAGGGTGAGATGATAACTTGGAGCGAGGCCAAGGGCCTGGCCAAAAAATTTCCCAAGCTCGAAGCGGTGTCCCCCTACACCAGCAGCTGGGGTCAGCCGCTATACGCCGATAAATCCTTGGACATGCCGGTATTGGGGGTGACCAGCAGCTTTGGGAACATCAACAAGCTGACCATGGCCCAGGGCCGCTTTATCAGCGATTTGGACGGCTACTCCTTTTTTGGGGTGTTGGGCGCCGGGGCTGCGGCCAAACTGCGCCAGAGGGGAGCCAAAAAGCTCCTAGGCGAGACGGTGTTTTTCAAGGGCCGTGGTTTTAAGATAATCGGGGTGCTGAATAGAGCCGAAGAGGGCGGCATGCGCCCCTTTGAGATAAACCCAGGAATGATGATCCCCATACACACCTCTTTTCTTTTCAAGCAAAACCGCTCACTCACCGAGATCATGGCCCGCCTCGCGCCAGGGATGGACCGCCGGAAACTGGCTTATTCACTTGAGCAATATTTCAAAATGTATCATCCCAAATTGAGCATCCAGGTGCGTAGCGCCGAGCAGCTAATTGCGGAGATGGCCAAACAGAGTCGGTTGTTCACGCTTTTATTGGCTGCCATTGGCAGCATTTCGCTGTTGGTGGGAGGCATCGGGGTGATGAATGTGATGCTGGTCGCGGTATCCGAGCGGCGCAAGGAAATCGGCATCCGACGGGCTCTGGGGGCAATGCAGATCGACATCAGGGCTCAGTTCCTGGTGGAATCGGTGATCCTGTGCCTGGCTGGTGGAGTGATCGGCATCGCTTTGGGGGTTGGTGCTGCCTATGTGCTGGCCAAAGTCAACGAGTGGATTTTTTTCGTGTCTGGCATGGGCCTGGTCTTGGGCGTGGGGGTCTCCAGCGCCATCGGAGTATTTTTCGGCTATTTTCCAGCTCGCCAGGCCAGCCGCCTCGACCCCATTCTGGCGCTCAGGGACGAATAACGCAGGTTGCACCGGGGATTTTTGTGCTTACCTTAGGGTGGAAGTCGACGAGTATTGAAAAGTAAGGATTATGACCATCCAATGACGATTTAGGCGCTGGTAGACATCGGGGGTGATTGAGGTAGCGCAACCGCTTTGGACGCATTAAGGTTGCATAGTTAATAAAGCCCGCAAGGGTTCAAGTTCGACGCGTATGTTTTAGCCTGCTCGTAGTTTTGACACCATTTGAGCTGAAAGGAAATGAGAATGAAGAAATCGCTGAGGATCATGCTTGTTTTGGCGCTTGGGGCTTTTCTTCTGACAGGCGCTTCAATAGCTATCGCAGGTGGCGGCCTCACCGGCAACTGGTCCGGTAACTGGAACTGCCCAGGCGGAGAGATCAAAAACGGTAAGCTTCACGGCAACCTCACCCAAAACGGCGACAAGGTGGAAGGCACCTGGACCTTGGTCAATACCGTTGAAGGCACCATCACCGGTCATCTTTCCGGAACCGCCAAGGGCGGAATGTTTATCGGCAACCTGCCGACCGGTAAGGCCACCATCCACTTTGACGGCACCTACACCGACAACAAGATTTCCGGCAAATACTCATCGCCCATCGGCAACGGTGGCTTCACTGTAACCAAATAGCTGTTAATCTCCGGGGCCCATGGGTTCAGGCCCGTGGGCCCCGTCACCATTACTTACCGGCATTTTAGCCTTAGATTGCCTCGCCTAACCTAGAGCCCAGGGCTGAATCAACGCCTCGGCTGCACCACCCTTTTCCATACCCGCCACAAATTGAAAGCCTGCCCTCCAAGTATCAACCCAAGAAGTGGTACATTGTTGGGGATCGGTCCAA
Organism: Desulfarculaceae bacterium; assembly: GCA_021737645.1. Lineage (GTDB taxonomy): Bacteria > Desulfobacterota > Desulfarculia > Desulfarculales > Desulfarculaceae > Desulfoferula. The sequence continues at coordinate 27,944 of JAIPDO010000010.1, forward strand.
GGGCCCACCCGCCCGCCGGGCGCATTTGGTCGCCCGGGGCCAGGGCTTGCGTTTTAAATTGATGTGCGCACGGCGGAGATTTTTATGACCACAAGCGAATCCATCAGTGGCACCGCCGCCAAAGGCCGCATCCTGGTGGTGGATGACGAACTGACCACCCTCAAGAATCTGCGCCGTATTTTGGAAAAGGAAGGCTATCAGGTCTCCACCTACAGCAACCCGGTGAGGGCCCTGGAACTGCTCAAGCGCGAGACCTTCGACGTGTTGCTAAGCGACCTGCGCATGCCTCACCTGGATGGCCTGGAATTGTTGGACCAGGCCAAGCTGATCGCGCCCGGCCTGGAGGTGATCATCATCACCGGCTACGCCAGCCTGGACGGCGCGGTGGAGGCCACCAAAAAAGGGGCCTATCATTTCCTGGCCAAGCCCTTCACTCCCGAGCAGGTGCGCCAGGTGGTGGCCGAGGCCCTGAGCCTTAAGCACAACAGGGACGCCTCCCAGAGCCTGGAGATACCGGACGACCAAGCCCAAGAGGGCTCCCTGGTCATTGGGCGGAGCCCCCAGATGCGCCGGGTGGCCGAGGTGATCGCCCAGATCGCCCCCACCGACTGCAACGTTTTGATCATGGGCGAGTCCGGCACCGGCAAGGAATTGGCCGCCCGGGCCATCCACACCCATAGCCAGTGCGCCCAGGGGCCTTTCGTGGCCTTCAACTGCGCGGCGCTCAACGCCGAGCTCATGGAAAACGAGCTGTTCGGCCATGAAAAAGGTGCCTTCACCGGAGCCGGCGATACCAAGGCCGGCCTGCTGGAGGCGGCCCAGGGCGGCACCATCTTCCTGGACGAAATAGGCGAGATGCCACTGGCCATGCAGGTAAAGCTGCTGCGCGCCCTGCAAGAGCGGGAAGTGCTCAGGGTGGGGGGCACCCAGGCCGTGAGCCTTCAGGTGCGGGTGGTGGCGGCCACCGCCAGGGACCTAAAGGCCGAGGTGGGCCAGGGAGCCTTTCGCCAGGATCTGTATTACCGCCTCAACGTGGTGAGCCTTCTGTTACCGCGCCTGGCCGATCGCGGCGACGACATCCAACTTCTGGCCTATTACTTCCTGGGGATTTTCAACCGCCGCATGAACAAGGAAGTCCGAGGCATCGACCCCCGCGCCATGGAGCTACTCACCAGCTACGCCTATCCGGGCAACGTTCGCGAGCTGGCCAACATCGTGGAGCGGGCGGTGGCCCTGTGCGGGCAGGAGATGATCACCGAGCGCGATCTGCCCCCCGACCTGGCCGCGGTTGAACTGGCCAGCTTTGCCCGTCCCGACAGCGAGTCGCCCACTCTGGAAGAGTTGGAGCGCCGCTACATTGAGCACATCCTGGAGATAACCGGCGGGGTGCGCACCAGGGCGGCGGACATCCTGGGCATCGACCGGGTCAGCCTGTGGCGCAAGATTAAGAAGTACGGTCTGGAATAGGGCGTTGCATTAGCGATACGGCGCGTTGCGTTTGCGCAACAAACCATTCCCATCCTTTGAAATGGCGCTCTGCATGAGCCTTTTGGCATCACCCTATTGCATATAGCAACAAATCGTTCCCGGTCACCCCCCTGCGCTTAAACCACAATTAAACCTTAAAATCAGCTAGTTGACCAAAATACCTTGCTTGGTACGTCCTTTGCTTTTGCCTTGGGGGAGGAAAGGCGAAGGCCCATGTTTAAACGCATCTTGGTCGTAATGGAAAATGAGCAGGTCAGTTCCCAGGCGGTCTACTACGCCCGCGAGCTGGCCCAGCGAATGGATGCCGAGGTCTCTTTCCTGATGCTGGTGGAGATGTCCGCCCTGGATCGCACCTGGCTGGGCAGCAGCCGTAGCGCCATCTCCGAGTTGGACGACCGGGTGGGGCGGCAGATAGGCGAGCAGAGCGAGCAGTTTCTGCGCGCGGGGATCGCCACCAGCGCGGCGCTCAGGGTGGGCGACCCCAAGCAGGAGTTGTTCAAGTTCCTGGCCGAGCGGCCCCCCTTTCAGGTCTTGATCTGGGGAAGCCACGAAGAACTGCCCGGCGGCGCATCGCGGGGCCATTGGATGAACACGGCGGCGGCCTCGCTGGAATGCCCCCTTTGGACCGTCAGCAGCCGGCGGTCCACCGCTTGAGGGCCGCCTGGCCTCATGGATTGGTAACCACTTTTTCTAACGGCGCAAGGTGACTTTTAATGCCTACACTTACTGCTGAAATGATTCTGGTCATGATGATGATCGGGGTCGCGGTGTTTCTATTCATCGTAGAATGGGTGCGGGTGGATGTGGTGGCCATCTTGATGATGGTGACCCTGCCCCTGTTGCATCTGGTAACCCCGTCCGAGGCCTTCTCCGGCCTTTCCAGCAACGCGGTGGTGTCGATCATCGCGGTTATCATCATAGGGGCGGGCCTGGACAAGACCGGCGTGGTCAACCGGCTGGTGGGCCCCATCCTGAAGGTGGCGGGCAACAGCCAGTCACGCATCGTAATCTTTATCTCACTTACCGTGGCCTTCATCTCCAGCTTCATGCAAAACATCGGGGCGGCCGCCCTGTTTTTGCCCGCGGTGCAGCGCATCAGCAAAAACCTCAAGATACCCATCGGCAAGCTCTTGATGCCCATCGGCTTCTCGGCCATTTTGGGTGGCACGGTAACTCTGGTGGGCTCCAGCCCCCTGATCTTGCTCAACGACCTGATGATACCCTTCAAGCTCGAACCCTTTGGCCTGTTCGACGTCACCCCGGTGGGTCTGGCCCTGGTGGCCGCGGGCATCGCCTGCTTCGTTTTCTTCGGCCGCTTCATCCTGCCCGGCGGCAAGGCCGAAGAAAGCAGCCCCGCCGCGGAGGATCGCCAGGAGGAAAACCAGATCATAGACGAGTTGGGGCGCCCTTGGGAGCTAACCACCCCCGAGGACTTCACCCATTACCGCGAACCGGTCACCGTGGACGCCCTGCGTAAGCGCTACCTGGTCAACGTGGTGGGCCTGGTGGAGCCGCCGGACTTCAAGGTGCTGGGCCCGGCCCCGGACCAGGAGATCCGCTCCGGGGTGGATATGGTGGTCTACGGCCAGGAAAAGGACGTGCGCCGCATGGCCCAGGAAGAGGGCATGGAACTCAAGGAGGACTTGGCGCTGTTCAAGGGCGAGTTGGCCGACCACGCCAGCGGCACGGTGGAGGCGGTGGTGGCGCCGCGTTCCAGCCTGGCGGGCAAGACCCTGAACCAAGTGGACCTGACCGAGCGCTTCCAGGTGACGCCTTTGGCGGTGTACCGTCAGGGAGTGGTCTACCGGGCCGAGTTGGGCGATCTTCCCCTCAGGGTGGGCGACGCCGTCCTGCTGCACGGCACCTGGAAGCGCCTGGAGTTGTTGCACGCCGAGGGCAGCCTGCTGTTCACCACACCCCTGGACTCTGATCAGCTTCGGCCCGAAAAGGCCATGTTCGCCGGCATCTGGCTGGCCGTGGCCCTTATCATGGTCATCGTGTTCAAGATACAGCTTTCGGTGTGCCTGATGACCGGCGCCCTGGGCATGATAATCACCCGGGTGCTGTCCATCGACGAGGCCTACCAGGCGGTGGACTGGCGCACCGTGTTTTTACTGGGCGGGCTGATTCCCCTGGGCATCGCCACCGAGAAAACCGGCACCGCCGCCTGGATCGCCCACACGGTGCTGAACGCCATCGGCACCGTGGAACCCATCGTGCTGCTGGCGGTCATCGGCGTGCTGGCCACGGTGTTTACCCTGGTTATCTCCAACGTGGGGGCTACGGTTCTGTTGGTGCCCCTGGTGGTGAACATGGCCCTGGCCGCCCACACCGACCCGCGCATGGCCGCCCTGGTGGTGGGCCTGGCCACCAGTAACTCCTTCATCCTGCCCACCCATCAGGTGAACGCGCTTTACATGGGGCCGGGCCGCTACCGAAGCGTGGATTTCATGAAAGCAGGCACCGTAGTGAGCATCGTCTTCCTGGTGGTAATGATAGCGATGCTCTACCTGTTCTACTAAAAGGAGGTCTTGACCTTGGCCATCATAACTATATCCCGCGGCTCCTACAGCAAGGGGCGTGAAGTGGCCGAAAAGGTGGCCCAGCGCATGGGCTATCAGGTCTTAAGCCGTGACGTGCTTCTGGAGGCCTCGGAGCAATTTCATATCCCGGAGGTCAAGCTGGTGCGCGCCATCCACGACGCGCCTTCGGTGTTGGAGCGCTTCACCCACGGCAAGTATTGCTACCTCACCTTTATCCGCGCCGCCCTTGCCGAGCGGGCGGTCCAGGACAACCTGGTCTACCACGGCCTGGCCGGGCACCTGTTGCTCAAGGGAGTGCCCCACGTGCTCAAGGTGCGCATCATCGCGGACCTGGAGGCCCGGGTGGCGGCGGAGATGAAACGCGAAAACCTCAGCCAGGGGCAGGCCCGCGCTCTGCTGCTGAAAGACGACGCCGAACGCCGCAAGTGGACCCAGAGCCTCTACGGTGTGGACCCCTGGGACGCCTCGCTCTATGACCTGGTGATTCACGTCGACCAGCTCACCGTGGACGATGCGGTGGATTTCATCGTGCAGGCCGCCGGGAAGGAGTGCTTCAAAAGCACCCCCGAGGCCCAGCAAAAGATTCAGGACATGGCCCTGGCCTGCCGGGTGAAGGCGGCCTTGGCCGAAGACGACTGCGTGGACTTGGCGGTGACCAGCGAGTTCGGCAACGTGCTGGTCTACACCAAGCAGGACGACCGCCGGGCCCACCGCTTGGAAGAAAAGCTCAAGCCGCTGGCCAAGCGGCTGCCGGAGATCAATCACCTGGAGGTGCACACCGGCCAGCCCTTCCCGCCGGAGGCTTGCTGAATAGCGGCCCCCCGCGGCCGCCAGAGAGGTATATGCTATGCCGTTGATAATCGTTTCAAGCGACAACTTTAAGCAGGGAGACGAGATCGGCCAAAAGGTGGCCGGTGTGCTGGGCTACCGCTATGTGGGCCGCGAACTGCTCACCTGGGTGGCCTCGGAGAATCAGGTGAGCGAGGAGGACTTGGCCCGGGCCCTGGATGACCCGCCCGGCCTTCTGGCCCGTCGCGCCCGCCGCCAGCGGATGCTCGGCTACATCGAAGCGGCCTGCCTGAACGTGCTGCTGGATGACAACGTGGTGTGCCATGGCCTGGCGGCTCATCTGTACGTTCGCGCGGTGTCCCACGCCCTGAAGGTGCGCATCATCAACGAGCCCGAGCAGCGGGCCGAGGAATTGTCCCAAGCCGAGGGCATATCCCTGGACAAGGCCCGCAAGCAGGTCCTGCGCCAAACCAAGGACGAGCGCCGTTGGTCCGAGGAGGCCTACAGCTTGGACCAGACCGACGCTTCGCTCTATGACCTGGTAATTAGCCTGGGCACCCTGGAGTTGGACAAGGCGGTGGAGATCATCAGCGATACGGTGAGCTACCGCAAGTTCCAGCCCATGACCTATTCCCGCAAGCTGATGCAGGACAAGGCCCTGGCCGCGGGCGTGCGCCTAAAGCTCATGGAGCAATTCCCGGACATCCGGGTGGAGGCCAACGACGGCACGGTGGTGGCCTATATCCAAAGCTTGAAAAAGGACCAGCGCAAGAAGCAGGAGATGGTGAGGCAGATCGCCGGCGAGCTGCCGGGAGTGCGCCATGTGGAGGTGCACATAATCCGGGACCTCGTCGGCCAGGCAGCCCAGAGCTCGCGCTGAACGCGGGCAGGTCCTTGACCGGCGAGCCCCTTGTGGGGCAACGTCATAGGAGGTGGATTGATGTCAGATAATTTGCAGGTGCTACTGCTGGACGACGAGCCCATTGTGGGGCGGCGTCTCAAGCCCGCCCTGGCCAAGATAGGCTGCGATGTAGACGTTTTCGAGGATCCAGAGCAGGCCTTGGCCAAGATGGCTCAAAAAGAGTACGACGTGGTGGTCACCGATATACGTATGGATCAGATAGACGGCATGCAGGTGTTGGAGTTCGTGCGCGATCGCTGGCCCCGCAGCAAGGTGATCATGATAACCGGCTACGCCATGATGTCCCTGGCCCGCGAGGCCATGGAAAAGGGCGCTTTCGACTTCATAGCCAAACCTTTCAAGCCTGACGACCTGCGCCGGGTGATAGCCAAGGCGGCCCACGCCCTGGGCTCGGACATTGATTTCGAAGCGGTGGAGATGGAAAAGGTCAATGGTTGAAGGATCGATCCAGGGCAATGGCCAGCCCCCGCCGGAGGCCGGCCCCCAGGCGGAGGAAGAGATCGAGGTGCAGGGGCGCCTGGGGCTGGCCCGTGGCGCTGAACAGGCGCGCCGGGCCTTGCTCAACCGTCCCCGCTTCAGCCTGCGCTTGCAGATATTTCTGGGCAACGCCCTGGCTTTTTTGATCGCCATCGCCATTGCCATTGCCTTGGTGGCCAGCTTCCACCGCATGGAAAGCAAGATCCGCTTCCTGGAGATCGTCAACGACTACGTGATGGAGGTGGAGCAGGCGCGCCGTTTTGAGAAGAACTTCTTCCTCTACGGCACCAACCTGAGCGATGCCCAGGACAACGTTTTCAAGGCCGAAAACATCCTCAGCCGCAATGCCGAGGAACTGGCAGCCATCATGGGGGCCGGCTGGCGCGAGGAGATGCTGCCCAACCTGCACCGCTATGAGCAGTTGCTGGAAAAGCTGGGCCAGCAGCCGCAGTCCGACCAGGCTTTGAGTAAACAGGAGCGCCGCCGGGTGCAGAGTCAGGTGCGCGGCCAGGGCCAGCAGATGGTTTCCGCGGCCTTGGGCCTGCTTAGCAAGGAGAAGACGGCCCTGGCCGAGGTGCTGACCCGTTCACGCCTGCTGCTTTTCTATTCGGTGGGCTTGCTGCTGTTGTGCATGGCCTTGAACGCCTACCTGCTGGGCAGCCGCATGCTCAGCTCCATCAACCGCTTCGGCCAGTACGCCCACCGCATCGCCTCGGGCGACTTCACCCCGCTCACCCCCAGCAAACGCTACCGCGACGAGTTCACCGAACTGGCCCTGGCCATCAACAGCATGATCGAGGAACTGGAAGACCGCGAGGCGGTGCTGGTTCAGTCGCATAAAATGCGGGCGGTTGGCACCCTGACCGCCGGGGTGGCCCATGAGCTGAACAACCCCATGAACAACATCACCCTCACCGCCCACATGCTCCAGGAAGACTACGCGGACCTGGACGACCAGGAGCGGCTGGAGATGATCGGCGACGTGGTGGGCGAGGCCTCGCGAGCCAAGAAGATCATCAGCAACCTGCTGGACTTCGCCCGGGAGAGCGGCAGCCAGCTGGAGCCCCTGGATCTGCCGGAGTTGCTCCGCGAAACCATCGCCCTGGCCAGCAACCAGATCAAGCTCTCGGGCATCAAGATAGACTTTCAGGCCTCGGGCAACCTTCCCCGGGTGCATGGCGACAGCCAGCAATTGCGCCAGGTGTTTTTGAACCTGATCCTCAACGCCATCGACGCCTCCTCCAAGGGAGGCCAAATCCAGGTCCTGGTGCTTCCCGCCGACGAGCCCAACTACCTGGCTGTGAAGGTCATAGACTCGGGCAGCGGAATCCCGGCCCACATCCTGCCCTCCATCTTCGATCCCTTCTTCACCACCAAGGGCAAGGGCAAGGGCACCGGCTTGGGGCTAAGCGTGTCTCAGGGCATCGTGGCCAAGCACGGCGGTCGCATCAGGGTAAGCAGCCAGGAAAAACAGGGCGCCACCTTCACCGTGGTGCTTCCCGTGACCACCATCCCCGCCGAATTGGGCGCCAAGAAATAGGCTGGACCGCCCTCATTGAATCCCGTCAACCATCGGCAACGGGGGGCACATCAAGCGCTGGTAAACAAAAGGGCCCTGGGGGATTGCCCCACGGAGCCTTCGTAAAACAGCCTGGCGCAAGCCGCCAAGGCAGGTGAAGTTACAGCCGTGGGACCTCTAGCCAATATTAACCTCTATATCCCCAGCACCTGATTTGGTACATATTATAGGTAGTGCGGATGCGCCAAGCATCCACAGCGCCTAACCCTGAAGCAGGATGACATCAGCGATGACCGATTATAATGACGCCAAATACGAGTGCCCCTGCGGCTACGTCTACGACCCGGCAGAGGGAGATTATGAGCATGGGGTGATGCCCGGCACAGCCTTCGGCGATCTGCCGGCGGACTGGCTCTGTCCCCTGTGCGGCTCGGAGAAGCAATACTTCGAGCTCGTGGACTAGCCGGCCCCCCCGGCCGTGGCCTTGACCGCCACCGTAATAAAAAGCCAATTTTTGTTGGGCGGTGCCCCGCATTAAAAGTAATATTGCCTCTCATTCCTGTGGGGGTGGCGGTGTGCTCCGTGCAACCATGCGCGGACCAAGCCGATATGCAACAACTCAGGCGGGGGAAAGCCGATGTACGACGCGTTGGTAGTCGGGGCGGGCCTCTCCGGGCTGGTGATGGTTGAAAGGCTATGCACCCAGCTCGGCTGGCGATGCTTGCTCGTAGACCGCAGGGAGCACCTGGGGGGGAACTGTTATGACGCGCCTGATCAAAACGGTGTCTTGACCCACATCTACGGCCCCCACTATTTCCGCACCGACTCCCCTGAATTGGTTCACTATCTAAGCAGGTTCACCGCTTGGCACAAGACCCGATACACCGTGAGGTCCTTCACTGAAGGCAAGTATTGGAGCTTTCCCGTAAACCTGCGAACCTTTGAGCAACTGTTGGGCAGGGAGTCCTGCCAGGATGAGTTTCGCCGCTGGCTCGATGAGCACAGGGTGCCCATTGCCGACCCGAAAAACTCCGAGGAAATGATGCTGGCCTCTGTAGGGGAGGAACTCTACGAGAAGTTTTTCAAGGGCTACACCAAAAAACAGTGGTGCAAGGAACCGCGGGACCTGCATCCGTCAGTATGCGGCCGCATACCTATTCGCACCACGCGGGATGACAGCTATGTTGACGAAAGCTTTCAGGCCTTGCCCGCGGACGGCTATACGGCCATGTTCCAGCGCATGGTTGATACTTGCGGAGACAATCTGGAAATAAGGCTCGGGGTGGACTTTAGGGAGGTCAAGGACACCACCGCCTTTGGCCACCTGATCTACACCGGTCCCATAGATGAATACTTCCATGCCTGTCACGGGCGGTTGGAGTATCGCTCCTTGCGTTTCGAGGTGGAGTCTTTCAGCTCCCGCAGCCTTGCGCAACAGGGAAAGAGTGGCGTTTGGCAGCCGTACCTACAAGTCAACTACCCAAACTCGGGGCAATACACCCGTGCGGTGGAGATAAAGCACGCCACCAATCAAGAAACGCCGCACACCAACGTGGTTCGGGAGTACCCACAGGAGTACACCCAGGACAACGATCCCTACTATCCCGTTCCCACGGATCGCAACCTGATGCTCTATAAAAAGTATGCCGCGATGGCGGAAATACAAAAGGGCGTCACTTTTCTGGGGCGCTTGGCAACTTATGCCTACCTCAACATGGACCAGGCCGTGGCCCAAGCGCTGCGAACCTTTGATGCCAAATTCGCCTCGTGCACGAAGAGGCGCCATCCAGGCCTTGCTTAACCTTTTGGCGCGTACTTGCGATATTGAAAAATGCCTGCCATGGACAAACAGAAAAAGCCGCTGATTATATACTTCGCCCCGTGGACCTACTGGGAGAGGGAAAATCGTAGCCAGCCCCTGGCCCGAGCTCTTGCCGACCTAGGGCACCACGTGCTCTACGTGAATTATCCCCTGGGGCCGCGATATCTCAGCCGGGTCAAGGGCCTGTTTGTCAGGCATCCCTTTCGCCGCGTTCAACCGCGTCTGCACATGACCTTCGGCGGCCCGGTCCTGCCCACCTACTCCTGGCGGGACATGATCTACATTCCACCGGAGGGGCCTTCAGGGAGGCAGCAGGCCTTTGTTGAATATCTGGTCAGAATCGTGGGCCAAGAGCCCTTCCGGGGGCGAGAATTAATCGTCCTGTCCAGCCGCATGATATCCCAGTTATTTGCGCGCCGGGTGCGGCCCTCCCTGTGCGCCATAGACATTGAAGACCCATGGTCCCACTTCGGGGAGGTCTGGAAAATGCCCCGGCGGGAACTGGTGCCGGCGCTCAGAAGTTTCTGCGGCGATGCTGACGTGGTTTTTGCCAATGGCCACAATATTGCCAAGGACGCGTGTGAGTCGTTTTTGGACACAGAGCCTCAAATTCTGCTCAATGGGGTGGACCCCGGCAAGTTCGCCCCCGACCCTTTGGTCCCTCGCCCCCCGGATTATCCCCCAGGGCCCAGCATTATGTACTCCGGCACGGTGCACGAGCGAATCGATTTCGACTTGCTGGAACCTGCTTTCAAGGCTTTTCCCAAAATCAATTTCATTTTCTTGGGGGGGGTGTTCTCCCATTTTGAGGCCCAAACCAAAAAGTTGGCGTCGCGCCATCCCAATGTTGTTTTTTTGGGCCATCGCGAGGTGGGGGAGCTTCCCGCCTATTTGCAGCAGGCGGATATGTTCATGATGCCCTCTTGCCTCGATGAGGCCTGGACCCGGGCCTTTCCCGCCAAACTCTTCGAGTATTTCATCTTCGGCAAGGAAACGATCTCCACTTTTGCCATTAAAGACATACCCGAGGAGTACCAGTTCGCGATAAGGGTGGCCCCGGACGCCGACAGCTTCATTAGCCATCTAAAAGAGGGCCTTGAAGGCTGCCCGCGCGGCGCGCAAATCGCGGCTTATGGCCGGCAACAGGATTGGCGATTGCGGGCGGCTCAAGTGGCCCGGAGCCTGGGCCTTTAGGTTGAAGCCGACAAGGACGCGTACGACGCCGTCTTATTGAATCGATCAAAACATTTCAGAGGCTGCTTCTAAACTCCCTCCCAGCTTTCACATAGCTGCCTTTTGCCCGTGCCTTGCGCTGCAAAATGCTATGATTTTAGTAGGAGCTCCAACTTCAGAACAATTTTTGAATAGACGGTTGGGGCGTTGCGGAGCAACGGAACGCCTAACGCGTTTAAAAGGCCGCCGTTGCGGTCGAAGCCAAGCTAAATATTTAGACTCGCCATCCTGAACTTTACTTCTTGAAATCCGAGTCTGCCCCTGCGTTGGCCATGATTGGCCCGCGGTAACCTGTCTGCGCACCAGCTATTAAAGGAGTCATCCATGCAGCCTGCCCTGAGCCCCAAGCCGGCTGAGCAGTTGTACGCCCTGCTCAGTTCCACCGCCGAGATGTTCAACGAGCGCCCCGACCTTCAGGACGAAATGAAGGGCACCCAGGGCTGGATCAACGCCACGGTGGGCTTCCGCGCAGCAGACGGCAGCATGGGTGCGGCGGTGGCTATAAAACAAGGCTCCGTCACCGCCCTGGACCACCTCCCCGAGGACAGGGACGCCTGCCTGGTGTTCCGCACCGCCGCGGACTTCAACGCCTTCCAGAGCGCCAGCAAGGACGAGGCCTCCAAGATGATCCTTAAGGGCCGCATCTGGATCGAGGGGACCATAGCCTATTACAACTATGCCGAGTATTTGGTGAACCTTTTGTTTCTGGATCAGGCCAAGTCGGTGGCCGAGCAGACGATGCACGAGCACAAGCTGGAGAATTTGCGCATCGCCGACGGCGCCGACACCAGCGGCCGCGATGAAAAGGCGCGGCGCAAGACAGAGCGCCTGCGGGGAGAGAGGGTGGACCCCGGCGTGAAATGGCTGGAAGACCCTTATCTCTCCGAGATGGGCATGGAGGACTTCCCCCGCTTGGAGCGCTTCCGCAGGGAGTTGTTCAAGACCAAGGCCCAGGTGAGCAGCGAGCACGGCAAGCTGCTCACCGACTTTTTCGTGGCCAACGGCTACGAAACCATGCCCGACGGCACCCCCTGGGAGCCCAACCTGCGCAAGGCCAAAAGCTTCTATCACCTGATGGCCAATCGTCAAGCCCTGATCCGCCAGGGCGATCTGCTGGCCGGCACCTACACCCCTTACCCCGTCTTCGGCCTGGTCAACCAGCCTTACACTTTTGGCTGGCAGGTGTGGGGTGAGCTCAGGACCCTGGGCTTCCGCGAGCTGGATTCCTACCGCATTGACGAGGAGACCATCGAGACCCTTCACAAGCACGTGATGCCATTTTTCGCCACTCGCAACATCCAGGACCTGTGGAAAAAGCAATTCGACACCCCCCTGGCGTCCCAAATCCACGAGCGCTATTTCGCGGTCTTTTACTACAAGACCGTGTCCCACAGCCAGACCACGCCGGGCCATGTGAAGGTCATGAAGCTTGGCTTGGACGGCATCCGCGGGCTGATAGCCGACGAGCTGGCCAACGACCCGGCCGCCGACCAGGAGAAGAAGGACACCCTGGAAGCCATGAAGATAAGCATGGACGCGGTGTCCTCCTACACCAAAAACCTGGCCGCCCAGGTGAGCAAGGAGGCCGAGGCCGAGAGCGACCCAGCCCGCCGAGGCGAGCTGGCCGAAATTCACCGCATTTTATGCAAGGTGCCGGACCAACCGGCCGAGACGCTATACGAGGCGGTGCAGGCCATGTGGATCGTGCATGTGGCCCTGGGCCTGGAGAGCAGCGACGACGGGCCCCACTTGGGCCGCCTGGACCAACTGTTGCAGCCCTATTTCGACAGCGACCTTGCAAAGCTCGAGACCGACCAGGAGCGCCAGGCCTATATCAAAAGGGCGGTGGAACTGATCGGCTGCCTGTACCTGCGCCTGTCCAGTCACTACAACATAACCATGGAGATCACCTCCTGGATGAACTCCGGCGGGCCGCCTTCGACCACCATCAACCTGGGCGGGGTTGCCCCGGACGGCGGCGACGCGGTCAACGACATGACCTACGTGATCCTCAAGGTCACCGAACTGCTGAACCTCAACGACCCCAACATGCACGCCCGCTTCATGCCCGGGGTCAACAGCGAAACCTATCTCAAGCGGGTGTGCGAGGTGAACTACATTACCGGGGCCACCCCCTGCATCCACAACGACGCGGCGGTGATCGATGCGCTCACCGGGGTCAATAACGACTGGCCCCTTGAGGACATCCGGGAGTGGACCGCGGTGGGCTGCGTAGAGCCCTGCCTGTCGGGGATGCACTTCCCGGCCACCGGCAGCATAGAGCTCAACCTCATGGCCCCCTTGGAAATGGCGCTTAACAATGGGGTGCATCCCCTGCTGGAGTGGGCTTTGGGGCCCCAGACCGGCAAGGTGGAGGAGGGCGACTTCGAGACCTTCGATGATTTTATGGAGGCCTTCACTCGCCAATACCACTTCCTGTGTGGGGTGAGCGTGGAGGGCAACAACCAGCTGGGCCAAATCCACCAGCAGCACATGCCCTCGCCCCTTATCTCGGCCCTGGTGGATGACTGCATCTCCAAGGGCCGGGGCATTACCCGGGGCGGCGCCCGCTACAACACCAGCGGGGTCACCTCCATCGGCATGGCCGATGTGGCCGACTCGCTCAGCGCCATCAAAAAGGCGGTTTACGATGACAAGAAGGTGAGCTTCAAGGAACTCAAGGAGGCGCTCACCTACAACTTCGAGGGTTACAAGAATCTCAGGGCCTGGATACAGAACCATGTGCCCAAGTTTGGCTCCGGCGACCCAGGAGCCGTGGATATGGCCCAGCGGGTCACCGGCATGGTGGCCGACTACGTGCACGGCCAACAAAACTACCGGGGCGGGCACTACACCTCGGGCTGGTGGTCCATGAACTACCACGCCATCTATGGCCGGGTCTCGGGCGCCTCGCCCTCGGGCCGCCTGGCCGGAGAGGCCTTCACCCCCGGCCTGACCCCCCAGGCCTCGGCCTCCAAGAACCTGCTGGACAACCTGCTGGACGTGGCCAAGCTGGACCCCACCACAATGGACAACAACATCGCCTTCAACGTGCGGGTGGTGCCTTCGGCCAAGGACAGCCACGAGCAGACCATCACCCGCATGAGCGATACCATCAGGGCCTACTTCGAGCAGGGCGGCATGCAGGTGCAGTTCATCATGATCAACACCGACACCCTGCGCGACGCCATGGCCCACCCGGAGTACTACCCCGACCTGCTGGTGCGCATCTCAGGCTATTGCGGCTACTTCACCAAGCTGCACCGCGACCTTCAACTGGAGATCATCCGGAGGAATGAATATGGCCTCTGAGATGCGTTCCGGCCGCCCCTTGATCATCGACATCAAGGGCAACTCCCTGGACGACGGGCCGGGCACCCGCTCGGTGGTGTTCATGAAGGGTTGCCCCCTCAACTGCGTATGGTGCCAGAACCCGGAGAGCAAAAAGATCGGCCCGGAGCTGTGGTTCGAAGCGGACAAGTGCGTGGTCAGCGGGGGGTGCATCCCCGCCTGCCCCGAAGGAGCCCTGGCCGCGGATGAGCCACTGGCCATTGACCGGAACAAGTGCTCCCTTTGCTTCGACTGTGTGGACGCCTGCCCTTCCACCGCCCTCAAGCGGGTGGGCCAGGATATGCCCGTGGAGCAGGTGGTGGCCAAGATCGTGCCCTACAAGCCCTTCTTCGACACCACCGGCGGCGGGGCCACCCTGTCCGGCGGCGAGCCCACCCTGTTCATGGAGTTCACTTCCCAGTTGCTCCAAGCGCTCAAGGCCGAGGGCATCCACACCCTGGTGGAAACCGCCGGCCTGTTCAACTTCGACGCCTTTGCCGAGATGATCCTGCCGCACACCGACATGATCTACATGGACATGAAGATCATCGACCCCGAGTTGCACAAGCGTTGGTGCGGAGTGGACAACCGGCGCATCAAGGAGAACTTCGCCCGGCTGCACAAAATGGCCGGCGGCGTCGGCGGCTTTTCCATCAAGCCCCGCACCCCCCTGATTCCCGGCATAACCGACACCGACGAGATGATGGCCTCTTTGGCCGAGTTCTATCTGGCCCACGGGGTAAAGCTGGCCGCCCTGGAGAAGAACAACCCCATCTGGTTCGACAAGAGCGAAAAGGTGGGGGTGGAGCCGGATTTCGCGGCCGACGACCCGGCGCGCAGCTTTTACGACAACCAGCGTTACGGCGGCATAAAGCAGTTTTTTGAAGACCAGGGCATCACCATTCTGGAGTCGTGAGCCGCCCGGAGCGAGGTGCAAGCCATGACCAAAGACTGGAAATACTATCTGGGCATTTCCCTGTTCGCCTACAGCTTCATCCCCATCTGCGTGGTGGCGGCGCTGCCCTTTTTGGGTATGAGCCTGGCCGAGTCCGGCACCCTGGCCGTGGTGTTTTTGGCCACCGGCGAGGTGGCCTTCTACACGGCGGCTGCCCTGCTGGGCAAGGAATTCCTGGCCGCGCTCAAGAAACGTTTCATGGGCTGGTTCCGGGCCAAGGACCGCCCGCCCCAGCCGGTGAGCCGGACCCGTCACCGCGCCGGAGTGATTTTGCTGGCCCTTAGCTTCCTACCCTACTATGCCGTGCTGGCGGACCTGCTTTTCTTCGCGCCGTTGGGGGCGGAGATCACCTTTTTGGCTTGGACCCTGGTGGGGGGAGAGGTGCTTGGCATAGTGGCCCTGTTCATGTTGGGGGCTCCTTTCTGGGACCGTCTAAAACAACTTTTCTGCTGGAACGGTGGCCAGGCACAGGGCCCGGTCCCGTCTGCCGCCCCCTAGCCGTCAAAGGAGACCGAGATGAAACGAGTTATGCAATGCCTGCTGCTGCTGGCCCTGTTGTCTCTGATTGCCGCCTCCGGCGCCGTGGCCGGAGGCCTGGCCGGGGTGTGGAGCCTGGATATCAGCGATTATAAAAACACCTGCGGCGGCAAACCTACCGCGGCCAAGGAGCTGAGCCTAACCCAGGATGGCCGCAAGCTCGCCGCGGCCATCGGGGTCAAGGGCGATGACGGCAAGACCTACACCGGCACCTTCCATGGTTCCATGGACCAGGAGCAGCCACCGGCCAAGGCCTCGCTCTACGGCAAGTTCGAGGTGGCCGGCTTCAACACCGAGGAGACGATCCAGATCAAGTTCTTGGATCAGAGCCGCTTTGCCGGAGCCTCCCAGTGGAAGACCCAGTCCGCTGACAAGAAGATCACTTGCGAGGGCAGCCAGAAGATAGCGGGCCGCAAAAAATAACCGGATTCCAATAGGCGAGAAGCCGCTCCTTTTAAGCTTCATCCCGGCCCCCAGCTCAGGGGGCGGGATGAAGCGTTTTTGAACACCCGAAAGAGCAAAAAAAGCGACAAGCCTCTAGAGGGGCTGCGGCAGCGTCAGCAGGCAGATGGCTGGTTATTCAGCCGCCGGCTGGAAGCCCAGCACCGTGTCGCCGGAGCCGTCCGGCCCCCCCTTGATGAACACCACCTCCATGGGCTGGCCCAAGGCCACGGAATCCGGATCGCTCAACTCCAGGCCCAGCAAGCGCGCCACCACCCGGGTGCCTTCGGCCAACTCCACCACCCCCACGGCGTATGGGTTGTCACGGCTAAAGCCTTCCTGCTTGAGGGCGGGCGGAGGCACGGTGATGGCGGTAAAGGCGCATAGCCGTCCCTTGCCGGACATGGCCACCCACTCCATCCGAGACAGGCGGCAGGTGGGGCACAGGGGTCGGGGCGGAGTGTAAAGCTCTTGACAGCTATTGCAGCGGCACCCCATCAGGCGTCCCTGGTCCAGGTGTTTTTGAAAGGATGAGTCGCTGAAAGGCATGTCTTGCATGATCTATCTCCTTTCAAAGATGGTGAAGGTGCAGGTGCCGCCGGTGCCGCCCAGGTTGTGGGTGGCCCCCACCCGCAGGCCTTGCATGGGCACTTGGCGCTCTCCCGCCTCGCCGCGCAACTGATGCCAAATCTCCACCACCTGGGATACCCCGGTGGCCCCCACCGGATGCCCCTTGCACTTGAGGCCGCCGGAGGTGTTTATGGGCTTTATTCCATCGCGCCGGGTCTTTCCCTCGGCCACCGCCCGGTAGCCGTGCCCCGGCGGGAAGAAGCCCAGGTCCTCCAGGTGGATGATTTCGGCTATGGAAAAGCAGTCGTGGACCTCACAGACCTGAACGTCTCCAGGCTCCAAGCCGGACATGGCATACGCCTCGGCCGCCGCAGCCTGGGTGGCCTCGAACGAGGTCAGGTCCTTCTTGGCGTGCAGGCCCCTGCCGCTGCCCTGTCCCATGCCCGCCACATAAAGCGGGTGATCGGTGAAGTTGCGGGCTATCCCGGCGGGTGCCAGAAGCACGCAGGCGGCCCCGTCGCTGATGGGGCAACAGTCGAACAGGTGCAGGGGCCAGGCCACCATGGGGTTGGCCTGGGGGTCGCCGAGAAAGGCCTTCTCATCGGCCCACTGGGGCGCCGGAGCTCCCTTGGCCAGGGCCTTTTGACGCTTGGCCTCCATCATCTCCGCCAGCGTGGCCTGGTACTGGGCCTTGGGGTTGAGCTTGCCGTTGAGGTGGCTCTTGATGGTCACGTCCATCAGGTGCTGACGCCCGGCCCCGTATTTGTGAAAATAGGCCGAGGCGGTGACCCCGAAAACGCCGGGGAAGGTAAAGCCCACCTGACCCTCGTAGGGCACCGTGGCCAAGGCCAGTCCTTCGGCCACTTCCTCGGTGCTCCGCTGGGACATCACCTCCACCCCGCCCACCAGCACCAGATCGTAGAGGCCCGAGGCGATGGCCAGCACTCCCTCGCGGAAGGCCAGGGCGCTGCTGGCGCAGGCTCCCTCGGTGCGGGTGGCCGGTTTGGGGATCAAACCCACCGCATCGGAGATGATGGGGCCCCAGTGGGCCTGGTGCACGAAAAAGTCGTTGCTGAAATTGCCCAGATACAAGGCTTGGATGTCGTCGGGGTCAAAGCCCTTGTCCACGGAGGCCAGCATGTCCTGGAAAGCCTCCACGAACAGGTCCTTGCTGTCCTTTTCCGGGAACACCCCAAAGGGGGACATGCCCGCCCCTACCACCACGACTTCCCGCGCCAATCTTAGGTGCTTGTTCATCTGTCCTATATCCTCCTGGTTGTCCAGGCGTAGGAGTTAGGCTCCGCCGCGCTACAGCACGGCTTCCCCTATCCCTTGCGGTCCTGGTTGCCCCAATACTTTGCGCGCAGATCCTTTTTGAGAATCTTGCCGTAGTTGTTTTTGGGCAGTTCGTCCACGAAGTCGACGGACTTGGGTTTTTTGTACGAGGCGATGTGGTCCTTGCAAAAAGCAACCAACTCCTCGCCACTTATGGCTTGGCCGTGGACCAGGGTCACGATGGCTTTCATGGCCTCGCCCCACTGAGAGTCGGGCACCCCGATCACCGCCACTTCGCGCACCGCCGGATGGCGCAGCAAGACTTCTTCCACCTCGCGGGGGTAGATATTCTCCCCTCCGCTGATGATCATGTCCTTGGAGCGGTCCATGATGAACAGGTAGCCGTTTTCATCCAGGAGGCCCACGTCTCCGGTGTGAAGCCAGCCGTTGCGAAGGGCCGCGGCGGTGGCTCGGGGGTTGCGCCAGTAGCCCTTCATCACCTGCTCCGAACGGGTGACGATTTCACCGGTTCGGCCGGGAGGCAGGGGCCGGTCTTCATGGTCCAGTACGGCCACCTCCACGTCGGTGCGGGTAATCCCCGCCGAGGCCAAGCGGCGCATCTGTTCCGGAGTCCCCTCCAGCTTATGGTCGCGCTTGGGTAAATAGGTGATGGTCATGGGGGCTTCGCCCTGGCCGTAGAGCTGCACCAGGCAGGGGCCCAGGGTGCGCATGGCCTGCTTGAGGTCCTCAACGTACATGGGCGCTCCCCCGTAGTTGAGGCATCTCAGCGAACTGTGGTCGTATTTGTCCGCGGCCGGGCTTTCCGCCAAGCGCTTGACCATGGTGGGCGCGGCGAACATGTTGGTGATGCGGTGACGCTCTATGGTCTTAAACACCATCTCCGGATCAAAGGTCTTGCCTTCCAGGATTACGTTCAGGGCTCCCTTGGCGATGTTGGGCAGGGCATACAGGCCGCTGCCGTGGGACAGGGGCGCGCCGTGCAAGATGGCGTCCTCCGGGCCCAGGGGGGATATGTCGGCGTAAAAATTCATGGTCATGGCCAGCAGATTGCGGTGGGTGAGCATGGCTCCCTTGGGCTGGCCGGTGGTGCCCGAGGTGTAAAAGAGCCAAGCCAACTGATCCGGGTCCACCCTGGCGTCCTCCAGCTCAGGGGAAGCGGCGGCCAGTAGGCTCTCGTAGTCCAGCAGCTCCCCCTCGGCGCCTTCCAGGGTGATGAAATGCTCCGCGTCGGGCATTTCCCGGCGCACGTCCATGATGGGCCGGTTGAATTCCGGCGATAGCACCACCGCCCTGGCCTGGGAGTGGTCGATGATGTAGGCGCATTCCTTGGGGTGTAGCCGGAAGTTGATGGGAACCGCCCCGCAGCCCGCCTTGAAACAGGCGAAGATGGTTTCCAGGGTTTCAGGGTAGTTGTATTGCAGCACCGCGACGTTGTCGCCGGGGCGTAACCCCAGCCCCAAAAGGGCGTTGGCCAACCGGTTGGCCCGCTCGTTGAACTGGGCGAAGGTCAGCATTTTTGAGCCGTGCACCAGGGCCGGTTTGTCGGGATAGGTACTTGCGGCCTTGGTCAGAAGTTTTGCAAGATTCATTGTCACTTCCAGTTGTATCGCGGTTGACTTTGAGGCAGGGGTCAGGCCATGACCCAGCCGCCATCCACGTTAAGCACTTGTCCGGTAATGTAGTTGGAGGCGCAGGAGGCCAAAAACAAAACCGCTTCGGCCATGTCCTGGGGTTGGCCGTCCCTGGCGATGGGCAGGCTTTTCACCCCGTAGTCGTAGCCTCGGGTCATTTCGGTCTCGCAGGCTCCGGGGGCTATGGCGTTCACCCAGATGCCGTCTTTGGCAAAGTCCTTGGCCGCCCAGCGGGTGAGGGCCAGGACTCCGCCCTTGGCCGCCGCGTAGGCCGGGCCGGAGCGCCCCCGCCGTAGTTCCGGCGGGTCGTCGGGCTTGGAAACGGCTCCTCCGATGATTCCGGATATGGAGCTGACGTTGACGATCTTGCCGTAGCCCTGTTCGCGCATGTGAGGATAGGCCGCCTGCATGCCCAGGAACACCCCGCGCAGCACCACGTCCACCACCTTGTCCCAAACCTCCACGGTGGTTTCCATGAAGGGGTGGCGGTGCACCACTCCGGCGTTGTTCACCAGGATGTCCAGGCGCCCCAGGGCGGCTATCGTCTCATCCACGGCGCGCCGCACCTGGCCGATGTCGGTGACGTCCGCCTGCACACCCAAGGCTTGGTACCCCTGGGCTCGCAGCTCGGCCAGGACGTCGTCGCAGGGCAGCAGGTCGCACACCGCCACCGCGGCTCCTTCACGAGCCAGCACTCTGGCTATGCCCGCCCCGATGCCCCGTGCGCCGCCGGTTACCAGAGCGGTGCGTCCCTGGAGCCCACATGCCCGGCTGGGTGGAAACAACGCGTCTCGCTTCACGACTGCTCCCCCTGACAAAGGTTCATCTGCCTATCGCAACTAACCGAAAACCGGGCCACGCCTACCTGCCCATGCTGTGTGGCAGCCAAAAACTCAACTCCGGAATCATGAAGATGATGGCCGTGGAGACGACTTCGAAGATCACGAACCAGAAACACCCCTTGAATATGTCGGTCAGGCTCACATCGGTGACCACTCCGGCCAGGACGTAGACGTTCAGGCCCACCGGTGGGGTGATCAGGCCGATCTCGCAGAGCTTGGTGGCCAGAATGCCGAACCACAGAGGGTCGTAGCCCAGTTGGGTGACCACCACCGGGAACATGATGGGCAGGGTGACCAGCAGCATTGAAAAGGAATCCAGCAACATGCCCAGAGGGATGTAAAGGAGCAGGAACAGTGAGACCACGGCCCAGGGCGGCACCGGAAGGGTGGCCACGTATTGCGAAACCATCTGGGGCACCTGGGCCAGGGTGAGGAAAAAGCTATAGAGGCCCGCTCCCAGGATGACGATGAACACCATGCAGGTGGTGCGCAGGGTGGAGGAGAAGCTGTCCAGCACTTCGCTGCGCATACTCCACACCGCCCGCCGGCGGATGAACATGGCCATCATGGCCACGAAGGAGCCCACCGCCGCGGCTTCGGTGGGAGTGAACCAGCCGATGTAGATGCCCCCGATGACCACCAGGAACAGCAGGGCGATGCCCCATAGCCCTTTTAGGGATGAAAAGCGCTCGCGCCAGGAAACAGACTCCGGGTCCGGGGCCAGGTCCGGGTATATGCGGCTGAGGAACAACAGGCCCAGAATGTAGATGATCACCGAGAGGATGCCGGGCAGGAAGCCGGCGAGGAGCATGGAGCCCACCGAGACGTCGGTGATGACCCCATAGAACACCAGGATGACGCTGGGCGGAATTAGGATGCCCAAGACGCCGCCCGCCGCCACCACTCCGCAGGCCAGCTTGGGGTCGTATCCGTATTTGCGCATCTCGGGCACGGCCACGTAGCCCATGGTGGCCGCCGTGGCCACGCTGGACCCGCAGCATGAGGCAAAACCGGCGCTGCCGATTATGGTGGCGATGGCCAGCCCGCCGGGGAAACGGGAAAACCACTTGCGCCCCACCCGGTACACGTCGTCGCCCAGGCCGCCGTGGTAGGCGAAGTTGCCCATGATAATGAACAGGGGCACCACCACCAGCAGATAGCTGGCCACCTGGGTATAGGGGAACACCCTCAGCTGGATCAAGGCGCTGGATAAATCTGATATGGCCGCGATGCCCAGGATTCCGGTGAGCCCCAGGGAGGCGTACACCGGCACTCCCAAGGCCAAAAAGAAAAGAACCACTGGAATGCTGGCGCAGACGGCGACTATTGGATCCATGTTAATTAATTCCTTGGCTGAGTTGACCGGCCGGACAAGGTGACGTCCGACTGCTGCCGTTTATTCATCGGCCCTGCTCATCCCTCGGCCCTGGCTATCGGCTCAAAGGGAAGGCGTCCGCGCAGGCGTTCTATCTCCGACCAGATGTCGATGATGAGCTGAAGACCGAGCATGTAACAACCCAGGGGGATGAGCGATTTGATCCACCAGATAGGCATCTGCACTGATCCCCAACGGAACTCCCACATCATGATGGACTCCCAGGCTCCGATGGTGCTTTGCCAGGCCACCAGGAAGATAAAAACCAGGCAGACCGACCAGGCCAGCAGGTTCATGGCCACCAGGGATCGATTGGTCATGCGCTGCAAAAGAACGGTGACCCGAATGTGCCCCCGCTTGAACTGGGTCCAGGCCAGCCCCATGTATACGCAAATAACCAGCAGGGCCTCGTTTAGTTCGAACACGCCGGAGAGGGGGTAGTTGAACAGGTAGCGGGAAAGGGTGTCCGTGGTGGTGCTCAGGATCATCACCGCGATGGTCACCGCGGCCACAACCCCCATCACCGCGCAGAATATCCGGTAGCCCTTGGCCACTCTGGCGACGAGGGGCTCCTGTTTTTCGGGTGAATGCTGCATTAAAGGGTTTCCCTAACTGCAAAAGGGCAAAACGGCCTGAACCGGTGGGCTGGAAAGCTTGGGCGGAGGCGGGAGCCATGCTCCCGCCCTCCACCGGGCGCCCGAGGGACGGCGCGAGATCACTTGCCGTATTTCTCCTGATAAAGCTCCCAGGCGTTTTTCAGCTTGCCCGGGTACTTCTTGATCAAGGCATCGACCTTGGCCTGGAAGGCCACGCCGTCAAACTTCATGGGCTTGGCGATGGTGTTGATCCATACGTCGATCTGGGCCGGCTGCACCATGGCCTTGGCCTTGGCTATCTCCGCCGGGGACCAGGAGGAGAACTTGGCCCCCTTCTTGACCATTACGTCCACGCTTTCGGCCATGAGCTTGGAGTAGAGCTCCAGGTACTTCCAGTTGTAGATGTCGGCCACCACGCCATTGATGATCTCTTTGAGGTCATCGGGAAGCGACCGCCACAGCTTGCGGTTCATCACCACGGTAGAGGGAGCATGGGCTCCGGCCCCACCCTCGACGATGTAGGGGGCCTGCTCGTTGAGCTTCATTTTTTCCGCGGTGATGAAGGCGAAGGCAAAAGCGCCGTCGAGAATCCCGCGCTCCAGGGAGGTGTAGACCTCGCCTGCCACGATGGGCATGCCTCGGCCGCCCAGGCGGTTCACCGTGTCCGCCCCGATGCCGTAGCCGCGCACCTTGCGGCCCTTGAGGGAGGCCACGTCCGGCAAGGGTTTTTTCATGATAAAGGGGCAATAACCCCAGTTGGTGAAGTACAGGACGTGGGAGTTGTTGCGCTGCTCCCATTCCTTGCGCAACTCCGGAGTGCTTTCGTACATCTCGCGGCAGACATGAAGCAGGGAGTCGGCCCGGTCGCAGCCCCGGTAGTACCATTCCAGGCCCCGGCTCAGGGGAACGTCGGAGGGGTAGTATCCATAGGCGATGAGGGAAAGTTCGGACAGGCCGTTGCGCACCGCCGGGAGGTGCTCGCCCACCTTGTGCAGGGAGCCGGACCAGAATTTCTTGATCTTGATGCGGCCGTTGCTGCGCTTGACCACCTCGTCCACGAACCAGTTGTCCAACTGAGCCGTCTCGGCGCTGGCGCCGATGTAGCAGTCGTACTTCATGGTGTAGACGCCCTTTTTGTCGGCCGCCAAGGCGCTCAACCCGGGCATAAAGGTAAGTCCGGCGCCGACCACCGCGCCGCCCAGCACGCTATGTTTCAAAAATTCACGTCTGGATACCCGCTTCATAATTCCCTCCTTCAAAAAAAGATTGGTTGCTCCACTTTTGGCCTGCGATACCCCAGGGCAGGCCGGACAAAGCAACGGACAACCGCTCAACCTCCTGAAAATTTGTGTCGGTTACTTTCTATAAAACGGCGAACCCACAGGTAAATCCCCCTAAAGGGTGAAAAGGGCTTCACCTTAAAGGGTGATGTGTCTGTCGAAAAAACTCGGGAGAAATTTTTTGACCGAGATGGATCTCATGCTCGGCAAGGGGAAAGTCGTCCATCGTCCTGGAGGGGTTCAGGGATGAGTGGAGCACCACTGCGCTACAGTGTTGTCAAAGACAAGCGCCGATCTCAACTAAAGCTTATAAAAAAGTTAGGGCATGGCCGACATGCGGCCATGCCCCTGTAATTAAATAGAGGAAGCGAGAGAACGCAATTCGGCATTAAAGCGCGCGGGGCTCTCCCAAAATGGAGCGTGCCCTACCTCGGGATAACGGGAAATACGCGCATGGGGGATTTTTGCCTTATGATGTTCAGCCATTTCCATCAAGACGAGTGAGTCGTTTTCACCTTGAGTAAGCAATACTGGTTTTTTGATTTTGGCGAGAATGTCGTCGTTTTCAATGCTACGGCTGAACAGCCCGACGCGCACATAAGGGGGAACAATGGTGTTGTAGCCCAGGAAGAAATAGAAGTCTTCCATGGTAGGCTCCTTGTGGAACCATAGGCGTATGAACTTCTGTAGGGTGGCGGCGCTTTCTTCAGCATTGTCAGAGAACAATCCTTCAGCCAAGGCAATAAAATCTTGACCCAGGAAAGGGAAAACCGGCTCGCCAAGCTTGGAGACGCCACCGACAAAGTTGAGCCCACCTATGTGCTCTTCCCCATAATGACGTAGGTAGTCACAAAGGATTTCACCGCCATAGGACCAACCGATCAATATAGGTTGGTCCAATCCGAGTTCGCTTATGACGGCTTGAACATCATCTGCCCAAAGCTTTGTGTCGCCATATGCGTCTTTAGGCTTTTCGGAAAGGCCGTGCCCGCGGATATCCATGGCAACTAGTCGAAAATCATTCGCCAGGTCGGACTCCATTTGCTTTTTCCAGCAATGGGTGCATTGGGATAATCCGTGAAGAAAGAGTATAGGCTTGCCTTGTGGATTGCCTGTCTCTACAACGTGAAGTTTAATACCTCCACCGCCTGTAACGGTTTGCGATTTCAATTTGCATCCCTCCTGTGTGCAATAAGAACCCCAGCCTGGTAATCCGTAATTTATAGGCAAATCCCGCTGCATCGTTTGCCACGCCAGTCTTCGGAAACCAGCCTCTTGATATGCGCTTACCGGCGGCCTCGTTTTCACGATTCGGACAAGCCCCGTTTTGTCCTCGACGCTCCTTGAACTGACAGGCCAGGGTCAGGCAGGGCATTAGCCTATCGCAGTAAGCAGCACTATTTTTGTATAAAATGGCGAGTAAAGAGGTAAATCCCCCTAAAGGGTGAAAAGAACTTCACCTTAAAGGGTGATGCGTCAGCAGTTGGCTTTATGCTAGGTTGATTGTCCGTTGGGATGCTCTTGCGGATTAGGCTAAGCGACCGGCCAGAACCCGCGCAGTCTAAACCCCTGGCGGCTATTTATGGACGTCCCATGCATTATATCCAGGGAAAGACAACCAGTTAAGCTGCCCTCCATTGAATACCATGCCTAAAAACCTTCCCCCAGGCCCTGTGGGCAATGGCTCTCCGGAGCGCGAGCATCCCATGCTTCTTGCGCTTTTGATCGCCAATAGAGAAAAGCTGCTGGAGGAGTTGCGTCGCCGGCTGGAGGGATGCCTGCCGTCTGAATACTATTTCATGATCCTATTCAACCCCAAGGGCCGCCAACGCACCCGAAAATACTTTGATGCGTTTTTCAGGGCCCTAGGCGGGGATCTGGCCTCGTTCATAAAAGACCAGGAGCTGATCGGTTATAAAAGAGCTGTCGAGGGGTACCCCTTGGAAGGCGTTTTGGGATTCACCCTCAGCTTTAAAAGCGTACTTTGGGATTTCATCGGCAAGCACAACCGCGACGCTCTCAGCGAAGATCAGCGCATATCGGTTGACGAGGTTTTTTACCTGCACAGCATTCTGGACCAATCATATTATTCCCTGAGCCGCTCCTTCATAATCACCCGCGACGAAATCATCAACAAGCGGCGCAAGCAACTGCACGAACTGCACGTCTTCGCCGGCGAGGTCGTCTCCATCTTCGATGAACAATTGCTTTGGGAGCCGGTGATGCGGGGAGTGGAAAGCCTCTTCGGCCTGCGGGTGCAGGTGATACTGGAGCCACGCGACACCTATTCCCTGGCACCCCCGGAGACCCCCAGGACTCTGGGCTCGCCGCTTAAAAACCCCTTGGCCAAAGAGCTCGTCTGCTTGGCGCGGGACAAGAACCAGGCCTTGGCGGCCACCCCGTCAAAAAGCTTTGTCTCTTTTGAGGACCGGGCTAGCCAGGATGATTATTTGTGCGTATGCCTTCCGGTGCCCAGCCACTCTCGCCAGGGGAAGGTGCTTTTGCTGTTGCACGATCAAGGGGAGCCATTCACCTTTGAGCGCTTTGACAGAAACCTTTTGTCCCAGTTCGTCTATTTCACCGGCTCGGTCCTAGTCAACTGCAGCATGGTGTCGGAGTTGGCCGAAAAGCGTGAATACCTCTCCAGCCTGACCTCCACCCTGTTTACGATTCAAGAGAACGAGCGCAAGCGCATCGCAGCCGACATTCACGACGTTCTAACTCAGGCCCTCAGCGGCATCGGTTTTAAGCTGATCCTGTGCCAAGAACTCATGGACAAGCAGCCGCAGCGTCTGGGTGAGGAACTGACCCGCCTGGTGCACAACGTCAACGAGGCCCTGCGGCACTCGCGGCATCTTGTAAGCAATCTGCGGCCCACCATCCTGGACAACTTGGGCATAGTGGCTGCTCTGAACAAAACCGTAAACGATTTTGAAGAAAGCTCCGGGGTGGATATAGAGTTCAGCTCTCCACCTCACATAGACCTGCCTACCGGTGCGGACATATCCATTTTTCGTATTCTGCAAGAGTCGCTGCACAACATCATGAAGCACGCCAATGCCAACCAAGTCCGGGTGGACCTCACCGTGCGGCCGGATCGAAAATTGGAAATGCTCATCGATGATGACGGCGACGGCTTTGATCCCCGCCGGCGGGTCAGCGGCCTGGGGTTGATGTTGATGAGGGAACGTGCGGTCAACTTGGGTGGTGAAATGCACCTGAAGTCATCACCCGGCAACGGAACCATCATAAAAATTGTGCTTCCCGTGGGCGGAGACAGACGCAATGGTCCCGATTAGAGTATTGATAGTTGACGACCACAGCATCGTACGCGAAGGGCTCAAAGCTCTACTGGAATTGGAGCCTGACATATGCGTGGTGGATGAGTCCAACAACGCCATGGACGCCATGAGAAAGGCAGAGCAGTGTTCTCCGGACTTGGTGCTTATGGATCTCAAGATGCCCGGCCTTTCGGGCATTGAGGCTTGCCGCCTTATCAAGAAAAACAGCCCTCACATAAAAGTGGTGTTGTTGACCAACTACGAGGACAAGGAGTTCGTGCACGAGGCGCTGAATGCCCAGGCCGACGGATATGTGCTCAAGAATGTTAAAAAGGGCGACCTGGCCATGATAATCAAGACCACCATGCAGGGCGGGGCTTACCTGGACCCCATGGTGACCCGCAAGGCGTTGGACCGCCTTGCCGCCTGTAGTGATGATGACTCACCCCCAGCGGACCAGCCCAAGCTGACGCAAAGAGAGCTACAGATTCTCCTGGAGGTGGTAAGCGGAGCCAGCAACAAAGAGATCGCCCAGCACATCAACCTGTCCCTGGACACGGTCAAGAGCCATTTGAAAAATATCTATGGCAAGTTGGGAGTGCGCAGCCGATCACAAGCGATCAAAGTGGCCTTGGAGCTCAAGCTGATAAGCATGCCTATGTGACCCAAAGGCCGGCGCTCACCCGTGTTTTCGTGACCAGGAAAATGCAACGTCACCTCCCGCCTCTCTCTTGAAACCTACCCGCCTAACAAAGTGTCCATTGAAGCTGGGCAGGGTCACGCCCGAGTCGCCCGCTATCTAATTCAGCGTTCTAAGGAGCTGTCTAACAACGGTTCAAATCGGGACAGGAAGAATTTACATTCCGTGTTCGAGTGGGGTCATAAGTTCCTCCCCCCCTGCCCCAACCCTGTAGCTACTATTCCGGCCTTACCGCATAAGACAAGACAGCTATACACGCCCTGCAGGCAAGATGTATTGAGGGTCATGGAGTCCGTCCCTGCGGGTCACATACCAGCGATACAGCTTGACCCTGCAAAGTCCTAGTTAGATCATGTTTTCTGGAAAACTAATTAGGAGGTCGCTGCTGTCAGCGCGATTCAGGCAGTTTGCAACCAGCTCTCGGTTCGCCAATCCTGGTGGCGGCCCACTTGGGTCTTGTAGGCAAGCCTCCAGAATGCTGGTTACGCGGGAGAGTTCCGCTGCCCTTTGGTACATTGATCGGGGGCAGCTCAAGGGTAAGCATCTCAGTTGAGAGAAGGACTCTATTGGAAAAAGCCAATCTCGCCCGAACGCTTTGACGACGTGCAACGATTAAGGCATAGCCATCTTCACAATACCCCGTATCCCATGCTTCGCGATACTTCCTTCGCCCCCTTTCGTATGATCACGGCCAACTCGTCCTGCTTAAGCGGGGTGATGCGCGAAATAGGCACCGAAATACTCATGGCCGCAATAACCTTGCCGGTCTGGTTGTATATGGGGGCCGAGACGCACCTGACGTCGGTGTTGGATTCACAATCGTCGTAGGACAGGCCCCGCTTGCGGATGACCGTCAGCTCGTGCTTGAGCTGGGCCAAGGAGACAATGCTGTTCTCGGTCATCCTTTCTAGCTGTACCCGGCCGTGGTAGAGTTCGTCGATCTCCTGGTCGGACAGGCCGGAAAGCATCATCTTGCCCACGGCGGTGCAATGAGCCGGCAGCCGAGAGCCCACCCGCGAGATCAGGCGCACCATCTTGGAGCAGTCCACCTTGGCCACGAATACCGCCTCGGTTCCGTCCAGGATGGCCATCTGCACCGTCTCGTCGCAATTGGCCACGATCTCCTCGGCCACCTTGCGCCCCTCGCTAATCAAATCCATCTTGGCCGCGTAGACGTTGCCCAGCTCCAAGACCTTGGGGCCCAGAAACACCTTGTTGAAATGCTTCACATCCCGCCGCAGATAGCCGACGTGCAGCAAGGTGTTCACCAGCTCGTGAGCGGTGGTGCGCGGCAAGCCCAGGCGCTCGACAATCTCCGGGACCGACAGAGGGCACTGCTCAGCCAGAAAAAGCTCCAGAACGTTGAGGGCTCGGGCTACCGACGGAATTACGCGCGGCAATTATCCATCCATTTCAAGTAGATGTTCCGGGCAAACGGTAAGGCAACCATAGCAGACCACCGTATCCCAGTAAAACACGGTCCAATCCGAAATGTCAAGCATTATGCGAAATACCGAACTGAATTTGTCATTCGGATCTATAGCAATAAATGCGGTAAATCAAGCAGATTGTTGTTTACACTCGATTGCTGGATTTGCTATTTTGTCTGAAATGCGGGGCAACGTTCATAATCCCGAACAATAGCCAGCCAGTGGTGGCACGGGCCGGCCAACTCTGCCGCGTGTTTGCGCTTTGCGAGGTCTTTGACGGTAGAACTTGGAGACTCAGCCCCATGCCGGAAAAGGGGCCCGTAAAGCCTTACCTGGAGGTGCAAGGCAGGTTCAAGGCCTTGGGGCCCGAGACCAAGGCGGAGTTTCAGCGAAACGTGGACAGGAGTTGGCAGAGCCTGACCCGAAAATGCGACATTGCCGTGTGATCCGGAAAAGTTATCTTCTTTGCTCGCCCATCTTGGTTAAAAGCTTCCCGGTCAAAGGTTAACGGAAAACGGACAACCGCAACAAAAGGAACGAAAACCAAAAAGGGGAGGAGCAAATGGCAACCAAAAAGACAATCAGGGGCTTTGGGGTGTTGGCCATGGCGGTGGCCGCCTTGTTATTGACGGGCTCACCGAGGGCGATCGCGGCCGACGAGGTCATCAAGATGACCATGGCTCACGCCGACGTGGCCGACCCCACCCAGTACGTGCACGCGGGCGCGGTGGCTTTCAAGGAGTACGTGGAGAAGGCCTCCAACGGCAATATCCAGGTGACCATCAGCGCGGGCGGCGCCCTGGGCAACACTGCCTCGCTGCAAGAGATGACCATGACCGGTGAGGTGCAGGCTTCCACCTCCCACACCGAAGGCACTATCGCCATCATCTATCCTAACATCCAGTGCCTTTCCATCCCGTATCTGTTCCAGAACGTGGACCAGGCCCTGGAGGTCTTCCGGGGTAAATTCGGTCAGGCGCTGTTCGAGGACATGCGCAAGCAGACCGGCATCCGGGTGATCGGCATCTGGGACAACGGCGGCTTCCGCAACTTCACCAACAACAAGCGCGAGGTTCGCACTCCCAAGGACATGAAAGGCCTGACTATCCGCACCATGGACAACCCTGCCCACATGGAGATCGTGCGCTCCCTGGGGGCCAAGCCCATTCCAATCTCTTGGGCCGAGCTATACACCGCCCTGCAGACCGGCGTGGTGGATGGTGAGGAAAACTCGATCCCCACCTTCCTTTTGGGTTCCCTGCAAGAGGTGCAGAAGTATATGGTTATGGACGGCCACGTCTATAGCCAGCTGCACATGTTCGTCAACGACAAGTGGTTCAACGGCCTGCCCAAGAAGTATCAGGAGATCATCCTGCAGGGCGGCCAGGCGGCGGGTTACGCCGGCCAGCGGGCCAACCGGGTCTACCGCGACATCGGCCGGGGGATCTGCATCAAAGCGGGAGTGCAGTTCTATGACCCAACTCCGGCTGAGATCGCTCAATTCAAGGCTCTGGCACAACCGCCGGTAACCAAGTTCATCCGCGAGAAGGGTGTCAAGGACCCCAAGTGGGTGGACGATATCCTGGTGGCCTCAGACCAGGCCCTGATCAAGCTGGGTTACAAGAAGAAGTAATCGGTATCCGGTTTGCCCGGCCCTGCCGAACGCTCGGCCGGGCAAACCTGATCGACTAACGACGACCGGGCCTGGATTTGAGCACAGCCCTCAAATTGTCTTCTTAGCATTAGCTGGTTAACATGCTTCTGGTATAGCCGGAGGGTGCAGTGAACCTTCACCGTATTCTGGAACGTATGAGTTCGGTGGCGAATAACGCCGCGGCTCGTACGGCCATCTTCCTATTTATGGTCATGACGCTGATTGTCTGGGCCCAGATATTCTACCGCTTCATTTTGGGCGGCGGCATAGTCTGGGCGGAAGAAGTCGCCAAATTCCTGATGGTCTGGATGGCTTTGTTGGGGGCGGCGGTCCTCTATTATGAAGGGGGCCATATAGCGATCAACTTTTTAATTGCCCGCCGTCCCGGCCTCCGATACATCCATATGTTCCATGCACTCCTGGCCACCGCTCTTTTCGCCTTGTTGATTTATTATGGCATCAACTATGCCACCTTCGGCTTGAGATTGATATCGCCCGCCAGCGGAATACAAAAGTTCTGGCCTTACCTGGCCATTCCGGTCGGCGGCGGTTTTCTGTTATTTCAAAGTATGATCCGTTTTATTCAACTTGCGCTTGGTTATGACCAGGGCCACCCGCCCCAGGAGCACGCCTGCGATGAAGAGACAGCGGGAAAGGAGTCGGTCAGATGACGGCCATAATCATGTTCAGCTTAATGATTTTTCTGCTCTTGGCCGGATTGCCGGTGGCCATAATGCTGGGTGTTGTGTCCACCGCTTGGGTGATGGCGGCCGGCAGTTCCATAGAGATGATCGCCTCTCGCATGTATGCCGGCATAAACCTGTTCGTGCTCATGGCGATCCCCTTCTTCTGCCTGGCCGGCGAGATCATGAACCGCTGCGGCATAACCGACCGCTTGATCAAGTTCGTTGACTTCCTTATCGGCCGGGTGCGGGGAGGCTTGGCGCAAGCAAACATCTTCAGCAGCCTTTTGTTCGCAGGCATCACCGGCGCGGCCGTTGCCGATGTGTCTGCCCTGGGTTCGGTGTTTATCCCTGCCATGGAAAAACAGGGCTACACCCGCAGGTTTTCGGCCATGATCACCGCCGCCAGCTCTATCATTGGGCCGATCATACCGCCCAGCATCATCGTGGTGGTCTACGGTGCGGTCACCGGGGTTTCGGTGGGAACGCTCTTTGCGGCCTGCATGATCCCGGGTGTGATTGTGGGACTTAGCATGAGCGCCTTTGTGGCGTTGATGGCACGCAAGCGGGGGTTCCCCAAGATCGAGGAGCCATTTGAACTGAAGGGCTTTGTCCTGTGCCTGAAAGATTCCATTTTGGCCCTGATCATGCCTTTGATAATCATCGGAGGAATCTTCTCCGGGGTGTTCACTCCCACGGAGGCGGCGGCGGTATCGGTTTTTTACGCCTTGCTGATCGGGGCCGTGGTCTACCGCACCGTAACGGTCAACAGCGTAATAAAATCTACTTACAACGCCATGCGCACCTCGGCCATGCTCTTTTTCATCATCGGCTTCGCCAACATCCTGGGTTGGGTCATCGCGCGGGTGCAGCTGCCCGAGGCGATCGCTAGCTTCATGCTTTCTTTGAGCAGCAATCCCACGATTCTGCTGCTGCTGGTCCTGGGGCTGTTGCTCTTCGTGGGCACCTGGCTGGAGATCACCGCCAGCTGCATCATCCTGGCTCCAATTCTTTCGCCGGTCATGGTGCAGGTCGGCATCCACCCGGTTCACTTCGCGGTGGTCATGATCGTTGCGCTAAACGTTGGGCTTATTACGCCGCCGCTGGGCGTGGCCCTCTTTGCTGCGGTGGGCGTGGGCCGAGTGCCCTTTGAAGAGTTGGTCAGAGAGCTGTGGCCATTTTTTATCCTCGACGTCTTAACGCTGCTGCTTTTGGTTTTCATCCCGGAGCTATCGTTGATGGTTCCGCGGGCGCTAGGGTTCATACAGTAGATGCTACCTTGCTGGCCTGGAGCGCCGGCCGCACAACTTCTGGCCATGGCCTGGGCGGACGGCGCGGGCAGGCGAGTACTTTAAAAATGGCGCAAGAGATTGACCGAACGTTTACATGGTCAAGCTGAAGGGAGATTTTATTCATGTTCTACCCAGTAGAATTGCCCCAACCCAGCCCGGACAAGAAGCAAGCCGCCGCCCTGGTGGTGTTGAGTCCCGCCCAGTCCCGCCGTCTGGTCGCCAAAGGCGCCATTGCCAGCCCCATCTTCCAAAAGGCTTACAGGGATGGGATGGTCATCATCGGACGCGGGATCACCAACGCCTACGTGTGTGAGGAACTGTTCGGCATAACCATCGCCAACAAGGCCAACCAGACCGTGGGCCTTGTGGCCGGGGGGGCTACCAACAACGCCCTCACCCCTCCTCCCTGCACCTGGCATGTCGTCGACAAGGGCAAGGTGCTGGAGAACGCAGACTCCAACGTGGAGGTCGGCAAGTTCACCGAGGGCGATGTGGTGCTCAAGGGAGCCAACGCCATCGACCATACCGGCCTGACCGGCACCTATGCCTCATCCCTGAAGTGCGGCACCATGGGGGCGATGTGGCCTTATCTCACGCCGAGGGGCGGCCAGTTCATCGTCCCAGTCAGCCTGGAGAAGATGGTGCCCTGCGTGATGACCGCCGCGCAACACAGCGGCGTTTATCATTTTGACAAGTCAACCGGATTACCCGCCAAGATCGTGCTTCTGCCGGAAGCCAAGGCCGTAACCGAGATCGAGGCCCTGGCGATATTATGCGGGGTGAAGGCTTATCAGATAGGTGCCGGCGGGGTCGCGGGCTCGGAGGGCTCAGTGCACCTGGCCATTGAAGGCGATGAGGACAAGGTGAACCTTGCGTTTGACTTGTGCGTCTCGCTGAAGAACGAGCCGCCGGTGGGCATGCCCGAGGTATCCCTGATTGGCGATCCGGCTGATTATCAGTTTGACTCGCAAACTCAATTGGGGTTGGGCAAAGGGGTGTAGCAGGTTGGGCCGGGCCTCGGCCATGCTCTCCCAGACCGCGGAGTAGGACTTGCCCCGATCCGGCAACGACCGTGTAAAGAGTCTGGAAAAGGGCCTCAGGCTGTTGCTTCTCCTTAGTGAGCAAGGCGAGGCGGTGAACCTCGACCAGATCACCCTGGCTTCGGGTCTCAAAAAAACCGCATCAGTTTTGACACCGGCTTTTTGGGGGTGTCGGAGATCTTCTTCGGCGGGGTGCTGTTGGTGAGGATCATCTTCCTGCCCAAGGGGATCGTGGGAAACTTCTCCGAATGGCTAAATAAGAAATTTGGCGTAGCAAGGAGTTGAGCGTGAAAACCACTTTTTATGAAACGGATAAGTTGAGCACGTTTTTGGCGAGCAAAAAGACTCTGCTGGCCAAGGGGGTAATTTCCCAGGCGGGGGTGGAGGCCAAAAAGCTGGGGGCCAAGAAGGTCCTGGTGGTCACCGACGCCGGGGTGGTCAAGGCGGGCCTGACCGACAAGGTGCGCGACGCTCTGAGCGCCGAGGGCCTGGAGGTGGGGGTGTTCGACGGCATCCTGCCCGAGCCCCCGGCCAGGGTCATCGACCAGTGCGCCGGCGAGTTCCGGGCGGGCGGCTACGACCTGTGCCTGGGCCTGGGGGGCGGCAGCTCCCTGGACTCGGCCAAGATCGTGTCCAACCTGGCGGTGAACCCCGGTTCGGTGCTGGACTACGTGGGAATCGACATGGTGCCCAAAAAGGGCACGCCGCTGATCTTGGTGCCCACCACGGCGGGAACCGGCAGCGAGGCCACCCGGGTCATGGTGCTCACCGACGAGGCGGTGAACACCAAGAAGGTGGTGTTCAGCGACTACCTGCTGCCCGACGTTTCCATCCTGGACCCCGAGCTGACCTTGTCCGTGCCGCCCACGGTTACCGCCGACACCGGCATGGACGCCCTGGTGCACGCCATAGAAACCTACGTCGCGGTGAGCAGCACCCCCTACGCGGAGATCCTGGCCCTGCAGGCCATCGCCATGATCGCCAAGCATTTGCCCCAGGCCTATGCCAAGGGCAGCAACTTGTTGCCCCGCTACAACATGCTCTTGGCCGCCAACCTCTCCGGCTCGGCCTTTGCCAGCGGCGGTTTGGGCGCGGTGCACGGTTTGGCCTACGTCTTGGGCACCGAGTACCACATGGCCCACGGCCGCTCCAACGCCATCCTGCTGCCGCATGTGATGAATTACAACCTGAGCGGCAACCTGGAGAAGTTCGCCAACATCGCCGAGGCCATGGGCGAAGACGTCACCGGCCTGTCGCCCTATGAGGCCGCCGCCCTTTCGGTGGAGGCGGTTTACTCGCTCATGGAGGCGGTGAACCTGTCGCCGCAGCTCACTGATTATGGGGTCAGCCGCGACGACCTGCCCAAGCTGGTGCAGGGCGGCATGGCCCAGGCCCGCCTGTTCGTACCCAATCCCCGGGACCTCACCGAGGCCGACGTGGAGCAGATATACGCCGCGGCCTTCTAGGGCCGATGTAAAAACCAAAAGCGCGCCGTCCGGCTCGGGCGGCGCGCCTGTTTTTGGGGGGAGGGCGCTTAAATGGGGCTCATCAGCAGGCCTTGGTCAAACTCCAGGGACCAGCGTTGTTCCACGATCTGAACCTGGGGATTGCGCGACAGGGACTCCCGGTAGGCCTCTGAGGCGTAGAGCGTTTTCAACTCATTATGCTTTTTCCTGGCTACCCCGGCCTTGGCCATAAGCCAAATGGCCAGATGGCTGGACCCTACTTTAGGTGACATGAAAACCACCTTACGCTATGAGGGCAAATAATCTCCAGGCCAAAAAGTTGAAGAACAGCCAACGGATTTGGGCTACTCCAGCCATGGCGTCATTTGGTCCAAGCCGGTCTGGCAGAACCAGAAAAATGAAGTGAGCTTCCACGGTCGCCTTTACGCCATGGATGTGCGTACTGAGGCCATTCTGCCTGATCGGCGAATTTACCGGCCCCTCACGGCTTTCAGGTCAAAATTTTAATCCTTTACGGGTCCATCCTTACCGAGCGCCTTCTCTGCCAGCAAAGACTGCATCAGAGCCCCACCACTACAACGGAGTACTTGAGGACGCTCGGGTTAGAAGAGGTAAGGGGTGCCGTGGATAGCCTGGGACGCGGGCGAGCCAAGGTCATTGACTTCAAGGCCAGGTCCAAATCAATAAATCGGGCATGATAGACCGATGATAACTGTAGCCAAACAAAAAAAGAGGGCACAGCCATGTGGCTGCACCCTCTTGATTTTATTTGGCAGTCCCAACGGGACTCGAACCCGTGTCTTCGGCGTGAGAGGCCGATATCCTAGACCACTAGACGATGGGACCTTGCACAAACATATTTATGGCTGGCGGACCAGGATTCGAACCTGGATAGGCAGATCCAGAGTCTGCAGTCCTGCCGTTAGACGATCCGCCAGCAGGTACGCACTGATTTATAGCCTCAGGCTGGCGGCGTCAAGGTCTTTTTTACCAGAGTTCCTATTTTGCGGCTATAGCCAAGGCCCTATTTAATCTGGCCTTAACCAACTCGGCCCCCAGAATGCCCATGACCTCGAAAATACCGGGGCTGAAGGTGCGCCCGGTAAGGGCCACCCGTACCGGCTGGGCCACGCCGCCCAGTTTCAGGCCCAGTTCCTCGGCCAAGTCTCGGATGCCCAACTCCAATTCTTCGGGCCGGTCCACGCCCTTGGCCTCCACCATGGCCAGAACTCGCTCCAGCACCGGGACCTGATTCTGCCCCAGGAACTTTTTCACCGCTTTGGGGTCCATGACCGGTTCGTCCACCAGGTAGGGCTCGGCCCAGTCGGCCAACTCCACCAGGGTCTTGGCCCGGGGAGTCAACTCGGGCAGACAGCTAAGCAGCACTGCCTGGTCATATTCGGTGATGCCCCGCTGGGCCAGGAAAGGCGGCAAAAGCTCGGCCAGGCGGGCGGGGTCGCTTTCTTGAATATAGCGCTGGTTCAGGTGCAGCAGGCGGTCGGTGTCGAAAACCGCCGCGCTGCGGCCCACCGAGTTGAGCCCGAAGAACTCGATCAACTCCTGGCGGGAGAACATTTCCTGGTCGCCGTGGGACCAGCCCAGGCGGGCCAGGGCGTTGAGCATGGCCTCGGGCAGATAGCCCATCTCGCGGTAGTCCATCACCGCGGTGGCTCCGTGGCGCTTGGAGAGCTTGGTTTTGTCCTTGCCCAGGATCATGGGCACATGGGCGAACTGGGGCAGTTCGGCGTCCAGGGCCTGGTAGAGCAAAATCTGACGCGTGGTGTTGTTCACATGGTCGTCGCCGCGAATCACATGGGTGATGTCCATGTCGATGTCGTCCACCACCACGGCTAGGTGATAGGTGGGCCAGCCATCGGACCGCAGGATGATCAGGTCGTCCAACTCCTTGTGATCAAAGGTGATAGGCCCCTTGACCAGGTCGTTAAAGGTGGTGCTGCCGGTTCGGGGGCCCTTGTAGCGCACCACCGCCCCCGGTGCGGGGCCCAGGTTCTTGTCCCGGCAGGCGCCGTCGTACATGGGTTTGCCGCCCACGGCCATGGCCGCCTCGCGCTTTTTGGTCAGCTCCTCGGGCGAACAGTGGCACCAATAAGCCCGGCCTTGCTCCAGCAACTGGTCGATGGCCTCGCGGTAACGCTCCAGTCGCTTGGTCTGGTAAAAGGGGCCTTCGTCATAGTCCAGGCCCAGCCAGTCCATGGCCGCCAAGATGCCCTCGACGTGCTCGTCCTTGGAGCGCTTGCGGTCGGTGTCTTCCAGGCGCAGGACGAATTCCCCGCCGTGGTGGCGGGCGAAAAGCCAGTTGAAAAGCGCGGTTCTGGCCCCTCCCAAGTGCAGGGCCCCGGTGGGCGATGGGGGGAAGCGGGTGCGCACCCGGGGGGTGTTGTCAATAACCTTGTCCATGATTTCTTTCCCAGGGATACGCCCCGGCCAGGGGGCGCACGTGGTTAATGTAATTACTTTATTATTAGCCCGGCGTAGGCGACCACTTGGTCGTTGTCGCCGGTTACCTGACCGCTGTGGGTGTAGGCCACCAACTCGGCGTCTTTGGCCCCTAGCTGCCGGGCCGCGGCCAGGGCCACGGTGGTGGGCAAAAAGCCGCACATGCTTATGCGCCGGGTGGCTACGGTGTTATACAGGCCCTGGGGATTAAGGGCCAGCACTTGCTCCAGGGCCAGATTGTCCTTGCCCTTGGCGCTTTGGGCGGATTCATAGTGGGTCATGTCCGTGCTGGCCATGATGAGCACCGGAGAGTCCATGGCCTTGATGGCCCCGGCCAGGTCGTGGCCCATTTGCTCGCACTGCTCGTAGGTGAGCATGGACAGGCACAGGGGGGTGAGCAAGAGATCGGGCCGCAGCACCTGGAGAAAAGGCACCTGCACCTCCAGGGAGTGCTCGTACTGATGGGCCAGGTCGTCCTCGCGCACCATGGCGTTGCGTGCAAGCAGTTCGCCGCCCAGCTCGGCGTCCAGCGGCACCTCGCCCAAGGGGGTGCGCCAGGAGCCACGGGTCATCACCGCGGCCTTCTCGCCCAGGCCCTGATGGTTGGGCCCCATGACCACCACCC
Source organism: Desulfarculaceae bacterium (assembly GCA_021737645.1). Classification (GTDB taxonomy): domain Bacteria; phylum Desulfobacterota; class Desulfarculia; order Desulfarculales; family Desulfarculaceae; genus Desulfoferula. The sequence goes on from JAIPDO010000010.1 coordinate 66,218, forward strand.
GCCGGGGCACCTCCACCCGGCTGAGCACCTTGCCCACCACCGAGGCGGAGAACACATAGCCCGCATGGGGGCAGACCACGGCCAGGGCCGGTTGGGGCCGGGCCTTGGGGTCCAGGTATTGCCGGACGGTGGATTCAAGTTCGTCGGGCTGGCCGGGATAGAAACGGCCGGCCACGGCGGGTGCGCGGGACATAGCAGGCCTCCTTGCGGCGGGGGCCGCCCCGGCTGGGGCGGTGGTTTATGCCTAATGGATAGCACACCCACGGCGCCTCCGCAACTGTTCGGTGGGCTAACTAGTCAAATTAACAAGCATCCTTCCTCGGCGTCTTCCTGCGGGAAAGGGCTTTGATTCCGGGCGCGCCTTGTGGCAAAATAATTTCTGTTCAAGCGGACACCCCCTTTTGCAGGGATAATCGGGGTATACTCGCCAGGTTAAGCGTTAAACTTAATCCTGTGGCTGATTGTGAGCCGAGGCATCCCTCATATATGTTAAAAATAACAAACGTATAGGGTGGCGGCAAAACTAGCGTTATACTCTTTGATGTGTCATATTTAGCACGCCCATAAAAGCGTGTTGTACGGTTTGACCACCAAGTCCTGTCAACTGTTTATAGGAGTTCTACGCCGAGGAAGTAGGAGTTTATTATGAAGAAAATTAGTTTGACGGTTAACGGGTGCAAGCATGAGTTTGTGGCCGATGACAAGACAGTTTTATTGGATATTTTGCGGGAAGATATGGACCTCATCGGGACCAAGCAGTCTTGCGACCGCAAAGGCCAATGCGGCGCTTGCATGGTCTTGGTGGACGGCAAGTCGGTTCGTTCCTGCCTGGCCAAGGTCGTAAAATTGGACGGTGCCGAAGTCATCACCGTTGAAGGCCTAGGCACCCCGGAAAACCCGCATCTGATCCAGGAGGCCTTCGTCTTGTCCGGCGCGGTGCAGTGTGGTTTCTGCACCCCGGGCATGATCATGGCCACCAAGGGGCTTTTGGACCAGAATCTCAACCCCACAGTGGAAGAGATCAAAAAGGCCCTGAGCCACAACCTGTGCCGCTGCACCGGTTACAAAAAGATCGTGGAAGCGGTGCAACTGGCCGCCAGCTTCCTGCGCGGCGAGCAAAAGCCCGAGGACCTTTACCCCGAGGCCGGCGCCCCCATGCTGGGCACTTCCCATCCCCGGCCCACGGCCATGATCAAGGCTTGCGGCCTGGCCCGCTTCGGCGCGGACTATAAGATTTCCGACGCCCTGGAACTGGCCGTGGTGCGCAGCGAATTGCCTCACGCCAAGATCAAATCCATCGACACCTCCGAGGCCGAAAAGATGCCCGGCGTGGCCGGCGTGTTGACCGCAGGGGATATCAAGGGCACCAACATCCTCAAGTACATCATGGCCGACCGCCCGGTGCTGTGCACCGACAAGGTGCGCTACATCGGCGATCCCATCGTGGCGGTGGCCGCCGAGACCCATGCCCAGGCTGTTGCCGCGGCCGAGGCCATCAAGGTGGAGTTGGAGCCCTTGCCGGTGCTGGAAAACACCGACCAGGCCATGGCCGAAGGCGCCATCCAGCTGCACGACGACATCCCCAACATGTGCTTTGAGCAGCCCATTAAAAAGGGCGATGCCGAGGCGGCCTTCGCCAATGCCGCCGCGGTGGTGGAAGGTGAGTTCGTTACTCAGTTCGTGCACCAGGCCCCTCTGGAGCCCGAAATTTCCCTGGCCTATTGGGAAAAGGACGAAGACGGCGAGGACAAGCTGGTCATCGTGGGCCGCAGCATCAACATCCACATGCACTTGAGTATGCTGCAAGAAGCTTTGGGCCAGGAGAACATGCGCTATGAAGAGGCCTTCGCGGGCGGTCAGTTCGGTATCAAGATCGACGTGATCACCGAGGGCATCGCCGGCGCGGCGGCCATGCACTTCAATCGGCCTATCCGCTACATTCCCTCCCTGGCCGAGTCCATGCTGGCATCCTCCAAGCGCCACTCCTTTAAAATGCGCACCAGGATGGGCGCGGACGCCGATGGCAAGATAACCGCCTACGCCAACGACTTTGTGGTGGACAACGGCGCCTACTACTCCATCGGCCACGTGGTGGCCTTGCGCGCTCTGTGGATGCTCACCGGCGCTTATCACATGCCCGCCTTGGACATCAAGGCGCGCCTGGCCTACACCAACAATCCCTGGGGTAGCGCGGCCCGGGGCGCGGGACCGCCGCAGCAGAACTTCGCCATGGAGTCCACCTTGGACATGCTGGCGCGTAAAATGGGCGTGGATCCCCTGGAATTCCGTTACAACAACTTCCTGGAAGTTGGCCAGGGCGTCTCCACCGGTCAAAAGGTGGAGCAGTGGCCCATTCCCGCCCTGATGGACGCCATGCGTCCCCACTATGAGCGGGCCATGAAAGAGGCCGAGGCCAAATCCACCGACACCCTCAAGTACGGCGTGGGCCTGGGCTGCGGCTCCTTCGGCATCGGCGGCCCCGGCGACGCCTCCATCGTGGCGGTCGAGCTGGACGATGACGGCGGCGTGAGCGTATTCGGCGCCGTGGCCGACCCCGGCGAGGGCAACGACTCCATGCTCACCCAGATTGTTTGCGAGGTGATGGGCCTGACCATGGACAAGGTGCGCCTGAACACCCGCAACACCGACGTGACCGCCGCCTCGGGCCCGGCCGCGGGCAGCCGCATCACCTACATGATGGGCAACGCCTTGGTCAACGGCCTGGAGCAGCTCAAGGAGGCCATGGCCGCCACCGGCGCCAAGACCGGCAAGGAACTGGAAGACGCCGGCAAGTCCCGACGCTTCATCGGCCGCAAGAAGAACATCGAGGCCACCCCCATGGACCCGGAGACCGGCCAAGGCCCCAACTTCGAGACCCAGGTGCACGCGGTGCAGCTGGCCGAGGTGGAGGTGAACACCGAAACCGGCGAGGTCAAGGTGCTCAAGATGACCACCGCGGTGGACGCCGGCAAGGTGATCCATCCCCAGAACCTCGAAGGCCAGTTGGAAGGTGGCATGGACATGGGCGTGGGCTATGCCCTGCGTGAAGAGTACATCGCCGGCAAGACCCACGACTGGCGTTCCTTCAAGTTCCCCACCATGGCCACCTCCTTTGACATGGAAGTGATCGTGCTGGAGACCCCGCGCAACACCGGTCCCCTAGGGGCCACCGGCGTGGGCGAGATGTGCATGGTGCCCACCGCCCCGGCGGTGCTCAACGCCATCGACGACGCCACCGGCGTGCGCATCACCACCCTTCCGGCCACCCCGGAGCGGGTGAAGGCAGCCCTGGCGGCCGCCGGCGCCTAGAAGCGATACGGACCTAAGCAATGAACACGCGTGCCGGCCAAGATGGAGCCAATGCTCAACTTGGCCGGCACGCTCGTGTCGTGGCCGGTAAAGAGATTATTTTTGACTCGGAAAATTTTTTCTGGGACTTTGAAGACTGGAGCGAAGAGGCGGTCCGGGAGCTGGCCAAGGAGGCTGGTCTGGAAAACCTCAGCGAGGACCACTGGAAGGTGATCCGGTTTTTTCGCGATTTTTACGCGTACAATGGACGGGCTCCCCTCAACAGTAAGCTTAAAAAGGGGACCGGGCTGAGCCTGTTGGAGCTGGAGGGCCTGTTTCCCGGTGGCTTGAAATATGGAGCCCGCCGGTTGGCCGGGCTGCCCAACCCCAAGACCTGCAACTAACCTCCAGCCCACCATTCGGGTTTAGCAATGATCTACCTGGACAACGCGGCGACCGCTTTTCCCAAACCGGCCGAGCCCCTGCGCCGGGCCCTGGAGCAATATCTTGAGGCCGGGGCCTCGCCAGGGCGGGGCGGCTACGACCTGGCCGTGGAGGCCGAGTACGAGGTGGATGCGGTGCGGCGCAAGGTGCGCCGCTTTTTCGGCGGCGGAGAGGGATGGCGGGTCTGCTTTGCCTACAACGCCACCGACGCCCTCAACACCCTGATCATGGGCCTGACCCAAGAGCCTTGCCACGTGGTGAGCACCCGCTTGGAGCACAACTCGGTGCTTCGGCCCCTGCACCATTTGGCCGAGCAGGGCTGTATCTCCCTGGATCTGGTGCCCTTCAACTCCCAGGGCTACGTGGAGCCTCAGGCGGTGGCCGCCGCCCTCAGGCCGGACACCGGCCTGGTAATGGTCAACCACGCCTCCAACGTGTTTGGCACGGTGCAGCCGGTGGCCGAGATCGCCGCCCTGTGCCGGGAGCACGGGGTGGAGCTGCTGCTGGACGCCTCCCAAAGCGCCGGGCTTTATCCCATCGAGTTGGAGAAGTGGGGCGTGGGGGGGCTGGCCTTCACCGGTCACAAATCCCTGTTGGGCCCCACCGGCATCGGCGGCCTGGTACTCAGCCCCAGGGTGAATCCGCTTCCCACCCGCTACGGCGGCACGGGGGTGGATTCCATCAACCTGGTGCACACCATGGATTACCCCCATCGCCTGGAGGCGGGCACCATCAACTTGCTGGGGGTGCTGAGTCTGGGCCAGAGCCTGGACTATCTGGCCACCCCGGAGCACGGGCAGGCCCTGAGCCGGGAGCGTGAGCTTTGCGCCCGCCTGGCCCAAGGATTGGCCGCCACCCAGGGCATCGAGCTTTACTGCGCCCAAGGGCCGGGCGAACGCCTGCCTCTTTTAAGCTGCAATGTAAAGGGAATGCGGGCCGGCGACGTGGCCGACATCCTGGACGGTGACTTTGATATCGCGGTGCGCTCGGGCCTGCACTGCGCCCCGCTGCTGCACCAGGACCTGGGCACCTCGCCCCACGGGGCCATCCGTTTCAGCCTGGGGGCCTTCAACACCGCCGAAGACATTGAGGCGGCTCTGGAAGCCATGGAGCGCATAGGCTCCACCGCCGCCGCCAAGGGCCGTTAGGCCCCTTCCCGGCGGGCGAGGGCCAGCCGCGTCCCCGTGCGAGGCGCGGCTGGACCCACCCGGTCATTTTGAGATAACTAACGGGGTCGGCGGCCTACGAGCGGACGAACTCCCAGGCCTGGTCCATGTCGGCCACATCGAAATATTTCTCGATCAGTTCTTTCTTTTCGCGGCCGAAAATCATGTTGTCCAACTTGACCATGACCTCTTCCAACTTGCTGTCGCCCACGATGGCCAGGTGACGCATCTGCTTGATGTGACCCAGGGCGTATTTGGAGTCCTTGAAAAAGGCCTTGGGCTCCACCTTGCTCCACTGCATTTGGTCTAGCTTCACCAGGATATTGACCTTGTCGTGGCCCTGGGCAATCACGGCTTCACATGCCTTTTCGAACTGCTCCACATCTTGCACGGTGTAGGCCCCGCTGATTTCCGCGCCCAGCACGTTCCCGCCGCTTCCCTCTAGGACCTTGAACATATTTCCCTCCTTTGGTTGATTAGAACCTAATCGTTCAACTAGGATTTCATTTTGGGGGTCAGCGGGTCAACTATCTTTCTCTTATTTCGACTGAACTCGGCTCAAAAGGCCGCGGGGCTTATGCGGGCTTGAGGATGGCGAAGGTTTCCGCTTCCGGGCGGTAGTCGCCTTCCGGAGCCTCGCCCCGGTTCACCGCGTCGTAAAGGGCGCACTGCTCGGCAATGGAGAGGCCGTCAAAACGGCGCTGCGCGCTTTCAGCCCCCTCACCCCGGCACAGGCTGCAACGGGTGGGTGAGCATCCCTGGCAGGCGCGGCAATCGGGGCAAGGATGTTTTTTACTTTCGGTGGTGGTCATGTTATTACCTCTCACTTATATTTAAGGCTCGTTGGCCCCCTTGGCACGAATTTTTTTACTCAACCAGCACGGCACGAACCCATGGACCTGTCGGTAATACAACAAGCCATAACCGAACACGGATACTGGGCCCTGTTCGTGGGGACTTTTTTCGAGGGGGAAACCTTTTTCATGTTGGCGGGCATCGCCGCCCGCAAGGGGTTGCTCAATCCCTACTATGTAGCCCTAACCGCCATGTTGGGCGGTTTCATCGGGGACCAATTTTTTTTCGCCCTGGGCCGCTGGCGGGGAGCAGAGGTGTTCACCTGGTCCAGTTCCATCGCCCGCAAGGCGGTGGAGGCTCGTCGGCTGATCCGGCGGCACGCGGTGCTGTTGATCCTGCTGTCGCGTTTTTTGATCGGCTTTCGCATGATCATACCCCTGGCCTGCGGCATGGCCGGCATACCGGTGTGGCGCTTCGTGCTGCTCAACTTCGTTTCGTCTTTGGCCTGGTGCCTTGTTTTCGGCGGGCTGGGCTATCTTTTCGGGGGGATCATCTTTGACCGGCTGGACCTGTTCAAGGGCCTGCAGATGGTGGTGGTGCTGGTGCTGGCGGTGCTGGCGGTCAGCTATGTGCTCATGAAGCTCATCAAGCGGCGCCTGATGAAAGACGACTAGCCTGGGCTAACTCACGGCCTTGGGGCCACCTCTATCTTAAATGACAATTCCTGCCCGGCGGGCATGTGGCAGACCATGTCGTCGCAGGCCTGGTAGGAGACCATCGCCTTGACCACATAGACGCCGGGTTTCATACCTGTGGCGGCCTTGCCCGTAAGGCCGATGACCACCTCGTCGCTGTACATGTCCACCGGCTGATCGGTGAACTGCACCCGCACCTGTTGGGCCTTGGGGTAGGCGGGCGGGACGAAGCTGAGCCCCGCCGGGGCGGTGAGCTTGACCTTGGTGGGAATCAGTCCCGCGTCTCCGGCCGAGGGGCCGTTGATGTGGAACTTGGGCGCGATGGTAAGCACCAAATCCAGCTTAAACGCTTCGCCGGGGGCGGCCGTCACCTGCTCGGGCTTGGCCAGGAGCGAAACAATGGGGCCGTCACCGGCTTGGGCATCGGCGGCCCCGGCCATCAGGGCCAGGCAAAGCAGCAGGGCGCATAACCAGCGCATGGGGCATTCTCCGGGTTAACCTTCGATATTTTTAAGGATGTCACTCACCGCGTGGCAGCTGCTGGGACCGGCGTCCCGCCAGCCCAAGGGGGCCATCTCGCCCTCGGGCAAGACTTTAAGCCGGGCGCAGGCCCTGGCCAGGCGGGGCCATACCAGTTCTTGGGCGTCTTCTTGGTCCAACACGGAGTCGAACAGCACCAGGGGGGACAGGCGCAGCCTCTCCTCGGCGGCCAGGGCCATGAAAGCCCAAACCCGGCGGCCGGTTAGCCGTGGCAGGGACAAGGGCCCTTCCAGGTCGATTTCGTCGCTTAGGCCCGCTTGGCGGCTGAAATAGTTCATGCCCATGGTCAGGTTGCGCCCCAGGGCCTCCATGGCCGCGGGAATGTCGTGGCGGTGGGAAAGGTCCAAAAGCACCGCGGCCGCCTCCCTGGCCTCTAGGCTGGGCAGAGCCTTTTCCGCGGGCTCCGGCGGCGCCTCGCCCTTGCCGGCCAAAAGGCCCAGGGTGCGCCCGCCGGGCAGGGTGGGAGCCCACAGCACCGCGTCCGGTTCCAGGCCATAGGCCGCGCAAGCGCCCCCCTGGGCCAGGCGGATGCCGGTGGTGGATTCGTCCACCACCAAGAGCAGGTCTTGGCGTTTGGCCTCGGAGGCGTTGAAGCCGGCCTCCTCGGCGTCGGGGGTCCAGTCGCAACGCAGCACCGCCACTCCCGGCTGTTCGCCGGGAGAGGACAAGGGCCGGCCGGTGCCCGGAGCCATCCAGGAAACCGTCTTGGGTTTGCCCTGGGCCATGGCCAGGCGGCTGGCCGCCAGGATCGCCTGGGGAGGCTTGGCGTATATGCGCACCCATTGGGCCCAGCCCCACCGGGCCAGGAATAGTTCGGCCAAGGTGTCGGGGTCCACGGGATGGACCGCTACTCCCAAGGGAACGCTGAAGCTGGGGTCGCTGTAGTCGACCACCGGTCCGTCGTCTTGGGCTTGGCTCGCCCAGATTTCGGCCATCTGCTCTAATTGCTGCGGTGAAGGTTCCACGGCATGCCGTCCCTTGCTTTTGGAAAAAAGCGAAATTAACGATGTTGCATTATAGCCTTCGATCGGCGGCATGCCAAGAAACAAGGGACCTTAGACGAATTGACCACGCTAGTTTAACCCATCGGCATGTGTTAATATTTTGGGATAAGCTTGCCGCCGTGCCAGGGGGGTGGAATAAAAGCTTCACGAATTGGGTTTCACTAGGCAGTCTGAGTGGACGTAGGAGTCTATGCCGTGAATAACGCCACACCGGCTTCATCCGGAAATAGCCCGGGACGGCTTTCCATTTTGCTGGTGGATGACGAGCCAAATATTCGCGAGGCCCTGGCTGAATACCTCACCAGCCTGAACAACCATTCCCTGACCACCGCCGCCAGCGGCCCCGAGGCCCTGGAAAAGTTCCAGCCGGGCAAGTTCGACTGCGCCTTTTTGGACCTGAAGATGCCGGGCATGAACGGGGTGGAGCTTCTGGCCCAGCTCAAGGAATTGGACAAGACCCTGCCGGTGGTGATCATGACCGGCTTCCCCTCCCTGGACGCGGCCATCGACACCATGCGCCAGGGGGCCAGCGACTTTTTGGTGAAGCCCTTCAACCTGGACCAGGTGAAGGCCACCCTGGAGCGGGTGGTGCGCGAGCACCGCTTGTTGCAGGAAAACCTGCGCCTGTCCGAGCGCCTGAAGCACCAGGAGCGCATCGAGCGCCTGAACCAGGAGCTGAGCCGTCGGGTGCGCGAACAGCAGGTGCTGCACCAGATCTCCGAAGCCATCGACCACATGCACACCTCCGAGGCCATCTACCAAGGCATCGCCGACCTGTCGGCCACCAACCTGGAGGCGGGCAAGACCGCGGTGCTGTTGTTGGAACCGGCCGGCGGCCAGTTGGTGGTCATCGCCGTTTCCGGTTTTGATGGCGAGGTGGTGGGCCAGGTGGCCGGGCAGTTGGGCCAGGGCCTTTTCGGCAAGGCGGCCGCCGGGGGCAAGCCGGTGATGGGCCACCTTGAGTCTCCGGAAAAAGCCGACCAACTGCTTTCGGTGAGCGGCAGTATGCTCTGCCTGCCCATCATGATCCACGAACAAAACCTGGGCCTGCTGGTGATGGGCGAAAAGCGCGGCGGCCTGCCCTTTAGGGGCGAGGACGTTTTTTTGAGCCGCTTCCTTTTGCAAAAGGCGGCGCTGAGCGTGGAGAACATTGCCCTGTACGAGTCCATGGCCTCCAACCTGCACTCCACCCTGGGGGCCTTGGTGCGGGCCATGGAAGCCAAGGATCCCTACACCCGCCAGCACAGCCGCCGGGTTACCAGCCTGGCGGTATTGACCGCCGAGGTGATGGGCCTGGAACTGCACCAGATAGAGTCGCTCAAGTTCGCGGGCTATCTGCACGACATCGGCAAGATCGGCATCAAGGATCACATCCTGCTCAAGGAAACCAAGCTGACCGCTACGGAATACCAAGAGATCAAGCGCCATCCGGCCATCGGCGAGTCCATAGTGCGGGCCATGGACCTGAGCCAGGACGAACGCCATATCGTGCGCCACCACCATGAGCGCTGGGACGGCAATGGCTATCCCGACCGCCTGGGAGGCAAGGACATCCCCCTGCTGGCCCGGGTGGTGGCCGTGGCCGATGCCTACGACGCCATGACCAGCGACCGCTCCTACCGGACTCTTCGCTCCATGCCCCAGGCGATCCACGAACTCAAGGATTGCGCGGGCTCACAATTTGATCCCATGGTGGTGGAGGGGTTTTTGCAGATGCTGGAGAAGAACCACAGGGAGGTCCATCAAGATATTTACTCCGGGCCCCCCCAAGAAATAACAAACTAAGCTTCATGGTTAGGAGCCACTTTGACCTCCCGGACTGATATGAGCCGGCCCGTGGTCGACGCGCTTTTGCAACGGGAGCGGATTATCATCACCGCTCGCCTGCTGCCCGGCGTGGTGCACAATCTTTCCGGTGCGGTGCAGATGATATCCCTGCCTCTGGACCTGGCCCAGTTGGCCCTGAATCGTGGCGAGTCGGATAAGCTGGAGGCGCGCCTTAGCTCGGTCCGCCAGGGCCTGGATCGACTTATGGGGGAGGTGGACCTCTTGGCCGCGCGCAGCCTGGTGAACCAACGCCGAGACGCCGAGCCCCTGGACCTGGCCAAACTGGCCGGTGAGCAACTGGATTTCTGGAAAGGCGAACTTTTTTTCAAGCATGAGCTCACCCTGAACCGGGAGCTTAGCCCGGACCTAGGATGGCCCAAGGCTTCCTACGCCGATGCGGCCCTGGCCCTGAACAGCATCCTGGCCAACGCGGTGGATGCGGTGCGGGGCACCGAGCAACCCTGGGTTGCGGTGCGCAACTTCAAACAAGACGGTTGGTTCGGCCTGGAGATCAGCGACAGCGGCCCCGGCCCTTCGGCACAGATGGCCGCCGATTTGTTCAAGCCCTTTGCGGGTGACAAGGGCGGTGACCATGCCGGCTTGGGCCTGTTCCTGGCGGCCGAGGCCCTGGAGCCTTGGGGGGGCAGGGTGGCCCACAAACAGGATGCCCCTCACACCACCTTCGTCATTGAGCTGCCGGCCGGTTAGCTTTTAGGCTTATCGATATCCTCGGGGCGTTGCAGGCAACTGTGGCAGGCGGGCGGCTCGGGCCCACTCAGGGGCTGGGGCTGATGGCAGGTGCCTTCGCAGCCGCAGCCGCACCCGGCGCTTTGGTTCTTGGCGCTACGCATAGTCCGGTAAAGCCTGCGGCCCACCCACAGGGCGGCCAAGCCTACCACCACGGCCACTATTATCCCTTGCCACATGAGGCTATCCCAGGCCCAAGGCCCGCCCGCCCTGGAAAACGGCCAGGGCCAACAGGTAGGCGATGAGGGTGTTGTAGCCCACCGAGAACAAGGCCCAGCGCCAGGTGCCGGTCTCTTTGCGTATCATGACCACGGTGGCCAGGCAGGGGGCGTAGACCATCACGAATATGATCAGTGAGAAGGCCTTCAGGGGGTTCCAGCCTTTTTCCGCGGCCAGGCGCTTGCTCAGGCTCTGGGAGTGCTCCGGGTCAACCTCGCCCAGGCTGTAGGCCACCCCCAGGGTGCTGACAATGACCTCCTTGGCCGCGAAGCCCCCCACCAGGGCCACGTTGGCCCGCCAGTCGAAGCCCAGGGGGTTGGTGAGCACGGTCAGGGCGCGCCCCGCTCGTCCGGCGATGGTGCCCGCCAGCTCGTCCTGGGCCCGGTTGGACTTCAACTCCAGGCGCGCCTCGGCGCTGGGGGCGGCGCTGATGCGCTGCTGCCAGGCGGCGTCTTGTTCCTGGGGCAGCCCTGGGAAGCTCATGGCCGCCCACATCAACACGCTCACCCCCAGGATCATGGTGCCCGCTTTTTTGGCGTACTGCCAGGTGCGCTCCCAGGTGTGGATAACCAGGCCCTTGATGGTGGGGGCCCGGTAGGGAGGCAGCTCCATGACAAAGGGGGCTTGCTCGCCCCTCAGCAGGGTGACGCGCAGCAGTTTGGCCGCGCCCAGGCCCAGGCCCCAGGAGATCAGGGTGAGCAGAAAGAGCATCTCCGCCTGGCGGTGGGCGAAAAAGGCGGCAATAAGAAGGCTGTACACCGGCAGTTTGGCCCCGCAGTTCATGAAGGGCACGGTGAGGATTGTGGCCAGGCGGGCCTTGGGGTCCTTCAGGGTGCGGGTGGCCATGACGCCGGGCACCGCGCAGCCGCCGCTGAGGCCTCCGCCCACCATCAGGGCCATGACGCTGTTGCCGTGCAGGCCGAAGATCCTGAGCACCCGGTCCATGATGTAGGCCACCCGGGCCATGTAGCCCGAGTCTTCCATGATGGCGATGGCGAAGAACATGAAGGCGATCAGCGGCGCGAAGCCCAAGACTCCGCCCACCCCGCCGATGATTCCGCTGACGATGAGCGAGCGCAGCAAGCCGGGGGGCAGGGCGCCTTCCACCGCGCCGCCCAGCCACCCGAAGAAATTCTCCAGCAACACCACCGGGACTTCGCTGGCCCAGAACACGAAATTGTAGATGCCGTAGAGCACCGCGAAAAGCAGCAGAGGGCCCAGCAGGCGGTGGGTCAGCACCTGGTCCAGCTTGTCGCTGAGGTCCATGCGCACCTCGCGTTCGCTGGAGACCACCTGGCGGGTGATGCCGGTGATGTAGCCGTAGCGGTAGTCGGCGATGATGCTGTCTGGGTTGTCGTCCATGGTGTTTTTGATGTGCCCGGCCACCCGGTCGCATACCGGCAGGAGTTTTTCGGCCAACTCCGGTGTCTCCCGGACCCGCTCGATGACCTCCTGGTCTCCCTCCAGGCATTTGACCGCCAGCCAGCGGGCGCTCAAGAGGCCCCGGCGCTCCTGGGCCCCTTGCAGGATGGTGGCCACCTCGTCCACCCCCTGATCCACATCGCTGCCGTAGGAGATGTTCAGCGGCCGCCACTCCGGCTCGCTCTCGGCCAACTCCACCGCGGCGGCCAATAGCTCCTTCATGCCTTGGTTCTGGCGGGCCACGGTGGTCACCACCGGCACCCCCAGCAGGCGGCTCAGCTTGTCAGCGTCGATCTTCAGGCCCCTGGTCTTGGCCACGTCCACCATGTTCAGGCAGATGACCAGGGGCACTCCCAGCTCCATGAGCTGCACCGCCAAATAGAGGTTGCGCTCCAGGTTGGAGGCGTCCACCACGTCCACCACCACGTCGGGCCGTTGGCCGATGAGGTAGTTGCGGGCCACCAATTCTTCGGGTGAGTAGGCGGTGAGGCTGTAGGTGCCGGGCAGGTCCACCACCTCAACCGCTTGTCCCTGGTGATGGGCGATGCCCTCTTTGTATTCCACGGTGACGCCGGGATAGTTGCCCACATGCTGGCGTGCCCCGGTTAGGGCGTTGAACACGCTGGTCTTGCCGGCGTTGGGGTTGCCGGCCAGGGCTATGGTGTATTGGCGGCTCACGATGCCTCGCCGATCTCCACGGTGATGAAGTCGGCCTCGTTGTTGCGCAGGGTGAGGTTGTAGCCCCTAAGTTTGATTTCAACCGGGTCTTTGAGGGGCGCTCGGCCGATGACCTGTATTTCGGTGCCGGGCAACAGGCCCATCTCGCGCATGCGCCTACCCAGCTCGCCGCCGGTGCCCACCTTCTTGACCACGGCCCGTTGGCCGGGCCTCAGTTGACGCAGGGTGACTTCAGGGGTCATGGGCGGGCTCCTGTTTCATGAAGATGGCGTTGGTTTCGCAAGGTATCAGCGGCGCCTGGGTTTGCGCAAGCGAGACCAGGGGCCGTGGGCGTGCCCCTTGGGGTGTCGGCCGCGGCGGTGGTGCTGTTCCTCATCGGCCGACGGATCGTGGTCCTGGCCGTTTTCGTCCAGGAGGCTTACCTGCACCTTGCCCGCCACGCCCTGGCCCAGGGCCAGACGGGTGCCGCCGGCGACTACCACCATGGGCCCGGCGCCGCTGGTGATCACTTCCAGCTCGCAGCCCAGGGTGATGCCCAGGTCTTCCAGATGCCGCTGGGCCTGCTCGCCGCCCGTGAAACGCTCCACCCTCACCCGTTCGCCGGGCGAGGCCAGGTTAAGCGGCAGGGTGGGGGTGCGCCGCTGGCGGCACTTTTCGCACAGGCCGTAGATTTGCAGGCGGTGGCTCAGGTGATGGAAGCCGTGCTCCTTGGCCACGCCATGCTTGAGTTCTTCCAACTCGGGATGATGAAACTCGGTGATGGAGCCGCAACGGGTGCAGATGAGGTGGTCGTGGTGCTCGCCCAGGTGGCGGTGCTCGAACAGGTCCGGCTGGTTGTCGAAGCGGCGGCAGGAGGCCAGGCCGAAGCGGGTGAGCATCTCCAGGGTGGCGGCCACGAACTCCGGCTCCAGATGATGGCCCTGGGCGGCCAGGTCCTTTTGCAAGCCTTCGGCGCTCAGGTGGTCTTCGCAGTCCAGAAAGGCTTCCAGCACCGCCAGCCGGTCGCCCAGGCGGTTCATCCCCTGTTGGCGCAGAAGGCGCTCGAACTGGCGACGTTCCTCATTGTGTAGGTTGGTGCTCAATATATTCTCCGTGTGCAACTAATTTAACAACGCCTAACAGCATGCGCAAGCCCACTATCCCAATTTGGCGGCCATTTTGCCCCAAAATAATCTTTTGAGGGGGCGGGCGCAAGCTCACCGGCGCGGCCCAGGCAGTCTTAACCGTAACTTCACGCAAGGGCTTAAGCTTGCATTAGGCGATGGCGTGTATTAACGTTAACGTTAACACCCTGCAAACGTGGGAGATTGATTTGGCAGACATAACCCCCCAAGACGTCGCCCGCTACTGGCACTCGGTGGTGGACACCATGGCCGAGGGCCTTTTCATCGTGGACACCAAGGGCAAGGTGGTGTTCGTGAACCCGGCCGCCGAGCGCCTCACCGGCTACCGCCAGGAAGAGGTGCTGGGGCGTTCCTGCACCGTGTTCGAGTCCGAGACCTGCCTGGCCTGCCAGGACCAGGAGGGCCAGATGGCCTGCGGCCTGTTTGACAAGGGCAGGGTGGTGGACCGCCGCTGCACCATCACCACCAAGGACGGCTCCCAGGTGCACATGCTTAAAAACGCACGGGTTTTGCATGATGAGCTGGGCCAGGTCATCGGCGGAGTGGAAACCTTGAGCGACATCACCCCCCTGGTGGAGCGCGACCGCAAGATCAGCGGGCTCAAACGCCATCTGACCCGCTCCTACGGATACGAGGGCCTCATCGGCCAATCCCCGGCGATGATGCAAGTCTATCAGCTTCTGGAGGCTGCTGCCGCTTCCACCGCACCGGTGGTGATCCTGGGGGCCAGCGGTACGGGCAAGGAACTGGCCGCCGCAGCCATCCATCGCCGCTCGCCCAGGGCCGAGGGACCATTCATCAAGGTAAACTGCGCGGCGCTGAACCCATCCCTGCTGGAAAGCGAGCTTTTCGGCCACGAGAAGGGGGCCTTCACCGGGGCGGAAAAGAGCCGCACCGGACGCTTCGAGGCCGCCGACGGGGGCAGCCTGTTCCTGGACGAGATAGGAGATCTGCCCGCCGAGGTGCAGGTAAAGCTGCTTCGGGTCCTGCAGGAGGGCGAGGTGGAGCGGGTGGGCTCCAACCGTTCCATAAAGGTGGATGTGCGCATCATAACCGCCACCAACCGCGACCTAGCCCAGCTCATGGAAAGGGGACAGTTCCGCGAGGACCTGTTTTACCGAATCAACGTGATACCCATCTACCTGCCCCCCTTGGCCAAGCGCAAGGAGGATATCCCCCTGCTCACCCGCACCTTTGTGGAGCGCACAGCCCTGGGCAGCGACAGGGGGGTCACCGGCATCAGCCCCGCTGCCCTGGATCGCTTGCTGGAGCATCCCTGGCCGGGCAACGTGCGCGAGCTGATCAACGCCATCGAGTACGCCTTTGTCACCTGCCCCGGCGGGGAGATATTGCCTCAGCACCTGCCCCCCAGCATTGTGGGGGAGCACTACGCCTGCCTGCCCCTGTCCGACGCGCCCGGCGGCGAGGCCGGGGGCGAGGCCGTGCGCCGGGAGATCGCCGAGGCCCTGGAGGCCACCGGCGGCCACAAGGCCCAGGCCGCGGCTCGTTTGGGGATCAGCCGGGTAACCCTTTGGAAACGCATGAAGAAGTTGGGTATGGCCCTGGAAGGTTAACGTATTGTTAATTTTGGTTAACGTTAATTAATGGAAGCCTCTTTGGGGCGCCTGGCATAACAGGTGGGATTTAAAGGATAAATCACTTTTAATGTTGCGAAGCTGCTTTCGGCACGGCCCTTGCTCTATCTCAGGGCAAGCTTTGAGCGGGCCCCAGGCCCTGGACCGAAAGCAAAAAGGATTAATCATGGCCAATGCCATTAGTCGAAGAAATTTCCTAAGAGGAGGCCTGGCCGCAGCCGCCACAGTGGCGGCCAGCGGGGTGGCGCTTCCCCAGGCGGTGCAGGCCGCCCAAGGCGACGAACTGTGCACCGTGCTGGATCTGTCCAAGTGCATCGGCTGCGAGGAATGCGTGGATGCCTGCCGCGAAACCTGGCAGGACACGGTGCCCGACCCGGTGAGCCCCATGCCCAAGCCCTTTCCCGCCCGGGTGCCCACCCAGGACTGGAGCAAGCGCAAGGACGTCTCCGATCGCCTGACCCCCTACAATTTTCTGTATGTGGAGCACCTGGACTTTGAGCACAAGGGCCAGGCCGTGGAGCTGCACGTGCCCCGGCGCTGCATGCACTGCGTCAATCCGCCCTGCGCCAACCTGTGCCCCTTCGGAGCCGGGCGGGTGGAGAAAAACGGCGTGGTGAACATCGACCCGGAGGTCTGTCTGGGCGGGGCCAAGTGCAAGCAGGTCTGCCCCTGGCACATTCCCCAGCGCCAGAGCGGAGTGGGCGTCTACCTGGACATCATGCCCAGCTACGCGGGCAACGGGGTCATGTTCAAGTGCCACCGCTGCCTGCCTCTGGTCAAGCAAGGCAAGCAGCCCCAGTGCGTGCAGGTGTGCCCCGAGCAGGTGCAGAGCATCGGCCTCAGGCCCCAGATGCTGGCCCAGGCCGAGGCCCTGGCCCGCGAGAAGGCAACGGCCGACGGAGCCAGCCCTGAAAGCTGGCGGGACTATGTTTACGGGCTGGATGAAAACGGCGGCACCAACACGGTGTACGTCTCGCCGGTTCCTTTTGCCGTGGTGAGCGCGGCCATCGACCAGGCCCACGCCGAGTTGGCCCCAGGCCAGGGCAAGGGCCGTAACGCGGCGGGCAAGCAGGGCGGCAAGCGCCGCAAGAAGGGCTATGCCGGACGCCCGCCCATGCATCCGGTGGCCAACAGCATGGAAAGCGCTGAAAACCTCACCACCGCCCTGGTGCTGGCCCCCTTGGCAGGACTGGCCGCGGGTTTCACCAAGCTTTTCGGTAAGAAGCCGCCCCAAGACCAGCCACCCAGCGAGCAGGGAGGCCAGTCATGAGCGCGCTGAGCTATTCCCCCGGCGGGCGCGTGGCCCGCTGGTTCTACGGCATCGCCACCGGCTTCGCCCTGTTCAGTGGCTTTGGCCAGATGCCCATATTCAAGCGCTACTATTTGGCCGACATACCGGGCCTGGCCTGGACGGCCAACTTTTTTATCACCAGTGACATTCACTACCTGGCCGCGGCCCTGCTTCTGGGCATGCTGGCCTGGCGCCTGGCCCTGGACACCCGCACCACTGGTTCGGCCTGGTCCTGGGGCCCGCACACCTGGTGGGGCTGGACCCTGCTGGGGCTCTTGGTTGTCTCCGGCGCGGCCAAGGTGCTGCGCAACATGGGCATCTTTCTGCCGCCGCCGTTGATCATGGTGCTGGACTTCACCCATTTGGGCAGCGCCATGGCCTTCATGTTCACCGGCTTGGTGGTGTTGGTGAAGCCCAAACCCAAATCGAACCTCCGTGGGCTTGTTGGCTGAGACACAAGCCCTACCTCCCAGCAGCCGCCCCGCTCATTCTGCCAGA
>JAIPDO010000106.1 GCA_021737645.1 Desulfarculaceae bacterium
ACGACACCTGGACTACCGAAGACGAGACCACCCGTTGGGGTGCCTTCATCGCGGTGCCCTACCAGTTCACCAAGAACTTCGGTATCCACCCCGAGTTCTCGTACTACAAGTACGGCGACAACCCCAATACCGGCAACGAACTCGGCAACGAGTGGCTGCTGGGCGTGCAGTTTCGCTTCGTGTTCTAGTCTCCTTTCCTACGCCCAAATCACCCCACGGGGGCTCGGCGCAAGCCGGGCCCCCACCTTTCGGGCCCAGGGATTGGCCAAGGGGGCGGACGGAATTTGCGCTCTATCTCATTGATGTTGCATGGGTTCTGGATGGTGTGGTCAAGGTTGTCGCGGACAAAGTTAAACAAGGCGTTGACGAAGGAGAAACGGACTATCTCGGTGGTGTTGGAGCATCCGGCGGTGTGGTGGGTCAGGAAGTCCTGATTATCATCGCTGCGGCTTTGATCGGAGGGTATCTCGTGAAAAAGAGAAAAATATGGATGTTAGGGGCCGTCCTACTCATCGGGGCCGCCGTTGGAACGGCCCTTTTCATGGACGGAGGCGACGGGTCCGCGGACGCCTACCGCACCGCGACGGTGGAAAAAGGAAACATCAAAGCCACGGTGGCCTCCACCGGGAAGCTGGCCCCCTTGAATACGGTCGAGGTCGGCAGTCAAGTGTCGGGTAATATTAAGGAAATATATGTAGACTACAACTCGGTGGTCAAAAATGACCAGGTGATCACCCTCATTGACCCAGAGATTTACGCGGGGCAGGTGAATCAGGCCAAGGCCCATCTCGAAAAGGCCCGGGTGAATCTGCTCAAAATGCGCAACGAGACCGCCGCCGCAAGGGCCGACGAACAGAGTGCCAGGGCCCAACTCTTCGCGGCCCGCGCCACCTTCCGGGAGGCTAAGCTTGATTACCAGCGCAAGGTCAAGCTTGCCAAGCGCAAGGCCATTGCCACCAGCCAGCTGGACTCTGCCCTGGCCCGCAAGGACAACGCCCAGGGCACCGTTCAAATGGCGGAAGCCAGGTTAAGCACCTCCCAAACCCAGATAGAGATGGCCCTGACCATGGAAAAGTACGCCTCTGCGGAGATCGCCGCAAGAGAGGCGGACCTCCAGTTGGCTAAAATAAAGCTGAATTACTGCACCATCCGATCGCCCATCGATGGGGTGGTCATCACGCGGAACGTGGATGTGGGCCAAACCGTGGCGGCCACGCTGCAATCACCGGTTCTTTTCACCATTGCCGAAGACCTGTCTCGCATGCAGGTGGAGGTGGATGTGAGCGAGGCGGATGTCGGCCAAATCACGCGGGGGCAGGGCGTTGAGTTCACGGTCGACGCCTTTCAAGACAAGGTTTTCAAGGCAAAGATCCACCAGGTTCGCAATTCGGCTACCACCATCCAGAACGTGGTGACCTACAAGATCGTGGCGGATGTGAATAACGACAGCTTGTTGCTAAGGCCGGGCATGACCGCCAACGTAACCATTGTACTGGCCACAGTGGCTGATGCCCTCAAGGTCCCCAACTCCGCCTTGCGATTCAAACCGCTGGGAAAGATAGGCGAGACCAAGGTCAAAAAGAAGCTCCCCATCACGGAGAGGCCGTTTTACAAAAAAACCATCCAGGCCCTTGCCATGGACCCCGCCCAGTCCAGGGAACTGGCGGGCATCATCGCCCGTGGCGAGCAACAACTCAAGGCGGCCTACTCCCTGCCGGAGGACGCCCGGGATTTGCCTCTGGCCTGGCGTGCCTTTTTTAGGCAAGTATTTACGGATACTTATAACATAATTCGGGAAGATCAACGCGAAAAGTTTAAGGCCTATTGGGCGCAATTCAAAGAGGCGGTCAAACGGCGCCAACGCGGGCATGGCCGGCGCGCCACGGTTTATGTGGCCGGAGATGAAGGGCCAATGGCCCTGCCCATAAGAGTCGGCATATCCAACGAAATCGAAACCCAGGTTGTGGGAGGGGAACTGCAAGCAGGAGACAAGGTGATCGTCGGGCTCGCCCTGGCCTCTGACGGATCCCCGAAGCAATCCGGCAACAGCATCATGAACATCTTCAGAAGAGCCCAGTGATGACGGTTCCTGTTATCCGTTTCGAGGGGGTCACCAGGATATATCCCATGGAAGGAGAGACGGTCGAGGCCCTGCGGGGGATAGATCTGGAAATCCAGCGGGGTGAATTTATGGCGATCATGGGGCCTTCCGGCTCCGGGAAGTCCACCATGATGCACATCGCCGGCCTCCTGGACACCCTGACCCAGGGCAGCTATGAGCTTGAAGGCGAAGATGTCTCTTCGCTTTCCAAGAACCAGAGGGCGGATATTCGCAACCGGCGCATCGGTTTCATCTTTCAAAGCTTCAACCTGCTGGCCCGATGCAGCGCGCTTGAGAACGTCGAGCTCCCCATGCTGTATCACCGTCCGGGTGTAATGGACCGCCGCGAAAGGGCCATGGCGGCCCTGGAAGCGGTGGGGATGGCGGACAGGGCCCATCACCTGCCGCGGCAATTGTCCGGAGGCCAGCAACAGCGGATGGCGGTGGCCCGGGCCTTGGTGAACCGACCGGCCCTCATCCTGGCCGACGAGCCGACGGGGAACCTGGATACCCGCACGGGCCGCGAGATTATTAAGTTGCTGGGCTCCCTGCACGAGCAGGGGATCACCGTGGTCCTGGTGACCCATGATCCGGAAATAGGCCGTTCGGTGCGGCGAAGGATCGTGCTGCGCGACGGGCTGATGGAAACAGACGAGGTGGGTTGAGATGGACATGCTCAAAACCGTCATACGTCTGGCCCTGCGTGGCCTGCTGGCCTACAAGGCCAGGAGCCTGCTGACCATGCTGGGGATCATCATTGGCATCGGGGCGGTCATCGTCATGATCAGCGTGGGCCGGGGGGCCAACGCCAGCATCCAGAAGCAGATCAACGACCTAGGGGCCAACATGCTGATGGTCTACGCGGGCTCCAGCAAACAGGGCGGCGTGAGGGGCGGTTATGGGAGCAAACCCACTTTGAGGGCAAGGGACGCCCAGGCTATTGCCCGGGAATGTCCGGCCGTATCCGAGGTGACGCACATCACGCTGCAAACCGCCCAGGTTGTGGCCGGGGAAAAGAACTGGAACACCACGGTCTACGGGACCACCGCCAGTTATCCGGTGGTGCGGGACTGGCTGATCAAGGAGGGAGAGTTTCTGACCGACCAGCACCTCCGGTCGGCCTCAAACGTGGCCGTGCTGGGCGCCACGGTGGTGCAGAATCTTTTCCAACCCGGGGAGACGGTTGTGGGCCGGAAAATCCGGATCCGTAATGTCCCCTTCACCATTATCGGCGTCCTTGCGCCCAAAGGGAGCGATCCCCGCGGAAAAGATCAGGATAACACCCTGTTCGTTCCCTACACTACCTTCTCCCGGAAACTGCATGGCCGACGCCTGCCGGGGGTTGTCCATGTCATCTGTCTCTCCGCCAGGTCCAAGCTCTTGGTGAACGAGGCCAAACGGGAGGTGGAAGAGCTTCTGCGGCAGAAACACCGCATCCCGCCCGGGGCTGAAGATGATTTTTCGGTGCGGGCCCTGGACGAGTATGCCCAGATGGCCGACAAGACCATGGACATCATGACCATCCTGCTCACTTCGGTGGCGGCCATCAGCCTGGTGGTGGGTGGGATCGGGATCATGAACATCATGTTGGTCTCGGTAACCGAACGGACCCGGGAGATCGGGATCCGCATGGCGGTTGGCGCGAGAGAACGCGATGTACTCATCCAGTTTCTAACCGAAGCCATGACCATGAGTGTTCTCGGCGGCATCTTTGGGACTCTCCTCGGCGTGGGCGCCGCCAAGGTGATCGGCATGGTGACCGGATGGATGAGCCCTATCGACGTGGATGCCATCCTTTTGGCCACGCTTTTTTCCGCCGGGGTCGGGGTCTTCTTCGGTTATTATCCTGCCCGTCAGGCTTCGCGCATGGACCTCATCGAGGCCCTGCGCTACGAATAGATGCCTGATGCCGAAGGAGCCGATCCCAGCTTCCCCGGCGAGGATGAGGAATAAGATGAACGGGAAACAGATGTCTTCACAGGCAGTTTTTCCAAGGGAAGCCGGGGCTTCCACGGGTCTTGCATCTTGGGCTGTCGCGAGGAGGGTCAGGGTGTGGCTGAGGCGAATCATGGGCACGGGACGCGGCTGGTCCGCCCTGGGGCTTGGCTTGCTCATGCTGATCCTGGGCGCCTCCCCCACTCCGGCCATGGAGAACAAGGCCTCCTTCCCCGGGCAGGAGATAACCCTGACCCAGGCCCTGAGCAAGGCCCTGGACTACTCGCCCAACATCAAGCAGTCTCTGGCGGCCATGGACAAAGCCGCCGGCCGGCAAAAAGAGGCCTTCACCTACTTCCTGCCTACCTTTACCACTGGTTATGGCTGGCAAAAAACCCAGAATCCGCCCGAGCTCCGCGCCGGCAGCCTGCACGTGGCGGTGAACGAAAACGATATCTACAAGTGGTCGACCGGTTTGAGCCAACCCCTGTTCACCGGCTTCCGCGTCTCCAGCCAGTACGAGCTGGCCAGGCTGGGGGTCGACCTGGCGGAGGTCAACCTCTTTCTGGCCTACCTGGACGTGGCCCTCAAGGTGAAGGAGCAGTATTTCCTGCACCTGCGCAACATTAAGGGGGTGCAGGTGGCCCAGGAGGCCGTGTCCCAGCTGGAGGCCCAGCTCAAGGTTAGCCGCGATTTTTACGAGGTGGGCACCATCCCCATCAACGACGTGCTCAAGACCGAGGTGCGCCTGTCCGACGCCCGCCAGCGCCTGGTCAGCGCCAAGAACGACCGGGCTCTCAGCCGCGCCCGGCTCAACCGCCTGCTGGGCCTGGCCGTGGAGCGCTCCCTCAGGATCAAGGACATTCTCAAGGCCCATCCCGTGGCCCTGGACTTTCAGAAGTTCCGCCTAGTGGCTTTCAATGAGCGCCCGGAGATAAAGGCGGTTGATCTGCAGCTCAAACAGGCCGACCAGGGCATCAAGAAAGCCCAAAGCGGTTACTATCCCATGGTGAATCTCAGGGCCTCCTACGATTTCACCGGCAACGACGCCGCCCTGGGCGGCAGCGAGTACAACGACCCCACCAACTGGGCCATCACCACCCAGCTGGACTGGGCCTTCTGGGAGTGGGGCCGCACCGCCCACCAGACCAGCCAGCAGCGGGCCGACAAGCGCCGTTTGGAAGCGGCCAAACAGGAACTGGTGGATGAAGTAGACCTGCAGGTCAAGGAAGCAACTTTATTTTTACGTGAGTCTCAGACCAACATCACCACCGCCACTACCGGGGTCAAGCAGGCCGAGGAGAACTACCGGGTCACCTTTGAGCGCTACCGCGAGCAGCTGACCACCAACACCGAGCTGCTGGACGCCCAGCTTCTCCTGGCCCAGGCGCGCAACAACTATTACAACGCCCTGGCCACCTTCAACATTGCCGAGGCCCGCCTGCAACGGGCCATGGGGCGGGGTCTGGCCCGGGTGGGCTACACACCCCCCAAGCCCGACACCAGCGTCTGGCCATGACCCGCCTGAAGGCGGCGACTAAGCTCTACCCCCACCGAGAGGGGCCGGCCCTCAAACGGGTGTCCCCGGGGGTGCCTCCCGGCCAGTTCGTCTATCTAACCGGCCCCTCGGGCGGGGGCAAGACCCCCCTGCTGCGCCTGCTCTATGGACGGAGCTGTCCAGCCAATGGGGGCCACCTCTCTTTTAACCGGCGCCATCCAGTATAAAATTCAGAAAGGATCTACAAGCTTGAATTAGACTAGGTGGGTCCACAGATCACCTTCCTTCGCACATCATTAAGCATGTCAAGCCTCCCACCAGCAATCCTTGTTCTTCCTCCCATGGACGGACCACAATATTGGCCGTCGCTGGTGGGTGCATGTGGCCTCGTTGTCTCCATTGGCGCATCATTACCGGGTGGTGATTGGTACAGGCTGACCGGGGACAGTCGATTGACCGGAGAAAAGGCAATGGGTTACTGTGCTCGAAATTAAGGCGGTTGCGATTCTCGCCGAGATTTGAGCGACAAATTGATTCAAAAATTGGTCGCGAAGCCTTTGGGTGCTAATAGGTATTTACTATGAGAATTATAGAAGACGAACTTAATATTTCAGTTCCAGTTAGCACAGCATTCAATTGGTTCAAAGATTTAGATAAAAATTATTTAAAATGGCATCCCCCAACGCATGAGAATTTTGTTTGGTTGTCCGACAAGCCGATTGGAAAAGGCTCTCGATTTTCATTTGAAGAAAGTATCAAAGGGAATAAACACAAAATGTTAATGGAAGTGAGTGAATATATTGAAAATAAAAAACTGTCTTTCGTTTCCCTTAAAATCGAGGTTGAGTCAGATATCTTTCCTGATCGATTCCTAACTTGTCTAAGTTCATTATTCAGGATTCGAATTGAGATGATCAGAACTTTCGCATCTGTGTCTGAAAACTCAACAAAAATCCATACAACTCATAGATTTGGCAGTAATTTTCCAGTTATCGGCACATTGATTGAAACGTTTATAAACATTTTTGTTTTCTCTTCCAAAAATCATGAGCTTCATATGAAGGAGGAGGGAGAGTACATGAAAATGAATCTTGAATCACTATGATTTATCTTTACATAGCGGTGGACAAGTATCAGCGCCGCGGGCGCTGGGAAGCGGCGGAGCCGGAGGCCCTAGAAGCCCAGCTTGCCCGCCGGGTTGGGGCCGGGGGAGCGGTCATGGACGCTTTGGCCCACCGGTCCGGCGGCTCCCCGCCCGCCGTAACCCAGGCCGGCCGATTCCCCGAGGGCCCGCACCGCCCCTGGGCTGCGCTTGGCGCGGGCTATCATGAGAGCGGTCTTGTGGTCATCGTTTTTCAGGGAGGGGTCTGCCCCCCGGGCCAGGAGCAGGCTGATGGCCGCGCCCTTGTTGTGCCGCGCGGCCACCATCAGGGGGGTGTAGCCCCCATAGCCCTTGGCGTTGATCTCGGCCCCGTGGTCCAGCAGGTAGGCGATGATTTTGGTGTCTCCGCCAATGGCCGCCCCGTGCAAGGCGGTGCGCTGGAAGTAGCTCTGTTGGTTTACCTTGGCCCCGCCCTGCACCAGGGCCACTACGCAATCGTAGTGGGCCTTTTCCGCGGCCAAGTCCAGGGCATTGGCCCCGTAGGCCCCCCGAGCGTTGGGGTCGGCGCCCTTGGACAGAAGGTAGCGCACCACCTTCAGGTGGCCGCGATAGGCGGCCATCTGCAGGGGAGTCAGGTAATCAGCGGTGATGGGGCCCTTGTCTTCCAGGTCGGCCCCCTTTTGTGTGAGCTTTTGCACCTCGGTAAGGTCGCCGCGCCTAGCCGCCTCCATCAAGGGGGTGCCCGTGCAGCCGGCGACCAAGGCCAGGGCCAGCAGCAGGGCGGTTACGTTCGAGATGATTGCGCCTTTGGACATGTTTCCCCAGCTTATGCGTCAGTCGTCGCGTTTAACCTTATATTGAGCCTTCCGATGCTCTTGGCGAACCTTGCTCCTTGGTTCTAAGGTCACCAAGGGCTTCAGGGCTTCTTTGCTGAAGCGAATTCTCACTGAAACTCCTGCGAAAAACGCAATTACATCGTTTTATTAACATAGTAGCTCAGTCGCCTTTTCCCGGTCAATATGGCCCGTCCCGCCGCTTGGGAGGGAGCCCCTGATGATCTCTCTTTCAATTATTGGTAAACAGGATTAATATTGCGTCAGAGTATTGGTAAAATAAATATAGACGCAATTCCACTACCGTAGGTCCCAGTGCCTGATCGCGTAGGGACAAGGTTCAAGAAGTTATGGTGGATCAGGATCGTCGATTGACTTGATCGATGCGATTGTTCGCCTGATGTGAGCGCGCGCCTTTCGTTTCCTTGCTGCCGATATCAAGCCAGCCAGCCCGGCTTGCTCACCGCCTGTTGGCCGGCTGGCCAAAAGCTCCGTTTGATTGTTTCGCCAGGGACCTTGTCCCTTTGAATGGAACATAAGAACAGGTGGTGCATGGTGAAATCGTCCCTATTCCGGGCATTGATTGCGATCGTATCTTTGGGTTTGCTGGCAGGCGGCTGCGCCATGCCCGAGGCCGTGAACATCAAGCCCATCCCCCACGCCATCAAACCCCAGTCGTCAACGAGCGCCCAAGCCAGCCAGTCGACCGGCCCTTCCACCGGAAAGGACCAGGGGGCGCAGCCCAAGGCTGCGGCCGGCCCGGACCTGGCCAAGATCGACCTGGCCAAGACCAAGGTGGCGGCCAACCCCGCCAGTTGGAGCGCCTATAACGACCTGGGCGTGGCCTACTACGACCAGGGCATGTACGACGAGGCCATAGCCGCCTTCCAGCAGGCCCTGGCGGTGCACCCCATCTCCTCGGTGATGGACGCCGAGAAGCGGCAGCGGGACGCGGCTCAGCGGCAGAAGCAGGCCATGCTGCGGGCTCGGGAGGCCCAGGCGGCCGCGCAGCAGTCGGCCGTGATGGGCTCGTTGCTTTCGGGCCTGTTGGGCGTCGCGCCCATACCGGGCATGAGTTCCGTGGGTCAGCAGGCTCTGCAGGCCATGATTCCGGCCATAGAGGGAGTGTCCCGCGCCGCCTCCATGCCCAACAGCAGCATGGCCGACTTCCCGGAGTTGTCCAACCCCTCCCAGTTGAAGCCCCGGCGGGAAACGGCCCTGATCTATTCCAACCTGGGCCGGGCCTATTACCAAAAAAGCAATTACCAGGAGGCGGTCACCTCTTTCGAGAAGTCCATCGCCCTGGACCCCTCCCTGGTCAGGCTGCTGGAGTGGCAGGCCCACGCCCAGTACGAGCTCTCGCATTACGAGCGCTCCATCGCGGCCTTGAACCGCTACATGACCCTGAGCCGCCTGTCTTCTCCGGCGGGCAACTACATCCTGCTGTCCAAGAACTTCACCGCCCTGGGAATGCCCTCCGAGTCGGAACGGGCCTTCCGCCGGGCCGTGGAGGACTATGAGCGTCGCCTCAAGGCCAAACCCGGCGACCGGGCGGCGCTGATCGGCCTGGTCCATGCCTATCTGGAGCACAAGGACTACGCCAAGGCCCAGCCCTTCGCCGAGCTGCTGCTCAAGCAGAGTCCCAACGACGTGAACGCCCTGGGCATGCTCACCATCTGCCACATGGCCCAGGGCCGCTACGACCTGGCCCTGCAAACGGCTCAGCGCAAGCTGAAGCTGGATGGGGGCAAGGTCAACGACTACTACATCCTGGGGCGCATCTACGACGAGACCCGGGATTCGCAAAAAGCGCGCGACGCCTATCAAAAGCTGGTGGACACCTACGAGGCGGCGGGGACGGACAAGGGCATTCCCCTGGGCGGAGTGGCCGTGGGCTACGCCGCCATAGGCCAGCAGCGCCGGGCGGTGGCCATGGTGGAGGAAAAGCTTTTCCGCAACCCCTTCGGCTCCACCGCGGTCTACGACTACTTCAAGCTGGGCTTGGTCTACGAGAAGGGCGGCCGGACCTCCGAGGCCATCGAGGCCCTGAACACGGCGGTGGAGATCAGCCCCCGCTATGTGTTCGCCACCAAGACCCTGCAACGGCTGGCGGACAAGACGGCCTCCCACCGGGAGCGCCTGTGGCGTCAGGCCCAGCAGGCCCAGGGCAAGCGCAACTCGGCCCAGGCGGTGAACTATCTCTCCCAGCTCTACCACCTGATGCCCGTGGGGCCGGAAAAGGAGGACCTGCGCCGCAAGATGCTCTCCCTGGCGGCCCGGCCGGGCGGCGCTCCCCGCCTGGGGCAGGAGGCTCAACGGCGCTTTTTGCGGGGCAACGCGGCGCTCAAGAACGCCAAGGGCCCCCTGGACCTCTACCGCGCCCTATACGAGTACAAGTGGGCCACCTATTACGCCCCCTGGGCGGCCAACGTCTACCTGAGCACCTCGGTGGTATACGGCCTGCTGCAAAAGTACCGCCCGGCCATCGCCAACCTGAAGCTGTATCTGACCGGCACCACCCAGGCGGCCAACGTGGACCAAATTTTGGGCCGGCTGTACGAGATGGAGTACCAGAGGGAGAAGACCCTTCGATCCCTGTCCCAGGCAGGCAGGCTCTAAAACGGGGGGATGAAACCCTTGTTCTCTTGGAGGTTGTGAAGCCATGAGGCCGAAGTGGTTCAAGGCATGGTTGGCCGCGGCTATTGCCGCCGGCCTTTTGGGCCTGGCCGGGCCGGGGCAGGGTGCACCGGCCTTTAACCGCTCCCAGCTCAACTCCCTGTTCGGCCAGGCCTACGGCAACTGCAACCGCCTGCGCGCGCTGGGCTACAACCCCTCCCATATCGAAAGCCGCCTGCGCTGGGCCCAGGGCCAGCTCAACAACTACTGGAGCAACCCGTCGCGCTTCAACACCTTTCCCCGCAACCCCTACAACAACAGGGAGTTGCAAACCATCAACCCCTTTGGGGACTATCTTTTCCACGGGACGAACATCCGCAACCACGGCGGCAAGCTGCAAACTCGCTCCCTGGACCCCACGGGGATCGTGGCCCGGGCCCAGGAATGGGCCAAGGAACTGCACACCATCACCAAAAAGGCCGAAACCGGCGGGGCCCGCGAATTCAAGCAGGACATCAACGAGGCTCTGGCGTTTTTGGGGAGAGGCCCGGCCATTCCCACCGGCGGCTCCCTAAGCCAGCAGGCCGACAGCCAACTCGGGGCGTTGACCGGCAACCTGAGAAGCGACTCGGGTGGCCTGCCGGGGCAGGAGGCCCCGGCCGTGGGCGGGCAGTTCCAAAACCCATACGCCGGAGACCCCTCGGTGGTGGACCTCAGCGAGAGCAAGACCCTGACCCCCAGCCTCTTGCGCGGCACCGACGGCCAGCCGGAGGCGCCTCCGGTCCAGCCGCCCACGGCGGAGGCAACCCAGCAGGCGATGGGAGGGGCCGGGTTGACCTCGGTGGACGAAAATGTCCTGCCCCTGCCCAAGCCGGGCACCAGCGAGAAGGTGGACAGCCTCTACCGGAGCGCCCTGGACAACCTGGGCAAGGGCGACAGGCAAAGCGCCATCCGCGATCTCAGCGAGGCGGTCAGTCTGCTGCCGGTGGACCCCAAGTTGAACTTGGCCCTGCGCGAGGCCTTGAAGAACGCGGGATGGGACCCCAACCTGCCCGCCGGTTTCCGGCCCAGCCCCAAGGATTCCCAGGCGCTGCTGCCCGCGGTGGTGGCCGGGGGCAGAGGCACCAACCCCTTCCCCGCCAAACCGGCCTCGCTGGACCGGGGCGGAAACCAGGCGGCAGGCACCGCCTCCGCGGGAAGGAGCCAAGCTTCCGCCGCCGTGCCTGGCGCACAGGCCAAAAGCCCCAGCGCGCAGCCGCCCCAGAACCAGGCCTGGCAGGAGTACCAAAAGCAGCTCTTCGCACAACGCCGGGAACTGGAGCAGAAGCTTAACAACCTTTTGCGCGACCAGAAGGCGCCTCCCCCCCTGCCCGGCGGCACGGTGCGCGAAGTGGAGGAGGGGGTGTTCCTGGGCTTGACCAACACCCAGTACCAGGCCAACGAGTTGATGGCCAAGGGCCAAAGCCCCATCACCGGCAAGCCCTACGCGCAGATGCTCAAGGATGGGGATGTCAGGGCCTACGGCTTCGGCAAGACCGACGT
This sequence comes from Desulfarculaceae bacterium, assembly GCA_021737645.1. Classification (GTDB taxonomy): domain Bacteria; phylum Desulfobacterota; class Desulfarculia; order Desulfarculales; family Desulfarculaceae; genus Desulfoferula. Next base: position 11,628 of record JAIPDO010000106.1, read on the forward strand.
GCTGCCCATGGAACTGGCCCGCGGCGCCAGGGACAGCTTCAGCGACGGCGAGTACACCATGGACCAGGAGCACTTCCAGAACCTGCTGCCCCAGATCAACGGCACCCATTACCAGGTGCTAAACGCCCACAGCAACGGGGCCACCATCGCCGAAGCCCTGCTGCGCCAGGGGGTGATAAGGGCCGACGAGCTGAATATCCTCGGCGGGGACCGGGCCCTGTCCCGGGGCCAGGCCTATCAGGACTTGCTGGACAGCGGTACGGTGAAAAATGTGAATGTGTGGATCAACCGGGGCGACCCGGTGCCCTACCTCACCAGCCCGGCGGGGGGCGTGCTCCGGGACGCCGGTTTGGTCAAAACCAAGCCGGGGACCCCCAACGGCCCCGTGGTGCAATACCACTTTTTCGGAGAGTACCAGCCGAGTCTGGACTTTAAGAACCACGCTTGGGAGCAGTATTGCAAAGAGATGGAAAAGATGCGCCAGGCGCAGAAAAATGCGCGGCAATAGAGGGGATCCCCCCGGGTCCCGACCGATATAGAGGGACCTGCACCAGGGAGTAATTCATGCGAAAGTCGATCACCGGGACGGGTATGGCCTGTTACCTGCTGCTGCTCCTCTTGTCCGGCTGCGCCACCAGCGCCACCCAGTACGCCCCCTTGCCTCCCGACCTGCGCGCGGCTCCCGAGCCCGGCAAGGCGCGCATCTGCGTCATCCGAGGTTTCGCATTGGCGGCCATGGCGGTGGAGTGTCCGCTTCAGGAGGATGGCGTGCCCAGGGGAAGCCTGATAAACGCCAGTTACATCTGCTGGGAGCGTCCTCCAGGAGAGGTCCGGCTCTCCACGCCCGCATGGGACGTCTTAACTTACAAGGGCAATCTGCCGGTGGAGCCCGGTATGGTCTACTACCTGTACATGGACTACTTGAGCCCTCAGTTAAAAAGCATTCCAGCCAAGGAAGGCCAAAAGTACCTGGCCGAGTACTCCAGGCCGCTGGTGGCCATGGCCAAGAGCCAAGCTCCCACCTACCAAGGGCAGGCTCTGTCCCCACCCGCGCCCGCCGGGGCACAGCCCAGCACCGAAGGGACCATCCCCCGCGCTACGGGCGCTGGTTACTGAGTAGGGAGGCTTCGGCGGCAAGGAGCCGGTAATCACAACTAAATTATTCACCAGGGGTTTGTTGATGAAAAAGCTTGTGAACGCGGTCTGCCTGACCGGCTCCTTGATCATCATCATACTGCTGGCCGGTTGCGCGCCCACCGCCACCCAGTACGCTCCCCTTCCCAACGACCTGAAAGTGGCGCCCGATCCCGGCAAGGCCCGCATCTGTGTTGTCCGGGGATATGTCTTCTGGCTCTCAGCCGCGTCGGTGGACCATCTCCGGGAGGACGGGACGCCCCGGGGCGACTTGGTCAACGGCAGCTATATCTGCTGGGAGCGCCCACCGGGAACGGCTCATCTCGTGTTGAACCTCGGCAATTGGGACAGCCCGGGCTTCCAGGGGGATCTGTCGGTGCGGGCCGACAAGGTTTACTACCTGTATAAGGACGCCTTGAGCCCAGCCCTGAAAAGCATCCCGGCGGTCGAGGGCCAAAAGTACCTAGCCGAATACCCCAAGCCGGAGGTGCCCCAGGCAGTTAGCCTGATGCACGCGGCGGGCAATCAGGCGCCATCCCCCGCCGCGTCCGCCGGGGCCCAGCCAAGCACCGGCGGGGGCATCCCAGGCAATAAGGGCGCGGGTTACTAACTGGCCGCCACGGCGGCTAAGAGCTGACAATCGCAACCAAATTATCCGCCAGGGGTTTTTAAATGAAAAAGCTTGTGGACGTGGCCTGCCTGAGCAGCTTCTTGATTGTGTTCGTGTTACTGGCCGGTTGCGCCACCGGCCCCGCGCAGTATGTCCCTCTTCCAGAGCACCTAAACGCGGCTCCGAAACCGGGTAAAGCCCGTATCTGCGTCATCCGGGGGTTCGTCTTCTTCATAGGCTCGGGCGTGAAAAATCACATCAACGAGGACGGCCAGCTTAGGGGAGAATTGACCAACGGCAGCTATATCTGCTGGGAACGCCCCCCGGGTGTGGCCAAACTTTCCATGGGTAATTTGGACAATATCTTCTACCGGGGCAATTTGCCGGTAGAGGCAGACCTTGTCTACTACCTGTACATGGACGCGGTGAGCCCGCTGGTCAGCATCACGCCCGCGCAGGGCCAAAAGTACCTGGCCGAATATCCCAAGCCGCACGTGGTGCTAAGAAACCAACTCTCCGCGCCCCAGACACAGACTCCGTCCCCGGCCGCGCCCGCCGGGGTCCAGCCCAGCACCAGCGGGACCATCCCCCGCAGTACGGGCACTGGTTACTAAAAGTCCGCCACGGCAGCAAGGAGCTGACAATCGCAACTAAATTATTCGCCAAAGGGTTGTTAACGGAAAAGCTGGTGAATGTGGCCTGCCTGGCCGGTTCCTTGCTCGTCTTCATATTACTGGCCGGATGCGCCACCAGCTCTACCCAATACGTTCCCTTGCCCGAGCACCTGGACGCGGCTCCGGCACCGGGTAAAGCCCGTATCTGCGTCATCCGGGGATACGTCTTTTTTACAGGCGAGGCAGGGGTAAGCCATATCTATGCGGACGGTCGGTTCATGGGAAATCTGATCAACGGCAGCTATATTTGTTGGGAACGCCTCCCTGGCGTGGCCCAACTTTCCATCAGCGATTTGGACAACGTCTACTATCGGGGCAATTTGGCGGTGGATGCCGACCTGGTCTACTACCTGTTTATGGACGCATGGACCCCACCATTGAAAAGCCTCACCCCGGCGGAAGGCCAAAAGCACCTGGCCAAATATCCCAAGCCGCACGTGGTGATGAGGAACCAGCCCCCCGCAACCCATGGTCAGGCCCCATCCCCGGCCGCGCCCGCCGGGGCCTCGTCCAGCACCTCCGAGACCATCCCCAGGAATAAGGGCGCTGGTTACTGAGTAGGGAGTCTTCGGCGGTAAGGAGCGCGCCGGGGCTCCCCAAGACGGGAGGACGCCCATGATGGCGAAACGCGCGATCCTGGTAATCATGTTGCTGGCCCTGTGCGTCGGCTGCGTGCCCCTGGCCAACCAGTACGCCCCCTTTCCCGAGCACCGCGACCAGGCCCCCGCGCCGGGCATGGCCAGGCTGTACATGATCCGGGGCTATATCTTTTACATCGGCTCGGGGGGCGGCAACCAGATCCTGGACAACGGGAGGATGGTGGGGGACCTGGGCAATGGCAGCTACCTCTGCTGGGAGCGCCCGGCGGGGGAGGCGGTGATCGACCTTTACGGATGCTTCGGCCCCTGCGGCAAGCAACTGGGCTCACCCATGTCCAAGGTGGAGCTGGCCGTGGAGAGCGGCATGACCTATTACCTGTACATGGACGCCCTCAGCTACCAGCCCAAAAGCATCCCCCACGCCGAGGCCCAGAAGTACCTGGCCGAATACCCCAAGCCCCAGATGAAGTCCTGGTCCGACGCGCCCCAGGTGAAGGCCGGCCGTTCGGCCGAGCCCGCCGCTCCGGCGGCGGCGGCCCCGGCCGCGTCCGGGGTTACCAGCCAGCCGCCCCGGCCACAGCCGGGCAAAAGCGTGTCCTACTAGGGGGCCGGGCGGGGCCTAGCCCTGCTGCTGGTAACCGGAGGGACGCTTGGGCTTGAGGGAGGGTGGCTTGGGTGGGCCGGGCACCGGGGTGATGGGACGGGCCAGAACCTCGGGGCTCACCTTTTCCACGCGGCGCCGCGCCGTCTGCAACCTCTCCTGGTCCAGGGGATGGGTGGAAAACAGGGTGGCCACATAGGAAGGCTCCTTGTCGCGCAGCTTCAACAGCAGCTCCATCACCTCCACCTGAGCCTTTGGGTTGTACCCGGCGGCGATCATGTACATGGAGCCCAGGTCGTCGGCCTGGCGCTCCTGGTCGCGGGAGTAGGACAGCAGCACCAGGTTTCCGGCCGTGCCCGCGGTGCGCTGGGCCACCCCGCCCCAACCGCTGCCCCCCAGGGCCACCCCCACCCCGAGCACCCCGAGGTTTATCAAGGAAGACTGGGCGTGGCGGGACACGAAATGGCGGGCGGTGACGTGGCCCGTTTCATGGGCCAGGACAAAGGCCAGGGAGTCTTCGTCGGGCAGGCGAACCAAAAGCCCCCGGGTGATGGCGATCTTGCCGCCGGGCATGGCGAAGGCGTTGATCTCCTCGGACTCCACCACCGTGAACTCCCAGGGCAAGTTCGGGCGGTGGCTCACCCCGGCCACTCGCCGGCCCACCCGCCCCACATAGGCCTGCATGGCCGAATCCCTGGGCAGCGCCCCGCCGTACTGGTCTATGGCCGCAGGATAGGCGCGCTCACCCAGGGCGATCTCCTCCTGCGCCGACATCATGGCCAGTTGCTGCTCGCCGGTGACCGGGTTGGCGGCGCAGGCCGCGCCCAAGAGCAACGCGGCGACAAGCCAAGCCCATATGCCGGTTTTGATCACGTCCATTCATCCACCCGCCGAGGCTCAAGAGGGAATCGGCCACCTAACTATATATTGAGCGACATGGGTCCGTGTGAAAGCAAAGGTTACTTGAAGCGCCAGCCGCATCTCAATCTTAACAGGTTGTATTCTCATTTAAATGCAGGGAACTTTTTGATCGTTACACCGAGGGCCGCGAGTCTGCGGGACCTCCTATTTTTTATGGGAGGTTATCAATTTTGTGCTTGCCATAAAATCCTCATATTAAGTACGCTCAATTTACTCACCTAGGATTTAGAAAAAGGCTTGCCCCGCGTTTTTTCTAAACCTCAGCCTTTCTCTACATCATGACTTTTTTGATCTGGTATCCCTAAGACAGCTACTCCACAAGAACGTCCTTTAGGAGTGCAAGCCATGTCTTGTTCGCGGGTCAAGGTTCTGTTGTCGGCGGGCGCGCTGTGCCTGGCCGGCCTGCTATGCGTTTGTCTGCCGACGGCGGTTCAGGCCGCCCCACCCGCCCAGGTTTCAGGCAAAGCCCCAGTGGACAAGGCCGATCTGGACCATGTGGCCAAGGAACTCAGCAACCCCCTGACCAGCCTGTGGAGCCTCACCAACGAAATAGATTTCCAATATTGGAATGGCGACCTTGGGAGCCAAAAGCTCCAGTCCGTGTGGAATTTTAAGCCGGTCATGCCCCTGGATGCGGGTCACGGCTGGATGTGGGTGAACCGCCCCACTGTCCCAGTTGTATTCAAACAGCCTTTTTTCAACAGCAGCACCTTTGAATGGGATGACAAATCCGGCCTAGGCGATATCCAGTACCTGGGGCTGTTGGGCAAAAATTTGCCAGGCGGCTTGGTGTTGGCTGGTGGCATTACAACCATCTTCCCCACTGCCAGTGATGATGCCCTGGGTTCGGGCAAGTGGCAGGCGGGTCCGGCCCTGGTGGCCGCGGTGCTACGCAAGAAATACATCCTCGGGGCCTTGTATCAGCAGTGGTGGTCCTTTGCCGGACAAGACGACCGGGCCAGCACCAACCTGTCGGCCTTGCAACTTTTCTATTTCCTCAATTTGCCGGGTGGTTGGCAGGTGGGTGGCTCGCCGGTGCTGACCGCAAACTGGATGGCCGAGGAAGACAACAAGTACAACGTGCCCGTGGGAATAGGGGTCTTCAAGACATTGCGCCTGGGCAAGCTGCCCATCAAGATCGGCCTTGAATACCAGCACAGTCTTATTCAAGAAGACCTGTGGGGCCGGGACTATCTCATCAAACTGGTGATCATCCCGGTTATCCCGTCCCTTTTCTAGCTGACTACGACGAAGAAATATGGAGGCTATTTTCTAGCAAAGAGGACAACATCCAAAAAATATTGGATGACACGAGGAGGGTTTGGACAATGCGGCATAATTTAATAGGCGGCAAAGGCCATACTAAAATTATGGTATTTCCCCTGATCGTCTTCACGGCGCTGTGCCTGTGGACCGGCTTGGCCATGGCCGAGGGCATAACCCGCGGCTCGACCACCGGCCAGACCGCCGCCAAGGGCTACGACCACCCCAACCAGTACATGCATCTCAAGGCCAAGCAGATCGCGCCCAACATGGAGCCGGTGATGCAGCATCCGGCTCAGGAGACACAGGCGCGGCAAAAGCTGGCCGCCTTGGAGAAGCGCTTCGGCAAAAAGCCCAACATCCTGATTTTCATTTTGGACGACGTGGGTTGGCTGGACCCTGGGTTCAACGGTGGCGGCGAAGCGGTGGGCAACCCCACCCCGGCCATGGATCGCCTGGCCCAGAATGGCCTGGTCCTTACCTCGGCCTATTCCACTCCCAGCTGCTCCCCCACTAGGGCCACCATCCACACCGGCCAAACCCCCTTGCACCACGGGGTGCTGCGGCCGCCCATGTATGGTCAGCCTGGCGGGCTTGACGGGGCGGCCACCTTCCCCCAGGCGCTGCAAAAGCTGGGATACGTGACCCAGGGAGTGGGCAAATGGCACATGGGCGAGAACCAGGGCTCCCTACCCCAGAACGTGGGATATGACGACTATTACGGCTTCTTGAGCGTCTCGGACATGTACACCGAATGGCGTGATCAGTATTTCAACCCGGAGATCGCCCTCAGCCCGTCCCGCTTCGCCCTAATGAAAAAGATGCCCTTTAACCACAACAACGTGCATTGCACCAAAGGCGACAAAAAGCAATGCCGTGATGTCTACGAAATCAACTTAAGCACCATCAAGGACCTGGATCAGGACTGGGCCGCTTACAGCGAGAAGTTCATCCGCAAGATGGCGGGGAGCGACAAGCCCTTCTACCTCTACCACGCCACCCGGGCCTGCCATTTCGACAATTACCCCAATGATACCTATGCGGGTAAGTCACCGGCCAGGACGGTGTATAGCGACGGAATGGTGGAGGTTGATGATGTGCTGGCCAGGCTGGTCAAGGCCCTGGAGGAGACGGGGCAGTTGGAGAACACCCTTATATTCTTTACTTCCGACAACGGGCCTGAATGCGAAGTGCCTCCCCACGGCAGGACCCCTTTCAGGGGCTGCAAGGGGTCAAGTTGGGAAGGCGGGGTGAGGGTGCCCACTTTCGTTTACTGGAAAGGCATGATCTCCCCGCGCCGCTCCGATGGCCTGTTCGACCTGGCCGACCTGTTCAACACCGCCATCTCCTTGGCCGGAGCCCCGGGGGCCCAGGCCGCCCAGTTCGTACCCAAGACCCACTATATAGACGGCATTGACCAGACCTCCTTCTTGTTGGCCGATCAGGGCCTCTCCAATCGGCGCAGCAGAATATACACTTTGAACCAACATTTTTCGGGAGTACGCATCGACGAGTTCAAGACGAATTTTGTTCTGGAATTGCAGAAGGCAATTTACCAGAAGGGGCACACGGGAGGCTTCAGCGGAGTCATCGTGACCGAAACCGGGGGCGTGACCATGAACAACTTGTACACCGACCCCCAAGAGGATGTAAGCATAGGAATCCGTCACATTCCCATGGCTGTGATAATGGGGGCTGAGGCAGACCGCTATAGGGCGGTTCTCAAGAAATTCCCCCCAGTGACCAAGGTCGGTTTTAAAAGCAATTAGCCGGGAGACAATGCTTTCTGTGAAGGGCCGGACCTTTGGTGGCAGCCAAGGGCCCGGCCCCGTCTTGAGCCAGCACAGAAAAACCATTCCAGAGGGCCTGAAAATGTTCATATGCGCAAAATCAAAAAAAACTTTATGGGCCGGCATGTTTATTTTGGCCATGGCCTTGGCCCTGAGCGTGGCTCCACCAGGCTATGCCCGATCTGCGGACAGTGGTTGGAGAGTGGAACTGGCGCCATATCTGTGGATGGTCAACGTAACCGGCGATGTGACCATCCGGGGTTTTGAAGCCTCCAGCAATGTCAGCTTCAGCGACATCTGGGACAGCCTGGATTTCGCGGGGGAGTTTCACCTGGAGGCGTGGAAGGGGCCGTTCGCCTTCTTTTTTGACCCCACCTATCTCAAGAACACCCAGGATGCCACGGTGCAGGGCGTCCCTATATCGGTCAAGACCGAGGTGGCCATGGTGGAGTTCGGCGGAATCTACCGCTTGCTCAACAAGCCCCTGGGCCAAGGCCAAAAACGCATGGCCGCCTTGGAGGTGCTGGTGGGGGGGCGCTACAACTCGCTGAAGGGAACTCTGGAGTTCCCAACTGGCTACCAGCCCGACGGCAAGCAGCAATGGACGGACCCCTTCATCGGGGGGAGGGTTCGCTGGGATTTCCTGCCCGGCTTTGAGGTGATCCTGCGCTCGGACATCGGTGGGTTCGACATCGGCTCCAAGGTCGCCTGGAACAACAGCCTCTTGCTGCAATACAAGCCGGTGGACTGGATGGGGCTGGTGGTGGGCTACCGCTATCTCTACATGGACTACGAGGATGGCAGCGGCAGCAGCGCCTTCAAATACGACGTGACCATGCAGGGGCCCATCTTCGCGCTGCACTTCACCTTTTAGGCGCGGCCGGCGCGCTTGTTGCGCGAGCTGACCGGAACCGGCCCGGCAAAAAATATCCACGCATGTGCGCCATTGGCGGATCGGGAAATCTCCAGCGCCACCGAAGTGTACAGACTGGCGGTACCCATCGATGGCTTGGCGCTGGAGGCCAAAAAACTCTCAAGTAGATCCGTACCGATATTCTCTGAAAAAATCTTGTGCAGCACCTTGGCCCAAGCCGATGACCTGATCGCGAGTTGCGGCGAAGGCCAGATATTCTTGATGCATAAATGGGAATATCATCCATGTTGCTTTTGGAGTGGCGGAAGAAAATGTAACATTTAGGAAGGCTAAATTGATCGGGGACAGGTCAAGGAAACCCGGAGGCCTTGTGTAGGAAATATAGCCCTGACCGCTAGCGAACCTGTTTCACATCCACGTTTCCCCGCTCATCGACAATCGCATTCAGAGTGCCCCATTCGGTGGGAGTGGCTGTCCACCAAATCCGAACGTAACCAGTAGTGGAAGGGTCGTAGCACCTTGCGTCCCCCGCTTGCGCTGCG
>JAIPDO010000065.1 GCA_021737645.1 Desulfarculaceae bacterium
TATACGCCAAGGGCCTGATGCCCAAGGACGCCTTCTTCAAGGCTCCGCTGTGGGTGGAGTTCTACGAGCTGTGGCACCACGAGGGCCGCCGGGCCCGCATGGGCGCGGCCATGATGGCCCCGGACTACTCCTGGTGGCACGGCTTCTACGAGTGCAAGAAGCGCTTCGTGAAGTTCCACCAGGAGGCCGACCACCTGATCAAGGAGCACAAGAAGGCCTACGTGGCCCCATACTTCCCCGGAGCCACGGGCAACACCAAACCACCGATGTCGTGGAAGGGAAAACGAAACTTAAGCCCATGCGATGCGATCGCTGTGACAAGCAGATCAAGCCGGGGCAGGAGTACCGGCACGGCTCACAAAACTTGTGCGCGGACTGCTGCATGGAGCTGCGCATGCCCCGCAGGCGCAAGACCCATTGGCAGTACCTCACCGCCATTAGAAGCGGCTATTTGCAACCAGGCCCTGACAAGCCAACCACCTCCGAGCCCTAGAAAGGCCCTGCCCATGCCCATACCCGGCAACCTGCTGACCACGGCCATGGCCGTGATGCCCCACCGCGATGTGGACCGTGCCCTGGAAGTGGCCCTGAGCCTGGACATACCCTTCTGGCCCCAACTGCCGCATGTGAACTACTACGAGGACATGTACGTGCAGGCCTCGGAGCACTTCCCCGGCACGGTGGTGGACATGGAGCACCAGACCCTGTCCTTTTCCATGGACAAGTTCCTGGCCGAGTTCGAAGAGACCATGTCCCATTTTGACGAGCCTGGCTATTTCGACATATCGCCCCAGTACTCGGTCGTGTACCACAAGTTTTTGGAAATGGACCTGGCTGAGCGCCCGGCCATCCGGGGGCAGCTTGAAGGACCCATCAGCTTCGGGCTCAACGTCAAGGACCAGGACGACCGCCCTATTCTCTTTGACGACACGGTGCGGCCCTTTTTGCTGGAGGTGATGGCCCGACGGGTCAACGAGCAACTGGCCCGCCTCAAGCAGATCAACCCCAACGCCTTCATGTTCATCGATGAGCCGGGGCTACAGTTCATCTTCAGCGCCCTGTCCGGCTACTCCGACACCCAGGCCCACCGGGACTTGGAGCAGTTTTTCGCCTCCATCGAGCGCCCCAGAGGGGTGCACCTTTGCGGCAACCCGGATTGGGATTTTCTGCTGAACCTGGACATCGACGTGCTTTCCCTGGACGTGTACTCCAACGGCGAGATATTCGCCTCCTACGCCGGGGCCATCAAGCGCTTCCTGGATCGCGGCGGGGTCTTGGTGTGGGGCCTCACCCCCACCAACTCCGAGCCCTTTGAGGCTGAGAACCAGGAAAGCCTCTACAACCTGATCATGGACATGTGGAGCCTTTTGGAGAGGCGCGGCCTGGACCGGGATCAGTTGGTGGCCCAGGGGCTGCTTTCCCCGGCCACCTGCTGCCTGGTCAACCAAGACGGCACGGTAACCGTGGAGAAGGCCTTCGCCATGATCAATGAGCTCTCGGCCCGTTTGCGTGGGGAGATGGGGCTGGGCTAAAGCCTCCCTCGTTGACGCCCCCCGCGCCCTTGGGTATATTGCCTGGGTGATCCGCAACCGCACCAGGAGGACCAGGCAAATGCGAGTTCTTTCGGGTATTCAGCCTTCGGGCACCCTACACATAGCCAACTACTTCGCCATGATGCAGCGCATGATCCGCTTCCAACAGGAGCACACCCTGTTCTGTTTCGTGGTCAACCTGCACGCCCTGACCACAGTCCTTGACGGCGAACGGCTCAGGACCGACACCATGAACGCCTGCCTGGACTTCCTGGCCCTGGGCCTGGACCCGGACAAGGCCTTCTTCTGGGTGCAGGGCGACGTGGCCGAGGTGTGCGAGCTTACCTGGATCCTGAACAACCACACCCCGGTGGGGCTGCTGGAGCGAGCCCACTCCTACAAGGACAAGATCGCCAAGGGCTTCCAGCCCCACAACGGCCTGTTCTCCTACCCGGTGCTCATGGCCGCCGACATCCTGCTCTACCAGGCCGACGCGGTGCCGGTGGGCAAGGACCAGAAGCAGCATTTGGAGATAACCAGGGACATAGCAATCAAGTTCAACAACGCCTATGGCGAGACCTTCACCGTGCCCGAGCCCTGGATCGAGGAGGATACCGCGGTGATACCGGGTATCGACGGCCAGAAGATGTCCAAGAGCTACGGCAACACCCTGGAGATATTCGCGCCGGAGAAGTACCTCAAGAAAAAGGTGATGAAGATCGTCACCGACTCCACCCCGGTGGAAGACCCCAAGGACCCGGCCAAGTGCAACGTCTTCGCCCTGATAAGCCTGTTCATGGATGAGCAGGAAAAGGCGGCCCTGGCCGAGCGCTACCGGGCCGGCGGCATGGGCTACGGCGAGGTGAAAAAGGAGCTTTTCGCCCGCATGTGGGAGTACTTCGCCCCCTACCGCGCCAAGCGCGAGGAGTTGGCCAGCAACCTGGACTACGTGCGCGAGATCATGGCCAAGGGAGCGGACAAGACCCGCGCCGTGGCCGTGGACACCCTGGACCTGGTGCGCAGCAGGGTGGGGCTAAACTATTAGCCTGAGCAAGTTCCCCTTCAGCCCCCGGCGCTGGCAACGCCGGCAGCGTGAACTGGCCGGGGAGCTGGCCGCACCGGCCCAGCAACCGGCCCGTGAACTGGCCGCCCAAATCTCTCAAACTCTGGAGCTTCCCCGGCGGGTGTTCGCCCGCCACTGCCCCCACTTGTGCCCCACCTGCTCCCGACCCTGCTGCGTGCGCATCAGCCGCCGGGGCCTGCTGGATACCGCCGACCTCATACTCATGGCCGTGCTGACGCCGCAGGGCGTGCCCTACCCCACCGCCCGTTTGCAGGCCTGCCCTTTCCTGGGTGAGGCTGGCTGCGAGCTTCCCTGGCTGGCCCGTCCCTATGCTTGTCTGCATTACGTCTGCGGCCACCTAAAGCGGGTGATGACCGCTGAAGAGGCCCAGGCCGTGGACCAGGCTCTGGTTCGGGTCGGGGAGTTGCGCAGCCGGATGGTGGGGGCCTACACCCAGGGGCGCAGCGCAAAATAGAAGCGGCCCCGGACAGATGCCGGAGCCGCCGAATATTTTAACGCTGGGTGCTAGCCCTGCTCATTTTCCTGCTTCTTCAACTCCTGCCCGCAGCCCAGGCCCTGTTTCATGCCCACCGCGAAGCACTGGTTGCAGGAGATGCAGGTGGCCTTTTCCTCGCCCGCCTTCCAACGGTTGGCCAGGTCCGGCTGACGGATAAGGGAGCGGCTCATAGCCACCGCGTCCACCTGATCCAGGGCCTTTTCCACCTCGAACCGGCTGCGCCAGCCGCCCACGCAGATCACCGGACACGACACCACCTTTTTGATGGCCACGGCGTTGGGCAAGAAATAGCCCTCGTCCCCCGCCTCCTTGACCACCCGCGAGGGAGAGAGATTTTTACCCGAGGCCAGCCCGCCGCCGCTCACCTCTATGGCGTCGATGCCTCTCTGGGACAGGCCTTGGGCCACGGCCACGCCCTCTTCCAGGGTTAGGCCGCCCTCCACAAAGTCCTCGCTGCCCAGCTTGATGAACACCGGGTAGCGCGGCCCCACCGCCTGACGGGTGGCGGACAATACCTCATATGCGAAGCGGGCCCGGTTGGCCGGGGTGCCGCCGTAGTCGTCGGTCCGCTGGTTGGTGGCCGGGCTGAGAAACTGGTTGATGAGGTAACCGTGGGCCCCGTGCAACTGCACCGCGTCGAAGCCCGCCGCTTTTACCCTGGCGGCGGCCATGGCAAAGGCGTCTATGGTGTCCTCGATCTGCATGAGGCTCATCTCGGCCACCTCTTCTTTAAAGGACGGGTTCACCAGGGCCGAAGGTCCGATGGCTTGCCGCCCAATCCACTTGGACTTGGTCTGGCCGCCGGCGTGCACGATCTGCATGGCCACCAGTCCCCCGGACTTGTGCACCGCGTCGCTGATGCGGGTCAAGGGGCCCACCAGGGCGTCGATGTGCACCCCGGTCTGTTTGGGCAGGCCCAGACCCTCGGGCGATATGTAGGCGTAGCCGGTGATGATCAGCCCCACCCCGCCCTCGGCCAGATCAGCCAGGGCGTTGATCAGCTCATGGGTGGGCGCGCCGTCCTCGTCGGCCAAGCCCTCCCAGGTGGCGCTGCGCACCAGGCGGTTGGGGATGCTCAGGTCCTTGATTTGCCAGGGGGTGAAGATGTCGGCCATGTTCTCCTCTTTGAAAAAGTTCCCGCGCCAGGCTCAGCGGCCCGCGATTATCAAGGGTATACCGTAGGCCAGCATGGTCAACAAAAAGGCGGCGGACATCAGCAGGCTGGCCGGATGGACTACCCTGAAAAAGCGTTGCTGCAAGCCCAGGCGCAACAGCCAAAAGGCCGCGAACACCGCCACCAGCTTGCGTCCCAGAGGGGTGTTGAGAAGATCATGGGCAAAGACCAGGGACAAGTAGGCGGCCACCACGAAGTAAAAGGTCAGGCACAGGTTGAGCACCTGCATGATGCTCCGGTTGAGCGAGTCCAAAGGCTCCAGGGCCTTTTGCCACTTAAATATGCGGGGGAAGAAAAAGTGAAATACGGCCCAGCCGATGTGCAAAACTCCGCCCACATACAGGCAGATCAGCGCGGTTTCCATTGGTTTTTCCAACCTGCCCCGAGGGCTTATAGTTCCAGTTCCTGGTCGATCATGCGCGAGACGATCCAATCCGCCCCGTGGGCCACGTGGTCCCTGGCCAGCCGGTAGGCGGTCTCGCCGTCCCCCGCCTTGATGGCCGCGATGATGGCCCTATGGTCCTTGGTGGACCATTTGCCCGCGTCCATGTTGGATATTATGGCCCGTGAGATGCGCTCCACCACCTCTTGCAGCTCGCCCAGCAGGCGCAGCAAAAGGGGCGAACCGGCCGCCTCGTAAAGCAGCAAATGAAACTGGCTGTTGAACTCCACCAAGCGCTCTTCATCGCCCTGGTCCAGGGCCTTTTCAAACTCGTCCACGTTGGCTTCCAGCTTGTCCACCGCCCCCTCGGGGGCCTGGCGCGAGGCCAACTCCGCGGCGTAGCCCTCCAGGGCCGAGCGCACTCCCAGGGCGTCGCTAACCTCTTCGGGGGTCAGGGGGCGCACTTCATAGCCGCCCCTAGGGCGTTTGGAGAGCACCCCCTCCTGTTCCAGGCGGTGCAGGGCCTCGCGCACCGGAGTGCGGCTGATGCCCAGGTCCCGGGCCAGGCGTTCTTCCACCAGCCGGTGCCCCGGCTTAAGCTCGCCGATGACCACCTGGCGCTTGAGATGTTGGGTGACTTCCTGGCCCAGGGAGGGACGACGGAAGCTGCTTTGGGGTTGCTTGGCCACGACTATACTCCCGCTTGCTGCCGCAACAGAATGGTTTGATCTGCGTATTTCGTATACAACGACAGTAGCCCAGCCGTATCAGCCCGTCAAGCTCAACAGACACGGCTTGCAAAGGAAAATACAATATTTGAGCGGAGGCAAGTCATTGATCGTGGCTGGGTTGAGAATCGGCGAAAATTCCTGCCAGATGGAAAAAGCAACTGGAAATTAAACTTAATACGATATGTTAAGTTAACAGCCTATTTAATTTAATTAACTAGCTTATTTATGGCTTCCCCGGCCAGCCCAGCCACTGAGGCTTGGCGCAGAACGCCCAGATCCCAAATCTCCAAACGGGCCTGGTCATCGGCCAGCTCTCGCAATGCCTCCACGGCCCGCCCGTCACCCAGGTGCCCCAGGGCCCAGGCGGCGGTGCCGCGCACCGAGGCCTCCGGCCAGGCCAGCAAGGGCACCAGGCGCTCCAGGGCGCAACAACCTCGCGCCAGTTCGGGATGGGCCGAGGCCAGGCGCCCCACTCCCCACACCGCGCCGCTTAGCAGCGGCCCGAACTCCAGGAAGTTGCCCTGAGACCATATGTAGGAAAGTTGTATGTTCGCGTACTCTTTGGCCAGTTCCAGCGAGTGGGCCAATATCTCGCCCAGGGCCTCGGCCACGCCCCAGGGCACCGCCCCGCTCTCTTCGTTGAGGCACCACATCAGGCGGCGCAGGAAGTCACGGACGCCATCAAGGTCGCGGGCGGCCATACCCTGGACCACTTGTCCCAAGGCCGTGACCGCCCGCCATTTGAGCACAGGTTGTGCGGCAGGCAAACCAGCCTGCAAGTATTTGAGGGCCTGCTCCGGCGGCATGGCCTTTAGCTCCCGCAGGGAAGCCTCGAAGTCATCGGCCGCCAGAAGCGCGCGCACCCGCCGCCGGGAACCGGTCTTCCCGGCCATGCCGGGTATCTAGTCCCCGCAGTAGATGGCGCGGCAGGAGGGCGGTAGATTGGCCTCCACCACCGCTTGGCCGATCTTCTGCCCCAGTTCGCGGCAGGGCTTCAGGCTGTCGTGGTTGGGAGCCCACATGGTCCGCACCGGTTCATCGATGAGGCTCAGGTTCATCTCTTCCAGTTGGGCGGCCATCATTTTGGGGGCCTCGCCGCTCCATCCGTAAGATCCGAAAGTGGCGCATATCTTGTCCGTGGGCTTGAGCCCGCGCATGTAGTGCAACAGGTCGGCCATGCGCGGCAACATACCGTTGTTCAAGGTGGGCGAGCCGAACACCACGGCCTTGGCGTCGAGCACCTCGGTCATCACGTCGCTGCGGTGGGTGCAGGCCAGGTTCATCAGCTGCACTGAAACGCCCGAGTCCAAAATGCCGTCATAGATGGCCTTGGCCATGGCCTCGGTGCTGTGCCACATGGTGTCGTAAACCACCAGGGCCTTGGCCGTGGCCTTTTGCTTGCTCCAGGTCTGGTAGGCCTGGATGATCTGGCCGGGGTTGTTGCGCCAAATCAGGCCATGGTCCGGAGCGATCATGTCGATCTCCAGGCCCATGTCGGCAACTTTTTCCAGAAGCTTGGCGATAAGCGGCGAGTAGAGCATAAGGATGTTGGCGTAGTACTTGGCCGCCTGACGCATCAGCTCGCCGTTGTCCACCTGATCGTCAAAGCGTTCGCTGGTGGCCCAATGCTGGCCGAAGCCGTCGTTGGAGATCAGCAGTTTTTCCTCGGGAATATAGGAGAACATGCTGTCGGGCCAGTGGACCATGCGCGCGTCCAGGAAATGAACGCTGTTTTTGCCCAGGCTCAGGACGTCGCCGGTCTTGACCGTCTCGATGGGCCAGTTGTCCACCTTGTAGTAGCCGGCCATGGACTTGGCGCCCATCACCGAAGTGTAGATCTTCTCCGGCTTGACCGCCTCCACCGTGTCCTTGAGCGAGCCCGAGTGGTCCGGCTCCAGGTGGTTGACCACCAGATAGTCTATCTCCGTGGGGTCGATCACGTTGTGCAGACGGTGGACCAGATCCATATAAAACGGCTTTTTGACCGTGTCGAAAAGAGCGACCTTTTCGTCCTTGGCCAGATAAGCATTGTAGGTGCTGCCCTTGTAGGTGGAGTACCCGTGGAAGTCACGGATGTTCCAGTCAACGGCTCCTACCCAGTAGATGTTGTCCTTTATTTCAACCGGTTTCATAACAGGCCATGCCCTCTAAGTTAGTTACGCCTAAAGCCAAGATTGCAAAACAGGGGCCGGACCATGGGCCCGGCCCCTGGTCTGATTTAGTCTTCCGGCTCGAACTGGTCCTTGGAGGCGCCGCAAACCGGGCAGGCCCAGTCGTCGGGCAAGTCCTCAAAGGCAGTACCCGGAGCGATGCCGCTGTCGGAGTCGCCCTTGGCCGGGTCGTAAACGTAGCCGCATACGCCGCAAACATACTTTTTCATATTATAGCTCCTGTCCAGGCGGCCCTTAGGCGCCGGCTTTCCAATGTCCGTGCTTATTGCAATATTCCCGGGCGGTCACAGCCGGGGCATCCACCAAGAAAACCGCGTCCGCGGCCTGGCCGGGGCTCAGGAACTCCATGTAGGCCTTGTCGCCGGCCACCAGCTCGATCCACTGGATATAGTGTTCCGCTTCCATGGGATGGGGCACGCTGCCCACCTTCACCTTGTAGCCGCCGTCCATCTTCTCGATCACCGGGACGTGCTTTTCCTTGGCCGCGTCCACGGTGTTCTCGCTTTGCAATACCATGGGCTGGCCGCAACAGACCAACTCGCCGCCGCCCACGATCAATAACTCAACGATATTTCCGCAAGCTTCGCATTTGTAGACTTGCAGCCTTTGCTCGGCCATGAATCGCCTCCTTGTAAAACTCGTTCAGGTCAGTTTTCGTCTTACTTGTATATGGTAAGCGCTAACTACCAGTTTTCGCAAATCAGGGCGAAATGGGCCTGGGGGTGGACGCAGGCCGGGCACTCATGGGGGGCCTCTTCGCCTTCGTGCACATAGCCGCAGTTCATGCAGCGCCACACCACCGGGCCGGGGCGCTTGAACACGATTCCCTGGTCAATATTGGAAGCCAGGGCCAGGTAGCGCTGCTCGTGGAACTTCTCGGCGATGGCGATGCTTTTAAAAGCCAGCGCGATATTCTCGAAGCCTTCCTCGGCGGCCACTTTGGAAAAGTCGGGGTACATCTGGCCCCACTCGTGGTTCTCGCCAGCCGCGGCGGCCCTTAGGTTTTCCACGGTGGCCCCAATGACTCCCGCGGGGAACGCCCCGGTTATCTCCACGTCGCCACCCTCCAGGAATTTAAATAGGCGCTTGGCATGCTCCTTTTCCTGGTTGGCGGTCTCGATGAATATCTCGGAAATCTGCCGGTAGCCCTCTTTCATGGCCTTGGATGCAAAATAGGTGTAACGGTTGCGGGCTTGGGATTCACCGGCAAAGGCGGTTAGCAGGTTCTTTTCGGTTTGGCTGCCCACCAGGCGGGACATATGGTTTCCTCCAGAATTAGCTTCAGTATTGTTCTCAGCGATTGTAAAGGACAGGCTATCCCTTGAGGGCTTTTTTGCCCGAAGGTGTTATCGCATATTTGCAGCGGACCGGGCTGTCCACAAAACCTTCTTTTTTAAGGGCGCTCATTGCGCTGGAAACCTTTTTGCTTTCCAACTCGGCCTGTTCGGCTATTTGCTTGTTGCTCATAGGGTCCGTCGCCTTGGCGAGGACGGACAAAACCTTTTTGGCTTCAGAAGGGGTCTCAGAGGCCATGGTTGATTCTCCTTACAACTATACGGGAAAAAGCTGATTACTGTCTCGTGTTAAGGGCCTCCTGGCAGGCTTCGCAACGCCCGACAAACTCCAAGCGGTGCCCTAAGACCTGGAAGCCGGATTCGCGGGACAATTCATCTTCCACGCCTGCCAATAGGTCCATGTCCACGTCAAATACCCTCCCACACTCGATGCAGCGCAGGTGGTAGTGGTTCATGGTGTTGCCGTCGAAACGCATTTCCTGCCCGGCAACGTCTATCTTTTGAAGCATACCGGCGCGGGACAATATATCCAGGTTGCGATACACCGTTCCCAAGCTGATTCTAGGCAGCCGCCGCCGCACCATGCTGCAAAGCTCCCCAGCAGTAGGGTGACTTTTAACGCTTTTTAACACCTCCATTATGACCTGCCGCTGGGTGGTCATACGGAGTTTGCCCGGACTTTCCATTGCTGCCTCCCAATAATCATTCCTAAATATCAAAATAATGTAAATCAGCCATCCTGTCAAGTGATTGGCCAGGAAAGCTTCGGGTCACCCCTCTTGACTTGGGCAGACATTAGGTGTTTCCGAACGATATGAAGTATGCATACAGATTCACGATATTGTCAAGCTGGTCAGGCCGATACTCCCAAATTCCGGCAATAGATGAAATTTTAGGTGTTATTTTGCCGAAAAGTTGTGATTTCGCCTCCCGGCGTCAGCGCTGCGGTGCCGTCGCTTTAAAGCTTGCTCAGAGCCTGCGCATAGGCGTCAAAGGCCTCTTGGCCGAACAGCACGAAACGAACCTCCTCGAATTTGCCGGAATTTTTCTCGATGCCCCGCTTCACCGCCTCCAGAGCCACCTTGGCGGCCATGTCCAGGGGATAGCCGTAGGCCCCGGTGGACAGGCTGGGAAAGGCCACGGTGCTCAGACCATATTGGGCGGCCAGGTCCAGGGAGTTCCCGTAGGCGTTGGCCAGCAGGCGGGGGTCCTCGGGACGGCCCCTGTATATCGGCCCCACGGTGTGAATCACCTTTTTGGCCTTCAATCGCCCGGCGGTGGTTATCACCGCCTCGCCGGTGGGGCAGGAGCCTATCTTGCGGCACTCGGCCATGATCTCCGGGCCGCCCGCCCGGTGGATGGCCCCGTCCACCCCGCCGCCACCCGCCAGGCGGCTGTTGGCCGCATTGACGATGGCCTCGGTGTCGGCCTGGGTGATATCGCCTTGAGTCAGCACCAGCCTGGTTTGTCCTATGAGCTTTTCCATGCTCTTCCCCCTCACCGCTTCATCAATTCACGAGGAAAGAAAAAGTAAAGCTTGCCTTTATGTTTCATGCGCCCGGCCAGCTCCCCGGCCTGGGGGCCGCTGCCGAAGAACAGGTCCAACCTCCCCGGCCCCCGGATGGCCCCGCCGGTGTCCTGGTTGAACACGAACCGGGCCAAAGGTTCGCTACCCCCACCCGTGGCAGGCATGGTGCCGGTGATGTAGCCCAGGGTAAGGCCCGGGAACAGGCGGCGGTCGGTGGCCACGCTGCGCCCTCCGGTGAGAGGTTGGCCAAAGCATCCCAAGGGCCCGCCGATGACCGGCAGAGGCCGGAAGAACACGTACGATGGATTGTGGCTTAGCACCTGGCGCAGATACTGGGGGCTGGCCTCCAAGAAAGCCTTGATGCCCTGCATGGACATGCTGCCCGGCTCCATTAGTTTCTTGTTCAAAAGCATCTTGCCGATGGAGCGATAAGGCTGGCCGTTGCTGGAGGCGTAGCCCACCCGGCGACGCGCCCCGTCCTCGAACTCCAGCTGCCCCGAGCCCTGGATGTGCAGGAAAAACACCTCCACCGGATCGGACACGTAGCCCAGCACCTCGGCCTTGCCCTCGATAACCTTTTTGTAGTCGATGGCCTCCCGATCGGGATAGGGCCGTACCCGGTGGTTTTTGACCTGGCCCACCAGACGCTTGGCCGGGTACTGCTCTCCGAACTGGCGCAGGTCTATCCACACAAGGTCTTCAGGCATGGCGTACACCGCGTATTTAAAAGATCCCTGGGCCTGGCGGCGGGCCTTGAGCACCGGCTCGTAATAGCCGGTCATGAGCACTTCCCCCTTGCCGTCGCGGCCCACGGACTCCAGGAGCACGTACTTTTGCTGTAGGGCCTGGGAGCGGCTCACCGGGTCGGGCAGACGGTAGAGCAGATCCTTGAGGTCCTCAAGCATGGCCGCCATCTGGGCGGCGCTCATCTGGTAAGGGCCGAAGGTGAAGCGCTTGTCCGGGCTCACCTTGCGCAGATAGCCCAGGGAGGACTCGGCGGCCTGGAAAAAGCTGCGCGCATCCAGGTCGTCTAGCAGCAGGGGCCAGTCACCCTCGGGCACCACCCTGAGGGTGTTGTTGGCCGTGGGAGAGGGCGGCGGGCCGGTGGTGACGCAACCGGCCAGCATGGCCAACACGGCCATGACCGCGAACCAACGGGCTGGATGTAGTCGAGCACTTAAGGTTTTCATAGGCCCATCCTAAGCGCAGCCCGGCCCCGGCATCAAGAGGAAGGAAGGAACAGGGCCACGCCCTGTCCTTTTTCCACCCCCGCCCAGCGGGCCACACCGGCGCATTTGGCCAGGAACAGCATTAGTAATGGCCAGGGGGCTCGCCCCGCCTGCAGCATGCCCCGGCCCAGGCCCAGGGTCTCGAAGTGGCCCATGCCCTTGGCCACCACCAAATCCGCACCGGCCAACAATTCACGCAACTCCCGGGGTGCCGCGTCCGAATCCAGGCCCACCGCCGCCGGGGCCGTGCCGTGCACTTGACCCAGGCCAAAGTTTTCGTTCGCGGCGTTCAAATCGGCCAGGCTCAGGTCGTTTTGCACCGGCCCGGCCTTGACCACGTAGTGCACCTCACAGCCCCGCCCCAGAAGGTGCTGAGCCAACATCCGGTCAAAGGACTGCTCTCCGCAGTTGTCGGCCAGGATCACCACTCGCGCGCCGGGCGTCAGGTTCGCCTCGGCCAGGGCCAGATCGTCGCGGCCCAACTCCAGGCCGCCCCCCTGCTCCCACAGGCGGTTGGTGTCGGCCAAAAAGAAATGATCCAACGCGTTGCCCAACACCGCCAGGCGGGCACGGACCGCGAAGGTATCCGGCGCGCCTTCCAAACGGGCGGACGCCTGCCGCGCCGCCGCGAAATCCGCCGTCTTCTTGGCGGCGAATGGGTCGGCCCCGTTGGTGCGCTGGCGCACGTAGGCGAAAAACTCGCTGGCGATAAAAGCGGGCGCCTCGCCCTGGGCCAAGCCCCGCCGGGTGATGCGGCCTATGCCCAGGCGCAACTCGGCCAGTTCGGCGGGCTCCAGAAGCAGCCCGGCCAGCGCCTGCTCGCCCAGGCGCTCCAGGCAGGCGTGGCATTCCCCGCTGGGTATATGGCTCATGCCAGACGCTCCCGAAGACTTTTCCAGGACCAATCCACCGGCACCCGCAGGGCTTGGTCGCTACGGTGCTGATAAAGCAAATGTCCTTCCCGCTGGCCATGCAAAAACAGGTCGCGGGTCAGTTCCACGTCCGCCTGGCAATAGGCGGTCAGCTCCTGAATGCGTCCCTGGTTCCACCATTCCACCGCCTGGAGTCCATCCGCCGTCTTGGCCGCACCCAGGGTGGCCCCGGCCAGGGCGTCCAGGCTCAGGCGGTGGCCCAGGGCCTGCTGCACGTCCAGCATCAGGTCCAGATTGGGCAGCCCGCGCAGACCCGCCGCAGTGTAGGCGCTGAGCACCTGGTAGTCGAAGCGCATGTGGTTGAAGCCGATGACCAGTTCCAACTCGCCGAGCCTCTTGAGCAGAGCGGGCACCTCTTTTTCGGTGTAGCTGATGAACTCGTTTTTGGCCGAGTCATAGAGCACGGCCACGCTCACCCGCATGAGATGGATGTTGCCCCAGCCGCCAACCTGGTTGGCCAGCTTCTGGGTTTCCAGGTCGAACACCCCGTAGACCAGGGGCCGGTCCATGGAACGGGCCGGGGACGGGGCTATGACCTCGGGTGGCGGGGCGTCGGCATCCTCCACCGCGTCCACCTCGATTTTGCCCAAAAGCAGGCGGGTGAGCATCAGAGCCCCCTGTTTGTCCAGGGGCTTGTTTCCTGAGCCGCACTTGGGCGAGAACACGCAGGCCGGGCAGCCTTCATCGCAGTCGCAGGAGGCCAACAGCTCCTCCACCTTTTCCAGCAGTTCCTCGATGAGCCCGAATCCCCGCTCGGCCAGGCCCACTCCCCCGGCCACCCCGTCATAAATGAACACCCCGGCCTTGCCGGTCTGGGGGTGCAGGGGGATGGAGATGCCCCCGATGTCCCCCCGGTCGCACAGGGCGAACAAGGGGAACATTGCTATGGCCACGTGCTCCAAGGCGTGGATGGAGCCCATGAAGTGGCGTCCCGCCTTTTCCAGGGCTTGGCGGTGCATGTCTTCTATGTCCATCCACATGCCCACCGTCTCGAAGGTGAGTGGGGGCAGGTCTAGGGGGTAGACTCCCAGGAGGTCGCCGCCGGAAAGCCTGCGGCGCTCGTATCCATTGACTATCTCGGTGACCTTGAGCCGACCCTTGCGCACCAAAAAGTTGGCCACCGGCCGCCGCCCGGTTTCCTCCAGGATCTCGGTCTCCTTGTCGCTACGGGCGTGGGTGTAATAGTCGGCCCTGAGGGGAGCCACCCGCACCTTGCGGTGCTCCCGGTCCAACTCCCTGACCAGATAGGTGCGGCCCCGGTGCAGATACACCGCGCCGGGATGGCCCTCCTTGAACACCCGCACTCCGTCAAAGGAGCCCACCACCGTGCCCTTCTGGTCCACGATTGCCAAGCTCTCCCCCGCCCCGCGCAAATCCACCAAACGCTGGGGCCGCTTGCGAGAAGTGAAGTAGCGGGTGCCCGCCGCGTCCAGCAAGAGCTGGCCGTCTTCCATGGCCAGGCGCACCGCCTCGGGATGGCTCACCGGTGGCAAGAATTCGTCGTCCATGGCCAAGGGCTCCTCGGCCGCGGCGCAGATCAGGTGCTGGGAGACGATCTGAGGGTTGGCCGCGTCCAAGACCGCCGCCTCCACCGGACGGTCGAAAAACTCCGCCGGATGGGAAAGCACCCACTGGTCCAGGGCGTCGGGACCACCCACCAGCACCACCGCGCTGTCGCGCCCGGCCCGGCCCACCCGGCCGCCCCGCTGCCAGGTGTTTATCTGGCTGCCCGGATAGCCAACCAGGATGCACACGTCCAGGCCGCCGATGTCTATGCCCATCTCCAGGGCGCTGGTGCTTATCACCCCGGCCAGGCGCCCGGCGGACAGGTCCGCCTCGATGCGCCGCCGCTCCTCGGGCAAAAACCCTGCCCGGTACCCGGCAACCATGTCGCGCAACTCGGGGTGAGCCCTGGTCACCCAGGTGTGGATAAGCTCGGTATGGATGCGGCTCTTGGTAAAGCAGATGGTGGATAGCCCCTGCTTCACCGCGCCGGCCAGAAGATAGCTGGCCGTGGTGGAGGCCGCCCCGCTGGGGTTTACCAGCACAAAGGAGCGCCCGGCAGCCGGAGCCCCGCAAAAGTCGATAATCTGGTCTTGGGCAAAGGGCCGCCCGGTGAGGGCCTCGGCGTGCTCGCCTGGGTTGGCGATGGTGGCCGAACTGAGCACAAAGCCGGGCCTGGCTCCCCTGGCGGCGGCCAGGCGCAGCAAGCGCCTGAGCACGCAGGCCACATGGCTGCCGAACACGCCCCGGTAGGCGTGCACCTCGTCGATGACTATATATTTAAGGCGGCTCAGGAAATTGTCCCAGGCCGAGGGAAAGGCGCAGATGGCCGCGTGCACCATGTCCGGGTTGGAGATGATCACCGGCGGGGGCTTCTGCCTGAGCTTGCGGCGGCGTCCGTCCGGGGTGTCGCCATCGTAGATGTCCGCCACCGGCTCCATGCCCGCGTGCAGGGCCAACTGGTTGATGGCGGTCATCTGGTCCTGCTCCAAGGCCTTCAAAGGGAACAGAAACAGGGCCGTGGCCTTTGGCTCGGCCAGGATGCGCTCCAGCACCGGCAGGGAGTAGACCAGGGTCTTGCCAGAGGCGGTCGGCGTGGCGGTAACCACGTCGCGCCCGGCCCGCACCAGGTTAAGGGCCGCCACCTGGTGGGAATAGAGTTGCCCTACCCCCTGGGCGGCCAAGGCCCGGACCAGGCCCGGCGGCAGGGGCGGATCGGGCACGGCGTAGGCCGCCTCGCGGGCCGGTATAGCCTGTACATGAACCACTTCGGCCGACAGCCGTTGGCTGCGCTCTAGGGAGGAAACAAAGCTGGAAAGCTTGCCGCTCATGGCGATGGTGTACCACGGGACGCAACGTACGTCTAGCTACATCGCCAAGCCGCCGATTTCAAGGGGTCCACGCCTTGACAGGAAAGCGTGGGTTTGTTATCAAGAGTAGTTAGTTAACTTATAGCGCGGCAAGGCAAAGAGCATGGCTGCAAACCCCAGCTTCGGGGCTCCCGACCCGGGTGCATCCCGCGGATCAGCCTCCACACCCAAAAAGGTGTTTGGAGGTTTTTTTTGGGCCAACGCCGCCTTTATTCGCTGCCAAAAGGAGGGTCTGTGAGCCTCAAGCGACGCAACATGCTGGGTCTCTACGGGGTGAGCGCCGAGGAGATCACCACCGTTTTGGACACCGCCGAGTCGCTTAAGGAAATCAGCGCCCGGCCCATTAAAAAAGTGCCCACCCTCCGGGGCAAAACCATAGTCCATTTTTTCTACGAGGCCTCCACCCGCACCCGTACTTCCTTTGAGATCGCGGCCAAGCGCCTCAGCGCGGACACGGTGAGCCTTTCTGCCTCCACCAGCAGCATCACCAAGGGCGAGACGCTCATCGACACGGCCAAGAACCTGTTGGCCATGAGCCCGGACCTCATCGTGATGCGCCACTCCCAGAGCGGCGCGCCCCAACTGCTGGCCCGGCACATCCCCTGCTCCATCATCAACGCTGGCGACGGAGCCCACGAGCACCCCAGCCAGGGGCTGCTTGACTTGCTTACCATCCGCCGGGCCAAGGGCCATTTGGATGGCCTCAAGGTCTCCATCATCGGCGACATCACCCATTCCCGGGTGGCTCGCTCGGACATAATCGGCCTGAACACCATGGGCAGCCAGGTAACGGTCTACGGCCCACGCACCCTGCTTCCCCCGGCGGTGGAGACCCTGGGGGTCAGCGTGGCCGGATCCATGGAAGAGGCTGTAAATGACGCGGACGTAATCATCATGCTCAGGGTGCAGCAGGAGCGCCTCACCGACGTGCTCTTCCCCACCTTGCGCGAATATGCCCAGCGCTTCGGCCTGGGCCTAAAGCATTTGAAGGCGGCCAAGCCCGACGTGGTGATAATGCACCCCGGCCCCATCAACCGTGGGGTGGAGCTATCCCCCGAGGTGGCTGACGGGCCCTGGTCGCTTATCCTGGATCAGGTGGCCAACGGGGTAGCGGTGCGCATGGCCTTGCTTTACCTCTTGATCGGACCGGAGACCTCATGAGCCAGCCCAGGCCTATACTGTTGAAGGGCGGACGGCTGCTCTGCCCGGCCAGCCACACCGACGAAACCGGCGACCTTCTTCTGGAGCGCGGCGCCATCGCCGCCCTGGGCGGTGAGTTGGACGCACCCGGCGACGCCGAGGTAATCGACTGCACCGGCAAGTGGGTGGCCCCTGGGCTCATCGACCTGCATGTGCATCTTCGGGAGCCGGGCCACGAATACAAGGAAGACATCGCCAGCGGCACCGCGGCGGCGGCGGCGGGCGGCTTTACCGCCGTGTGCTGCATGCCCAACACCGAGCCGGTGAACGACAGCGCGGCGGTGACCGAAATGATCCTGGAGCGAGCCCGTAGCGGGGGCTTCTGCCGGGTCTATCCCGTGGGGGCCATCACCCCAGGCCTTAAGGGCAAGGCCCTCAGCCAGATGGCCGAGCTCAGGGACGCCGGTTGCGTGGCGGTGAGCGACGACGGCCACCCGGTGAGCGACAGCCGTTTGCTGCGCCGGGCCATGGAATACGCTTCGGGATTCGATTTGCCGGTGATCTGCCACAGCGAGGAGCTTTCGCTATCCGCCGGAGGGGCCATGCACGAAGGCCCCATGGCCACCGCCCTGGGCCTGCCGGGCATTCCCGCCGAGGCGGAGGTGACCGCCGTGGAGCGCGATCTTACCCTGGCCGGACTCACCGGGGCCAGGGTGCACATCGCCCACATCTCCTGCGCGGGCAGCGTGGCCGCCCTAAAGCGCGCCCAAGAGGCGGGCTGGGCGGTCAGCGGCGAGACAGCGCCCCATTACCTGGCCCTGTGTGACCAGGACGTGGGCGAGTATGACACCCACCGCAAGATGAACCCGCCGCTGCGCTCGGCGGCAGACCGCCAGGCGGTGCGTGAGGCCCTGGCCTCTGGCGTCATACAGGCCCTGGCCACGGACCACGCCCCCCACTCGGTGCTGGAAAAAGAGCTGGAGTTCGGATTCGCCGCTTTTGGGGTGACCGGCCTGGAAACCGCTTTGGGAGTCATGCTGGAGTTGGTGGACGAGCATCTTCTCAAGCCTTTGGCCATGATCGAGCGCATGAGCGCGGCCCCGGCCCGTTTATTGAGCCTGCCCGGCGGTAGCTTGGCGGCAGGCGGCCCGGCCGACGTTGTGGTCATCGATCCCCAGGCTGCCTGGACCGTGGACCCGGCCAAAATGCGCTCCAAGTCGGTGAACACCGCTTTTGCCGGGCGCAAACTTCCGGGCCGGGCGGTGCTCACCGTGTGCGGCGGCAAGGTAACTTACCGAACGGAGGGCTAGAGGCATGGGACGCTTTCGCAGTCTGGTCGGTTCCGAGGCCATCGCCCTGGTCAGCGCTATCTGCATAGTGGGAATATTCCTGGGAGCCTACTATCAGCGGCAGATGGACAGCAACGACCAGCAGGCCCTTAAGGTGGCCCAGCAGGTTTATCAAATCCTGACCCCGGCACCCGCCTCCGGTCAAACCCTAACTCCAAAGGCTGAAGCATCACCAGCCCAGAGCTTGCAAGAAAAGCTGGCCAAGGGCCTCAAGGACCCGGCTCCCATCCAAATCAAGGTCTTGGACAACGCCCCCGATGCCTGGAAGGTGCTGGTGTGGCATCCCAAAGGCGTGGTGCACTATGTGGTCACCCCCAAAGGGGTCACCCAAGGGGTGCGCTAGCTAAGGCTGATATTTTGGCTCGCCGTCAATCCCAAAAAGAAGACAATCTGGTGCGCATGCTTCGCTACGCCCTGGGCGTGGCCCCAGCGGAGTTTGCCCTGCTGCCCGATGAAAACGGCTGGGTGCCCATCAAGGAACTGCTGGCCGCCTTGCATCAGGAAGAAGGCTGGAAGCACCTGCGCCAAGGCATGCTCAGCGACGCAGCCACCCGCCTGGCCCCGGAGCTGGTGGAGCTTCAGGAAAAGCGCATCCGGGTGAGCGAACGCTCCTTTGAGCTGCCCGACTACGGCGCCGCCCCACCGGCCCACCTCTACCTGGGAGCCCGGCGTAAGGCCTGGCCGGTGCTCAACCGCCGGGGCCTGGAAGAAACCCACGACGGCCGCCCCTGGATTTTGGCCGTTACCGAAGAAGCTGCCCTCAAGCTGGGACAACGCCGCGACTCCGCGCCGGTGCTGGTCACCGTGCAGGCCAGCCAGGCCCAGGACCAAGGGGCCGTCTTCCCCGCCTGGGGAGACTATTTTCTCTGCGCCTGGGCCCCGGCCTCCTGCCTCATGGGCCCGCCGGTGACGGAAGCCGTCCCCGCCAAAAAGCCCAAGGCCAAGCCCGCCCCCACCCCGCCTGGGCCTGCCATGCCCGCGCCCGGTACCATGCCGGGGTCTTTCCTTCTGGCACAAGAGGACGTGGAAAAGCCTTACAAGCGCAAGGGCATCACCAAGGACATCGCCTGGAAGCGTGATAGAAGAAAGGACAAGAGGGGGAAATAAAACATCCTGTAGGCACATGCCTGCCCCTTCCCTCTTCGTTTGACACCCCTCCCCTCCGATCCCATACTAATTTCATAGCCAACGGAGGTGCCCACCCATGCGTTTTCTCCCCCATATACTCGCGTCCCTGGCCCTTAGCCTTTGCCTGCTGCTCCCCCACCCCGCCTCGGCGGCGGTGCGCGAGTACCACCTGACCATCGCCAAAGAGCAGGTCAACATCACCGGCACGCCGGTGGAGGCCATGACCGTCAACCACCACATCCCCGGCCCCACCCTGCGCTTTGTTGAGGGCGACACCGCCCGCATCCAGGTGCAAAACAAGATGGACGTGGACACCTCCATCCACTGGCACGGCCTGCTGGTGCCGCCGGGCATGGACGGAGTGCCGGAGATCAGCTTCCCGCCCATCGCGCCCGGAACCACCTTCACCTACGAGTTCCCCATCCGCCAAAGCGGCACCTACTGGTACCACTCCCACAGCCGCTTGCAGGAGCAGCGCGGGGTCTACGGCTCCATCGTGATCGAGCCCAAGGAGGCCAAGCCAGTGGCCGACCGGGAGCTGGTGGTGGTGCTCTCCGACTGGACCGACGACGGCCCCGATTACGTCATGCGCACCCTCAAGCGGGGCAGTGAGTGGTTTTCCCAGGCCAAGGGCTCCAAGCAGAGCATGATCGGTGCGGCCAAGTTGGGCATGCTGGGCGACTACCTCAAGCGCGAGTTATCTCGCATGCCGCCCATGGATATATCCGACGTGGCTTATGACCGCTTCCTGGCCAACGGCAAGCCCACCAGCCGCGCGGCGGCCAAGCCGGGCGAGACGATCCGGCTGCGCATCATCAACGGCTCTTCCACCACTTTTTTTTACGTGGAGTTCGCTGGCGGCCCCATGACCATCATCGCGGCCGACGGCCAGGACGTGGTGCCGCTGAAAAACCAGCGCCTGCTCATCGGGGTGGCCGAGACCTACGACGTGTTGATTACCATGCCCAAAGGCGGCTCCTTCGAGTTCAGGGCCACGGCCCACGACGGCTCCTCCTGGGCCTCCTTGTGGCTGGGCCAGGGAGCGCCCCACCCCGCCCCGGCCATCCCCCGGCCCAATCTCTACTACACCATGGGCGACCTAACCTTGGGCAAGGTGTTGGCCCTCACTCCCGCCGGATCCATGGGCATGGGCGAGGATTTGGTGCAGGCGGGCAAGCTGGACAAGCCCGGCATGATGGGCATGCAAGCCATGTCCATGGATAAGGGCCAGGCCATGCCCGGAATGGGCGGCCACGGCAACATGGCCATGAAACCCAAGGCCGAGGCGGCGGGCATGAAGATGGACCACGGAGCTCCGGCCACGAAAATGGAGCCCAGCCCGGCCCCCATGGCCATGGCCCACGGGGGGCACGCCGCGAGCACGGCCCCTCCCCCGCCGCCCAATGGCACCAGGTGGGCCTACCAGTTCGCGCCCCTGGCCGGGGATGTGGCCTCCTCCCCCAGCCTGGCCCACGACGGCATGGACCCCAAGCGGCCCTGGCCC
>JAIPDO010000011.1 GCA_021737645.1 Desulfarculaceae bacterium
AAATGGGAATCCCTCGGATATGGGCGAGGAGCGCCGCTTGCTCTATGTGGCCATGACCAGGGCCAAGCAGAGCCTGTTCCTAAGCCGGGCCAAGGCTCGCAACCTGTTCGGGGTGGGCGGGCCTAGAGAGGCCTCGCCTTTGGTGGCCGAAATTCCCGCCGGGGCCTTGCAGCGCGAAAGAGTGGTGAGCCGACGCCGGGTGTGGCAAATGGATTTGTTCAGCTAGGCGCCTTGGCTGTAGCGCCGCCGGGCTCGATCCACCGCCTGTTGCAGCTCGGCCATCTGCACCGGTTTTTCCAGATAGTCCGAAGCGCCCATACGCATGGCCGCCACCACGCTTTCCTTGTCCCCATGACCGGTGACCACGATGACCTCGGCGTTGGGCTTTATTTTCTTGACCGCCTTGAGCACATCCAGGCCGCTTAGCCCCGGCATCTTCAGGTCCGTCACCAGGGTGGGCGTGGGGTCTTGCTCGTAGGCCTTCAGGGCCAGCCTGGGATCGCTGTAGCTTAACACCTCCATGCCGGCGCGTTTCAGGAAGCTGGTGTAGACGCTGAGCACTCCCTGGTCGTCGTCCACCACCGTCACCCGGCGGTCGTCGCTGCCCAGGGCCTCCAGGGCCGCTTTGACGATATCAGGGTCGAACTGGCTGCCCGCCCCCTCCTTGAGCACCGCAAAGGCGTCGTGCATGCTGTGGGCCGGGCGGTAGGGGCGGTGGCTGGTCATGGCCTCCACCACGTCGCACACCGACAACAGCTTGGCCCAGGGATGGGTCTGCTCCCCGTTGAGCCCTTGGGGATACCCCGAGCCGTCAATGCGTTCGTGGTGTTCGTAGACCACCCTGGCCACGGGCCAGGGGAAGGATATTTTTTCCAGGATGCGGTAGGCGGTGGTGGGGTGTTCGCGGATAATGCCAAATTCGTGCTCGGTGAGGCGGCCGGGCCGGTTCAGGATGTCCAGAGGAATGGAGCCCTTGCCGATGTCGTGCAGTAGGCCGCAGAACTTGATCCCCTCCAACTCGTCACTGCTCAGGCCCATGTGGGTGGCCACTTTTACCGCCAGCTCGGCCACCCGTTGGCTGTGGCCGGAGGTGTAGGGGTCGCGGCTGCCCACCATGTTGGTCAGGGCCATGGTGGTGGCTTCCAGGCCTTCGGTAATGGCGCGGCTCAGGTGCATGCGCTCCTGTTCCTGCCGCCGGTGCTCGGTTATGTCGCGATAAAGATGCACCGAGCCCATGACCTTGCCGTTGTCGGCGCTAATGGGAGAAATGGTGAGGGAGAAAATCCTGTCGGTTTTGGGATCGATAAAATCCTTTACCGTGGCTTTGCCGGTGGTAATCACCTCGCGTTGCAGGCAATCCAGAGGCTGCTGATTTTTGCCGTGCATGAGGCTGTAGCAGGGCTGGTTCACGATGTCAGCGAAATCAAGGCCCAGGTATCTAGTCAGGGCCTTGTTGCATCGCTGCACCTTGCAGTCGTTGCCGATGACCAGCACCATGTCTTCCAAAGCGTCGAAGCATTGGCGCCATTCGCTGGCCGCTTGGCGCAACTCACCCTCCATGCGTCTGCGTTCTCGCAGGTCGGTGTATATGGCCATGGAGCCCAGCAGTTGGCCTTCAGTGTCGATAAGCGGCGATGCCGATATGAGGATGGGTATATTGTCGCCGTTTTTGGTGGTCACCTCGACTTCGTAGGAAGAAGAATGTCCCTTGAGTCTTTTGGTAAGGTGATTCTCCAGCACTAGGCGGTTGGTGCTGTCGAAAAATATATTTATATCCTGCCCCACCATTTCCGTTTCGGTGTAACCCAGCAGGGAACACATGGCCGGGTTGACGAAGGTGATGATGCGCTGAGGGTCGATGGCCACCAGGCCGTCCTTCATGGTCTCCACCAGGGTGCGGTAGCGTTTTTGGCTGGCCGAGAGCATTTGGGTGCGCGACACCCGGCGGTTGACCGCCATGACCGCCGCCGCTTCCAGGCGGTCCAACTGATTAAGGCCCAGGTAATCCGCCGCACCAGCCCGCAGCAGCTCCATGGCTTTTTCCATGCTGGGGTCGGGGTCGATCACGATGGTGGGAAAATAAGGAGCATGCTGTTGCAGCATGGACAGGGCGTCGAAGGCAACCTGATGCCTTTGGGCATACACCACCATAAGGTCAGGCTGTTTTTGTAGATTTTTTTCTATTTCCAGCAGATCGCCGGTGGACAAAAGCACCCTGTTGGTGCCGTTGGGGCATAGGCGGCTGCGCACCTCCTGCTCTAATTTGGGCGTCAACCCTAGGAATAATATGCGTTCCGCATAAGTCATCGCTGCCCCCGGCTTGGTCGGCTTGCTTGGTCGTTGGCGGATCATTTTCTATATAACTAACTCATAACACCTCAAGCATGCATTATAAATGTCCCGTTCTCAAGGTGAAAACCCTAATTAGATCGTAGGGCTTGGGGCCGAGCGGCGAGGCTCTTAGGCTGGAGGCAGTCCGTATTCCTTGATTTTGTTCTGCAGGGTCTTGCGGGTGATGCCCAGCATTTCGGCGGCCCTGGTGCGGTTGCCTTCGGTGGCTTCCAGGGTTTTTTCGATGAGCATGCGCTCCGCCTCGCGGATGGTGAGGCCGGGGTGCAGGGCGCTGTCGCTGGCCGATTGGGGCGTGGACAGGCCCAGCAGCAACTCACCCACGCCTATGGTCTGTTCCTGGGCCAGGATCACCGAGCGCTCCACCGCGTTGATCAGCTCACGCACGTTGCCCGGCCAGGCATAGCTCATCAACTGGGTTCGGGCCTCGGGGCTGTAGCCTTTTATCTCCCGCTGGTTCTGCTTGGCAAAGCGGCGCAGGAAAATTTCGGCCAACAGCAGCACGTCATCCCCCCGGTCGCGCAGGGGGGGCATGGCAAGGTTCACCACGTTGAGGCGGTAGTAGAGGTCTTCCCGGAAGGCCCCCTGGTTCACGGCGGCGGCCAGGTCGCGGTTGGTGGCGGCGATCACCCGCACGTCGGCGTGATAGGTGCGGTCGCTGCCCACCGGGGAGTACTCGCCCTCTTGCAGGGCCCTGAGCAGCTTGGCTTGCAAGGCCGGGGTCATTTCGCCCACTTCGTCCAGGAACAAAGTGCCTGTGTCGGCGGCGGCCAAACGGCCCTCCCGGCGACTGGTGGCTCCGGTGAAGGAGCCCTTTTCATGGCCGAAAAGCTCGCTTTCCAAAAGGTTCTCGGGCAAGGCGGCGCAGTTAACCTTGATAAGGGGGCCCTTGGCCCGGGTGGAGTTTTGGTGCAGTATCTGGGCCACCACCTCCTTGCCGGTGCCGCTTTCGCCGGTGATGAGCACCGTGGCCTGGCTGGGGGCCACCAAGGCCATGGTCTCCTTAAGGCGGCGCATGGGCGGGCTCTCGCCCACCAGGGCCGAGAAGTCAAAGCGCTCGCCCAGGCGTTCGGCCTGGGTGGCCACTTGGCGGGCCAGCTTGGCGGCTTTGAGTTGGCGCTGGATTTTGATGAGCACCTCGTCCACGTCCAGGGGCTTGGTGATGTAATCCTCGGCCCCCATCTTCAGGGCCCTGACCGCGTTGTCGATGGAGCCGTAGGCGGTCATCATCATCACCGGCAGGTCGGGGTGGCTGGACTTGATGCGCTTGAGCGCCTCCATGCCGTCGATTCGCGGCATTACCAAGTCCATGAGCACCAGGTCCACATGGGCCTGCTCCACCTGAGCCAGGGCGGCCTCGCCGTCCCCGGCCTCCAAAACGCGGTAGCCGGACTCCTCCAGGTGAGCGGTAAGCATTAGGCGGTGGGCCGCCTCGTCGTCCACGACTAAAATGATGGGTTGGTTGCTCATGCTTGCGCCTCGTCGGGGATGAGGGTGAGGATGAATCTGGCTCCGCTTTGCTCCACGGCCGATCCGGCGGCCAAGTCTCCGCCCATGCCCCTGGCCAGGCGGCGGGCGATGGCCAAACCAAGGCCGCTGCCTCTTTCCTTGGTGCTGAAGAAGGGGTCGAATATTTCTTCGGACTTGCCCGGAGGCAGGCCGGGACCCTGGTCGCTTACCTCCACCCGCACTTGGCGCCCGTGGCGATGGGCGGCCACACTCACCAGGCCCGTGCCGTTGTTGGCCTCCAGGGCGTTGATGATCAGGTTCATCATTATCTGGCGAACTTGGTCGGGGTCGGCCTTGACCAAAGGCAGGTCATCGTCCAGGCGGCTGATGATCTCCACTCCCTGGGAGCGAGGCTCATCGGCCAGCAGGCGCAGGGTGCCGGCGATGCTTTCATGTAAATCCATGGCTATAAGGCGCGGCGAGCGGGGACGGGTGTAGTCCAGCAGGCTGGACACCACCCGCTCCAACCGGTCCACCTCGGCCACCGCGGTTTCGGCGCATTGGTAGGAGCGGGTGCCCGGCTCGTGGCCCTTGGCCAGGTACTGCACCAGCCCCCGCACGGCGGAAAGGGGGTTGCGCACCTCGTGGGCCACCGAACCGGCCAAGCGGCCCACGGCGGCCAGGTGCTGATTTTCGGCCACTTCCTCGCGAAGGCGGGCCAGCTCGCCCTGACGCCGCCGGGCGTAGAAAAACATGGCTGCGGCCAGGGCGCTGGTGGAGAAAAACACCACTCCGGCCAGGATAAGCGAGCTGATGAGGTCGCGGCCCTGGGCGGCATGGATGGAAGCTGTGGACAGGCGCACCAGCACGTAGCCCGGCTTCAGGTTCGGGGGAGGGGAGCCGGGACCCCGGCGGTCGGTCCCCCGGCCGCCAGGTCCATCCGGGGGAGGGCCCATCATGCGGCGCATGTGGTCATCCATGGACCGGGCCCAGGGAGGCAGGGAGCGGCCAGGCCGCTGGAAGGGAGCCAGGGGCTCGAAGGGGCGGCCCACCACCAGTTCCTTGCCCAGGAACTGGATAACCGGCATGCGCTTGTCAATGGCCTGCTGTACGCCGGCGGGCAGGCCGGTGAGGGCTTGGCCGGGCACGTCGTCCACGCCGCTGGAAGCCACCCCGGCGGCCAGCACCTCGCCCTGGGGGCCCATGACCGCCAAGGAGTGCAGGGAGGGCAGGCGCAGCATTTCTTCCACCAGGGACTGCATCCGAAGGGAGCCCCACATGTGGTGGCGCATGCCGAAGCGGGTGGCTCCTTCCAGGGACTTGATCACCAACTCACCCTGGGTGGCCAGGGCATGGCGCATCAACTGCCCTGTGCTTTGCATGCGCCGGGCGGTGGTGACTCCGATCACCGCCAGGATCAAAAGCAAAACCCCCACCAGCAAAAGTCCGGTAAGCCTGCTTTTGGGCTCGGCCAGGGGGCTGGGAGGGGTGTCTGTCATTTTTGCTCGTTCCTCCTATGGCAATCAGGGCCCGAGCCTGGGCCCGGACCCTGATTGTAACCGAGGGTGGGGGGTTACCGCCAGCAGCTACCAGGGCCGTTGCCAGGGCCGTATCCCATGCCCGGGCCATAGCCGCCGCCGGGACCACGGCGGTTACCGCGCCCGAAGCCGAAGCCGGACATACCGGCGTCATTGGCCTTCTTGGCCAACTGGCCGCGCAGGTCGATAAGCTCGTTGCGCAGAGCCGTGGTCTTGGCCTGGTCGGCGTCGGGCTGGGCGTACATGGTGCGCAGTTCGATGCGCTTGTTGGCCAGGCTCTGGCGAAGCGGCAGGGTGTCCTTCATGAAGGCGGCCCGCTTGGCCTGGAACTGCTCGAACTGCTCCTTGGTCATGTTGGGGCCAGGGCCGTAGCCGGGGCCGCCACCGGGACCGGCAGCGTAGCCGGGGCAGTTGCCGCGGCCGTAACCTTGGCCAGAACCCCAGGGGCCGGCCCAAGCGCCCACCGCCATGGTGGCCACTAGCGCCATGCTGCCTAAGATCACTGTCAGCTTTTTCATCATATGTCTCCTTTGCGAAGTTTCCAGTTTTTAGTTAGGTGCGTATCCGGTTGCCCCAATACAAAGCAGACAGCGTGCCAATGGTTGCCAAAGAGTACAACAAATTAAATTTAGTAATAAATACAAAGATATGTGAAATGACAACATGGCGACCATCCCGAGGGGAAGGACCTGGGACGGAGAAAAATATTAGCAAGACAAAGGGACGGTGGGAAAAAATTATGCACCAGGGGGCTCGCCTCAATACAAAGCCCGTTGGGATTGCCTCGCAAAGAGGGTCGGATGGTTTGGCCCTTACCGGCGCAGAGTGCTCGCGCCCGGGGCCGCGCCGTGCCCTCTGCGCCACACCTTTCCCCGGGGCCTGTCAAAACCTACCCCCTTTGCCTATTTTTCTTGACCGATTAAAAATATTGTCCTATGGTAAATATTAACCGAACCTCCTTCTTGGTTAAGTCAATAATATATCGGATAAAAATGTGAATCTGGGTAACGAGCTCCGCCGCTGCCGTAAGCAAAAAAACCTTACGCTGAAGGCAGTGGCTGAAAAGGCCGGCGTCTCCGAAGGCTTTTTGAGCCAGGTTGAGAACAACGTCAAGTCCCCCTCGGTGGAGACCCTGATGTCCATCGGGCAAGCCCTGTCCGTGGATGTGGGCGGCTTGCTTAGCCGCCTGCAGAACCAGGAAAGGGTCTTTGTTTTCAGGACCGACGAGTGGGACGAGGTGGACATGCCCCACACCGGCTTTGTCACCAGACGCATGAGCCCGCCCAAGGACCGCGAGGTCTTGGACAGCGCGGTTTTGTTTATAGAGCCCGGCATGTCGCTGCCGGTGCGCAAGGACATCAAAAACGGCCAGGAGGTCCTGTGCGTTTTGGACGGCCAGATTGAACTGCATCATGGGGACAAGGTGTTCCATTTGGAAAAACACGATGCCGCCCATTTCTGGGCCGAGCCAAAGGCCCAGGCCATCGCCAACACCGGCAAGGAGCTTGCCGTGGTGCTGTGGGTGGGAACCATGTAGGCGCGGCGGATGCCGTTTGGCCGACTTTAGTCTAGAGGAGGGAATCGATGATCAAATTCGGCGAGGGCAACCTGCGGGTGCCCCAATGGTCCAGAAGGGTGTTCATGGTCGCCGGCGGCTGCACCCCCTTCCGCAAGTACTTCCCGGAGTACAAGCTGGAAGAGCTGGTGATGATGGGCTACAAAATGATGCTGGAGGACAACGACCTTAAGCTATCTCCCAAAGAGATCAAGGACTCCATCCAGTATGCGGCCTACGGCGAGTTCGCCGACCACTTCCAGGATCAACTTCTTTGCGAGGCCAAGATTCACGACTACCTGGGTCTGGACCCCCTGTGGAACACCGGCATCAAGACCGGCGGGGCCACCGGCGGGGCGGCCATGCTCAACGGCTGCATGGCCATAGCCAGCGGCTACGCCGACTGCGCGCTGGTCAGCGGCTGGGAGCGCATGGACGAGGTGGACACCCGCACCGGCAACTTCTATATCTCCACCGCGGCCTGCAAGGACTTCGAGACCCGCATGGGCCGCATATACAGCTCCTATTACGCGCCCATGGCCAACCGCTTTGCCGAGGCCTATAACCTTTCGGAGGTGACCAGGGCCAAGGTGGCGGTGAAAAATCGGGGCTACGCCATGAGCAACCCCAACGCCCAGCAGCCGGGCCATCACACCGTGGAGGAGGTGCTGGAATCGCGCATGAGCGCCTATCCCCTGCGCTTCCTGGAATGCTGCGCCATGACCGCGGGCAGCGCCTCGGCCCTGCTGTGCAACGAGGAAATGGCCTACAAGCTCTCCGATCACCCGGTGGAGCTGTTCATGGCCGGCGGCACCCACACCCTGAGGGTGGCCGACCGCCGTCACATGGACATACCCTTGTTGCCCAACGAAAAGCCGGGCATGTACGACGAGCTACTCAAGGAGTCCGGCCGCTGGCCAGGCTTCGAGTCCTTCTTGGCGGCTCGTTTCGCCGCCTACCTGGCCTACCGCATGGCCGGAATCCACGACCCCTTGGAAGAGCTGGACCTGGTGGAGCTGCACGACGCCTTCACCATCAGCGACATCCAGACCTACGGCGACATCGGCCTTAGGCCCTACGGCCAGGAGCCGGACTACATCGAGAGCGGCGATGCCTACTTTGAGGGCAAGTGCCCCTCCAACCTCTCCGGCGGCCTCTTGGGCACCATGCACGCGGTGGGCGCCACCGGAGTGTGGCAAGCCTGCGAGGTGTTCTGGCAACTCCAGGACCGCTACGACTACATCCACGGCGACAAGAAATGGTGGGACCGGGCAGGCAAGGAAAAACCGGCTGACTGGAAAAGCCTCCAGGTGAAGGACCCCAAGCAGGGTCTGTGGATCAGCCACGCCGGAGTCGGCTCTCACGTAACCTGCGGCATTCTGCGCAAGGCCTGGTAGGAAAGGAGATCGATCATGAGCAAGGCATACGAAGGATCCCTGACCACCAAGTACATCGGCACTCCCAGCGGGCTTTTTGACCAGAGCGACGATTTCTGGGTGATCAACTTTCCCCGCAGCTTTACCCATCAGCACACCTACGGCCTTCTGACCCCATTCTTCAGGGGGCTCACCGAAGGCAAGCTGATGGCCACCAAGTGCACCAATCCCGAGTGCAGCGAGAACTCCACCTGGCTGCCGCCCAGGGCCGACTGCCCGGACTGCTACGCGCGCACCGAGTGGGTCCAGGTTCCCAGCGAGGGCAAAATCTACGCCTACACCATGCTGGACTACGCGGGCATAGGCATCGAAATGGAGACCCCCTACTGGCAGATCGACGTGCAGATAGAGGGGGTGGACACCATATTCAAGGGGTGGCTCAAACAGGGCAAGCCGGTGACCGGCATGCCGGTGAAGGCAGAGTTCCGCACCGAGGACCCCACCTACACCATCTTGGACATCTGCTGGGTGCCCAAGTAAGACCAGAGGCGCACGCGGGGGGCCCCAACGGGCTCCCCGCTCATTTGAGCCCATGTTGGCCGGGCCGGACGGCATCTTGACGGCGAGGCTGCTGATTATCTAGAGTGAGTGGGCATTACCAGTCAGCGCGGAGGAGGGGATGGATTTCGAGCTTACCATGGAGCAGGAAATCCTGCGTAAAACGGTCAGGGACTTCGCCGAAAAAGAGATAGCCCCGGTGGCCCGGGAGCTGGACCGCAAGGAGGAGTTCTCCGTGGACACCTGCCGGGCCATGGGCGAGCTGGGCCTGTTCGGCATGATCGTGGCCGAGGAGTACGGCGGCCAGGGCATGGACTACGTGTCCTACATCATCGCGGTGGAGGAACTGGCCCGCATAGACGGCTCCCACGCCGCCACCATAGCCGCGGGCAACTCCCTGGGCATCTCGCCGCTGTACTACTACGGCAGCGAGGAGCAGAAGCGCAAGTACCTGCCCAAGCTGTGCACCGGAGAGGGCATCTGGGGCTTCGGCCTCACCGAGCCGGGCGCGGGCTCCGACGCGGGCAACAGCGCCACCACCGCCGTGCTTGACGGCGACCAGTGGGTGATAAACGGGTCCAAGATATTCATCACCAACGCCAGCGCCCCCAACAGCATCGGGGTCACGGTGATGTGCAAGACCGGCAAGCGCGATAACGGTCGCGACGAGCTCTCCTGCATCCTGGTGGAGCACGGCACTCCCGGCTTCGAGGCCAGGGAGATGCACGGCAAGATGATGTGGCGCTCCTCCAACACCAGCGAGCTGTACTTCGACGACTGCCGGGTGCCCAAGGACAACATCCTGGGCACGCGGGGCAAGGGCTTCCACCAGATGCTGGAGACCCTGGACGGCGGGCGGCTGTCCATCGGGGCCATGGGCGTGGGCGGGGCCCAGGGGGCCTACGAGCTGGCCCTGCGCTACGCCAAGGAGCGCAAGCAGTTCGGCAAGCCCATATCCAGCTTCCAGATCAACGCCTTTAAGCTGGCCGACATGGCCATGGAGATAGAGGCGTCGCGCCTGCTGCTCTACAACGCCTGCTGGCTACGGGACAACCACAAGTTCTTTTCCAAGCACGCGGCCATGGCCAAGCTCTACGCCTCGGAGGTGATGGGCCGGGTGACCGACCAGGCCGTGCAACTGCACGGCGGCTACGGCCTGATGCAGGAATACGACGTGGAGCGTTTTTACCGCGACTACAAGCTGCTGACCATTGGGGAGGGCACCAGCGAGATTCAGCGCCTGGTCATCGCCAGGCTGATCGGGGCTATCTGACCTCTGGGGTTAGGTAGGAGGGAAGGGGAAGGTGCCCCCGCAAGGAGGCGCCTTTTTAAATCTTGTGGAATTGGCTATCAGTGATCTGGGGTTCAATGAGTTAGATTGTTATGCTCATGTTGGTTGTTGGGAATATTTGCATAGTGAACGGTGCTGGTAAGTTACGAGCCTTGGGGTGTATGTCAGTGTAGTAAATATGAGCCGGGTTAAATTTGCAATATTCGCTTATGGGCCCGCCAAATCTACTATTGGCTGGCCCACAATTATGGATAATTTTATCTGTTGCATTTATAGATCTAACAAATTCTATTTTGCCTAGTCTAGTGCCATGATGTGATGATTTTAATAACTTGTAGCTTCGTGGTACAGACATATAATTTTTAGCCATAGTATTCATTGGCCCTGGGTGAAGATCGCTTAGAAATAGAGCATTGCCATCAATTTCAAAAACGATACTATGATTGTCAACATTCTTGAAAAAATGCTGCCAGGCGACATCGTGAACTGCTTCCATTCGAATTGTCCTAGGAATATTTATAGCGGCTAACCTGTATCGTATTTTTTCTAGTTCGGCCAAGTCTTTTTGAGGGTTTTCTATTGTTAAAGGTTCAAGCTGGTAGTATTTGGATAAAATTTTGGCAATTTCTTTGCCTGACTCCCTTGTTTTATAAATGTACTCTTCAGACTCAGCTTGCTCCTCCCTTAGTGCCCTTTCTAATATATCGATCCAGTTTGAAACCTGCCTTGCTTCGTCGCTGATTACGGCAACAGGGCAGGGCGGGGGCGGCCATAACACCGTTGCCGGCTTGGGCCAGTTAAACTGGTGCCCAGCTGAAACGCCAAAGAAGTAATGACTTAAACATGCCATTAATGGTGCAGCCTTCGTCCAGTTGTCAATGCTATTGTCAATTCGAGTAGGGCCAAAATAAGCATAAAGATATGCAGATAAAATGGACATTTGCCACCCTAATGACTGGATCGTCCGGAAATCCAACCATGGCATGTATGAGTAGTTAAAAATATTATTTCTACCAAGTCTTGATAATTCCATAAACCCACTAAAATGATCGTAATGCGGATGACTTAAAACTGCGTCTGTTGGGACACCAGGCGTAGCAAAATTGTGATTTATTAAATAATTAACGTCGACACTAGTACCTGTTCTTTGCGCACTTAAGCTCCTGCCAAAATCTCTAATAATATAAAATTTATCTTCAAAATTAATTCGGATCGCATCGCCGTGTCCAACGTTCCAAACTTCTACTTTTGTAGCCATTGTATGCCCCCACTTCGATAGTAAACACTAGTTAAACATGCGTATCATGCTGGTATTTCCCATTGCAACAAGAAAAGGGAGGGGGCAAGCTCCGCCCCTACAAAGGCTCAATACTTTCGAGACCTGCTATATCTTAAAAAATTTCTCCTAAAAAAAAGGCCGGAGGCCCGGCTCCCCCGGAAGGGAGAAACCTGAGCCTCCGGCTGAAAACTGTATCGCGGCCGTGGCCGCTAGGAAACTACCAGCGGCGGGGCGGACGGGGCTCGCGGGGACGAGCTTCGTTCACCTTAAGCTGACGGCCGTCCAAGTCGGCGCCGTTCATGCCCTCGATGGCCTGGTCCGCGGCGTCACCCTCCATCTCCACGAAGCCGAAGCCGCGGGAGCGGCCGGTCTCACGGTCAGTGATCACCCTGGCAGACAGCACGGGGCCGTACTGCTCAAAGGCGGCGCGTAGGGTGTCTTCGGTGGAGTTGTAGGACAGGTTGCCCACGTAGATATTCTTTGCCATCTCTTCTCTTCACTCCTAAATCAAGGAAAAAACTAGCACCTCCCTCTTGGGAGGATGCTCCTGGGGCCTTGGGGCCAGACTTTATGCTTGGCTAGACATGCGAAAAGCAGGCTGGATCAAGCGACTGGGTCGGGCTATCGGGCCAATTCAAGGCCTAGAATACCCTATAAACACAGGTTGTCAAATGGTTTTTTAAGGGAAAAACAGCAATACCCGACCGGCACCGAGTCGCCAGGCGGGTAGTTTAGCCTCTCCCAGGTTCGGCGGAACCCAGGAGGGAATCTTGTGTGCGTATATATACCATGGAGTGTGGTTGCGGGCCAGTTGGGGCGGACCGGAGAGAGCACCGCGCCTGGGTTGAGCGGGAAAACCCCACCAACGCCCCGCCAAGCGCCAATAAAAAAAGGGCGGGGATGATCCCCGCCCTTGCGCGTCTTGGTGTGCGTTTCGCCTTACTTGTCCGGGCTGTAGATGACCGCCAGTATCTGCACCGGCTGCTCGCCGTGGGGGCGCAGCAGGTGAGGCACCGTGGAGTCATAGTAGATGCTGTCGCCGGGGCTCAGGATCTCTACCGCGTCGTCCACCAACGCCTCCATAACTCCGTCCAGCACGTAGATGAACTCCTGGCCGTCGTGAGCCGAGGGCGCGGCCTCGCCGCCGGTGGGTTGCAAGGTGACGATAAAGGGCTCCATGGAGCGGTTGGTCTTGTGTGGGGCCAGGGTCTCGTAGGCATAGCCGTAGGTAGTGCCCTTTTGGCTGGCCTGACGGCTCATCTTCTGGCGGTCGGTGGTGCGCACCACGGTATAGGTGCGGTCTCCGCCGCCGGAGATCAGGGTGCCCCAGCGCATGTCCAGGGCCTTGCCCAGCTTTACCAACACGCCCAGGGGAGGGGAGGCGGTCTCGTTCTCCACCTCGGAGAGCATCTCCTGGGCCAAGCCGGTGCGCTGGGCCAGGTCTTCCAGACTCAGGCCCTTGCCTTCGCGGAACTGGCGGATGCGCCGGCCCACGGGCATGGCCGGGTCGGCCGGGGCCTCCTGCCCGGCGGCCACCGCGTCCACTCCGGCCAGGAAGTCGTCCTCCCGGCTGTTGTTGCCCTCCATGCCCTGCATTTGGGACATGAGATCGTGGTGCCCGTTCTCCCCCTCTCGCGCCATGGCGTCCCCTCCTTGGGCGGCCGGGTCAGGCCGCCTTCTGCTCGCTGACAAAACTGGCTCCGGCCTCCAGCGCCTGGACGTTGGCCGGAATCATCTTGTGGTAGCGCGGGTCCAGGGCCCCGGTGAGGGCCTCGGCCAGCTGCTGCACGGTAAGCACCCCGCTGCCCTGAACCACCGCTCCCAGCATGACCATGTTGGCCAGGCGGGAGTTGCCCACCTCGTTGGCCAATTCCAGGGTGGGCACCCAGCTCACCCGCTTGGCCCGCGTCTCGAACTGGCCCTGTTTTACCAAGCTGGCGTTGACGAACACCTGGCCCTTTTTCTTGACCATGGGGCCGAACTTCTCGGCCGAGGGGCGGTTCATCACCACCGCGGTCACCGGCTCGTGGATGATGGGCGAGCCCACCGGGCGGTCGCTGACCACCACGGTGCAGTTGGCCGTGCCGCCGCGCATCTCCACCCCGTAGACCGGCATGTAGGTTACCTGTTTGCCCGCCTGCATGGCGGCGTAGGCCAAGACGTTGCCCATGAGCAGGACGCCCTGGCCGCCGAATCCGGCGATTATGGTGTCAAAATACATTGTTGTCCCACCCCCGGTCAATTGGCCCGGACGTCTTTGTAGACGCCCAGGGGAAAGTAATCGGCCATTTCCTTGCCCACGCGGGCGTTGGCTTCCTCGGCGGACATCTTCCAGTTGGTGGGGCAGGAGGACAAAAACTCCACAAAGGAGAAGCCCCAGCCCTTGGTCTGGTAGGTGAAGGCGCGCTTGAGGGCCGCTTTGGCCTTCTTGAGGTTCTTGATGTTGTCCACCGCCACCCGGGCGGCATAGGCGGTGCCCTCCAGGGTGGATAGCATCTCGCTGACCCGGATGGGCAGGCCGTCGGTGACCGCGCTGCGCCCATAGGGGCTGGTGGTGGTCACCTGGCCCAAAAGGGTGGTGGGGGCCATCTGGCCGCCGGTCATGCCGAACACCGCGTTGTTCACGAACACCACGGTGATGTTCTCACCCCGGTTGGCCGCGTGCACGATCTCCGCGGTGCCGATGGCCGCCAGGTCGCCGTCGCCCTGATAGGTGAATACGAAGCTGTCGGGCTTGGCCCGCTTTAGGCCGGTGGGCACCGCCGGGGCCCGGCCGTGGGGAGACTCAACCACATCCACGTCAAAGTAGTCGTACATGAGCACCGAGCAGCCCACGCTGGCCGCGGCCAGCGTGTTCTCCTTCAGGCCAAAGTTGTCGATCTGCTCGGCCACCAGGCGGTGGATCACCCCATGGTGACAGCCGGGGCAGTAGTGGTAGGGCACGTCCTTCAAGGATTTGGGACGGTCGAAGACCTTTTTCATCTTGGGCTTGGCGCTCATTTCAGGCCTCTCTTCCGCCAGATTTTCATGGCTTCCTTGGCCAACTCGTCCGGGGTGGGTATGGACCCCGGCGGGCGTCCGTAGAAATCCACCGGGCAGGCGCACTCGGCGGCCAGCCGCACGTCCTCCACCATCTGGCCGGTGCTCATCTCCATTACCATGAGCGCCTTGGCCTTGTCCGCCGCTTGGCGCACCGCCTTGTTGGGGAAGGGGAACAGGGTGATGGGCCTTAGCAGGCCCACCGCCTTGCCCTTGTCGCGCAGGATGTCCACGCTGGTCCTGAGGATGCGCCCCACCGAGCCAAAGGCCACCAGCAGTAGCTGGGCGTCCTCGGCGCGGTAAGTTTCAAAGCGCACCTCTTTTTCCATGCTCTTGTACTTCTTGGCCAGCATCCAGTTGTGGTCGGTGAGCTCGCCGTCGGCCAGGAACAGGGACTTGAGGATATGCCCGTGACGCCCCTTGGCCCCGGTGAGGGCCCAGGGTTTTTCCTTGAGCTTCTTGCGGTAGGT
Source organism: Desulfarculaceae bacterium (assembly GCA_021737645.1). Taxonomy (GTDB): domain Bacteria; phylum Desulfobacterota; class Desulfarculia; order Desulfarculales; family Desulfarculaceae; genus Desulfoferula. The sequence continues at coordinate 14,905 of JAIPDO010000011.1, forward strand.
CTTAAGCTCCACCGGCTCCTTGATCTGGCCGATCAGAGCGTCGCCCAACACCATAACCGGGTTGCGGTACTTGTCGGCAAGGTCGAAAGCCAGCATGGTCAGGTCGTAGTTTTCCTGGGCCGTGGAAGGGGCCAGCACCAGGGTGCGGTAGTCGCCGTGGCCACCGCCCCGAGTGGACTGGAAATAGTCGCCCTGGGAGGGGTGGATGCCGCCCAGGCCGGGGCCGGAGCGGCTCATGTTCACGATGACCCCGGGGATCTGTGAGCCGGCCAGGTAGCTGATGCCTTCCTGTTTCAGGCTGATGCCTGGGCTGGAGCTGGAGGTCATGGCCCGGACCCCGGTGGCCGCCGCGCCCAGGAGCATGTTGATGGCGGCCACTTCGCTCTCGGCCTGCAAAAATACGCCGCCGACCTTGGGCATGGCAGCGCTCAGGTATTCCGGTATGTCGGTTTGAGGGGTGATGGGGTAGCCGAAGTAATAGCGGCAGCCCGCCTCGATGGCCCCCATGGCGATGGCTTCGTTTCCCTTGATCATTACCCGCCTGGCCATCACGCTTTCTCCTCTTTGAAGACCCTCAGGGCCATGTCCGGGCACAGCTCGGCGCAAAAGGTGCAGCCGGTGCATTTGCCGTCGGAGTTAAAAGTGACGTAGGCGTAGCCCTGGGCGTTGTAGTCCTTGCCCAGGGCCAGATTGTGCTTGGGGCAAGCCAGCACGCACAGGCCGCAGCCCTTGCAGCGCTCGCTTATTACCTTGACCTGAGGCATCTCGTTGCATCCCCTCCTAAGAGTTGCTTATATGACCGCAGCCACTTTCTCCAAATCGGCGGGCTCTTGAACGCCCAACACGATGGTTGATGACGGCGCGGTTTTTTTGATAAGCCCGGCCAAGACGCTCTTGGGCCCGGCTTCTATGAAAACATCCACGCCCTGCCCCAGCAGCGCTTGGATGGTCTGAACCCAGCGCACCGGCGAGGTGAGCTGTTTCATTAATTCTTGTTTGATGACCTTGGTGTCGTCGGTGGGCTCCCCGGTGGTGTTGGGCACGTGCAGGCAGTTGGGAGCGGCGAAGCTCAGGGGCGCCAGGGCGGCGGCCATGTCCTTGCCCGCCTCGGCGATGAGTGGGCTGTGCCAGGCGCCCGATACTTTCAAGGGTATAGCTTTGAGCCCCTTTTGTTTGGCCAGGACCCCGGCGGCCGCCACGGCGTTCTTTTCGCCGGTGATCACCGTCTGGGACGGAGTGTTGTAATTGGCGGGCTGCACCTCACCGTCGACCTCGGCGCACAGGGCGGCCACGTCATCCGGGCCCGCGCCCATGATGGCGGTCATGGCCCCTGGGTTGGCGGTGGCGTCGCGGTCCATGAGTTGGCCCCGCAGGGTGATCAGCTCCAGGCACTGGGCTTGGCTCAGCACTCCGGCGGCGGCCAGGGCGGCGTATTCACCCACGCTGTGCCCGGCCACGGCATAGGGTTTAATTCCGGCGGCGGCCAGCCCCTGCCAGCAGCAGAGGTCCACCGCGATGATGGCCGGTTGCAAGTTGACCGTGCGGGTCAGCTCTTCCAAGGGGCCCTGTTGGCACAGCTCGATCAGAGGCAGCCCGCTGGCCTTCTCGGCCAGGGCGAAGATGTCCCGGCCATAAGGAGTCGCCTCCATCCAGGCCTGGCCCATACCCAGGTACTGCGATCCCTGTCCCGGAAATACAATGGCGGCTTTGGCCATCAATTCCTCCAAGGTGATAACACGGAAAAACCGCCGGAATCGGCGGTAAAAACCGAATATTTACTCTATCTAAACACTGGGTTCATGTCAACGTTTGCAGCGCTCCTCAGGGGCGGGGTCAATCCTCCTGAAAAAAGCTCTGGGCGCGCTGGGCCAGGGCCTCGCTCTCCAGATTTATGCTCATTCTGAGCGCCCTGAGGCCGCGCACCCCGGGCAGGTCCTCAAGCACGTGGCGCTTCACATCGGGCCTTAGGAAGCCCTGGGCCTGAAGGTGTTCGATATGGCGGTACATCTCGCGGGCCTCATCCATCGAGGAGTATACCACCGCGATCATGCCCGGCTGGGTCAGGCGCTCGCCGCCGCTGATTACCGCTTTGTCCAGGCGCGAACGGATGATTTCGTGGCGCACGTCATAGGCCCCGTCCACGTCGAAGCGCTTTTCATCGTAGCGAAAGCGGATGTTGAGCGGGGTTTCTTGGATGAATATGAGGTGGGCGGTGTCCAGGGGGAGCGGCATCTGCTTTTTGAGCTGCTCGCCGTGCCAGGCCAGGCCGCAGGTGACCATGAGCTGCCACAGCCGGAAATTGCTCAAATGCAGGCGGGAGAAGTCCCCGTCCTGGTTCAGGGAGGCGCCCAAATAAATGAGATGATCCACTCCGTCGGTGCGGTGACGCTCGTAGTAATGGGGCAGTGCAGCCTGCATGGCCGCCTCTTCCCGATCCAGGTAGGCGGCCATGCGCTCGTTGAGCAGAGACACGCTTTTTTCAAAACGCCACCGCTGGTGGTAGATCGTGCCCAAATGGAGGTCCACTTCTTCACGGTAGGCGGCGATGGCTTCAGCCACCTGCGGCCCTTGCTTGGCCAGGTCTTCGAATACGGATTCCACCTCATGGCGCATGAAATCCGCCAGCCCGGTTTCGTCGCCGGTTTTGAGTCCGCCCTCCAGGCGATTGCGCCGCCGCTCAATGCGCCCGGCCAGCTCGCCCAGGATGGGCAGGGGCTTGCTCTGCTGGGCCCGACGCACCACCTCCAGGCCCAGCTCCAAATGGCGGGCCAGGTCCACGGCGATGGCCTGGTTGCGTTGGCGCGAGGAGCCCCGGATGTCGCTGCTGGCGAACAGGGGGTAGACCTCATTGAAGACGATGGGCTCCATGACTTCGCTGCCCCCCTCGCGGCGTTTGGCCAGGTGGCGCATTGCCGCCTGCTCGAAACGCCACTCCACCGAGGGGTGCACCGCCGTGCACTGCTGCTTGATCACCGCCTGGATCTGCTTGTCCAGATCGTTGAGGGCGTTTTTCACCGCCACGGTGAACAGGGGCTGGAGCTGAGTCATCAGGGCCATGTCCGTGGGGTTGAACTGGTCCACTCCCGGCAGACCCACCTCCAGCGAACCGATGAAATCGCCCTGGTAGAGCAGGGGGGCTATCAACAAGGATCGGATGTCGCTTTTTACGTAGTCGGCGCTGAACTCGGCCAGGCCCGGCTCTGCCTTCACGTCGGCCACCACAACCAGTTCACCGTCCTGGGATAGCTTGTCGAACAGCGATCCCTTGAAACTGTCCATGGGCACCTGGTTGGTTGGCCCAAAGATGGAGCTTTCGTCTATCCGGCAACCCACGTTGAGCAGCATCACCTGATCCTGGTGCATGGCGGCCACTCCGGCCACCAGATCGCCCCGGCCGAAAAAGGTGCGCAGCCGCTCTTGCAGGCGCAGGAAGCCGGCCTTGCTCATCACCGTTTCCTGATCGATGAGGTCGCGGCTCAGGGCGGAAATGGTTTCAAAAGCGGTGACCTCCACCGCCCGCATGGTGGTGAAGCCGGTTAGGCGGAAGCGCTCCGGCGGCAGCAGTTCGCGCAGGGCCTCGGGATCGGTGATGTTCTCCCGCGCGAATTCCAGATCCGCCTCGCTCAAAACGATGGGTTCGCTCACCGCTTCGGGCCGTACGAAACGAAAGTCGAGCTGGATGGCGAAATGGCGCTCCAGGCCGGTGGCCTCCTCGCGGACCACCATGGCCAGAGGGTAGTCCATGCGCTGCTTCAGGCCGTATAGGCTTTCCAAGATGAACATGTAGGCCTTGATGGTGCGGCCGTAGAGAAAGGTGGCATCGTCGATGTTGCGGCGCACCACCAGCCCGGCGGACGGGCTTATGAACAAATCTTCGAATTGGGGCGAGGCCATTACCGGAGTGAGCACGAAGGGAACCACCGCGGCAAAGGCCTCGGTGTCCCAGGCCACCGGGGGAAAAACCAGGCTCATCAGGCGCAAAAGCAGGCCCTGGTGTTTTTTAAGAACCTCCAGGTCCTGGATGGTTCCCCTAAGCTCGGGGGCCTTGTCCAGGCGGGTGAGCAGATCGCCGCCCACCGGGTTGGCCGGCCAGCGGCCGCTGTTCAGGCGGTCCTGCAAAAAATCAATGAGCGGCTCCAGGCTGAGCACGCACTCAAAGGCGAACCGGCCAGAGTCGTGGGGCAACATGGCCCAAAAACCTCCAGGCTCTAGGGTTTGAAATAGCCCCTGGGCACCACCGCGATTCCCCTGGGGGTCAGGGTGAAACGCTCGGCGTCTTCCTTGGGGTTTTGTCCTATCTCGGTGCCTTCGGGCAGGTGGTTGTTCTTGTCGATGATGGCCTTCTTGACCTTGCAGTGCCGCCCGATGGTTACGTTGTCCAAAACGACGCTTTCGTCCACCTGGCTCCAGGACTGGACCACCACGTTGGGGCTGAGCACCGAGTTGCGCACCACCGAGCCGCTTATGATGCACCCCTGGCCCACCAGGGAGTCAAGGGCCTTGCCCACCCGGCCACTGCCCCCATGCTCGGCTGCGAAGACGAACTTGGCAGGGGGGAGCTGGTGGCGGAAGGTGCGCAAAGGCCACTGGCGGCCGTAGAGGTTGAAGTAGGGGTCCACGCCGCACAGGTCCATGTTGGCGTTCCAGTAGGCGTCCAGGCTTCCCACGTCGCGCCAGTAGCCGCTGTCCCCGGCGCACTCCTGGAACTCCAGGGTGCGGCGGCCGTCCTGGTCGGTGAGCCATACATAGTCGCGGATGCGGTTGCTGGCCTTGTAAGGGTAGGCCGTCACCTTGTAACGCCCCAGCAGGGAGGGGATGATGTCGTGACCGAAGTCCTTGCCCTCCATCTCCTGAAGCACCTCCAGCAGGGCTCGGCGGCTGAACAGGTAGATGCCCATGGAAACCAGGGCGTGGCTTTCGTCGCCGGGGATGCAAACCGGGTCATCCGGCTTTTCGTGGAAGCCCTGTATGGCGTAGTCGCCGTCCACTTCCACCACCCCGTACTCACAGGCGGTCTCCCGGTCCACCTCGATCACCGCGATGGAAACATCGGCCCCGTTGGCTTCGTGGGCGGCGCGAAACTGGGAGTAGTCCATCTTGTAGACGTGGTCGCCCGAAAGGATCAGCACGTGGCCCAGGCTGTGGTCGCGTTCCAGCAAATAGGCGTTTTGGCGCACGCTGTCGGCGGTGCCTTCATACCAGCGTTCGCCGGTGCGCATCTGGGGGCTGACGATGCGCAGGTAATGGCCCAGGTCGAAGGAAAAGATGTTCCAGCCCGCCTCCAGGTGGTCCACCAGGGACTGGCTCTTGTATTGGGGCAGCACCATGATTTTGTAGATGCCGCTGTTTATGACGTTGCTCAGGGTGATGTCGATCAGGCGATAGGCCCCGCCAAAGGGCACCGCGGGTTTGGAGCGGTCCCGGGTGAGGGGAGACAAGCGCTCTCCCTTGCCGCCCGCCATGATGATGGCCAGGGTGTCTTTCATGGCTCAGTTCTCCTGGTGGGGATTGGCCGGTCCGGTTTCAGGCTCGGTCGGCGGGGCAGCGCAATCCTTAGGCTCGATTTCGTTGGGCACGAAGTGCAGGCGGTAGACCTCCAGCAGAGAGAGCATCAAGGCCAGTACCATGGGCCCCAGCACCAGCCCCACCACGCCGAAAAGCAATAATCCGCCCAGCACCGCGAAGAAGATCATCAGTGGATGCAGATGGGTGACGTTGCCCAAAAGCTTGGGCCTTATCAGGTTGTCGCAGACCAGGGCCGAGACCAGGCACCAGACCATGACCCCCACCCCGGCTTCGGTCATCCCGCTGAGCAACAAGAAAATTCCCCCGGGCAACCAAACCACCGCCGTGCCGAAGATGGGAACCACCGAGGCGAATACCATCACCGTGCCCCAGAAGGGGCTGTTTGGCACCCCGAAGATCCAGAAGCCGATGCCGCCCAAAATACCCTGGAGCAAAGACAGAACCACCGTGCCGGTGAGGGTGGCCCGCATGGTGCCCAGCACCTCTTCCTTGATCTGGTTGTTCAGGCTGCCGGGCATGGGGCTAAGCGACAAGATTCGGTCCGCCGCGCTGCGCCCGTCTATGAACAGATAAAAGGCCACGATCAGCATGAGGAAGAAATCGATTACCAGGTTGGTGATGCCTCTGAGCAAGCCGGCCAGATTGGAGTAGAGCAGGTTGCTAATACGGCGCACCAACTCGCCCACCTGGGTGAAAACGTCGGTCTTGCTGATACCCAGGGCCTCGTTGAGTTTGTCGAAAAATGGGTTGAGCAGGTCCAGGCCGTGTTTGAGAGAGTCGTGAAAGCCGCCGCCCTGGACCATTTTGCTGACCGTGTTGTACAAATCAAGGGCTTGGTCGGTAATGATGCCCACCATGAAATACAAAGGAAGCACAATTATCAGGCAAAACAGAAGCACGGTGATGGCCGCGGCCAGATACTGGCGCTTGGCGCCCACCACCCACAGCACCCCCTGGTGCAAAGGCCAACCCACCACCACCAGCACCACGGCCAAGAAAATGGGCATCAAGAATGGCTGGATGAGCAGATAGGCCAGGTAGAGCATCAACAGGGTGCTGATGCCGAAAAACCACCGGCTGATGGCGGTGGAGAAAAACTTTTTTTCAGGGTTGGGGCTCATATCAGAGGCCTTTGCGCCATGCGCTGGGGAGCAGGCGGGCATGCCCCGTGGAGTCCAGTTTGCGCCGGGATTTGGCCACGCCCTTGGGGCTCACCTCGGCCAGGGCCACACCGGGCCCATCTCCGCACTGAGCCAGCACCTCGCCCCAGGGGCCCACGATCATGGCTTGGCCCCAGGACCGCCGCCGTCCGCCGTGCTCGCCCACCTGGGCCGCCGCCAAAACGTAACAGGCATTTTCCAGGGCCCTGGCCCGCACCAGGAGTTCCCAGTGGTCCTTGCCCGTGGCATGGGTGAAAGCGGCGGGCGCGGCCAGAACTTCAGCCCCCTTTAGGCGCAGGCGGCGGTAAAGCTCTGGAAAGCGCAAGTCGTAGCAGATGCTTAGGCCCAGCGTACCCACGGGGAGTTCCACCGTGACCAAGCGGCGCCCCGGTTTTACGTAGCGCGACTCGTTCCAGGTGGTTTGGCCGGGGATGGCCAGGTCGAACATGTGGACCTTGTCGTAGTGAGCCACCAGCACGCCCTGAGGGTTCAGGACCGGGCAGGTGTTGTAACTGCGCGTGGGATCGTCGCTTTTGCGCGAAAAGGACCCGCCGATGATCCAGAGGCCCAGCTTTTTGGCCTGGTTGGCCAAAAAGGCCACCGTGGGGCCGCGCAGGGGCTCGGCCGCCTGGGGCATCTTTTCCATGGCCGCCAAAAAAGAAAAATGCTCCGGTAAAACCGCGAGCTTGGCCCCTTGGGCCTTGGCCTGGGCCAAAAGCCCGGACGCCTGCTCCAGGTTGTCCCGGCGTTGCTCGGTGCTGTTGGTTTGAATCACCGCTACTCGCATGGGGTCATTATAGGGCCCCCCATGGCGCGGGGCCAAGCCAAAAGAGCCCAACTTACCGGTTAGTTGCCGGGAAAGTGACGTTGTGCTAGCATGGCGCAAGTAATAAGGCGGCGCGGCTGGGGGCCGCGTCTGCCAGGGAAAGGCGGGCCATGCTCACCCCGGTGGATCTGGACGAACTGCTCACTCAGGCTAGGCGCAATGAAGAAATTCAGAGCCGCCTGGACCATGTGGAGGAGTTTTTGCTGAGTTCGCGTGAGCCCGGCGAACTGCTGGCGCAACTGCCGTCCACGGTGGCGGGCAGCTATCGCCTGGAAGCGGTCAGCGTGGCGCTGTTGGCCGACAATCGCCGCCTGGACGTGGTGTTCGGCAGCAAAGGGCAGGGGCCGCAGGGCTGTTTTCGGCGGCGGCGCAAGGAAATGCGCCTGATCCTGGGTGATTTGGAGCAGCCCTTTCTGGAGGACAAGCCCACCCGGGAGTTGATCGAATTTTTCTTCCCCCAGGGACCCAAGATCGCCTCGTTGGCCGTGCTGCCCCTGTGGGTAAGTGGAGAGATGCTTGGCAGCCTCAACCTGGGGGCCATGTCCAGCCGCCGCTATCAAAAGGGACTGGACACCCACTTTCTGGAGCGCCTGGGTCGCAAGACCGCCTTTGGCCTAAACGTGGCCCTGTTGCAGGAGCAGGCCCGGCGCTTGGAGCAGCGCCAGGCAGTGTTGGAAATGGCCGGGGCCGCCTGCCACGAACTGGGCCAGCCCCTGGCCACCCTGGAGCTGGGCCTGGAAAAGCTGCGGCGCACCTTGGGCGAGGATGAGCCCTTGCAAAAGGATATAGGGGTGTTGATGGCCCAGGTGGAGCGCCTGGGGGCCATGATCCAGCAAATTAGTCAGGTGAATGATTACGTTACTCGGCCCTATGCCCAGGGCCTGCGCATAGTCGATTTAAATGCGGCCAGCGGTGAAACCAAGCAAGACGCTGGCGGAAGGGGTTGAAAAATGAGTGAGGAAGGCTGCATCTTCTGCGACATAGTGGCCGGCAAAGTCCCCTGCTACAAAGTTTATGAGGACGAGCGGACCTTGGCCTTCATGGACGTCAACCCCGTCACCCCAGGGCACGTGCTGGTAGTACCCAAGAACCATGTGGAGAATCTCCTGGACATGGTGCCCGGCGACCTGGCCGCGGTGCACCAGACCACTCAAAAGATGGCCGGGGCCATCATGAAGGGCCTGAACCCTGGGGGCATCGCTATCTTGCAGCTAAACGGCAAGGGGGCCAACCAGGTGGTCATGCACTATCACGTGCACCTGATTCCCCGCAACCGTCCCAAGGACAAGCTCAAAATATTGGAATGGGAAGCCAAAAAGGGCAACGTCAGGAGCATCAAGTCCAAGATGGAGAAGATCATCGGGGGGATGTAGCTGACTGTTCCGCCGTCTTGCCGATAGATTAAAAAAAATTAGACGGAGTGGTTGCTCCCATGGCATGTGAATTCCATTGAGCCTGGCGGCCTGGATCGGCCTTGGGGCGGCCGGCGGCGTGCTCACCGGGATATTGGCCGGGGACGTCTGCAAGGCGTTGCAGCCCATTGGCAGCGCCTACGTCATGCTCTTGGAGTCGGTGGTCTATCCCTACCTGATCTCCTCTCTGCTGCACGGCCTGGGGCGCCTGAGCCCCAAGGTGGCGCTGAAGCTGCTCAAAAAAAGCTGGCCTTTTTATCTGGCCGCCTGGGGAGGCACCCTGGGCATTATCTACCTTTTGAGCCTGGCCTTTCCATCCTCGCCGCCGCCCATAATCGTGGACGCCGCGGACACTGCCCGCACCGGCCCGGACTTCTTACAGCTAATCCTTCCCGGCAACATCTTCCGCGACCTGGCCAACAACTACGTCCCTGCCGTGGTGCTGCTGTCGGCCCTGTTCGGGGTGGCCATCCAGGGAATAGAGAGCAAGGACCGGGTCCTGGACATACTGGTGCTGATCCGCACCGCTTGCGTGAAAATCTGGCGCTGGGTGGTGTTATTGGCCCCGGTGGCGGTATTTGCCATGTTCGCCTCGACCGTGGGCACCCTGCGGGTGGCCGAGGCTGGTGGCCTGGTGGTGTACCTGAGCCTTTTCCTGATCGTCTGCGGCATCCTGGCCATGGTGGTGGTTCCGGTGGTCATCTCCTCGCTGGTCCCGGTGCGTTACCGCGAGGTGATTTACGATCTGCGCAACGGCTTGACCCTGGCCCTGGTCACCACCCTGTCGGTGGTGGCCCTGCCTTACATTCAGCAGGCCATCGAAAAACTGGCCAAATCCACCGGCCTGGATGATGAGCACAAGAGCGAGATAATCGAGACATCCCTGGCGGTCAACTACCCCCTGGGCCAGCTGGGCAATTTCTTCGTATATTTTTTCATTCTTTTCGTGGCCTTTTACACCCGCACCTCCTTGAGCACCGGCGAATTGGCGGCCCTGCCTTTCATGACCCTGTTTTCCTGCTTCGGTTCGCCCACCTCCACGGTAAACGCGGTGGATTTCCTGGGGGCCTGGTTAAAGCTTCCCGGGCACCCAACGGCTCTCTATGTAGAAACCATGATGATCACCCGTTACGGGCAGGTGGCCCTGTCGGTTATGGGCTTCGCCTTTCTCACCTATTTGATGACTTTCAATTACTACGGCAGGATCAAGATTCGCCTGGGCAGGCTGCTGGCCTGCGTAGGCTTGCTGGTTGCCTGCACCGCGGGGTTGGCCTGGGGCGGCCATGTCCTGCTCTCCGACGTGCTAAAGACTCCCCAAAAAACCTACCTGGGCTTCACCATGCCTGAAGATCTCACCAAGGGGGTCAAGGCCAAGATTTACGACAGCCGGGAAGCGTATTTGCGTGACAACCCCGACGCCGGGCTAAAACCCGGGGAGACGGTGCTGGGGCGCATTCAAAGGACTCAAACCCTGCGGGTGGGTTACGGCCGGGAAATAGTGCCCTTTACCTACCGCAACGAACAAGGCGATTTGGTGGGCTACGACGTGGCCTGCGCCTACGATTTGGCCAGATCCCTTAACGTGAAGTTGGTCTTCGTGCCGGTGGTGTACGACAAGGTGGAACAGGACGTTAAGCGGGGCATCATGGACGTTTGGGCCGGCGGCGTATACGTGGTGGAGTCACGCATGCTCTGGGGGACTTTCTCCCAGTCCTATTACCACAGCCCCATGGCCCTCATCGTGCCCTCGGACAGGGTCGCTGAGTTCATGGATATGGATGAAATCCTGTGCCGGGCCAACCTGTCGATAGCGGTTTTTGAAAATCCGGTCATGCGCGGCCTGGCCAAGAGGCTTTTCCCCCAGGCCAAGCAACTGGTGGTTCCAGACTATGGCCAACTTACCGCCAGCAAGGGATGGGACGTCGCCCTTTGGACCTTGGAGCAGGCCGGGGTATGGGCCTCGGGGCATCCCGGCTACACCGCGGTGCGGCCCAAGCACATGGGGGCGGTAATGATCTTCGCCTATTTGATGCACAAGAACTCCGACCGCATGCGCCAGCTTGTGGACCATTGGCTGGATATGCGCCAGGCGGACGGTTTCTTGGCCAAGCAGCGGGCCTATTGGATCGAGGGCGCCGTGGCCGGCGGGGTGCGGGACCGCTGAGGGTGCGTGTCGTATCTGTTTGAGCCTGAAAAGGGCAGGGGCCTTGCGGCCACCTGCCCTTTGGCTTTAGTGTCTTGACGCGCCTACTCGCCTTGTTTAAGCCTCTCGCCCACCTCGACGGCGGCCTTTTCGCCGCTTAGGAGCATGCCCCCAAACACCGGGCCCATGCGGTAGGAGCCGAACACCGCGTTGGCGCACATGCCCGCGGTGTACACGCCCGGGAAGGCCTCCTTGGTGTTGTCCAGGGTGTGGTTCTCGGCCTGCTCGGCCCACAGGGAGCGCTCGCCCATGACCTGGCCGCTGGTGGTGTTGAGCCTTGCGTCCACCTTGCGGGCGATGACGCGCAGCACCTCGGCGGCGTGGCCGGTGGCGTCGATGACCCACTTGGCCTTGATGGTCAGCGGGTCCACGTGCAGCCCGCCCATCTCCACCGCGCTCCAGTTGAGCACCAGACCGGTGACCCGGTTGTGGCGGATCATCACGTCTTCCATGCTCACCAGGTTGAAAATGGTCAGCCCGGCCTTGGTGGCCACCGAGCAAAGAGTGCTGGCGCACAGCACGCTGTCGGCGGTGTAGTATCCGGGCTCGAACTCGCGGCAGGGCACGTCGAACTCGTCCAGGATGCGCTTGGCCTGCTGTTGCACCACGATTTCGTTGAACATCATGCCGCCGCCCCACATGCCCCCGCCTATGGAGAGCTTGCGTTCGAACATGGCCACCTTGTGCCCCGCATCGGCCAATTTCTTGCCGGCCACCAACCCGGCCGGGCCGCCGCCCACGATGGCCACGTCGATCTCCAGATGGTCTTCGAGCTTTTCCATGTAGCGGCGGATGATGGCTCTGGTGATGGTTACCTCTTCTAACACGGATCACGTCCTTTCCGCCGGCTCCGCCAAAAAGCGGAGGGCCGGCTTCCGTAAGGAAACCGGCCCAATACAATACTGTGGCGCGGCGTGCTTCCCTACGCTGGCATTACCCAACAGGTTCAAGGGGTCTACGCCGCCCACCGGCGTACTCTCAGCCCAAAGGGGCTCCCCCAGCAACTCGCTATGGCCCGCGTCTTGGCGGGCGTGTATATGAACTACCCCCAGGTGGGTGCGGCTGTCAAATGTAAAACACCCAGCCATGTTGAGTGGACTCGTGTGCGATGATATTATTTAGGTTGAGTTTGTCCTAAAACTTTTAACCGATTGGGAGACGAGCCAGCCATGCAGCTTTCCCGCCGCGTGATGAGCATTCAGCCCTCGCCCACCCTGGCCCTGAACGCCAAGGCCGACGCCCTGCGCGCCCAGGGGGTGGACATCATCAACTTTGGGGCCGGTCAACCGGATTTCCCCACCCCGGAGCACATTTGCCAGGCGGCCAAAAAAGCCATCGATGAGGGCTTTACCCGCTACACCCCGGTGCCGGGCACTGTTGAGCTCAAACAGGCGGTGATCGACAAGTTCAAGCGGGACAACGGCCTGGACTACGCCATGGACCAGGTGATGATCAACGTGGGAGGCAAGCACTCCAGCTACTTGATCATGCAGGCCCTGGTGGACGAAGGCGACGAGGTCATCGTGCCCGCCCCTTATTGGGTGAGCTATCCGCCCATGGTCATCCTGGCCGGGGGCACCCCGGTCATAGTACCCACACGGGAAGAAGACGGTTTCAAGCTCCAGTTGGCCGACCTTGAAAAAGCGGCCAGCGACAAGACCAAGGCCATATTCATCAACTCGCCCTCCAACCCCACCGGCGGGGTGTACAGCGAGGCCGAGCTTCGCCCCCTGGCCGAGTTCTGCGCCTCCAAGGGCATTTTGATGGTCAGCGATGAAATGTATGAGCCCATCCTGTTCGACGGGCGCAGCTTCACGGCCACCGCCTCTCTGAGCCCTGAGGTGTATGCCAACACCATCACCCTCAACGGGGTGTCCAAGGCCTACGCCATGACCGGATGGCGCATCGGCTACATGGGCGGCCCGGCGGATCTGGTCAAGGCCTGCTCCAAGATTCAGAGCCAGTCCACCTCCAACCCCACCTCCATCGCCCAAAAGGCGGCCGAGGAGGCCCTGAACGGTCCCCAGGAGATAGTGGGCGAGCGGAACCAGAGCTTTGAGCGCCGCCGCGACCTGATCATGGAACTCATCGCCGAGTTGCCGGGAGTCACTTGCGTCAAACCCGAGGGCAGTTTCTACGCCTTCCCCAGCTTCAAGGCCTACTTTGGCAAGAAGTTCGAGGGCAAGCAGATCACCGGCTCCCAGGATCTGGCCGACTATCTGCTGGACGAGGCCTCGGTGGCCGCGGTGCCGGGCATCGCCTTTGGCGAGGACGCCTGCATCCGCTTCTCCTTCGCCATCAGCGACGAGGAGATAACCAAGGGCATGGCTTCGGTCAAGGCCGCCCTGGCCAAACTAAGCTGACGCCGCCCCACGGGGCGCTTGGCCGGACCGGGTTCGCCCGGTCCGATTTTTATTTGTCCTGCTTGGCTTTTAGTCTCTTGGATACTTCAGGATAATACTCGGCGACGCACTCCGGGCACAGGCCGTGGGAGAAGTCTGCTTCTGAATGGTGGGCTATGTAGCTTTCAAGTCTTTGCCAGTCGCCCTTGTCGTCGCGGATCTTCTTACAGTGGGAGCATATGGGCAACAGGCCACTGAGGGTCCGCACCTCCTGGCGGGCCTGGTCGCGTTCGTCAATATGCCGCTGGAGCTTCATGGATACCAAAATCATGGCCAGCATGGTGGCGAGCCAGAACACGAGGTGGGTGATGATTATGGATTTGTTTTCTTCGCCCACGTGCTGAACAATGGTTGCTATGGGAACCGTGATACTTAGGCCGCCGCGAACTTCGCCGATCTTGTAGCCCTGTTGGGCGTGGCAGCGCAGGCAGGCTTTTTCAACATACAATGGTTTGAGCATGCGGACGACTTGGTGCCCATCCTTGTTCATTATCTTGTAGTCTTCCTTGGCTCCTTGATGCATCTTTTCCAGGGCCTGGCGCTCCCAGGCGTCCGGGGAGTTTTGCGGGCGGATGGGCTTGAGGCTGGTGATGTGGCCGACCACCCCGGTCCCCTTGGACTCCAGTTCGTGCACCTGGCGAGTCATGTAGGCCGGGTTTATCAGGGTCAGACGGCGCCCCGAGGGGGTTTCAATATCGCGTTCAGGCACCTTGAGATAGGGATTGGGTTGGGCAAGGGGCCCCACCCGGGCGTAAACGCCACCCAGCTGGGCGTTCCAGCGACGGTAATAAACGTCCTTCTCCAGATTGGTGCGCGCGATCGTCAGGGTGGAGTTTTCAAAATCCTGTTTTTGCAGGGTGAGGTTCCACCAAAGCGATATTCCGAAGAGCAGGGTGCCCAGAACCGCAAGAGCCAACACATAGGGCCAGCTTTTGGCGTTTTTACGAGGTTGTGTGCCCTGGTCAAGCATGATTGCTCTTACTTTCCCCAGTTGGGGCTAATAGAAGAAAGCCTACTAAAACCAGTACAGAAGAAAAGAAGCCCAAGCAAAAGGCGTTTCAGAAGTTATGTCAATAATAATTATAAGCGGAAAAGGCCCGGCCCCTTGAAGGGCCGGGCCGTAAAACGCTGTAAAGCGTGGCAAATTCTAGCGGGCGTGGGCGCGCTTGGAAGCCTTGATGGGGTTGAGGCTCTTGGGGCCTTCCTTGACCTCGCCCTTGACGTGAGTGGCGAAGTTACAACTGCCGTAACGCCACTTGGCCGCCGGATCGGGGTAGCTCTTGCAGTAGACCATGTCGCCCACGGTAATGTTGCGTTCGCAACCCAGGCAAGGCTCAACCGCCGGGTGGCAGGTGCCGCCGTTGAAGTCACAGCCGTTTTTGCCCATGAAGGCGCATTCTTGGCCCGCGCGGGTGGTGGTGCACAGCATCTTCTCAACTCCTTGGCCAATCGATAACTATAAAAAAGGCTCACCCACATCCTGGCCGGTGTGGTGGCCCCTTAAACACATAAGAGGCGGGCTCGGCCAGGGCCGAGCCCGCACGATGGGAAGTATGGATAGTAAACCCTGGTCTGTCAAGGTCCTTTTTAAAAAAAATGCAACCAGCGCCCGACTTGACAAAACCGGGGGGGCGGCGTAGATAAAGTAGCCTAGTTCATGAACAAACCCGGCGACGCCCCAGTCGGGGCGGGCGGCGGACGCACAGAGGCGGCAGTGGCTAAAAACCAGCAAAAACCCAACCAGGAAGCCGCGCAGGCCCAGGCCGGCGATGAAAACCTTCTGGTCAAGCAGCGGCGCCAGAAGGCCGCCCAAATCCAGGAGTTGGGGCTCGATCTATATCCCAACACCTTTCGGCCCCGCGACACCATTGGCGAGTTGACCAAAACTCACGGCCAACTGGATGCCGCCCGTCTGGAATCCCAGGAATATACAAAATTTTCCTTGGCCGGGCGGATCATGGCCATCCGTTCCTTCGGCAAAGCCGCGTTTATAAAGATCACCGACCGCACCGGCAGCCTGCAACTGCACGTGCAGCGCGACGTGCTGGAGCCCGAGCAGTTCAAGCTGTTCAAGAAGCTTGACGTGGGCGACATCATTGGGGTGGTGGGCCATCTGTTCCGCACCCGCACCCGTGAGCTGACCCTCAAGGTTGAGCAGCTTCATCTGGTGACCAAGGCCATGCGGCCCCTGCCCGAGAAGTTCCACGGGCTCACCGACGTGGAGCAGCGCTACCGCCAGCGCTACCTTGACCTGATTATGAACGACGAGGTCCGGGCCATATTCCAGGATCGCTCCACCATCGTGGCAACCCTGCGCAATTTCCTCACCGACCGGAGTTTCCTGGAAGTGGAAACCCCCATGATGCAGGCTATTCCCGGCGGCGCCACGGCCCGGCCCTTTGAAACTCACCACAATGCCCTGAACATGAAGCTCTACCTAAGGGTGGCCCCGGAGCTTTACTTGAAGCGCCTGGTGGTGGGCGGCCTGGAGCGGGTGTTCGAACTTAACCGCAACTTCCGCAACGAGGGGGTGAGCGTACGCCACAACCCCGAGTTCACCATGCTGGAGTTCTACCAGGCCTACGCCACCTACGAAGACCTCATCACCATGACCGAAGAGATGTTCGGCAAGGTGGCCATGGCGGTGAAGGGCACCCTGAGCTTCGACTACCAGGGCAGGAACATAGACCTGACCCCGCCTTGGCAAAGCATAGATTTTCGCAGTTCGTTGATGGAGATGGGCAAGGTGCCCCCCGAGGTGCTCTTTGACCGGGAAAAGGCCCTGAACATGTCCACCTCCATGGGCGGAGTGCATGAGCGCACCGACAACCTGGGCAATGCCCTGGCCAAGATATTCGACGTCACGGTGGAGCCCAATCTGTGGCAGCCCACTTTCGTAACCGGCTTCCCCCGGGACATAAGCCCGCTTAGCCGCACCAACGACCTGGACTCGGACATAGTGGACCGCTTCGAGTTCTTCATCGCCGGGCGCGAGATGGGCAACGGCTTCAGCGAGCTCAACGACCCCGACGACCAGCGCAGCCGTTTCAACGAGCAGGTGGCGCAGCGCGAGGCGGGAGACGACGAGGCCCAGTTCATGGACCAAGACTACGTGCGGGCTCTGGAATACGGTATGCCCCCCACCGCCGGAGAGGGGTTGGGCATAGACCGTTTGGTGATGCTTATGACCGACCAGCCCAGTATTCGGGAGGTCATACTTTTCCCATTGCTTAGACCTGAGCAGGGTTGATGCGTTTCGAGGTCTTTCTGGCCTTTCGCTTTCTGCGCGCCCGTCAGTATGCCTTTATCAACTTGATAACCATCCTGTCCATGGCCGGCGTGGCTTTGGGGGTGTGCGCCCTCATCGTGGTGCTCAGCGTCATGAGCGGGTTTCAGGACGAGTTCACAAAAAAGATCGTGGGCATGAACTCCCATGTCACCATCTACAAAGCCGGGGGGAGCATCAATCGCCCTCAGGCGGTGATGGATAAGCTGGGCAAAATGCCCCAGGTGACCGGCGTATCGCCCATCGTCTACGGCCAGGTGATGCTGGTGGCCCCGTCCGCGGCCAGCGGGGCCATCGTATACGGGCTAGAGGCTCCGGGGTCGCCCAAGGCCAAGGAGTTGACCAAACACTTGGTGGCCGGCGACATGTCCAGGATGGCTTCGCCCCTGGGAGACGGGCTATGGGGGGTGGTGCTGGGCTCGGCCCTGGCCCGGCGCCTGGGCCTGGGAGTGGGCTCGGTGGTAAACGTGATCAACCCCTTGGGAGAGGACACCCCGGTGGGGCGCGCCCCCAAGACCGAACCCTTCCAGGTGGTGGGCATCTTCGAATCCGGCCTGTACCAGTTCGACTCTTCCATCGTGTTCATGGGCCTGGCCGCGGGCCAGCGTTTTTTGGGGTTGGGAAAAGGGGTCAGCGGCATGGAGGTCATGCTCAAAGACCTGTACCAGGCTCCTCAGCTGGCCTTGAAAATTGGGCGCGAACTGGGGCCTATGTACTTTGCCCGCGACTGGATAAGCACCAACAAGAACCTGTTCGCAGCCCTTAAACTGGAAAAGATCGCCATGTTCGTGATCTTGATCCTCATCGTGTTCGTGGCCTCCTTCGGCATAGTGAGCAGCCTGATCATGATGGTGATGGTCAAAACCCGCGACATCGGCATATTAAAGGCCCTGGGGGCCACCAAGGCCACCCTGAGGCGGGTATTCATGCTCCAGGGGTTGTTCATAGGCTTGGTGGGCACTCTGGTGGGGGTCGGCGGCGGGTTGGTGTTATGCTGGCTTTTGTCCCGCTACCATTTCATAGAACTGCCCAAGGCGGTGTACCCCATTAACACCTTGCCGGTGCAGGTGGAGCCCCTGATGGTGGCCGCCGTTGCCGGAGCGGCGGTGCTTATCAGCCTGTTGGCCACGATTTATCCCGCCAGGGTGGCCGGAGGCCTGGACCCGGTGAGCGCGCTGCGATATGAATAGGGCCACAAACCTGCTGATTCAAGGGGTCGAGACTTGACAGACGAGCCCATATACATTCATATAAAGCAGCTTAAAAAGACGTACTTTGGCCCACAGGACCAAGTGGAAGTGCTGAGGGATTTGAACCTCACGGTGGCCAAAGGCGAGACGGTGGCGGTGGTTGGCGCTTCGGGCGTCGGAAAATCCACCTTGTTACATATCTTAGGAGCCCTTGACCGACCCACCGCAGGTCGGGTTATGGTGGGAGGGCGTGACGTTTTCCAGATGGACGAGACGGCCCTGGCCGCCTTTCGCAATAGCCACGTGGGCTTTGTGTTTCAGTTCCATCATCTGCTGCCCGAGTTCAGCGCCCTGGAGAACGTGATGATGCCCGCGCTAATCGCCCGCCAGGACAGAGGCCAGGCCCAGAAACGGGCCATGGAGCTTCTGGACGAGGTGGAGGTGGCGCATCGCAGCTCCCATCGGGTAGGGCAGCTATCCGGCGGCGAGGCCCAGCGGGTGGCCGTGGCCCGGGCCCTTATCTTGGGCCCCAGCCTGCTGTTGGCCGACGAGCCAACGGGTAATCTGGACGAACGTACAGGAGAATTGGTGCATCAATTGTTGGTGAGGCTCAACCAAAGCCATGGGCTCACCACCTTGGTGGCCACCCACAAC
This sequence comes from Desulfarculaceae bacterium, assembly GCA_021737645.1. GTDB lineage: Bacteria > Desulfobacterota > Desulfarculia > Desulfarculales > Desulfarculaceae > Desulfoferula. Next base: position 33,564 of record JAIPDO010000011.1, read on the forward strand.
GAACGGTTGGCCGGGGCGCTGGGGCGCCGGGTGCGGTTGGCCGATGGCAAGGCCTATAGCCTGGATCAGGCGGGGCCCAGCGAGGAATATAAACGGTGATTAGGAGAATTCTGCTGGCAATAGCCCTGGCCTTGCTGCTTCTGGCGCCGATCGCGGCCCAGGCGGCCGAGGCCATGAAGGTGGCGGTGTTTCCTTTCCATATCTTCAGCCGGGAGCCCCTGACCGACTTGCGCAACGATGTGCAGAAGATGCTGGGAAACAAGCTTACCGCCCTGGGGGTCACGGTTATTCCCAACGAAGAGGTGAACCAGGCCCTTGCCGCGGCGGGGCAGCCCCTGGACCTTTCCCTGGCCCGCAAGGTGGCCGGGCGTATTGGGGCGGATTTCGCCATAACCGGCTCCATCACCAAGATCGGCAACCGGGTGTCCCTGGACGCCAAGGTGCTTGACGTGCTGGGCATGCAGCGGCCCCAGTCGGCATTCGTGGAGGGCGCTGGGCTGGCATCCATAAGCGCGCTCACCGAACGCATCTCCCGTGAGTTGGCGGTTCGGGTCAGCGGCCGGGAAAAGGTGGCCGAGGTCAAGATTGCCGGCAACCGGCGCATCGAGGGCGACGCGGTCAAGGCTGTGCTCAAGACCAAGGAAGGCGGCATCTTCTCACCCCTGCTGCTGGACGAGGACCTCAGGGCCATCTGGAAGCTGGGCTATTTCGACGACGTGAAGATTTCCAGCGCCGACAGCCCCAAGGGCAAGGTGGTCACCATCACGGTGAAGGAGAAGCCCGCTGTCCGCGAGGTCAAATTCGAGGGCAACAAGGAGATCGACACCAAAGACCTTCAGGACCAGATCGGCCTGAAGCGCTTCGCGGTGTACAAGCCGGCCGCCGTAAAGGAAGCCGAGCAGAAGATCATCCAGATGTACCGCGACAAGGGCTACTACGATGTCAAGGTGACCAGCCAGGTGATCAACCTGCCCAAGGGCGACCTGGGCATCAAGTTCAATATCGTTGAGGGCGAAAAGGTCTACATCTCCAAAATCGAGATCAGGGGCAACAAGGCCTTCCCGGCAAAAGAGCTCAAGGACGTGATGAGCACCGGCGAGAAGGGCTGGCTGTCCTGGATCAAGGACGACCACGTCCTGGAGTGGGCCAAGCTGGAGCAGGACGTCCAGAAGCTCAACGACTTCTATTACAATCACGGCTACATGGCCGCCCGGGTGGGCAAACCCGAGATTACCCGGACCAAAGACGGCCTGTTGCTCACCATCAACATCGAAGAGGGCCCGCGCTTCAAGGTTTCCAGCGTGGGCATCTCCGGCCAGCTCATCGCTCCGCAAAAAGAACTGATCGCGATGATCAAGACCAAGGCGGGCGGTTGGTATAACCGCCAGCAGCTGCGCAACGATCTGGCCACCCTGCACGAGCTCTACGCCAACCGCGGCTATGCCTACGTGGAGGTGCGGCCCCAGGTGCGCCAGAACATGAAGCAGCACAGCGTGGCCCTGGACTTCCAGGTGAAAAAGGGCGCCAAGATCTACTTTGACCGCATCATCATCAGCGGCAACACCCGCACCAGGGACAAGGTGATACGGCGCGAGTTGGGAGTGGCCGAAGGCGACCTGTTCTCGGGCACCGCCATCCGCTCGGCCAACATGCGCCTGCACCGGCTCAACTTCTTCGAGGACATCACCATCAGCCCCGGCAAGGGCGGTGAGCCGGGCACCATGGACCTGAACATCAAGGTCAAGGAAAAGCGCACCGGCCAGGTATCCTTTGGAGCGGGTTACTCCACCCAGGACTCCTTCATGATCATGGGCCAAGTCACCGAGTCCAACCTTTTCGGCCGTGGCCAGCAGGTTCAGCTTCGGGGCACCCTGGGCGGCAAATCCACCCGCTACACCCTGAGCTTCACCGAGCCATGGCTGTTTGACCGTCCCATCAGTTTCGGTGTGGACATCTACGACTGGGAGCGCGAGTACATCCAGTACAACAAGACCGCCATGGGCGGGCGCCTGCGCTGGGGCTTCCCCACTCCCTTGGCCTTTACCCGCTTCTACCTGTACTACAAGTATGAAGAAGCCAACATCACCGACATCGACAAAAACGCTTCTTTGTATGTCAGAGACCAGGAGGGCTGGCACACCACCAGCAGCTTGAAGGGCATCATGCGCCGCGACACCCGCGACGCCACCTTCAACACCACCAGAGGCTCCGACAACAACTTGAGCGTGGAATGGGCCGGTGGCGTGCTGGGCGGCACCAACTCCTTCTACAAGGTCATCGCCAACAGTGGCTGGTATTTCCCCATGTGGTGGAAGACCGTGCTGGTGTTGCACGGGCAGATCGGCTGGATGGATGGCCACTCCGACGGAAACGTGCCCATTTATGAGAAGTTCTTCCTGGGCGGGATCAACACCCTCAGGGGCTTTTCTTATCAATCGGTGAGCCCCAAGGACGAAAACGGTGACCTCATCGGTGGTGAGCGCATGTTCGTGGCCAACTTCGAAGTGCGCTTCCCCTTGTTCGAGAAAGCGGGCCTTACCGGGGTGGTTTTCTACGACACTGGTAACTCCTGGACCGCCGACGAGGGCTACGACTTCGCCAGCCTGCGCAAGAGCGTTGGTTGCGGTATCCGCTGGATGTCGCCCATGGGTCCGCTGCGCTTGGAGTACGGCTACGTGCTCGACCCGCAACCCGGCGACGACACCAGCAACTTCGAATTCACCGTAGGTGGCATGTTTTAAACCCCCATTCAAAGGATATAAAGGGGAGACTAATAATGTTGCAGTCCAAACACATCAAACTACCGATCTTACTGGCGGTGCTGCTGACCGCGTTCTGGCTGGCGCCCGCCGCGGCCCAGGCCCAGATAAAGATCGGGGTAATCAACATGGAACAATCGGTCAACGACTGCAAGCAGGGCAAGCGGTCCCAGGCCGAGCTCAGGCGCAAGGCGGCCAAGCTTGAGAACGAACTAAAGCAGCTCACCGAAGACGTGCAGAAGCTGCGCAAGGATCTGGAAAACACCGCCATGTTGCTCAAGCCCGAGGCCAAGCTGGCCAAGGAGCGCGAGTTCGAACGTAAGGCCCGGCGGCTCAACGACCGCCGCCGCGATGCCCAGCAGGAGATTCGCGAGGCTCAACGAGATGGCTTCGCGCCCATCCTCCGGCGCATGCAGGGAGTTATCAAGACGATCGGCGCCAAGGGCGGATATGCCTTGATCACCGAATCCCGCAGTGCGCTTTACTACCCTCAGAGCGCCGACATCACCAGCGAAGTAATAGCGGCCTACGACAAAAAATACCCGTAGGGGCTGGGCTGTGAAGATTTCGCTGGGCCAGTTGGCCCTGCTCTTGGGCGGCAGCCTGGAAGGACCGGCCGAGCGTGAAGTGTCGGGGATCAAGGGGCTGGAAGACGCCGGTCCCGAGGACATGTCCTTTCTGGCCAACCCCAAGTACGCGCCTCTGCTTGAAAAATGCCAGGCAGGCGTGGTCTTGGTGGCCCGCGATCACAAGACCCCGGAGGGGCTGGCCGTCATTCGGGTGGACAACCCCTACCTGGCCTACGCCCAGGTTTTGACCAAGGCTGCGGCCAAACCCTACGAGCCTTTGGGGGTGCACCCCAAGGCGGTGGTGGAGCCGGACGCCCACTTGGGCGCGGATTGCTCCATTCACGCTCTGGCCTATGTGGGGGCCGGGGCCGAATTGGGCGATCGCGTGGTGGTGCATCCCGGCGCCTATTTGGGCCCTGGGGTCAAGGTGGGCTCGGACACGGTTATCCACGCCAACGCGGCGGTGTACCAAGACTGCGTCATCGGCAGCCGGTGCATACTCCACGGCGGCGTGATTATAGGAGCCGACGGCTACGGCTTTGTGTTCGACGGCGAGCGTCACTTCAAGATTCCCCAGGTCGGCATCGTGCATATAGACGACGACGTGGAGCTGGGCGCGGGCACCACTATCGACCGCGCGGCCAACGGCCGCACCTGGATACAGCGCGGGGTAAAGACCGACGATCAGGTGCACATCGCCCATGGTTGCGTTATCGGCGAGAACTGCCTGCTGGTGGCCCAAGTGGGCATCAGTGGCTCCAGCAAGCTGGGCAAGGGAGTGGTTCTTGGGGGCAAGGTCGGCGTGGCCGGGCACATCACCATCGGCGACGGGGCCATGGTGGGTGGCGGCTCGGGCATTGCCCAGTCGGTGGAGCCGGGAGCCATGGTCAGCGGCTACCCGGTGATGCCCCACCGCCTATGGCTTCGTACCAGGGGGTTGGTCAAGCGCCTGCCCGAGATTTTCAGCCGGGTTAAAAAACTGGAGGCGCGGCTGGATCATCGCGAGGAAGAGGAATAAAGGAGCGGTCATATGCCTGAAGGAGTACTTAACCTAACCGACATACTGGAGATCCTGCCCCACCGCTATCCCTTTCTTTTGGTGGACCGCGTTCTGGAACTCAAGGCGCCTGATTACGTAAAGGCCTTGAAGAACGTTACCTTTAACGAGGCGTTTTTCCAGGGGCACTTTCCTGGTAAGCCGGTGATGCCCGGCGTTCTGGTCATTGAGGCCATGGCCCAGACCGGAGGCATTTTGGCCTACCAATCCAATCCGACCGCAAAAGAGCGGTTGTTCTATTTTATGGGCATGGATAAGGTTAAGTTCCGTCGCCCGGTGCTGCCCGGCGACCAACTGATAATGGAGCTTACCGCCGTGCACCGCTCCACCCGGGCCTGGAAGATGATCGGCAAGGCCTTTGTGGACGATCAACTGGCGGTGCAGGCCGAGCTTACCGCGGCCTTGGTGCAATAAGCCCCTGGCTGGGGCCGGCCCCAAGTTTTTCTCTGGGCGAGGAAAAAGGTTTTTCCATGGAGATACATCCCACCGCGGTGGTTCACGAGAGCGCCCAACTGGCACCTGAAGTACAGGTAGGCGCCTACGCCCACATCGGGCCAGAGGTGTCCATAGGACCAGGCACCCGGGTGGACCACCACGCCAGCATTGAATGCCTCACCACCATTGGGGCGGATTGCCATATCTGGCCTTTCGTATCCATCGGCACCGACCCCCAGGACCTTAAGTTTGGTGGTGAGCGCACCACCTTGCAGATAGGCGACCGGGTTCAGATCCGCGAGTTCGTAACCGTCAACCGGGGCACCGGCGAGGGCGGGGGCGTAACCAGGGTGGGCGACGAATGCCTCTTGATGGCCTACTCCCATGTGGCCCACGACTGCCAGTTGGGCCAACGGGTGATCATGGCCAACGCGGCCACCCTGGGCGGCCACGTGCACGTGGAGGACTTCGCCAACATCGGCGGCCTGGTGGCCATCCATCAGTTCACCCGCATCGGCACCCGCGCCTTTATCGGTGGCATGAGCGGCGTGGCCCAGGACCAGCCGCCCTACTGCCTATGCGAGGGCAACCGCTGCAAGCCCCACGGCATAAACGTCATCGGGCTCAGAAGGGCGGGGTTGGCCACCGAGACCATCGAGGCCCTCAAGTCCGCTTACCGGATTATCTTCCGCACCCACACCCCCATCAAAAAGGCCATGGAGCAAGTCCGCGCCGAAGTGCCCGGCGTGCCGGAGGTGGATCACCTGCTGGACTTCATTGCCTCCAGCGAACGGGGAGTCGCCCGCTAGCGGAGGAAATATGGCACGGCGCACCATAGGTCTAATCGCCGGCAAGAGCCAGTTCCCTCTGCTGTTCGCCCGCTCCGCCCGGGCCCAGGGCTACCGAGTGGTGGCCGTGGCCTTCAAGGGCGAAACCCTGCCCGCCCTGGAGCAAGAGGTGGACAGCCTCACCTGGGTGCAGCTTGGCCAGCTTGGCAAGCTCTTGAAAGCCTTCACGAGCCAGGAAGTGACCCAGGCGGCCATGTGCGGCGGGGTCACCAAGCCGCGCATGTTCGATCTGAAGCCTGACTTCAAGGCCCTGGGCCTGATCAAGAAGATCCGGCACATGGCCGATGACGGCATCCTGCGCACCTTTGCCGACTACCTGGGCGAGCAGGGCATAGAGATATTGCCCAGTCATGAGTTGGTTCCCGAGCTTTTGGCCAAGCCAGGCCTCTACACCAAGCGCAAGCCCACCGAACAGGAGCGCGAGGACATGGAGGTGGGCTGGCAGGTGGCGGCCGAACTGGGCAAACTGGACATCGGCCAGTGCGTGGTGGTGCGGGGCAGGGCGGTGGTGGCCGTGGAGGCCATGGAAGGCACCGACCAGTGCATCCGCCGGGCGGGCGAGTTGGCCGGCGGCCGGGACGCGGTGGTCGTCAAACGCTGCAAGCCGGGCCAGGACCGCCGCTTTGATCTGCCTTCGGTGGGGACCGACACCGTGGCGGTGATGGCCACGGCCGGGGCCTCCTGCCTCTTGGTGGAGGCGGAACGCACCCTGTTCTTCGATCTGGAGCAGGCCGTAAAACTGGCCGACGCCTCGGGCATCTGCATTCTGGGCCGTAGCTGAATCTCGACCTGATAAACAAGGAGGCCGCGTGAGCGCGCCGGTGAAAATAGCGGTGGTGGGAGTGGGCTACTTGGGCCGTTTCCACGCTGAAAAATTAGCTCGCCTGAAAACCGCCGAACTGGTGGGGGTGGTGGACGCCGACCCAGCCCAGGCCGAGTCGGTGGGCAAGGCGGTGGGCTGCCCCGCTTTTGGCGACCACCGTGAGCTATTGGGCAAGGTTGAGGCGGTGAGCGTGGTCACCCCCACGGTTGCTCACCACGCGGTGGCCAAGGACTTTTTGTCCGCCGGGGCCGATGTGATGTGCGAAAAGCCCATGACCGCCACCCTGGAGGAGGCCGACGAACTCATCGCCCTGGCCCATGGCAATGGCCGCGTCTTGCAGGTGGGCCATTTGGAGCGCTTCAACCCGGCGGTGGAGGGCCTTTTCGAGCGGGCGGGCAAGCCCATGTTCATGGAGGTAAACCGCATCGCCCCCTTCAAGGCCCGGGCCACCGACGTGGACGTGACCCTGGACCTGATGATCCACGATCTGGACATAATCCTGGCCCTGGTGGGCACCGAGCCGGTGGAGATCAGGGCCAAGGGGGTGCCGGTCCTGGGGCCTCACGCTGATCTGGTAAACGCCCGTCTGGAGTTCGCCGACGGCTGCGTGGCCAACGTAACCGCCAGCCGTCTGGCTCTCAAGGACGAGCGCAAGATGCGCATGTTTCAACCGGACGCCTATTTCTCCCTGGACTTCCGCAAGCGCAAACTTCTGGTGGTCAGCGGGGTGGAGTACCGGCCGGGCAAGCTCCCCAAGGTAAAGGCGGAGCGCCCCCGCTTCCCCAAGAGTGACCCCCTGGAAAAAGAACTCAGCGCCTTTTTGGATTCGGTTCGCACCCGCCAGACCCCCAGGGTGGACGGCCACGCCGGCCGCAGGGCCCTGGCCTGCGCCATGAGCGTGCGCGCCTGCGTGCAGGAGGGTCTGTGCAACTATCAGGACGTTTTAGACGCCTCGCCCCGCTGGGTGGAAGCCCTCTCCGCCGAGGAAGACTAAGGTGGCCGAGGGCCGGTCAGTGGTGCTGGTGGCCGGCGAGGCCAGCGGCGATCAGCACGGAGCCCGACTGGCCCGCGAACTGGCCGCTGTATCCCCTGACATCACCATCAGCGGCATAGGCGGCCCCAAGATGGAGGCCGCCGGGGTGGAGTTGCTCTACCGCTCCGAAGATCTGGCCCTGGTGGGGGTGGCCGAGGTGCTTCCCAAGCTGAGGGTCATTCTGGGGGCCATCCGGGGCATGAAGCGCCATATGAAGTCCACCAGGCCCGACGCGGTGATCCTGGTGGACTTCCCGGACTTCAATTTCCGCGTGGGCAAGGCGGCCAAAAAGCTGGGCCTCAAGGTGCTCTATTACATAAGCCCCCAGGTGTGGGCCTGGCGCCCCAAGCGGGCCCAGAAGATGGCTACTTTTGTGAACCACCTGGCCTGCGTGTTTCCCTTTGAGCCCGAGTTTTTCAAGAACCACGCCCCCCAACTACCGGTGAGCTTCGTTGGGCATCCCCTGCTGGATATCCCGCCTCAACAGTGGGACGAGCCTTTGCCGGTGCCCCAGGAGGCCGAGCTGGTGGGCCTGTTGCCCGGCAGCCGCATGTCCGAGATAAGCCGTTTGCTGCCCCTGCTGCTGGCCTCGGCCCGGTGCATGCAAAAACAGCGGCCCGGCCTGCATTTTGTCTTGCCCCTGGCTCCGGGCCTGCGCCGGGAGCAGGTGGAGCCTTATCTGAAAAACACCCCCAGGGGGCTGACCGTCCTGGCCGGGCGAGCCCGCCAGGTCATGGAACAGGCCAAGCTGCTCTTGGTGGCCTCTGGCACGGCCACTTTGCAAGCCGCACTGGCCGGGACCCCTGGGGTGGTGGTATACAAGACCGGAGGTTTCAACTATCTGGTGGCGCGCTCCCTGATAAAGGTGGAGTACATCGCCATGCCTAATTTAATCGCCGGCCGCGAACTCATGCCCGAACTGATTCAGGGCGAGGCCACTCCGGAAAAGGTGGCCGCGGAGGCCCTGTCCCTGCTGGACGACGACCAGCAACGGGGCCGGGTAATCCAGGGCCTAAACGAGGTCCGCGCCAAATTGGGCGGGCCGGGAGCCAGCCGCCGGGTGGCCGAGTTGGCCCTGGAAATAATGGAAGGATAACCGGTTTGTCTGAGCGGGCCCAAAAACGCCAACGTGATATAGCGCACGCCAAACGCCTGCTGACCATGGTGCGCCCCTATTGGAAGCGCCTGGCCGGTGCCATGGCCCTAATGGTCCTGGTGGGGGTCTCCACCTCGGCCATGGCCTATCTGGTCAAGCCGGTGATGGACAAGATCTTCGTGGCCAAGGACGCCGCGCTGCTCATGTTCATGCCCATCGGCATCGTGGTGCTTTACAGCGTCAAGGGGCTGGCCTCCTACGGGCAGACCTATCTGATGCAGTACGTGGGTCAGCGCATCGTCACCCAGTTTCGCATCGACCTGTACGCCCACTTGCAGCGCCTTAGCCTGAGCTACTACGACCGCACCCCCACCGGCGAGCTGATGAGCCGCATCACCAACGACGTGAACCAGATGCAGGGCGCGGTGTCGAGCGTGGTCACCGGCGTGCTCAAGGACCTGTTCACCATCGTGGGCCTGGTGGCGGTGATCGTGTACCGGGACTGGTTCCTGGCGGTCTTCGCCCTGGGAGTGTTTCCCCTGTGCATCATCCCTCTGGTCAAGTTCGGGCGGCGGCTGCGCAAAATATCCCACCGATCCCAGGAGACCATGGCCGACGTCACCGTGCTGTTGCACGAGACCATAGCCGGGGCCCGCATCGTCAAGGGCTTTTGCCGCGAGGACTACGAGACCCAGCGCTTTACCGACGAGGCCTTCCGCCTGTTCCGCCTTCGCATGAAGGACATCTCCACCCGGGCCATGTCCAGCCCGCTAATGGAGTTCTTGGGCGGCTTGGGCATCGCGGGCATTCTGTTCTACGGCGGCTGGCAGGTGATCCACGGTGTGTCCACTCCAGGCACCTTCTTCTCTTTCCTTACCGCCTTGATTCTGCTCTACGAGCCGGTCAAGCGCCTGAGCAGCATGAACAACGACGTGCAAAACGGCTTGGCCGCCGCCGAGCGGGTCTACCGGGTCCTTGACGAGCCGGTGGAGATAGCCGAAAAATCCGGCGCGGTGGAGTTGGCCCCGCTGCAAAATGAGATTCGCTACGACAAAGTGAGCTTCGCCTACCGACCCGGCGAGCCGGTGCTGTCGGAGATAAACCTCACCGTGCCCAAGGGCCAGGCGGTGGCCCTGGTGGGCACCAGCGGCGGGGGCAAGACCACCCTGGTCAACCTGTTGCCCCGGTTCTACGAGGTAAGCGGCGGAGCCATCAGCATCGATGGTACCGACATCCGCCAGGCCACCCTGGGCAGCCTGCGCGGCCAGATCGCCATCGTCACCCAGCAGACCATCTTGTTCAACGACACGGTGCGCAACAACATAGCCTATGGCCGCCCCGAGGCCACCGAGGAGGAGGTGCGCGCCGCTGCCGAGGCGGCCTACGCCACCAAGTTCATCGAGAATATGCCCCAGGGCCTGGACACCCTGATCGGCGAGAGCGGGGTGCTGCTCTCCGGCGGTGAGCGCCAGCGCCTGTCCATCGCCCGCGCATTGCTGGCCGACCGGCCAATACTTATTTTGGACGAGGCCACCAGCAGCTTGGACACCGAGAGCGAGATGTACGTGCAAAAGGCCCTGGAAAACCTTATGGCCGGACGCACCACCTTTGTCATCGCCCACCGCCTTTCCACTGTGCAGCGGGCCGACCGCATTTTGGTGATCAGCGGGGGCCATATCGTGGAGGAGGGCCGCCACGACGAGCTGGTGGCCATGGGCGGGGTTTACACCCGTTTGCACCGCATGCAGTTCGCCATCGACCAAGGGCTGGAGGCCATTGCGCCCCAGGCCGGGCAACCGGCCGGGGAGGGGAGCTAGGGCCCATGCCCGCCAATTGGTTCGCCCAAGCCGATCCCGGCCTGCTGGCCCGCAGGGGGCTGGTGTTGGTGCTGGTGTTGGGAGCCATGGCCGGGGTGATGCTCCTGGGATGGGACCAATCCCTGCGTGTAGCCCTGGGCCATTTTGGGAAAACCGGCTTTGGCCACGCCTGGGGTATAAGCGCCTATTGGATGGGCCTGGGCGGGGTGCAGCTGGCCGGAGCGGTGGCGTTTATCGCCCTGGCCATCTGGGCGCGCAGTCTTCGCTGGCGCAGCATCGGTATCAGTTGCCTTTGGGCAGTGGCCGTATCCGGCATCATGGTGCAGGTAATCAAGCACCTGGTGGGGCGGGCGCGGCCCCGCACCGGCCTTGCGGCGGACACGCTGCTGGGCCTTACCATGAACAGCGACATGCACTCCTTCCCCTCGGGGCACACAGCCACCAGCTTTGCCCTGGCCGCCTGGCTCGCTACCCGCTACCCTGAATATGGGGTGGTTTATTACGGGCTGGCCGTTTACATCTCCCTGGGCCGGATCATCAGCGGATCGCATTATGCCAGCGACGTACTGGGGGGCATGGCATTGGGGCTGATGGTGGGCTGGATAATGGATTTCAGGCGACGGGCCAAGGAGGTGCCGGCATGAAAGGCAAGGCGAACCTTACCGGGGCTTTGGCCCTGCTGTTGGTGTTGGCCGCAGCCGGGGCCTTGTTTTTGGCCGGGCTGGGGGACATCCCTCTCACCGACCGCGACGAGGGCGAATACGCCGCAGCAGTGGCGGCCATGCGCGCCACCGGCGATTGGGTGGTGCCCACCCTCAACGGCCACCTGTACCTGGAAAAGCCCATCCTGGTCTACTGGGCCATGGCTGGAAGCCAGGCCCTGGTGGGCGCGGGTGAGATCGGGGCGCGTTTGCCTTCGGCCCTGGCCGCATTTGCCATGGTGCTGGCCGTGGGGCTTATGGTCTGGCGCACCGGCAAACGGGCCTCCCTGGGAGCCCTGGCCGCCGCCGCCTTGGCATTTTGCCCCCTTTTCGTGCTGGTGGGGCGGGCCTGCCTTACCGACGCACTGCTCAGCCTGTGGACCACCCTGGCCCTGATGGCGGTATTCATGGCTCTGGAAGGCGAGGGCCGCGCCGGGCGCGGTTGGTGGCTCATTGCCTGGGCCGCCCTGGGCCTGGGCTTTCTCACCAAGGGGCCGGTGTCCCTGGCCGTGGTGCTGCCCAGCGCGGGGCTCTACGCCCTTATCCAGGGCCGCTTATTTCACGCCCTGCGCAGCGCCCGTTGGCTGTGGGGCATCCTGATCTTTTTGGTGATCAACCTGCCCTGGTACGGCCTGGTGTGGTGGAAGCTGGGCGATCAGTTCATCGACGCCTTTTTCATTTCCCAGAACCTGCGCCGCTTTTCCGAGACCCTGCTGGGCCACGGGGGAGGGCTGGTCTACTATCTGCCGGTGCTGCTTTTTGGGGCCTTTCCCTTTGCCGCCGTGGCCCTGCCCGAGCTGGGCCGGGCGCTGTTCCAGAACCCACGGGCCCAACGGGACACCGACCCCCTGAGCCGGTTGCACCTGCTGGCCGCGGTGTCTTTCCTGGTGGTGCTGGTGGTGTTCACTCTGGCCGCCACCAAGCAGATCAACTACATCTTGCCCGCCTTGCCTTTCCTGGCCATGCTGGCCGCCTGCCAAATGAGCCGTTTGTACGAGGGCCGGGCCCATGGACGCCTGGCTTGGCCTGTGTTTTGGGTGGCCTTGTGGGTGTCCGGAGGCATTTTGGTGGTGGCCCTGGCGGCGGTACCGGCGGCCTTGCCATTTTTCTGGGACAAAATCCTGGCTTCCATCCGCTTCGACTCCAGCGAGTACGCTCTGCCCATGCGTGCCCCCATGATGGTTTGGTGGCCGCTTCTGGCCGCCCTGGCCGCCGGAGCAGGCATGTACCTGGCCTCATGGGCCGCTCGGCGTGAGCGTGGCCCCATGGTGCCCTGGTCTCTGGGGGTGGGGGCGGCTTTGCTGTGCGGGGTGTTGTTTTTGGGCCTGTTCCCCCAGGCCGCCGGAGTAATCCAGCAACCGGCCAAGGAACTGGCCCAGGAGGTGCGTCGCAGGGCCGGGGAGCAGGCCCAGGTGCTAACCTATGGCCTGTGGAAGCCCAGCCTGATCTATTACACCGGGCGCAACCTGCCCCGGCTCAAGGTGGAGCAGGGGGCTGAGCTGACCAAAGAGTTGTCCGCCGCCAACCCGGTGTACGTTTTTAGCCGGATGCACCTGGAGGACAAATTGACCCAGACGACGGGATTTCGGGTCCTGGCCAACCGGGAGGGCTACCTCTTGGGCGGCAATCAGGCCGCCCTGTCCCAGTGGAAAGGCGAGGCCCCTCCGCCGGTGACGGCCAAGCCGCCCGTGCAGGCTGTCCCGCCTGTGCCGGCTGCCCCGCCGGTGCAGCCGGCCCCCAAGGCGCGGGAAGGCGACCAGCCGGACGCCAAGGTTCCAAACGAAAAGAATCCACCGGAAAAGGCCAACCCCGCGCCCAAAGCTAAGGAAACTTTGTGAACACCTGGCTGCAAAATCCCATCTGGCAACGCCGCCTATACATACTCATTCTGGTGGCGGTGTGCGCGGTGCTGTTCTTTTCCTTGGGCGGCATGCGCGACCTTTGGGAAAGCGACGAGGCCCGCTACGCCGAGTTGGGCCGGGAGATGCTGGATTCGGGCTCCTTCAGCCACTGGGTGATTCCCCGTCTGAATTACGTCATCTATCTGGAAAAACCGCCCCTTTACTATTGGCTCACCGCCATCAGCTTCGCCGTGTTCGGGGTGTGCGAGGCGGCGGCCCGTTTGGTGCCCGCGCTGTTCGGCACCCTGAGCGTATTGATCGCCTTTGCCCTGGGCCGGGAGATGTGGGGCGATGAGAAGGCGGGGTTCTGGTCCGGCCTGGTGCTGGCCACCTCGTTGATGTTTTTCGCGCTCAGCCGAGTGATTCTGGTGGACATGGTGCTGTGTTTCGGCGTCATGCTGGCCGTGTGGGGGGCCTGGAGCCTCAGGGCCGGGAGGGACTGGGGGCTCTATGCCTTTTGGGTGGGCTGCGCCATCGGTTTCCTGACCAAGGGGGTGCTGGGGCCCGGCCTGGCGGCCATGTCCGTGGTGCTGTTCGCTGCCCTGGCCGGGGAGTGGCGTCTCCTGGGACGCTTGCTGGACTGGCGGGGGCCCGCCCTGTTCGTGCTGCTATGCGCCCCCTGGCTGGTGGCCGCCACCCTGCTGCACAAGGGATTCATCACCTACTTCTTCTGGGACGAGCAGGTGGGTAGATTGCTCACCAACCAACATCAGCGCTTTCAGCCCTGGTGGTACTACTTCGTCCTGGTGCCCGGCGCGTTCTTCCCCTGGATAGCTCTGCTGCCTTGGTGCGTGGGGCGAACCTTCCCCCGAGGAGCCTGGCGCACCCCCGAGGCCCGTCCCTGGCTCTTGGCGGCAGTTTGGTTCGTGGGCATGTTTGTGTTCTTCACCCTGTCGCGCTCCAAGATGATGCACTACGCTCTGCCCATGCTGCCGCCCCTGGCTCTGCTGGTGGGGCGTCCCCTCAGCGGGGTGATGTCCTGGCCGCGCGGCGCCACCGCTCCCGGCGGCCTCAGGGCCAGCCTAACCGCCCTGGCCGCCCTTTGCCTGGTGGCGGGCCTGGCCTTGCTGGTGGTTCCGGCCACCAACCCGGACATACACTACAGCCACGCCGGGGCGCTGCTTTTAATCGGCCCTTTGTTTCTGGCCCTACTGGCCCTGGGGGTGTACGCCGCTCGCCGGCGGGCCTGGGCTGCGGCCATCGCGCCCCTGACCGTGTTCGTGCTCCTGGTGCTGGGGGCGGCGGCGGCCTCGCCCACTCTAGACCGCTACCGCTCGGTGGGTCCGCTACTAAAACCCATCGCCGCCCAGTTGAAGCCGGATGACATCGTGGCCAACCTGGGCGATTACTGGCACGGCACCGCTTTTTACGCCAAGAAGCGGGTGGTGGTGGCCGATAACTGGGGGGAGCTGGATTTCGGACGCCGTCTGGACCCGGAGAGGGCCAAGTGGTTCATGCGGGGCAACCAGAGCTTGCTGGGGCTAATGGCCGGGGATCGGCGGGTGTTCGCCATCGCGGAAACCGGCCGCTGGCAGCGCTTCCACGCCTTGGCCCAGAAACGCAAGCAGGCCCTGCCGCTTTTCCCCTGGGCCACGCTGGGGGACAAGACCCTGTTCAGCAACCGTCCCCGGAGTTAACCTGCCGGGGCAACTTGATTTAATACCCTTTGCCTGCCATAGTATAAACCCGCGAACAGCAAGTTTTGGCATCACCCAATGCGGAGAGGCACATGCCCCCGGCAGCCACCCAAAACCAGCCTTACCTATCAGTGGTTATCCCCGTTTTTAACGAAGAGGAAAACCTTACGGAGTTGCACGCCCGTCTGTCCCTGACCCTGAACTCCTCTCCTTGGACCTGGGAGGTGATCTACGTGGACGACGGCTCCAAGGATGCCTCCTGGGAGTTGCTGTGCCGAATTAATGGGCAGGACCCGCACGTGCGCTTGGTGCGCTTCAACCGCAACTACGGCCAGCACATGGCTATTTTCGCGGGCTTTGAGGCTGTGCGGGGACAGGTGGTGGTTACCCTGGACGCGGATCTGCAAAACCCCCCCGAGGAGGTGCCCAAGCTGGTGACCAAGTTGGAGGAGGGCTTTGACGTGGTCAGCGGCTGGCGGCAGAATCGCCACGACTCGGTGCTGCGCAAGATTCCCACCTGGTTGGTGGCCAAAATGACCAGCCGGGTGGTGGGGGTGCAGCTCAAGGACTATGGCTGCATGCTCCGGGCCTACCGCATCGAGGTGGTACAGGCCATGTGCGCCTCCCAGGAGACTTCCTCCTACATCCCCGCCCTGGCCAATCTCTACGCAGCCAGCGTCGGCGAAATCCCCGTGGCCCACGCCGAGCGCGCGGCGGGTCAGTCCAAGTACAGCCTGTTCAAACTCATCAAGCTCAACTTCGACCTGATGACCGGCTTCTCGGTGTTGCCCATCCAGATGGTAAGCGTCCTTGGGGTGCTCATCGCCCTGATGGGCTTGGCCTTCGGTATTTTCTTGTTCGTCCGCCGCTTGGTGGTCGGCCCGGAGGTGGGCGGGGTGTTCACCCTGTTCGCCATCCTCTTTGTTTTCGTGGGCCTGCAAATCCTGGTGGTGGGGCTCATGGGCGAGTACCTGGGCCGCATCTACCGCGAGGTTCGCCGCAGACCCCGCTTTGTCATCCGCGAGACCAGGGACCCCGAAGCCGGGTCGTAACCATGGTCACTAACCGGTCCGAGCCTTTGGCGGCCACCACCCGCCTGGTTTTAAAAGTAGACATCGACACCAAGGTGGGGCTCATACAAGGCGTGCCGCGCCTGATGGACATCTTTGCCCACGCCGGGGTGAAGGCCTCCTTTTACATCGCCATGGGGCCGGACCACTCGGGACGCGCCCTGGCCCGCCTGGTAAAGCCGGGCTTTTTGCAAAAGCAGCTGCGCTCCGGCGCGGCCGGGGCCTACGGCCTTACCACCATGCTCTACGGCGTGGCCTTGCCCGGCCCCCTCATCGCCCAGGAGGCCCCGTATCTGTTCCACGAGCTTATTGCCCAGGGGCACGAGGTGGGGCTGCACGGCTGGGACCACGTGTTCTGGCACGATCGCATGCGCCACCTTCCAGCCTATCGCATAAGGGCCCACCTGGGCCGGGCCTGGCGCCTGTACAAGCAGATCACCGGTCAGGCCCCGGCCAGCTTCGCCTCGCCGGGCTGGCAGATAACCCCCACGGCCTACCAGGCCCTGGCCGACATGGGCATAAGCCACGTGTCCTGCGCACGGGGCCGCAGCCCCTTCCGGCCCCTGGTAGACGGCCGCCCCTTGCCCCTGCTGGAGCTGCCCACCACCATGCCCACCCTGGACGAGATCCTGGGCCGTGACGGCATCACCCTGGACACCGCCGCCGCCTGGCTGGCCGATCAGGTGCGCCCCGGCGAGCTCAACGTCTACACCCTGCACGGCGAGGTGGAGGGCAGGGCCCAGGCCCCGGTGCTGGAAAGCCTTCTCTCCCGCCTGCTGGACCGGGGAGTGGCCTTTCCCCGCCTGGTGGACGCCGCCGCCCAGGAGGCGGCCCATGGGGCGCCGGCGGACCAGGTTGCCTGGGGCCAAGCGCCAGGGAGGGCCGGGGAGGTGGCTTGGCAGGCCTCTGATTTTGCTCAGGGGGCGGCATGAAGCGCACCCTGTACAGTCTGGCCCTGGGCCTGGGATCGGTGGCGGCCTCGCCGTTTATTGCCGCCCGCCTGACCAGGCCTCCCAAGCGCCAAGCCACCCTGGCCCGTTTGGGAGTGGGTCCCCTGGCCCAGCCGCCCGCGCTAAAGCCCGGCGGCATCTGGCTGCACGCCCTGAGCGTGGGCGAATCGGTTTCAGCTCTGCCTTTGGTGCATGGCCTCAGGCGGCGGTTTCCCACCAAGCCCATCGCTTTTTCCTGCGGCACCGGGCAAGGCCTGGCCACGGCGCGGGAGAAGCTGGCCGATCAGGTGGACGCCATATTCATACGCCCCCTGGAGTTGCCCTGGTCCGTGGGGCCGGTGCTCCAAGCCTTGCGGCCCGGACTTTCCATTCTGGTGGAGGGAGATTTGTGGCCCGGCTGGCAATGGGCCCTGGCCGAGCAGGGAGTGCCGCGCATGTTGGTCAACGGCCGAGTTAGCCCACGCACCCTCAAGGGCTACCGCCGTTTAGGGCCATTGGCTCGTGAGCTGTGGCGGGGGTTTGACCAGGTGCTGATGCAGACCGCCACCGACCGGGAGCGCCTGCTCAGTGTGGGGGTCGAGCAAAACCGGGTCAAGGTGGGTGGCAACCTGAAGTTCGACAGTGCCCCGGCGGCCCTGAGTGAAGCCCAGCGCCGCGCCCTGGCCGAAGAGTTCGGTTTGGCAGGGCGCACCGTGCTGGTGGCGGGCTCCACCCACGCCGGGGAAGAGGAGCCATGCCTGGATGCCTATGTTCAATTGAAAGAGAGCGTGCCGGGGCTGGCTTTGCTAATCGCTCCACGGGAGGTGGAGCGGGGTGGGGCGGTGGCCCGTTTGGCCCAGGATCGCGGACTTGGCGTTGCCCGGCTATCCCAAGGCCGGGTGCATACGGGCAGCGAAGTGGTGGTGCTGGATATGCTGGGCAAGTTGGCAGCGACTTACGCCCTGGGCGCGGCCTCCTTTGTGGGCGGCTCCCTGGTGTCCGTGGGTGGGCACAACCTGCTGGAGCCCGCCGCTCAGGGGGTGCCGGTGGTGTTCGGGCCCATCACCCACAATTTTTTGGAGATGGCCCGCGATCTGGAAGAGGCGGGTGGCGGCATGCGCATAAATTCCGGGGCGGACCTGGCTCAAGCCTGGGGCGGTTTGCTGGAGCATCCTGAAAAGGCCCAGACCATGGGACAGGCGGCGCTGGATTTCGTGGACGCCCATCACGGCGCGGTGGAACGGGCCGTGGAGACTGCCGCACTGCTTTTGGAGGGCGGCCATGCCTAAGCGGGCTGAAGCCCTGTGGCGCAAAATTCTGGGAGATGAGCCCGGCCCCCGCTGGTTGGGCGCCCTCAGGGTGGCAGCCACGGCGGCCAGCGGGCTTTATGGTACCGGGGTGTGGCTAAACAACACTGCTTTTGACCTGGGCTTCAAGCCTTCGCGCTGCCTGCCCGTGCCGGTGATCGGGGTGGGCAACCTGGCCGTGGGCGGCACGGGTAAAACCCCTCTGACCATGGCCGTGGTGCGGGCCCTGCGGGAAATGGGCCTGCCCGCCGGGGTGATAAGCCGGGGCTACGGCCGCCAGGGAAAGGAACCCCTGCTGGTCAGCGACGGTGAGAAAATTTTTGCCGATGCGGATCAGGCGGGCGACGAGCCCCTGCTTTTGGCCCGGCGTCTGGGCGTGCCGGTGGCCGTGGGGGCCTCGCGTTTTCAGGCCGGGCAGCTGCTCCTGAAGCGTTGCGGGACGCGGATATTGGTGGGCGACGACCTGCTGCAGCACCGAGCGCTTTACCGCGATATGAATCTGGTGGCCCTGGACGCGTCCGACCCGCTGGCCGGAGAGCGCCTGTTGCCCCGTGGCCGCCTGCGCGAGGGGCCGGGGGCCCTGGATAGGGCTCAGGCGGTGGTGCTCACCAGGGTGCGTGACAGGTTGCAAGCCAAGCAAGCCAGGGAATCGCTGGCCTGGAGGATGGGTGACAAGCCGGTGCTGGCCTGCCGCTACCATCTGGAGGGACTGGAACTGGCCAGGGAAGGAGACGCCTTGGAGGCTGGGACTTGGCAGGGGGAGCCGGTGTACGCCTTCTGCGGCTTGGCCCGTCCCGAGAGCTTCCGTCACAGCCTGCGCCAGGCCGGGCTCACCGTGTTGGGACTGGAGTCTTTTGGCGACCACCACCGTTTTACCGCAGGCGAACTGGCCGGGCTTTGGGCGCGCGCCCAGACCCTTTCGGCGCGGGCCTTGATATGCTCCGGCAAGGATGCGGTGCGTCTACCTACCGACTTGGCCAAAGACATTCCGGTATGGAGCACTCGTTTGGGCCTGGAATTCCTGGACGGCCCCCAGGCTTTGCCGCACCTGTTGAGCCACGCCTTGGCCGATTGGGAAGGGGTGCGATGAGTTTTACCGACAAAGCCTTGCACGCCGGAGTGTGGGCCTTGTCCCTTCCGCCGCTGGCCTTGAACCGGGCCGTGGGGCGGGGGCTGGGCCGTTTGGCCATGAAGTTCGACCAGCGCCACCGCGACATCGTGCTAAACAACCTGACCGCTTCTTTTCCCGAAAAGGATGCGGCCTGGGTTCAGGAAACCGGCCGCAAGGTCTTTGAACACATCGCCCAGGTGACCACGGAGATTCCCCATCTGGTGCGCCTGAGCCCGGAGCAAATCCTGGCCCAAGCCCGCTGTCATGGCCTGGACAACGTGCACCAGGCTCTAGCCAAGGGCAAGGGCCTGATCATGCTCACCGGCCACTTCGGCAACTGGGAATGGGCCAACATAGCCGGGGCCATGGGCTTGGGCTTTGGAGCGCTCATCGTGGCCCGCCCCATAGACTGGGCCCCGGCCGATCGCCTGGTAAACGGTTGGCGCACCAAGGGCCTGGACAGCCAGGTGGTGCCCAAAAGCCGCTCTGCAAGGGTTCTCTTGCGGGGCCTTAGGCAGAACCGCATGCTGGGCCTGCTGTTGGACCAAAACGTGGATTGGTACGATGGTGAGTGGGTTGACTTCTTCGGACGCCCGGCCTGCTCCAACAAAGGCATGGCCCTGCTGGCCCGCTCCACGGAAGCGCCGGTTATCACCTATCACAACTGGCGGGCCGATGACGGCAAATTCGACGTGTATTTCGGCAAGGAACTGCCCCTGATCAAAACAGACGACAAAACCAAGGACACCTGGCAGAACACCCAGAACTACACCAAGGCTTTAGAGGATATAATCCGCCAAAAGCCGGAGCAGTGGTTTTGGCTGCACCAGCGCTGGAAGACCAAGCCCAGCCAGCCCTGGCCACGGGAGAAGCGCTGATGCGTCCCCTGGACCCGGCAGCGCCTCGGCGCATTCTGGTGCGCGCCACCAACTGGGTGGGCGACGCGGTGATGACCCTGCCCGCTCTGGCCGCCCTGCACCGGGCCTGCCCCCAGGCCGAGATCGAGGTGCTGGCCCGCCCCTGGGCGGCTGCGGTGTATGGCGCAGAGCCTGGGGTGAGCCGGGTGTTGGCCTATGACAAGGGGGACGAGCACGCCGGGGTGGGCGGTATGCTGGCCCTGGCCAAGCAGCTAAAGGCCAGGCGCTACGACTGGGCGGTGCTTTTTCAGAACGCCTTTGAGGCGGCGCTCATCGTTTGGCTGGCCCGCATTCCGGTGCGCCTGGGATACTCCCGTGATGGGCGCGGCCTGCTGCTCACCCACCGGGCGGTGCTGAGCACCGAGCTTCGGCAGATGCACGAGACCAGCTATTACCTGGCTATTTTGCGCCAGGTCGGGCTTTTACCCGCCGATTTGCCAACCGAGGGCGTGCGGCCCGAGCTGCATCTGGCCACGGACGACCGAGCTTGGGCGGCTGACTACCTGGAGCTCCAGGGGCTGAGCAAGGCTCGGCTATTGGGTCTGGCGCCGGGCGCGGCCTTTGGCCCGGCCAAGCAGTGGCCCGCCGAGCGCTACGCCGCCACGGCCAAAGACTTGGTCAACGACTTTGACGCGGTGCTGCTGTTCGGCAGCAAGGGTGAGGCCGGGGCTTGCGATGCCGTGGCCGGTGGCCTCAATGGGCTCAGCGTGCGCAACCTGGCCGGGGCCACCACCCTTGGCCAGGCCTTGGCCCTGCTGGAGCGGATGGGCTTGTTTATCACCAACGACAGCGGCCTGATGCACGCCGCCGCCGCCCTGGGCCGTCCCACGGTGGCCGTGTTCGGCTCCACCAACCCGGTGACCACCGGCCCCCTGGGGCCGCGCACCGCCATGGTGCGGACGCCTGCTGATTGCAGCCCTTGCCTGAAGCCTGAGTGCCCCACCGGCGACCTGAAGTGCTTCACGGTCATCAGCCCGGAGCAGGTGGCCCAGGCGGCGCGAAAGCTCATGGCCGGGGCGGGGGAGGGGGCCTGATGCGGCGGGTGGTATTCCTGGATCGCGACGGCACCATCAATGTGGAGGTGGGTTACATCTCCGACCCGGCTCAGGTGCGCCTGCTGCCCGGCGCGGCCCAGGCCATCGCCGATTTGCGTGAGGCCGGTCTGGCCGTGGTGGCGGTGAGCAACCAGTCGGGTATCGCCCGGGGCCGCTTCAGCCTGGATCAGATGATGGCCGTGCAGGCCGAGGTGGATCGCCAACTCCTGGAAGAGGCCGGGGCCAGTTTGGATGCCTTCTACTACTGCCCTCATCATCCCGACGGGGTGGTGGAGCCCTACGCCACGGTGTGCGACTGCCGCAAACCGGGCACCGGCATGCTGGATCGGGCGGCCAGTGACCTGGGCCTGGCTTTACAGGGCTCTTTCATGGTGGGCGACAAGCGCATCGACGTGGCTTGCGGCAATGGCGCCGGGCTCATCAGCCTGTTGGTGACCAGCGGCATGCCCCTGGAAGATGCCGGCTCCGAGGCCGAGGAGCCCGCCCAGACCCTGCCGGACCTGGCCGCCGCCGCCCAGTGGATTTTGACCCGCCTGGCCGGGCGGGAGCCACCCCAGTGAAGGTGCTCCTGGTCAAACTTTCGGCCCTGGGCGATGTGGTGCAAAGCCTGCCGGTGGCCATGGCCATCCGCCGCCAAATGCCCGAGGCCCGGATCGACTGGCTGGTGGAGAGGCCCTCCGCCGGGCTCCTCCAGGGCCACCCGGCCTTGGACCGGGTTTTGGTGAGCCCCCGTCACCAGATGGCCGAGGCCTCGGGGCTGCCGCTTTCGCCCCTCACCGGCTTTGGCCGCGAGCTCAGGTCGGTGCGCTACGACGCGGTGGTCGACTTGCAGGGGCTCATGAAAAGTGCTATCTGTGTTGGCCTGAGCCGTGGGTCGCGCAAGATAGGCTGGCGGGGGGGCAAGGAGCCCTTGTCCGCCTTGGCCTACAACCACAAACTGGCCCCCTTCGACCCCGACCGCCCGGCCCTGGAGCGCTACCTGGACATGTTGGAGCCCCTGGGCCTGGAGCGTCCGGCCCAGATCGAGTTCGGCCTAAGCCCGAGCCCCGGGGAACTGGCCGCGGCCCGCTTCCTGTTGCCTTGGGAGGATGATTCCCGTCCGGTGGTGGTGCTGCATCCGGTGGCCAAGTGGGACTCCAAGCTTTGGCCACTGGCCCACTGGGTGGAGTTGGCCAGGCTTCTGGGCGAACAGAGAGTTCGCCTGGTGGTCAGCGGCTCACGCGACGACCAGGCCATCGGTCGGCTCATCGCCCGCCGCTCCGGGGTTCGCGAACTGGTGGATCTCACCGGCCGCACCGGGCTAAGGGAATTGGCCGCGCTACTTTCAATGGCCGATGCGGTGGTGTGCACCGATACCGGGGTGATGCATTTGGCCGCGGCCATGGGAACCAAGGTGGCGGCCCTGTTCGGCCCCACCGCCCCCTGGCGCACGGGGCCCAGTGGCCAGGGCCACGAAATTTTACGGGCCGGGCTGGACTGCAGCCCGTGTTTCGAGCGGTTCTGCGGCGAGTTGAAATGCATGGAGCAGATCAGCCCCGCCCAGGCGGCCCAGGCCGCCATGAGTTTGGTATCCGGGAGATGAAATTAGCATGAACATTTTGGTCACCGGCGCGGCGGGCTTCATCGGCTCGCGCCTCTCGGAACGCTTGCTGGAGCTGGGCCACCGCGTGCGGGGCATAGACAGCTTCACCGACTACTACCCCCGTCCCCTCAAGGAAGCCAATTTGGAGGGTCTGCGGGATAGCGAGGGGTTTGAGCTGCTCGAGGCCGACATCATGGCAGTGGCCCCGGCCGTGCTGCTCAAAGACATGGACGCGGTGGTGCATCTGGCGGCCCAGGCCGGAGTGCGCCGCTCCTGGGGGGCCAACTTCGCCGTCTACACCCACAACAATATCCTGACCACCCAGCGCCTGCTGGAAGCGGGCAAGGAGATGGGCCTGGGACGCCTGGTCTACGCCGGATCATCCAGCGTGTACGGCGACACCACCGATCTGCCCATGCGCGAGACCAGCGCCTGCTGGCCGGTTTCGCCATACGGAGTAACCAAGCTGGCCGCCGAGCATCTGTGCGGCCTGTACCATAAGAACTTCGGCATGGACACAGCCAGCCTGCGCTACTTCACGGTATACGGCCCCCGCCAGCGGCCGGACATGGCTTTCCACCGCTTTATCCGCGCTCAACTGGAAGGCGGCGCTATCCGCCTTTTCGGTGACGGCGAACAGTCGCGGGACTTCACCTTTGTAGACGACATAGTGACCGCCACCATCGCCGCTGTAACCACTCCCGAGGCCACGGGCCAGGTGTTCAACGTGGGCGGCGGCTCCAGGGTGAGCGTGAACCAGGTCATCGCCATGCTGGAGGATATCACCGGCAACAGCGCCAAGGTGGAGCGCCTGGAGGTG
This sequence comes from Desulfarculaceae bacterium, assembly GCA_021737645.1. Taxonomy (GTDB): domain Bacteria; phylum Desulfobacterota; class Desulfarculia; order Desulfarculales; family Desulfarculaceae; genus Desulfoferula. The sequence goes on from JAIPDO010000011.1 coordinate 57,031, forward strand.
GCCAAGGGCGACGTGCGCGACACCGAAGCCGATTGCACCAAGGCTCGTGATATCCTGGGCTACGTGCCCAAGGTGAGCCTGGCCCAGGGGTTGGCCGCCGAAACCCAATGGGTGCGCGACAACCTCAAGCTGTTGCAGGAGGTGTAAACATGGCCTTGAGCACTGATCTCTTGGAAATTCTGGCCTGCCCTGAGTGCAAACAGTCCGTGGAGCTTTCCACCGACGGGTCCTGGCTGGTCTGCGCGACCTGCGGGGTGCGCTATCCCGTGCAGGACGACATCCCCATCATGCTGCCGGAAGAGGCCCAGCCCCTGGAGGCTTGAGCTTGCCCAAAACCCTGACCAGCGACCCCCGCCGCGCCCTGATAGTCAAGCTGGGGCACATCGGCGACGTGCTGGTGACCACTCCGGTTATCTCCGCCCTAAAAGAGCGCTGGCCCGACTTGGCCGTGGATATGGTGGTCAACTCCGGCACCGAGGCCATGGTGGCCCACAACCCCCAAGTCAACCAAGTGCTGGTGCTGAGGCGCGAGCATGCGGGTCCGTTGGCCGCGGCGGCATGGCATCTGGGCTTTTTGCGCCGTCTGCGCGGGGCCGGCTATGACCTCTCCCTGGAGCTTGCCGAGGGCGACCGGGGGGCCTTCCTATCATGGATTTCGGGAGCGCGGGTAAGGGTGGGCTTTGCCCCCAAGACGCCGCGCATGCGGGGCAGGGCCTTTCATGTCTTGGCGCCCCGCTGGGACGACCATCACCACATGGTCGAGGCCTTTTTGGGGCAGGTGAAAGCCTTGGGCCTGGAGCCCAGGGACACCTCCCTGAAATTCGAGCCCGGTGAAGATGGCCGGGCCGAAGCCGCGCGCCTGCTGGCCCAGGCCGGGCTGGAGACGGGGAGCTACGCTCTGGTGCACCCCACCTCCCGCTGGATGTTCAAGTCATGGACCCACGGCGGTAACGCCGCCTTGATAAACCATCTGGCCGACCAAGGGCTCAAGGTGGTGCTCACCTCCGGGCCGGACCCCAAAGAGCTGGCCATGGCGGAGCAGATAAAGGCCCAGGCCGAGCCCGGCGCGGTGGCCCTGGACCTCAGCGGCCGCTTGGACCTTTATTCCCTGGGCGGGCTCATCGCCACGGCCCGCCTCTTCGCCGGGGTGGACAGTGCGCCCATGCACATGGCCGCCGCCCTGGGGGTGCCGGTGCTCACCATCTTTGGGCCCTCGGGCGAGCAAATGTGGGGGCCCTGGCAAGCGCCCAGCGAGGTGGTGGTGGGCGAGTGCCCGCAGCATCCCTGCGGCCAGGCCGGTTGCGAGGACAGCAAGGTGAGCCGTTGCCTGGTGGAAATGCGGCCGGGCCGGGTGTGCGAAGCAGTTGACCGTCTTTTGCATAGGACGGGCTAACCATGCGCCTGGGCCTTATCCGCTACAAGTACGATTTTACCGGCGGGGCCGAGCGGGTGCTGGGGCTGCTCACCCGGGGCCTGGCCCAGCGTGGGCACGAGGTGCATGTAATGGCTTCGGCCTGGCAGGGCGAGGTGCCCCAGGGGGTGAGCCTGCATCAGGTGCCCCCGGCCAAGCCTCCCGTCTGGGCCGCCGCAGCCCTGGATACGGCCCAGGGCCTGGCTTTGGATTCCTTTCTGAGTATGGAGCGGGTGCCGGGCTGCCCGGTTTTCCGGGCCGGGGACGGAGTGCACGCCGCCTGGCTGGAGCGCCGCGCTGTTTACGAGAGCCGCCTCAAGCGCCTGAGCTTCGGCCTTAACCCCAAGCACCGGGCTCTTTTGGACCTGGAACGGCGCACCCTGGCCGCTCCGGAGCTGCACTGGGTCATCGCCATAAGCCGCATGGTGGCCGGAGAGCTTGAGCGCTACTATCAGGTGCCCCCAGAAAAAATCAAGGTCATCTACAACGCAGTGGACGAAGCGGACCTGGCTCCGGCCCGCCAGAGCCGGACCCGGCGCGGCAAGCGGGAGGAACTGGGCCTGGAACAGGGCAGGCCGGTGCTGCTTTTTCTGGGCTCCGGCTGGGAACGCAAGGGACTGGCTTTCGCCCTGGCCGCCTTGGCCCGTTTGCCCCAGGCCCTGCTTTTGGTGGCCGGCAGGGACCGGCCCCAGCCCTGGCAAAACAAAGCCCGCGCCCTGGGAGTGGAGGGGAGGGTGAGGTTTCTGGGTTTGCAAAGCCAAGTGGCTCCCCTGTTGGCCGCGGCCGACGCCCTGGTGCTGCCCACCATCTACGATCCCTGCTCCATCGCCTGTTTGGAGGCCCTATACGTGGGCACTCCGGTGGTGACCACCGCCGCCGCCGGGGCATCCGAACTGGTTCAAGAGGGGCTCAGCGGCGCGGTGGTCTCAGCCGCCGGGGAGGTGGAGGAGCTGGCTGCGGCCTGTGAAAAGGCTCTGGCCCTGAACAAGGGCTTCAGCCACCAAGTGCCCAGCCAACAGCAGTGGTTGGCGCAGACCATGGCGCTTTTGGAAGAAGGCCCCGTCTAGGCAGCCTGCCGTAACTACGAGTAATAAAAACACTTAAATTAATCCCGCCAGTCTTTTTTCGATGCAAATTACCGCGTGCCGCGGGAAAATGCCTATTGGCAGCCGCCTGACGCTTGCCGTCACTGGGGGCTGATACAGCTTCCCAGCTTGCGCTAAACCTGGCCAAATAGTTAAGCTGTGCTATATTTTTGCATTGATTTCGTTTGGGCATGGATAGTCCGGCCCAAACGGTTTTTTAGGGGAAAAGCAGGAGATAAGATTCTTCCATGAGCCGACCCCGGGTTTTGGCTGCCTGTACAACGGCCATTGGCGACACCATGTTTTGCAGCCCGGCCCTGGTCGCCATGGGCCGCAGCTTTGACGTGGACGTTCTGGTCCACCAAAAGCGCCGCCCTCTGCTGCAGGAAAACCCCTATATCAGCCGCTTGTATCCCTACCGCAACAACGGTTTCAGCCGCACCTACGTGGCCGCGTCCCTGTCCGCCCGACGTTACCAAAGCCTGGTGGTGTTGCACGCCAACGATGACCTGATCAAGCTTATGCCCCGTTTGCGCTACGAGAGGGCGGTGAATATCCAGGGCTGGCAGGACCCCAAGCTGCGTTTGGAGGCCCTTCCCCGCAACCCCAAGGTGCACGCGGTGGACGAGCGCCTGCGCCTGGCTCAGTGGGCCGGTGCCGAGATTCAGCCCCAGGATCGCTTTATGCGCATGTTCCTGCGCCCCGAGGAGGGTGAGTACGCCGAGGGCTGGCTGCGCAAGCTGGGCATGCGGCCGGATAAGCTGCGGGTGGGTTTGGTGTTGGGGGCCTCGGCCCAGTACCGCCGCTGGCAAGCGGAGCGTTTCGGTAGGGTCGCCGCGGCCTTGTATTCCAAAGGCGTGGAGGTGATCCACATTGGCGACGGCAGCGAGCGAGACCTGGCCCGCCGGGCCGAGGAAGCGGCGGGGCGTCGATTTCACAAAGGTTACAACCTTAGCCTGCGCCTGCTGGGCGCGGTGCTCAGCCGCCTTGATTTGGTGATAAGCAACGACACCGGCCCCCTCCACCTGGGGCAAGCGGTGCAGACCCCGGTGCTGGGCCTGTTCGGCCCCACCGATCCGGCCAAGGTGGGCCCCCGTGGCCCCCGCGACCGGGTGCTCAAGGTGCCGGCCACCTGCGACCCCTGCGCGGACAAGGGCTGCCTGGACCCGGTGTGCATGGAGCAACTCCACGAAGAAATGGTCATAGAAACCACCCTGGAAATGTTGGGGCTTTAGGCCTGAGGCGTTTTTTGTCCTGGCTCTCTCCTATAATGAATCCCCTGGTGCTGGGGCGGCTATGGGACCGGCCCGGTCCCTTCGACCCCGCCCAGGTGAAGAGCATCCTGGTGGTGCGCAACGACAACATCGGGGATGTGTTGTGCACAACCCCGGCGATCCAGGCCCTGCGCGACGCCTTTCCTCAGGCCCACCTGGCCGCCTTGGTCTGCACCCTTAGCCAGTCGGCCATCCAGGGCCACCCCGCCGTGGACGAGCTTTTCGTATACCCCAAGGCCAAGCACCGCCACTACGGCAAATTCGAGTCCCTCAAGCGCATGGGAGCCATGTTGGGCCAGGTGCGCAGGCGGCGTTTCGACCTGGCGGTGGCCTTTCGCGACAGCTTTTCCAACTCCCAGGCCTGGTTGGCCTACGCCTCCGGGGCCCGCTGGCGTTTGGGGCCCGAGGCCAAGGGTAAGAAAAAGCGCTGGGGGTTCTATTACAACCTGCCCGCCCCCTGGCCCCCGCGCCGAGACCATGAGGTGCTCAGGTGCATGTCCCTTTTGGGCCATATCGGCCTTGACAGCCCCCCCGGCAGGCTGTATCTCAAAGTACCCGAGGATTCCAGGGCCAAGGTGGCGGAATTGTTTGCCACTTACGCTTTAGACCCGGACCGGCCCCCGGTGGTGCTCAACATAACCCGCTGGGCCTATCGCCCTGAATGCACCTGGCCTGACGCCAAGTATCGCCGCCTGGCCCAGGAGCTTGCCCATCGGCCCGGCGGGGTGGTCATCACCCACGCTCCCGGCGACGAGGCCTGGATCGGCGGAATCCTCAAGGGCCTGGAGCCCGAACCGCCGGTGTTTTGTTCGCCCAGCCTCAAGGATTTCGCCGCCATGATCGCCGCCGGACGGGCCTTCATCACCCCCGAGGGCGGCCCCATGCACTTCGCAGCGGCGGTGCATAAACCCCAGGTGGTATTGTGGTCCAGCACCCCGCTGTACAACTGGCGGCCCTGGGGGGTGGACTGCGAAATATTGGGGGCTACCGGCCCCATAGAGCCCATAGAGGTTGAGGAAGTCCTGACCGCCCTGGAGCGGCTGGAGCAAGGGCGCAAGCCCGGGGAAACAATCCCATGACCTACAGTTTCGATTTGGAGCGCCTACAGGAAGCGGTGCGGCATTTCAGCAGCAAGCGCATTCTGGTGTTGGGCGATGTCATGCTCGACGAGTTCATCTGGGGCAGGGTGGAGCGCATAAGCCCCGAGGCGCCGGTGCCGGTGGTGGAAGTGGAAAGCGAGACCTACATGTTGGGCGGCGCGGCCAACGTGGTGCACAACCTCATCGCCCTGGGCTGCGGGGCCGGCATATGCGGCTTGGTGGGCGACGACCGGGCCGGCAAGCAGGTTTTGGAGCTTCTGGACCAACTGGAAGTATCGCGCAAGGGCCTTACCGTAAGCCGGGAACGCCCCACCACGGTCAAGACCAGGGTGGTGGCTCACAGCCAGCAAATGGTGCGGGTGGACCGCGAGAGCCGCAGGGAATGCCCAGCTGAAGAGTTGGCCAACATGCAAGCCTACCTGGCCGAGGAGCTGCCGCTGTGTGACGCGGTGATAATCAGCGACTACGCCAAGGGGGTGATCAGCCGGGCGATACTAAACACCGTGCAGGAGCAGGCCCGTTCCGGCAAGCTGGTGGTGAGCGTGGACCCCAAGGTGGTCAACATGCCGCTTTACACCGGGGCCACGGTGGTGACGCCCAACCACCACGAGGCCCTGGCCGCCGCCCGGATCAGCCCCCAGGGTGACAAAGCCGTGGAGCGGGCCGGACGCCAGCTCCTGGAAAATTTAAACGCCGGGGCCATTCTCATCACCCAGGGGGAGCGGGGCATGACCCTGATCACCCCCGAGGGCATGGACCACGTGCCCACCATGGCCAAACAGGTGTTCGACGTTACCGGAGCCGGGGACACGGTGATAAGCACCTTGACCCTGGGGCTGGTATGCGGCCTTACCTTGTCCGAAGCCGCGGTGATGGCCAACGTGGCCGCCGGAGTGGTGGTGGGTGAAGTGGGCACCTCGGCGGTAACCGCCGGACGGCTGTCAAAGGCCCTGGAGAAGGATTTGCATTCCCTCAACAATAGGAACAATTGATGCCTACCTACTTGATTACCGGAGGGGCCGGTTTTATCGGCTCCCATCTGGCCCAGGTTTTATCGGACCAGGGTGAGACTGTACGCGTTTTGGACAACTTGGTTTCCGGCAAGATGCGCAACCTGGAACCAGCGCGCCGAGGCAAGGGTGATTTCAGCTTTTTGGAAGGTGACATCCGCGATCTGGACACCTGCCACAAGGCCATGGAGGGCGTCGACTACGTATTGCACCAGGCGGCGCGCCCCAGCGTGCAGCGCTCCATCGAAGACCCCTTGGCCTCCCATGAGGTCAACGCCACCGGCAGCCTGAACATCTTGTGGGCGGCCAAGGAGGCGGGTGTAAAGCGGGTGGTGGTGGCCAGCAGTTCCTCTATCTATGGCGACGTGGAGCCCGAGTCGGCTCCCAAGGAGGAAAGCCTGCCTCCCAAGCCGCTGAGCCCCTATGCGGTAAGCAAGGTGGCCATGGAAAATTACTGCACCGCTTTTTACAAAGTCTATGGCTTGGAAACGGTGCGCCTGCGTTACTTCAACGTGTTCGGCCCCCGGCAAGACCCTGAGTCCCCTTACGCGGCGGTGGTGCCCAAGTTTTTGTTCGCCCTGACCTCTGGTGAGGCTCCCACCGTGTTGGGCGACGGCCGCCAGAGCCGCGACTTCACCTACGTGGACAACGTGGTGGCCGCCAACCTGGCCGCCTGCATCGCTCCCGAAGCCCCTGGCCAGGCCATCAACGTGGCCGCCGGGGTTAGCCACGATCTGCTCGATCTGCTCCAGGTGCTGGGCGAGTTGCTGGATAGCGATATCCAGCCAAAGTTCGGCCCGGCCCGCTCCGGCGAGGTGCGCTACAGCCTGGCCTCCTTGGCCCAGGCCCGCCGGGTGCTGGGCTACGAGCCCAAGGTGGACTTCCACCAGGGGCTGGCCCGCCTGGTGGAGTTGGCCGTCCAGGGCAGGTATTTGGACTAATGAGTTCCGCCCTCCTCGGCGCAGTGCTCTGGCAGGAGCACCCCGGCATGGCCGATATGTTCTATCGCCTGGCCAGGCTGTTCGCCTTGGGGCTGGTGTTCATTCTCCCCTTGGAGGCCATCACCGCCGCCCGTGAGATCGCGGTGGTGGGCATGCTGCTGTTTTTGGCCCTGTTCTTTTGGGCCCGCCATGAATTCAGTTTTCGATCCACGGTGCTTTTCTGGCCCTTGATTTTCTATGTGGCCACCACGGTGTTCAGCCTGTTCACCGCCGTGGACATGGCCTACACCCTCAAGGAGCTCAGGGCCGAGGTGCTCAAGGGCCTATTGCTGTTTTACGCCGGGGTGCACCTGATCCAAGACGAGGAAAACCTCAAACAGTTCTGGGGAATGATCCTGGTGGGCCTGGCGGTTATGACCGTGGCCGGGCTGATATTCTTTTTCCACGAAGGCGGTTCTCTGCTCAACCACGCGGTTAGGGCCGGCTCCTTGCACAGCGGCTACGGCACCCTGGGCACCTATCTGGTGCTGGTATGGCCTTACCTGCTGCTGGCTCCTTTGCTGTGGACCCGGCGCGGGGCCAAATGGCTTTGGTCGGCCTTTATTCTGGCCACCGGCCTATTGGCCTACACCACCTACAACCGGGCCGCCTGGCTGGCCATGCTCTTGCAAGCCGCTTTGTGCCTGGTGATGCTCACCCGCCACCGCCTGCGCACCATGCTGCTGGTGGGGTTGGCCGCCTTGTTGGTAGCCGGACTTATGTTTACAGCTCCGGGCTCGCGCCACGGGGAGCGTTGGGACCGGCTGGTGACGAGCCCCCTGAAAACCGGGGGCACCGCGGGCGATCTTTTGACTCTATGGGCCTATTCCTACAGGCAGGTCAAAAAGGACCCCTTCCGGGGCATCGGCCTGGGACGGCACAGTTTTTCCAAGGCCTTCCCCGAGTTTAGGGCCACCCATCAGCCTTTGCTGTGGCACGCCCACAACACCTTCGTGGACCTGACGTTGCAACTGGGGGTGCAGGGGCTGGCGGCCATTTTGCTTATCATGGGAGTGCTGGTGTGGTTTTTGTGGCCCCATTCGCCGCCCGTGGGCGGTGAGGTGGCCCAGTCCTTTGGCGCGGCCACGGTGGCCGTGGTGGCCGGGTTCTGTTTGCGCAACTTGTTTGATGATTTTTTCGTGGATGATACGGGTATGATGTTTTGGTTGCTGGCCGGTTTGGCCCTGGGGGGGCGGGAGCTGGTTAGGGCCAGGGCCAAGGCATAGTAAAATAGCCGCTTTGATGCGGCCATAACAGGAATGACGGCATGAATATCTGCATGGTTGGCGTGGGGTATGTCGGTCTGGTCACCGGGGCCTGCTTCGCCGAATTCGGCATCAACGTGGTGTGCGTTGACAAGGTCCAGGAAAAGATCGACATGCTCAAGCAGGGCAAGGTGCCCATCTATGAGCCGGGTCTTGAGGAGATGGTGGCCAAGAACGCCCGCGAGGGCCGCCTTAGCTTCACCACCGACCTGGAAGAGGGCATCAAGCAGGCCCTGGTAGTTTTCATCGCCGTGGGCACCCCCCAGGGCAATGACGGAGCGGCGGACCTCAAGTACGTGGAGCAGGTGGCCAAGAGCATCGGCCAGACCATGACCGAATACAAGGTGGTGGTCACCAAATCCACGGTGCCGGTGGGCACCGGCCAGAAGGTGGCGGCCATCATCAAGGCCAACCAAAAGACCCCGGTGGATTTCGACGTGGTGAGCAACCCGGAATTCCTGCGCGAAGGCTCGGCCATAGAGGACTTCATGCGCCCCAACCGGGTGGTGGTGGGCACGGGCAGCGAGCGGGCCCAGGCAGTGATGCGCGACCTCTACGCCCCCCTGTACCTCATTGAAACCCCCTTCGTGCTCACCAACGTGGAAACCGCGGAGATGATCAAGTACGCCTCCAACGCCTTTTTGGCCACCAAGATCAGCTTCATCAACGAGATGGCCAATATCTGCGAAAAGGTGGGGGCGGACGTCAACCAGGTGGCCAAGGGCATGGGCCTGGACCGGCGCATCGGGCCAAAGTTTTTGCACGCCGGGCCCGGCTACGGCGGCTCCTGCTTCCCCAAGGACACCGAGGCCATCGCCCACATCGCCAAGGACTGCGAGTACCGTTTCCGCATCGTGGAGGCGGTTATCGAGGTGAACCGCAGCCAGCGTGAACGCATGGCCGATAAGATAGCCCAAGCTCTGGGCGGCCGGACCGATGGCAAGGTGGTGGCCTGCCTGGGGCTGACCTTCAAGCCCAACACCGACGACATGCGCGAGTCGCCCAGCCTGGTGATCCTGCCCGCCATCATGAAACAAGGAGCCACGGTCAGGGCCTACGACCCAGCGGGCATGGCCGAGGCCATGGAGACGATGCCCGCCCTGGTAGCCTGCGACAACGCCTATCACGCCGCCGAAGGGGCCGACTGCCTGGTGATCATGACCGAGTGGAATCAATTCCGCAATCTCGACTGGGCGCGTCTCAAGGAAGTGATGCGCGGCGAGGTGGTGGTGGACCTGCGCAACGTGTATCCGCCCGAGCGGGTGCGCCAGGCCGGTTTCACCTATATAAGCGTGGGGCGCCCCTAGGCGGGGCCATGGGAGCCGCTCCCCGGCCCGCCCGGCTGGTGGTGAGCCTGCTGGCCGGGCCGGAAGAACCTCGTGCCCAGGCCCTGAGACGCCTGGCCTCGCTTCTGGGTAGGGTGGTATTCTACTCGGAGGCAATGCCCTTCACCGACAGCGGCTACTACACCCCGGAGATGGGCCCCGGCCTTACCCGGAGGCTGGCCGCTTTGGAAAGCCTTCGGCTACCCGGCGAGCTGGCCGAGATCAAGCGCCAGTGCGGGAAGATCGAGGGCGAGCTTTCTTATCAAGGGCGCCGCCGGGTCAACCTGGACCCCGGCCTGTTGGACCGGGACAGCCTGGTCCTGGCCACCCACAAATTCGCGGGGCACCGACTGGAGCTGGAGCCGGGCATCTACGGCGAAGTGACCCTTTATTATCAGGGCGGCGGCTACCAGGCCCTGCCCTGGACCTACCCCGACTACAGCGGGGAGGACATGCGCGACCTGCTGGGCTTTTTGCGCGGCCGCCTCTTGTGGCAGGGCAAGCAAGCGCAGGCGCGAGGAGAAGTTCTTTGATCAAGTCCATGACCGGCTACGGCCGGGGTCAAAACGCCGTCGGCGAAGGCGCCTGGGTGGCGGAGCTAAAGACGGTTAACTCGCGCTACCTGGATTTCCACCTGCGCCTGCCCTCGGGGCTCACCGCCCTGGAAGAGCGCATCAAAAAATTCGTGGGCGCGCGCCTCACCCGAGGCAGGGTCAGCCTAAGCGTGGCGGCCAGCGGCGCGGTGGAGGCATCACCCCGTCTGGTGCTCAACCGCCCCCTGGTGCGCGAATACCGCCGGGTGCTGGCCGAGCTGCAACAAGAGCTGGGCACCACCCAGGAGCCGGGCATCATGCCTTTTTTGCACAACCGCGACCTGATCCTGAGCCAGGAGGAAGGCCCGGACCCCGAGGCCCTGTGGTCCCAGCTGGAGCCAGCCATGGCCCAGGCCCTGGATGAGCTGGAAGCCATGCGCGCCGCCGAGGGGCAGGCCCTTTCCGAGGACCTGAGCGCTCGCCTGGAGGTGGTGGGGCAGCTGTTCAGCGAAGCGGCGGCCCGCTCTCCCCAGGTGGTGGCCGGGTACCAGGAGCGCCTGCGTGAGCGCATCGCTTTCCTAACCGGCGACACCGAGCCCGACCCCCAGCGCCTGGCCATGGAGGTGGCGGTCATCGCCGACAAGGCGGACATCACCGAGGAGGCGGTGCGCGCGGCCAGCCATTTGGAGCAGTTCCGGCAGTTCCTGGGCAGCCCCGAGCCGGTGGGGCGCAAGCTTGACTTCCTGATGCAGGAGCTCAACCGGGAAGCCAACACCATGGGTTCCAAGACTCCGGACGCCGAGGCGGGCCAGACCATCGTGGAGCTAAAGGCCGAGCTGGAGCGCATCCGAGAGCAGATCCAGAACGTAGAGTAGGGCGGGAGGCGCTGATGGCCGGCAAGTTGATGAGCTTGGGGTTTGGCAACACCGTGGCCGCCCGCCGGGTGGTGGCCATACTCAACCCCGCCGGAGCGCCCATGAAGCGCCTGCGCGAGGAGGCCCGCCAGGCGGGACGCCTGCTGGACGCCACCCAGGGGCGGCGCACCCGCAGCATAGTAATCACCGACTCGGGGCATGTGCTGCTCTCGGCCATTCAGCCGGACACCATGGGACAGCGCTACGAGTCCACCAGCTTTGAGGACACACCATTGATGTTGAGCGAGGAGGAGTCCGCATGAGCGGCGTGGGTCAGATTTTTGTGTTGTCGGGGCCGCCGGGGGCGGGCAAGAGCACCATCGCCGCCCGGGTACGGGAAGACATGCCCGACCTGGCCTATTCGGTTAGCCTGACCACCCGCGCGCCCCGGCCCGGTGAAACCGATGGGGTGGATTATCACTTCGTCACCCGCGAGGGTTTTCAGCAGCGCATCCAGGCCGGGGAAATGGCCGAGTACGAAGAAATCTTCGGCAACCTCTACGGCACCTCGGAAAAGATAGTGCGCCGGGCCCTGGACCAGGGCCGGGACCTTTTCCTGGATACCGACGTAAACGGAGCCGAGCAGCTCCAGAAGCGTTTTAACGATGGGGTGTTCATCTTTTTGCTGCCCCCCAGCCGCAAGGTTTTGGAAGAGCGCTTGCGCGGGCGGGCCACCGAAGACGAAGACCAAGTGCGCCAGCGTTTGGAGCGGGTGCGCTACGAATTGACCAAGGCCGAGAACTACACCCACCTGGTGGTCAACCACGACCTGGACAAGGCCGTGGCCGAGGTGGAGGCCATCATCACCGCCAGCCGCCGCCGCACCGAGCGGCACCTAAAGCTGCTGGAAGAATTCCAGGCGTCCTAAATTGGCAAACGAAGAAAATAGCGTGATCGTGGGCCGCCACGCCGTGGCCCAGGCCCTGGCCGAGCAGCCCAGGGCGGCCAATGAGCTGCTTTTGGCCGCCAACGAAAAGGGCCCGGCCCTGACCCGCCTGGCCGAGGCTGCCCGCGCCGCCGGGCTCAAGGTGCGCCGGGCGCCTCGGGCGCGGCTAAACGAGTTGGCCGGAGGCGCGGCCCACCAGGGGGTGGCCCTGATGATGGCCGCCTTTCCCTATGCCGAGTTGGACCGGATCATCGACGCGGCCCAGGCCGCCGGGGAGCGAGCCCTGGTGGTCATCGCCGACCACATCCAGGACCCGCACAACCTGGGGGCCATCCTGCGTAGCGCCGCCGCCGCCGGGGCCCAGGGGTTGGTGATGCCCAAGGACCGGGCCTGCCCCCTTACTCCGGCCGCGATCAAGGCCGCCGCCGGGGCCGCCTCCCTGGTGCCGGTGGCCCGGGTCACCAACCTCAGCGCCGCCGCTCAGGAACTCAAGGACGCGGGCCTGTGGCTTTTGGCTGCGGCCACCCGCCAGGCCCCCGCTCCCTGGGAGCATGACCTGGTGCGGCCCCTGGCCCTGGTGGTGGGCGGGGAGCACAAGGGCGTGGGACCACGCCTCATGTCCCTGTGCGACATGAGCGCCAGCCTGCCCCTGGCCGAGGGAGTGGAGAGCCTCAACGCCTCGGTGGCCGCCGGAGCCTTGTTGTTCGAGATAGTGCGCCAACGCCAGAGCGGCCGGGCCTGAGCCCAGCCGCCGCGTGGCCAGCAGCGAAAACGCCGCTTCTAAATTTTCCTAGGAATAATCGCGTTCGCCGAAAATGGCCGTGCCCACCCTGACCAGAGTGGCCCCTTCGGCTATGGCCGCCTCGTAGTCGCCGCTCATACCCATGGACAAATGGCGCATGGCCCCCTGGGGCAGATCGCGGCCCAGCTTTTCGGCCAAGCGGCGTAGCTCGGCGAAAACCGGGCGGGCCCGTTCGGGGTCGCCGAAAAAGGGCGGCATGGTCATGAGGCCGCTCAGCTCCAGGTGTTTTAAGGACGCGACTTCCTGGGCCAGGGCTTGAGCATCGTCGGGCGCGCAGCCGGATTTCTGGGCCTCGCCGCCCACGTTGACCTGTAACAGCACGCCCAAACGGCGGCCCAGTTCACCGGCCCGGCGGTCCAGGGCCTTGGCCAGCTTGATCCGGTCCACGCTTTGAATAACGTCGAACAGCTCCGCCGCCACCTTGGCCTTGTTGCTCTGCAAGTGGCCGATGAAATGCCAAGAGGGGCCGGGGCCCACCGCCGCTATCTTGTCCTGGGCCTCTTGTACGTAGTTCTCGCCGAAGAGGATCTGCCCGGCGGCCAGGGCGGCTCTCACCGCCTCGGGGCCGTGCATTTTGCTCACCGCCACCAGGCGCACCTGTTCGGGTTTGCGGCCGGAGGCTCTGGCCGCCTGGGCTATGCGGGAGGTGACCAGGGCCAGGTTCGCGGCGAGGCTCATGCCCCATCCCCCTGGGGCTCGATGAGCCCTTGTTCCAGGAGCAGCTCTATGACCGCGGCCAGGGGCAGGCCCACCACGTTGGTGTAGGAGCCGGTCACTTCCTTGACCAAAGCCCCGCCCAGGCCTTGCACCGCATAGGCCCCGGCTTTGTCCATGGCTTCGCCGGTGGCCACGTAGGCGGCTATCTCCGCATCGCTAAGCTCCCGGAAAGTGACCAGGCTGCGGCCCAGGCCCACCTTTTGCCACGATTCGTTAAGCAGGCAATAGCCGGTGAGAACCTCGTGCTGGGCTCCGGAGAGCTTGCGTAACATACCGGCCGCTTCTTCGGCGTCTCGGGGCTTGCCCATTATTTCGTCGCCAAGCACCACCAGGGTGTCGGCGGCCAGAACCGTGTCGTTGGGAGCGACCCGCACCGCCGCCGCCTTGGCCGAAGCCAGGCGCCCCGCCGCCTGGGCGGCACTTTCGCCAGGAAGCAGGTTTTCATCTATATGGGCAGGGGCCAGTCGGAAGTACAGCCCCAAGTGGGTGAGCATTTCCCGGCGGCGCGGCGAGGCCGAGGCCAGCACCAGGCCGCTTCCCGGAGTGAGGCGATACAAACCTAGTCCTCCATGTAGGGCAGGCTGAACAGGCGGCGCGCATTGTCAGCGGTCACCGAGGCCACCTCCTCGGGGGTGATCCCCAAGGCCTTGGCCAGAGCCTGGTGTGTGTGATTTACATAAGCCGGCTCGTTGGGCTTGCCGCGATAAGGCTCGGGGCTAAGATAGGGGCAGTCAGTCTCGATGAGCAGTTTGGTCAGCGGCACTTTTTTTACCAGGGCGCGCAGTTGGTTTGACTTTTTGTAGGTGATCACCCCGGTGATGCCCAGGCTGAATCCCAGGGAAACCAGCTCCCCGGCCAGAGCGGCATCGCCGCTGAAGCAGTGCACCACCCCGCCCACCCGCTCGGCTCCGCTTTTGGCCAGCATGTTCAAAACGTCGTCGTGGGCCTCTCGGTCGTGCACCACCAGGGGCATGCCCAGGTCCAGGGCCAGCTCTATCTGGGCGGCAAATGCATCGCGTTGCAGGTGGCGGGGCGAGAGGTCGCGATAATAGTCCAGGCCGCATTCGCCCACGGCCACCGCCGAGACGGTCAGCGCCAAGAGCTTGAGTTCGGCCCAAAGGTCGGGGGCTACCTTGGCCACTTCGTGGGGATGCAGCCCCACGGTGCAGAAGACGCCCAGCAGGTCCCGGCTGAAGTCGGCGGCGCGGCGGGAAGATTCAAGGTCGATGCCCACAGTGATTATCTGACCCACCCCGGCCTCTTTGGCGCGGCCAAAGGCCGCCAGGGGATCGTCGAGCAAATCCAGGTGGGCGTGTGTATCAACAAGTTTCATTAGGTTGGTTCCTTGCCAAGGTCCCATCGGCAACCAGACGGGCCAGGTCTTCCGCTGAGACGCGGGCCGGTGAGCGAAGTCCTTGGCTAACATAAAGCCGTGGAGATAAAGCACCGGGTTGGGCCAAATCCAGGTGCACCCAACTCCGAAAATAATTATACAGGATGATCTGATTGCAGGGCAGATGGGAAGCGGCCCACAGAGCCAAGTGGGGGCAGGTCGCTTCCGGGGCCAGCGGCCTTAGGTCCGTCGCCTCGCCCCGGCAGTGGCGGCTGGTGCGATCCAGGGACACGTACCAGTTCAACTCCGGCGAGCGATAGCCGCTGGTCACCTTGATGGGCCCGAAGCGCCCACGCAGGGGCTCCAGCACCAGGCGGGCCAGCTCGCCCAAGCGCTCCAGGGCGGCGGGGGAAGGGGAGTTGTCCAGGCCGTAGGTTTGGGCGGTGTCGGAGCGGATAAGCTCGTCCAGGGTGAAGTGCGGCGCGCCGGGCAGGGGCTGGTGCTGGGGCAAGGGACCCCCGAGGCTCATGGCGCGAACTCGCCGGGCGCGAAGATGTCCTGACCCTCAAACACATTCAGCAAGCGGACCAGGCGCATCAGTTCGGGGTTTAGCGCGTCCATCATAACCACCTCGAGCCCCGCCCCGAAAGCGGCGGACAGGTAGGGCGCGGCCGCGAACTCCGAACGCGCTCCGGCGCTGGCGGTAACCAGGTTGCTGAGCGCGATTAGCCGCCGGGGCGGCGGATCAAACACCTGGGGCAGGGCGCGCAGGGTGGACAGCACCGCCTGGGCGTGGGCCTCGCCGCCGGGCAGGGCCAGAGGCATGGCCATGGGGTCGATTATCAACCGGCCGCCGGTGATGCCCCGTGCGTCCGCCTCCTGCACGATGGAGGCGGCCAGGGCCAGACGCTCCTCTGCGCTGGGGGGCACGGTGGCGGTCATGGTGGCGGCGATCACCTCCAGGCCGTGATGGGCGGCGATGTCCAGCACCGGGCCCAGGCGGCTTTCCTCGGCGGTGGCCATGTTCAAGACCGGCGGTCGGGTGCAAAAGCCCAGGGCCATCTCCAGGGAGGCGGGGTCGGCCGCGTCCAGAATCAGCTTGGCCGAGCAGGAAGCCTCGGCGGCTTTAACCAGCCAGGCCCAGGTTCCTTCGCGCCGGGAGAGGGGCAGATAGCCTGGGTTGAGATCGATCCAGGCAGCCCCGGCCTGCTCCAGGCTTTGGCAGAGGCTTTGAACAAAAGCCTCGTCGCGCGCCTCCACGGCGCGGCGCACCGAGGGGCGGGAGGTCGTCAGGTTGTCGGCGGCTACGATCATGTCGGCAAGTCTAGTATGCCCTGGGGTGCCTGGCAAGGGAGGTGCTTCCCGCATTAGCCACCGCTTGACACCCGGCGGTTGGGGCGCTTCAATGGAGCCAGTCCGTTTAATGAGGAGCACTCCCCTTGCAGGATCATCTGCTGGCTAATTTGCGCCGCCGCCTTCAGGATGAGGAGGGACACAGGCTATCGCCTTTGGCCTGCCCCAGCCAAGACGCCGTGCGCCGCCGCCCTGACCCCATGGCCGAGCAGGGCCATCGCTTGCCTTTTGCGGTGGACGCCGACCGTGTGCTGCATTCGCTGGCCTACACACGCTACATAGACAAGACCCAGGTGTTCTCGCTGGTGGACAACGACCAGATTTCCCACCGGGTGCTGCACGTGCAGCTGGTAAGCAAGATCGCCCGGGGCCTGGGCCGCCTTCTGGGGCTCAACGAAGACCTCATCGAGGCCATAGCTCTGGCCCACGACCTGGGGCATCCGCCCTTCGGCCACGATGGAGAAGCCTTCCTGAGCAAAAAATGCGTGGAGCACGGGTTGGGGCCGTTCATGCACAACATGCAGTCGGTGCGTTTTTTGGAGCGCCTGGAAAGGGGAGGGCGAGGGCTTAACCTGAGTCTGCAAGTGCTGGACGGGGTCTTGACCCACGACGGGGAGATGCACACCGTGCGCCTGTCGCCCCGGCGGGGCAAGGACTTCGCCGCCATGGACGCCGAGATGACCGCCAAGCTGGCCGACCCATCTCTGGAGTTGGTACCCATGACCATGGAGGGCTGCTTGGTGCGGGTGGCCGACACCATCGCCTACGTTGGCCGCGATCTGGAAGACGCTATCCTGCTGGGGCTGGTCAGCCGGGACATGGTGCCGGAGCAGGTGCGCCGGGTCTTGGGGGAGAGCAACGGCACCATCGTTTACCGCCTGGTGGAAGATCTCACCGCCAACTCCCTGGATCAAGAGCATATTTCCTTCAGCTCGCCGATATCCCAAGCCCTTGGGGCGCTCAAAGAGTTCAACCTGAGGCACATCTACACCAATCCCGCCATCAAGACCGAGCACCCTAAGATCGCCGCCGCCTTTGACCTGTTGTTCGAGACCTATCTGGAAGACCTGCGCGGGGAGCGCTTCGACAGCCCGGTGTACCAAGACTTTTTGGACCGCCTGGACCAAAATTACAAAAATGAAACCTCCCCGGCGGAGGTGGTACGCGATTTTTTGGCGGCCATGACCGACGAATTTTTCCTGAAACGCCACCGTGAGCTGGCGATCCCCCGGCGACTTCCCGGGAGGCTAAATATGGCTCATTGCATAAAAAACTGAGCGCTCAGTCGGGATAATGAGAATCCGTTCAGTCGGTATTTGAAAGACATTTCACAAATACTGAGATAACAAGCATTTTTCGGATTTTTGGGGTTGAATCCTGGGGCTCCGATGTCATATGATGCAGCCACGGTCAAGGTGCCTTTTGGCGCAAAAATCACATGGAAAGGCCAATTTCCAGCCTTGCGAATAAGCCGGGTCTTAACTGCTTTTTAGGTTACTTGAGCTGACGCCGCTGGAACCCGCGGGTCTGGCCGGGGAGGGGATATGCCGCTGCCGAGCACTGCCGGGCAGGAGCAACGGAAGGATTCGAATTCCACAAAACCCCTACTGATTATAGATGACATACATCTAAGGTTCGGCGGGCTGAACGCACTCAGCGGAGTCAGCTTTCAGGTTCAGCAGGGCCACATCCAGGCCATCATCGGCCCCAATGGGGCCGGCAAAACCTGCATCCTCAACTGTATCTGCCGCTTTTACCATCCCCACAAGGGGCGCATCATCTTCGCGGACAAAGACATTTCCAAGGTCCACACCCACCGGGTGGCGGAACTGGGAATAGCCCGTAGTTTCCAAAATATAGAGCTTTTCCGTGGCATGACGGTGCTGGACAACATCAAGTTGGGCCACCACGTGCATATGCATTCGGGCTTTTTGTCCGGCGGCGTCTACCTGGGTAAAGCCAGAAAAGAAGAGATGCGGGTGCGCGCCGAGATCGAGGAACGCATCATCGACCTGCTGGAGATAGAGGCCATCCGCAAGCAAACAGTGGGAACTCTGCCCTATGGCCTGCAAAAAAGGGTGGAGTTGGCCCGGGCCCTGGCCATGCGGCCCAAGATCCTGCTGTTGGACGAGCCCATGGCCGGCATGAATCTGGAAGAGACCGAGGACATGGCCCGCTTCATCCTCGACGTAAACGAGGAGTGGGGGGTCACCGTGGTGCTCATCGAGCACGACATGGGCGTGGTCATGGACATCTCCGACAATGTGGTGGTGCTGGACTTCGGCACCAAGATCGCCCAAGGCAGTCCCCAAGAGGTAAGCAAAAACCCCCACGTCATCGAGGCCTACCTTGGCGCCGAAGACGCGGCCTATTCCAAATTGGGTTTGTAGAGCAAGCTGGGAGAATCGCCTGTGCCCCAGAAGACTTTTTTGCAAGCCGAGACCACTGGAGCCGACATTGGCCGCGACACCATGCCGCTGCTGCTCCAGCGCAACGCCCGTAAATTCGGCGACAGCAAGGTTGCGCTCAGGGAGAAGGAGTACGGCATCTGGCAGTCGTACACCTGGAAACAATACTACGAGCACGTAAAGTACTTGGCCTTGGGCCTGGCCGCTCTGGGGTTTAAGGACGATGACGCCTTGGCCATCATCGGTGACAACCGGCCGGAGTGGGTGTTCGCCGAGTTGGCCGCCCAGAGCCTCAAGGGGCGCCCCCTGGGCATTTACCAGGATTCCATCCTCAACGAGGTGGCCTATGTCATAGACCACTCCGGAGCCACTTTTGTGGTGGCCGAGGACCAGGAACAGGCCGACAAGGTCCTGGACATGCAAAAAGAGCTGCCCGGGGTCAAGAAGATCATCTACACCGACCCCAAGGGCATGCGCGACTACGATGATCCTCTGCTGGTGTTTATGCCGGACGTGGAGGAGATGGGGCGGCGCTTCGAAGATGAAAACCCGGGCTACTTCGAAAAGTCCATCGAGCGCCTCACCCCCAACGATATCGCCCTTATCGCCTATACCTCGGGCACCACCGGCTTCCCCAAGGGCTCGTTGCTCACCCACAGCAACATGCTCAAGATGGCCCTTAACCTGGCTCATGTGGACCCCAAGCGCCAGAACGACGAGTTCGTCTCCTTCCTGCCGCTGCCCTGGATCGGCGAGCAGATGATGAGCGTGTCCACCGCCTTGGCCATCGGCTTCACGGTCAACTTCCCAGAGGAGCCCGAGACGGCCATGGCCGATCTTTACGAGATTGGCCCCAACGTGGTTTTCAGCCCGCCCCGGGTATGGGAGCAGCAGGCCCGCTCGGTGATAGTCAGGCACTTGGACGCATCCTGGCTAAAGCGCTTCTTCTATCGCCTGTGCATGCCCATCGGCTACCAAATGGCCGACTTCCACTTCGAGAAAAAGAAACCGCCCTGGTACTGGCACATCATGTACGCCTTGAGCTACGCCATACTTTTCAGGGCACTCAAGGATCGCCTGGGCTTTTCCAACATACGCAGCGCCTCCACCGGCGGTGCGGCCCTGGGGCCGGACGTATTCCGCTTTTTCCACGCCTGCGGGGTGAACCTGAAGCAGATCTACGGCCAAACCGAGATCAGCGGCATATCCTGCATCCACCGCGAGGGCAAGGTGGACTTCACCAGCGTGGGAGAGCCTATCCCCGAGACCGAAGTGAGAATCGACAACCCCGACCCCGAGGGAGTCGGCGGGATCATCTCACGCTCCCCGGCCCTGTTCCTGGGGTATCTCAAAAACGACGAAGCTACCGCCGAGACCATCGTTGACGGTTGGCTGCACTCCGGCGACGCGGGATACATCACCGAAAATGGCCAGTTGGTGTGCATCGACCGGGTCAAGGACCTGATGCGCCTGACCAGCGGGGCCCATTTTTCGCCCATGTTCATTGAGAACAAGCTCAAATTCTGTCCCTACATCGTGGAACCCTGCGTGTTGGGCCACGATCGTAAGTACGTCACCGCCATTATCTGCATCGACTACAAACACACCGGCAAGTGGGCCGAGGATCACCGCATCGGCTACACCACCTACACCGACCTGGCCTCCAAGGCGGAGGTGTACGACCTCATAGAAAAAGAAGTGGTGCGAGTGAACCGCAGCCTGCCCGAAGCGGCGCGGATTCAAAGATTTCTGCTCTTGTACAAGGAGTTCGACCCGGACGACGGCGAGTTGACCCGCACCCGCAAGCTCAGGCGGCGCTTTATCGCCGAGCGTTACGGCGCGGAGATAGAGGCCCTGTACCAAGACGTGGACCAGGTTCACGTTGAGAGCGAGATCAAGTACCAAGACGGCAAGACCGCCACCATCGTCACCGACCTGCACATACGCAGGATGAAGCCTCTGGACCAGTACGCCCTGGAGGCCGAGCGCAAGTGGTGGCAGTTCTGGAAGCCGGTGCACTAGAGCACCAAGGGAGAGAAAGGGCGCATGCAGGATTTCTTGCAACTGATCGTGACCGGCCTGGTCATCGGCTCGGTGTACGCCTTGGTGGCCATGGGCTTTGCCCTGATCTACAAATCCACCAGCATCATCAACTTCGCCCAGGGCGAGTTCGTGCTGGTGGGAGGCTACATCTGCTGGTGGCTCTACACCATGCTGGGCATACCCATCGTGTGGTCCTTCATGCTAACCATGGTCATCGCGGTGGCCATGGGCGTGGTGCTGGAGCGACTGGTGCTTCGGCCCATGATCGGCGAGCCCATCATCAGCGTGATCATGATCACCATCGCCCTGGCCACGGTGCTCAAGTCCCTGGTCACCATCCTTTGGGGAACCCAGATCAAGGTGTTCACCCCGGCCATTTTCAGCCAAAAAGCCATCCACATGGGGCCGATCTTGATAAGCGAGGTGTACCTGTGGACCTTCGGCTTCGCGTTTTTGTTCCTGGGGGTGTTTGCCGCGTTTTTCAAATTCACCCGGGTGGGAATCTCCATGCGGGCGGTGGCCAACGACCAGCAGGTGGCCCAGTCCATGGGCATCAGCGTGAAAAAGGTCTTCGCCATCTCCTGGTCCATCGGCGCTCTGGTCAGCGCGGTGGGCGGGCTTTTGGTGGGCAACATCAACGGCATCAACATCACCCTGTCGGATTTTGGGCTCAAGGTGTTCCCGGCGGTCATCCTGGGCGGCCTGGACTCCATCGGCGGAGCAATCATCGGCGGGTTGACCATCGGCATCCTGGAAAACATCATGGGCTCCTACCTGGACGTGTATTTGGGAGGCGGAGTCAAGGAGATCGCGCCGTTTATCGTGTTGATCATTATCTTGATGGTCAAGCCTTACGGTCTGTTCGGCATCAAGGAGATCGAGCGGGTTTAGTCGGCGCAACGTGCCGTGGCCCATATGGCGAGGCGAGAATAAGAGCTAGGGAGGCTTAAATGCCCTGCGGCCTTTTCTTCGAGACTTATCAAAAAGACGAAAGCATCTTCCCGACCCTTTGGCTGCGGGTCTGGATGATCGCCCTGGGCATCGGCCTGCTTGTCTTCCCCTTTGTGGCTCAGCCGATCAGCGACTGGATGGGCATGAACACGCTCAACATGGTCAACCTGATCTTCATCTACATCGTGGGGGCCCACGGCCTTAACCTGCTCACCGGCTACACCGGCCAGATCTCTTTGGGCCACGGGGCCTTCATGGGAGTGGGCGCCTACACCGCGGGCATCCTGGCCAATATGGGCTGGCCCTTCTGGCTGGCCCTGCCCATGGCGGGCTTCATGTCCGCGGCGGTGGGCATGATCTTCGGCATCCCCTCGCTGAGGCTGCGCGGGCTCTACCTGGCCATCGCCACCCTGGCCGCCCAGTTCATTCTGGACTACGCCATGCGCAACTGGTCTTCGCTCACCGGCGGCTCCAGCGGCCTCTTGGTGCCGTCGGCCTCCATCGGCGATTTCACTTTTGACAGCGACTTCAAATTCTACTTTTTGGCCCTGGCGATAGCCATCCTGGCCACTTTATATCTCAAGAACATCACCCGCACCCGCACCGGACGGGCCTTTGTTGCGGTGCGCGACCGCTATCTGTCGGCCGAGGTGATCGGGGTGAACCTTTTCAAGTACCGCATCATGAGTTTCGGCATCAGCTCATTCATGGTGGGCATTTCCGGAGGCTTGTGGGCCTACTACATCACCATCATCAGCGACGAGCACTTCACCATGTGGCTCAGCGTGCAGTACCTGGCCATGATCATCGTGGGTGGCCTGGGCTCGGTGCTGGGCTCAATTTACGGCGTGGTGTTCATGGTGGCCCTGCCCGAGCTGCTGCGCCTGCCCGCCGAGGCACTGACCAACGTGTATCCCGACATCTTCGTTATCTTCTCCAGCCTCAGAGAGATGGTCTTCGGCGTTATCGTCATCATTTTCCTGATTTTCGAGCCCGACGGATTGGCCGCCCGCTGGCATACCGTACGGGCCTACTGGAAATTATGGCCATTTTCTTACTAAACTGTAGAGACCGGTATAGGTTTCTATTGTCCCCGCCTGCTCCTGGGAGCCGGGAGTTTGGAGCTACCGGCAAAAAGGGGCGCCCCTGGTATCAGCGGGGCGTTAGCCGGGTTTACCCGCCGCCATCTGGGCTGCGGGGTTTAGGTGTGTAACTTGGGAAGGGAGAGGATACGCATGCAGAGGAAACTTTTGGTGACGGCCCTGGCCGTGGCCCTGTGCCTGGCGTTTACGCCGATGGCCATGGCCAAAGATATCAAGGTCGGCGGCATTTTTGACATCACCGGTCCCACCGGAGCGGTGGGCAAGGACTACGCCGCCGGAGCGGTGGCAGGCGAAAAATACTGGAACCAGAAGAGCGTCCTGGGTGGGGACATGCTCAAGCTTATCCCCAACGACTACGCCTACAAGATTCCCGAGGCAGTCAACCTGTACAAAAAGTACAAGGACGTGGACCGGGTCTTCGTGATCCAGGGCTGGGGAACCGGCGACACCAACGCGCTCAGGCCTTTGGTCAACAAAGACAAGATCGTCTTTTTCAGCGCCTCTTATGACGGCAACCTGACCGACCCCAAGAAGAACCCCTACAACTTCTTCATCGGCACCAGCTACTCCACCGCCATCCGTTTGGCCATGACCTACGCCAAAGACATGGGCGCCAAGAAGGTGGTCTTCATCTATCCTGACCACCCCTACGGCAAGAACCCCATCCCGGCGGGCAAGGACTACGCCAAGAAGCTGGGGCTCCAGATCGGTCCCGATGAGATTGTCAACCTGCGGGCCATCGACGCCACCAGCCAGCTGCTTAACATGAAGAAGTTCGACCCGGACTTCGCCTGGATCGGCGGCACCACCCCCTCCACCGCGGTGATCATCAAGGACGCGGCCAAGCATGGCCTGCGCACCAAGTTCATGATCAACTGCTGGGGCTTTGACGAGAACCTGTCTCGCCTGGCCGGCAAGGCCGCTGAAGGCCGCGCTTTCGGTATGCTGCCCGTGGCTCCCTTTGGCGCCAACGTGCCCGGCATGAAGGACGTGGTCGCCTCGGCCGGCGGCAAGCCCTACACCCTGCACTACGTCAAGAGCTGGGTGTCCATGATGGTCATGGTCGAGGGCCTCAAGAAGGCCAAGGCCGCCGGCAAGCTCAACGGCCCGGGCCTCAGGGCCGCCCTGGAGACCCTCAAGGACTTCAACACCGGCGGGCTGTGCGCCCCCATTACCTACACCTCCACCGACCACCGCCCCAACACCACCATGGCTATTGGTGGCATCAAGGACGGCAAGATCTATCTGGTCAAGGATGTGAACTTCCCGCGCCAGAAGGCCTACATCGGCTGGTAGCAAACCACGCGGCGGGGGGCCTTCGGGCCTCCCGCCCTTAATAACCACCAGAAGGAAGACGCCATGCCGCTGTTGTCGGTGAACAACATCGAGGTCATCTACGACGACGTGATCCTGGTGCTCAAGGGCATGTCGCTCAGCGTGGAAGAGGGCCAGATCGTTGCCGTCCTGGGGGCCAACGGAGCGGGTAAGACCACCACTCTCAAGGCCATAAGCGGCCTACTCAAAACCGAGGAGGGGGAGGTCACCGACGGGGCCATCGAGTTCGACGGCGAAAAGATCAACGGCATGGACCCGGAGTTGATCGTCAAGCGGGGCATCTTCCAGGTCATGGAAGGCCGCCGGGTCTTCGAGGATCTCACGGCCAAGGAAAATTTGGTGGCCGCCGCCCACACCCAGCGTTGCAGCCGGGGCGAGTTGGAAAAGCGCATCGATCAGGTCTACCACTACTTCCCCCGCCTAAAGGAACGCGAAAACGGCTTGGCCGGCTACCTTAGCGGTGGAGAACAGCAGATGCTGGTCATCGGTCGGGGCATGATGGCCAAGCCGCGTCTTATGATGCTCGACGAGCCCTCCCTGGGCCTTAGCCCCTTGCTGGTCAGCGAGATATTCGAGATCATCGTCAAGCTCAACAAAGACCTGGGCACCACCATCCTGTTGGTGGAGCAGAACGCCCGCATGGCGCTCAATATAGCCGACCACGGCTATATCATGGAAAACGGCAAGATCGTCCTGGACGACACCACCGAGAAACTCAAAAGCAACGAGGACGTAAAGCGCTTTTACCTGGGCATGACCGACGTGGGCACCAAGCGCTCCTACCGCGATGTGAAACATTACAAGCGGCGCAAGCGCTGGCTGACCTAAAAAACCCAGCCCGGCCATGGCTGGGGAAATCCCGGGCCGCCGCACCGCCTCGCGGGAGTGTGCGGAGATCGTCCCAGCCATGACCGGGCCGGAGTCTTTACGCGGCTCCGGCTGATAACTTTTGGCGTTTTGCCCATAGGCCCCAGGGCGCACGCCCGGCACAAGAGGGGGAGCGATGCCCGAGCAAGACCGAATAAAGGGATACTGGCGGCCGGAGCTGGAGACGATCGATCCTCAGGCGCGCCAGGAGTACCTGGACTCCAAAGTGGCCGAGATCGTGGCCCACGCCTATGCCAACGCCCCGGCCTTCAAACAAAAGATGGCCTCCGTGGGGGCCGAGCCCGGCGACGTGGTCAGCGTGGCCGACCTGGCCAAGCTGCCCATCACCGAAAAAGGCGAGTTGGTAACCCTGCAACAAGACGACCTGCCCTTTGGCGGGCTGGTGGGCGTGCCCCTGTCCAAGATGAGGCGCATCTATGTTTCGCCGGGGCCCATATACGAACCCGGCGAAAAGCGCTTTAGCGACGACCGCTGGACCCAGGCCTTTTTCGCCGCCGGTTTCCGTCCCGGCGACATAGCCCAGGTCACCTTCAACTTCAACATGGTGCCCTTCGCCTTTTACCTGGACGAAGCCTTGAACCTCATGGACGCGGTGTCCATTCCCGCCGGGGTGGGCAACACCGAGCTTCAGGTGCAGGTAATGAAAGACCTGAAGGTGCAAGGCTATCTGGGCACCCCCAGCTTTTTGGCGGCCATCGCCGACAAGGCCGAGGCCGCGGGCCTGGACCTGCTGCGCGACCTGAACCTCAAGGTGGCCTTCGTGGCCGCGGAGATGCTGCCCGAGAGCCTCAGGGCCTCCTTGCAGGAGCGCCTAGGCATGATCATCCGCCAGAGCTACGGCACCGCCGACGTGGGTTGCCTGTCCTACGAGTGCTATCACCTGGGCGGCATGCATTTCGCCCAGGACTGCGTGGTGGAGGTGGTGGACCCCGAGACCGGCCAGCCGGTGCCCGAGGGAGAGCCCGGCGAGGTGGTGGCCACCATATTCGACAAGGCCTACCCCCTCATTCGCTTCGGCACCGGAGACTTGTCGTCTTACGTCAGCGACACCTGCGCCTGCGGCCGCACCAGCCCCAAGCTCACCCGTATAATGGGCCGGGTGGACCAGGTGACCAAGGTGAAGGGCATGTTCGTGCACCCGTCCGGCGTGCAGCAGGTGACAGCCAAGTTCCCCCAGGTCCAGATGTTCCAACTGGTGGTGACCCGCGAAGCCAACCAGGATGTGATGACCCTGGTCTGCGAGTTGGCCGAGCCCACTGCCGACCGGGAGATGCTGCGGGCCGCTCTGGAAAAGGAGATCAAGGAGGGGCTTCGGGTGAAGGGCCAGGTCAACTTCCAAGAGCCGGGAACCCTGCCCGAGGGTTGCAAGGTCATCGACGACCGCCGCAAGTGGGACTAGGCGGCTGCGCCAGCCACCGCATGGCTGCGTTGACGAAAAATTGATCGACGGGAAAGGCCGGGGCGTTATGCCCCGGCCTTTTCTTTTGCCTTGCGTACGCGCAGCCGCCAGCTTTGCCACAAAAGATAAGGCACGGAGATTATGGTGGGCACGGGAGGGG
>JAIPDO010000012.1 GCA_021737645.1 Desulfarculaceae bacterium
TTCCCAGGTGGGGTTGCTGTTGGTGGCACCAGGCACCTCGCCCGCGCCGCCCAAGCGCCCCCAAGGGGTGTAACGGGGGGCCGCCTTCAGCTTGAAGGCGCCGACCTTGCCGTGGATACCGATCTGTCCGGCCGGAGCCAACACGTTGTCGCTAAACTCGCCGGTTTGCTCCACGGTCATGTAAGCGGCCAACACGTAAGGCTGCCAGGCGCCGCCCTTGTTGAAGGTGTACTGGATGAAACCGCCCTCAGGCACCACGTCGCCGTCCCAGATGGCCTTGGAGGTCATGAAGGGCTGGGGCACCTTGCCGAATTCAAACATGAGGCCCTTTTGGGGCACGAAAGAGGGGGTCCACTTGATGTAGGCGCGGTCCAGGCCCCAGGCGCTGTACTCGCCAAAGTAGTTGCCCATGGTCTGGTTGGTGCTGGTGGCGTCGTCGTTGGCGCCGGTGACCATGCGGAAGCCCAATTCCACGTCGTCGTGGATCTGGCTGCGCACGCCGAAGCGCAGGCGCACCCGGAAACGGTCCTTGCCGCTCTTGGATTTGCCGTTGAGGTCGTCGTAGCTGGTGTGCTCATAGCGAAAACGGGTGTCGCCGTAGAAGGTCATGCGCTCCACCCAGGAAGGCAGCTTGCTGGTGGCGGCCACTTGCACCGCCTGCTGCTGCTGAACTTGGGTGGTCTGAACTTGTTTAAGCTGACCCTTCATCTCGTTCAGGGTCTGCTCCATCATTTTGATCTTGGCCTCCAGCTCAGCCTGAGTGGCTGCATTGGCCGGAGCCACCGACCAAAAACCGATGGCCATCGTAGCCGCCATAAAAATGGCTCCGGCTACCTTGCCAACTCCTCTCATTTAGTTTCTCCTTTCAGGTTCGTTTGGGCGTAACCGGCCGTCCCGGCGGACCGCCGGATTTTGGAATAAGGCCTACGGCCCCGCCAAGGGCCGTAGGCTATGTCATTAGTTCGGGGAAGTTATTTGACCGGGACGAAACCTTCTTCTTTAGCTATCTTTTGGCCCTCGTCGCTCATCACGAAAGCGATGAACTTGGCCACTTGGCCCTTGGGCTCGCCATTGGTGAACATGTACAGGCCGCGGGCGATGGGGTAGCTCTTGTCCATGGCGGTCTTGGCGCTGGCGGTCACGCCGCCCACGGTAAGGCCCTTGAGCTTGGAGTTCAGGTAGCCGATGCCCACGTAGCCGATGGCGTACTTGTTGCCGGCCACGGCCTGGGCCACGGCGCCGTTACTGGCCTGGAGCTGCGCGTCGGGGCGCACGCGGGCCTTCTTGCCCAGAACCCGCTTGTTCCACACCTCAAAGGTGCCGCTGGAGCTGTCGCGGCTGATCACCACGAGGGTCTTGTCGTTGCCGCCGACATCTTTCCAGTTCTTGATCTTGCCGGTGTAGATGGCCTTAAGCTGCTCGATGCTCAGATCCTTGACCGGGTTGGCCGGGTTGACCACCGGCACGATGCAGTCCAGGGCCACGGTGAATTTCTTGGGGCTTACACCTTTTTCCTTGGCCAGCTTGATTTCTTTTTTCTTCATGTCGCGGCTGGCGTCGCCGATGTCGGCGGTGCCGTCGATCACGGACTTGATGCCGTCGCCGCTGCCGGTGCCGGCCACGCTCATGCGCACGCCGGGGTTTTTCTTCATGTAGACTTCGGCCGCTTTCTGGGCGATGGGCAGCACGGTGGTGGAACCGGTGATGGTGATGGAGTCGCCAGCCTGAGCGGCGGTGCCGCCCATAAGCATGGCCGCGCCCAGGGCCAGACCCAACAGGCCTTTAGCCAAATTGCCTTTTTTCATTGCTTGTCTTTCCTCCTTGAGTCCTTGTTTATGCGACCGTGCTCCGTGCACGGCTTTAAACGCTTGCTTCTTGACCAGGATGTTAGTGGTGGCTTGTTACGTCTCGGTGACGCACCGTAGACAATTAGCCGACATCCCCCCGAGGCAGGTGTGCAATAGCCGAGTGATTTGTGGGGATAGACGGGCGTCGGGCGAAAGCTTTCTTCCCGGCGCGGAACCTGATACGCTTCGCCCACGGGGCGGTAGTCCGGCTGCTATAATGCACAGCGAAGCCCAGGCGACAAGGAGGTAGCGTGAACCCAGAGGAGCTGCACGGCAGGTTGGTGGACGGAGCGCCCAGCGAGGAGGACCAGGCTCTGGAGAGCCTGAGGCCCTCTTCCCTGGACGAATACGTGGGCCAAGCCGAGGCCAAGGCCAACCTCAAGGTGTTCATCACCGCCGCCCGCCAGCGGGGCGAGGCCCTGGACCATGTGCTGTTGCACGGCCATCCCGGCCTGGGCAAGACCACCCTGGCCCATATCCTGGCCTCGGAGATGGAGGTGGGCATCACCGCCACCAGCGGCCCGGTTATGGAGCGGGCCGGGGACCTGGCCGCCATCCTCACCAACCTGGAAGAGCGCGACGTGCTGTTCGTGGACGAGATACACCGCCTCAACCACGTGGTGGAGGAGGTGCTCTATCCGGCCATGGAGGACTTCCACCTGGACCTGGTGATCGGCGCGGGGCCCAGCGCCCGCACCGTCAAACTTGACCTGCCCCCCTTCACCCTGGTGGGGGCCACCACCCGCGTGGGCCTCCTCACCCCGCCGCTGCGCGACCGCTTCGGGGTGCAGCTAAGGGTGGACTTTTACACCGTGGAGGAACTGGCCCAGATCGTCACCCGCTCGGCCCGCATCCTGGGCCTGGCCATGGACGCCGCCGGGGCCGCCGAGATAGCCCGGCGCAGCCGCTCCACCCCGCGGGTGGCCAACCGTTTGCTCAAAAGAGTGCGCGATTTTGCCCAGGTGGAGGGCGGGGGCAAGGTGGACCAGGAGATGGCCGACTACGCCCTGAACCGTCTTGGGGTGGACACCACCGGCCTGGACCGCCTGGATCGGGAGCTCTTGCACACCATCGCCGTAAAGTTCGACGGCGGGCCGGTGGGGCTGAACACCCTGGCCGCAGCGGTGGGCGAGGAGGCCCATACTATAGAAGAGGTCTACGAGCCCTATCTCATCCAGCAGGGCTATATCAAGCGCACCCCCGCCGGGCGGGTGGCGACGCCACGTGCCTACGAGCATCTAGATCTGCGGCCCAGTAATAGTGCCCAAAAAAGACTATTCTAGAGAGCGCCGCCTGAGCTGATGCTGACCCGAACCTTCCTCCATATCCCCAGCGTGGGCCCCAAGCGCGAGTTGTCCTTGTGGAAAGACGGGATTGCCACTTGGCAGGACTTCCTGGAGCGCGGCGAGTCCCTGGCCCCCCGCCAGGTGTACAACCTGGGCCGCCCCATCATAGAGCGCAACCTGGCCGCCCTGGAGCGTCCCGGTGGCCTGGCCGAGCTGGCCGCGGCCATTCCTCCGGCCGAGCACTGGCGCTTCTGGCCCCGCTATTCCCGGGTGGCCTATCTGGACATCGAGACCGGCGGCGACCCCGATGACTTTGGCGGCATCACCGTGGTGGGGGTGTACGACGGCATGGAGGTGACCCAGTACGTGGCCGGGGTGAACCTGCACGAGGCGGGCCAGGCCCTGGCGGGCTACGAGGTGGTGGTCAGCTTCGCGGGATCGAGCTTCGACGTGCCGGTGCTCAAAGGCGCTTTCGCCAACTTCATGGTGCCGCCGGTGCACATCGATCTGCGCTGGGTGCTCAGGCGCCTGGGGCACAAGGGCGGGCTCAAGCGCATCGAAAAGCGCCTGGGCATTTCCCGCCCCGAGGAAGTGGGCGACATGGGCGGCTTAATGGCGGTGATGCTCTGGCAGGACCACCTGGCCGGGGACCCCGACGCCCTGAGGACCCTTTTGCAATACAATGCCTGCGACATCGTGAACCTGGAGCCGCTGCTCAATATGGCGGTGGAGGGGCTAAGGGAACAACTTATGGGGCGGTTGGGGTAGGGCGGGGAGAAACCCAGCCCCTACACGGCTCATTCAGACAATCGCGTAGGTTGGGTAGAGCGAAGCGAAACCCAACAATTCCTCCAAATAAAAAGGCGGCCGGGCACCAACCCGGCCGCCTTTTATTGCCTAGACTTGCCTACTTAACCAAACCCGTCACGTCGGTGAAGCGCGGCCCGGAGTTGATGGGTATGCGCTGCAACTTCTTGGCGTCCAAATCCAGCTTGTTCATGTCCACCACCTTGGGGGTCAGGTTGTCATAGGTGGAGAAGTAGAACTTCAAGTTCTTCAGGTCGCAGGCGTCCATCCACTCGGTGATGTCGTAGCCCACCTTGCCGTCTTTGTAGGCGCGGGCCATGCCCTTGCTGATGAAAAAGGAGTCCAGCAGGCGCAGGGCGCTCATCACCGCCTCCTCGCCGTTGGGGGAGGGCAACACCGCCTGGGAGAAGGCCACCGCCCGAATCAGGCGCGAGGGCGGGGTCACGTCGCCGGGCAGGCCCAGCATGCCCGAGCCCTGGCCGGTGGGATAGATGCTGAAGTTCTTGAGGTCCAGTTGGGGCACGTTGTTGGCCGAGAGGTTCACGTAGTTGCGCAGGTTCATCATGTGCCAGTCAAAGGTGGGCGCGTTGGTGATGACTCCCAAGGGGTCATCGTACATGTGCAGCTTGCCGTCCACGTACTCCACCACCATGCTGTTACCCTGTTTGTCGGTCACGATGTAGTGTATGCCCAGGGGGCCGGGGCCCATCTGGGCCAGGGAGGCGGGCCACACCTTCACCTTGGGCAGGGCGGCCTTCACTTGGGCCACGCTCTCGAAGTTGGTGAGAATCCACACCGAGACCTCCCAGGGAGCCAGGCACTTAGCCTGGTCCGCTGGAGCGGCCTCGGGATACTTGGCGAAACCGGTGAAGTAGAACATGCCCGCGGCCAGGCCCTTTTCGTTCATGCCGTCGGCCAGGGCGGTGAGGCCGAAGGCGTCCATGCCCATGGCGGCATACTTGGCCTTCCACTTCAAACCAGGCTTGTTCCCCGGACCGGTGGCGGATATGGCGTAGCCGCGCGGGATGATGAGCACCTGGGACTGTAGATCAATCCCGAACTCCATGGTGCGGGCGTGGACCACCGCGCCGTCCTGGGCATGGATGGTGATACCGGTGCAGGCGGCCGCAGGGACCACCGCCAGGATGGCGGCAGCCGCCACCCCCAATAGGAAACCTAAGAATTTCATGCGTACCTCTATGATGATTTAGGTGAAAACAAGCGGCGAGGGGGGCGCCGATTACTGACCATTATTCTGAGCCCATTGGGTCCATCAGGCAAGCAGCCTGTGTTAATCCATCCCGTTTTGGTCGCTCACCAGCCATGCATGGTAATGCGCGTCTTTTTTCATGCCCACCCCCACCCCGCCCTTGTCCAGGTACAGGGCCATGGCCCAGTCATGGTCATAGCCGCTGGTGGTGGCCGACCAGTACTGGGGCTGCAAATCGCGGAAAGGAGCCTCGGGGTCCAGGGCCAAGAAGGCGCGGCCCGCGTCCACCATAAGCTCCAACTCGGCTATGGTCGGCAGCCGCCAGCCGTGCAGCCCGCCCAGGCCCGCGGCGTCGGCTTCCTCGGCCAGCTCAACGGCCCGGAACCAGTTCACCGGGCCGGGGGCCAGGTCCGCGCATTTGCTCCAGGTCAGGCCGCCGAGGCGCTCACGCACCCTTTGGCCCCGCGCCTCCCAGCGCGGCTGGGGCCAGGGGATGCCGCTGGAGGCCTCCGGCCCGCCGGTGACCGGCAGCACATGGCTCTCTCCCCGCACCGGCCACACGTAGTAGGAGCGCCCCTTGTCGCCAAAAAACATGCGCCCGCCCTCGGCGTGCACATACCAGGCGTAGGCCGGGTTGGCCGCGTAGGGGGTGGCGCTCCAATACCAGGCCAGCTCCACCTCGGTGAAGGGGTGGCCTTTGGGCAGTGCGGGGTTGGCCTGGGCGTAGTCCATGAGCGAGAAAAGCTCGCGGCGGTTGGGAAGGCGCCAGTCGCGGAAGCCCAGATGCTCGCCCTGGTTCAGCCCGGCCACGTAGTCCTGGGCCTCGTCCCAAAACAGGGGCCAGCCCGCCGGGTTGGCCGAGCGGCTCCATACCAGGCCGGTGGCCTGGTCGCCCACCGTCTCCCCCTGCGAGATAAAGCGTTGCCCACGGGACATGGCCTGGCCGATTTCCTCCCGGTTAACGCGGGGCTAGGTTCCAGCACCGCAATACGCTACAATGGCGGCTGGGGGTTATGATAACACCCCCGAGCAACCCAGGACCGGAGAGAACTTGGCCGTGCCTTTGACCGTGCGCGCAATATTCGCCGCTTGCCTGATTTTGGGCTTGGCCTGGGCCGTGGGTATCGGCTGCGGTTCGGAACAAAAGCCGGTGAGTAAAAAGGCCGCCGAGTTCCGCACCAGGGCCTTGAGCCTGCTGGTCAACGCCAAAAAACGCCTGGGTCCCCTGGCATCCCAAGACAAGCAGGACCAGTTGCGCCAGGCCATGCGCGATCTGTACAAGGACTCGGTGGCCAACAATCAGGCCCTGCCCTGCGGGGTGGGGATCTTAGGCGACAACGGCAAGGCGCTCATGGCCGCGTTCCCCGACCCCAAGGCCAAGGGCGGCTTGATGGTGGTTGACGGCGGCAAGGACTACTCCCAGTACGACAAGGTCAAACAAGCGATAAATTCTCGGGGCAACGCCCACTTCACCCTTTACACCAGTGACGGTGCGGTTTACATGATATGCTCTCCCCTGAATGAAAACAGGCGCACCGGCGCGATATGCCTGGCCTTCTTCGAAGTAACCCTGCGCGACGAGTTGGGGGTTAGCGATGAGGACTTCGCGTCTTTGAACTTCAACTGAATCCGCCATAAGTTGCAGCAAACTCCGGCGAGGCGATGACCCATAAGAAAGACATGCTCAGTTTTCAGGCCGTTGTGCAAGGGGAGGGCGCGGACAGGACGTTGAACCTCTCCGGTCGCCTGGACGTCTACGCCACCGACCTGTTGGTCGACCAGTTCAAGCAGATCGCCGCCACCACCGGCCTCAAGTCCCTCACCGTGGATATGAGCCAAGTGGCCTACCTGGACACCGGCGGGGTCATGGCCCTGAACGTGTTGCAGCAGCAGGCCGCCGAGGCCAAGGTGCGGGTGACCATGTTGGGCGTGAGCCAGCAGGCGCAGGGGATGATGGATATCATCCACTTCGACGAGCTCAAGCCCCTGCCCCCCAAGCCCAAGCGCTCCCCCGGCGGCTTGGCGGGAGCCATAGGCAAGGCCACCTTCGACCTGATAGACGATATCGCTGATGTCATCGGTTTCGTGGGCACCTTGTTCATGGCCCTGGGCCGGGTCATTCGGCGACCCCGCTCCCTGCGCTGGGGAGATACCGAGCTCTACATGGAGCAGGTGGGGGTGGACGGCCTGCCCATCGTGGGGCTCATCAGTTTTCTTTTGGGGCTGATCATGGCCTTCATGAGCGCCATCCAGCTCAAGAACTTCGGGGCCAACATCTACGTGGCCGACCTGGTGGCCCTGGCCATGGTGCGTGAGCTGGGGCCCATCATGACCGCCGTGCTGGTGGCCGGGCGCTCGGGCAGCGCCTTTGCCGCCGAGATAGGCACCATGATCGTTCGCGAGGAGGTGGAGGCCCTGGAGGTGATGGGCTTCGACCCGCCCACCTTCCTGGCCCTGCCGCGCATCGTGGCCATGATTCTAATGATGCCCCTGCTCATCGTGTTCTCGGACCTCCTGGCCATTTCCGGCGGCCTGGTCATCGGGGTCACCTACCTGGACCTCAGCGTCTATGGCTACGTGCAGCAGACCATGGGGGCCCTGGCGGTGAGCGATATCCTATTGGGCGCTTTCAAGGGGGTGATCTTCGCCTTCTTGATCGGCGGCATCGGCTGCCAGCGGGGCTTCACCGCCCAGGGCGGGGCCGAAGCGGTGGGGCGGGTTACCACCTCGGCGGTGGTGGCCGGTATTTTCTTGATAGTGGTGTGCGACAGCATCTTCGCCGTCGTGCAGTACTACTTCCTCTAGGAGCCTGGACGTGGAACCGCTTGTCACCACAGAAGCGCCCCCGGCGGCCAAGCCCATCGTGGTCAAGGATCTGACCCTGGGCTACGGCCGCGAGCCCATCCTCACGGATGTTAACCTGGAGGTGGAGCCCGGCGAGATCGTGGTCATCGCCGGGGGCAGCGGCTGCGGAAAATCCACCCTGCTCAAGGGCCTGGTGGGGCTGCTGACTCCCATCAAGGGCCAGGTGTGGCTGGAGGGCCTGGAGGTGACCAGCGCCGACGAAAAGGTTCTCAGTCAGGTGCGCCGCAAGATCGGGGTGGCCTTCCAGGGCGGGGCCCTGTTCGGCTCCATGACCCTGG
Organism: Desulfarculaceae bacterium; assembly: GCA_021737645.1. GTDB lineage: Bacteria > Desulfobacterota > Desulfarculia > Desulfarculales > Desulfarculaceae > Desulfoferula. The sequence goes on from JAIPDO010000012.1 coordinate 8,294, forward strand.
CCGAAAACGTGGACCTGGCCCTGGCCGACACCGCCCGATTGAGCAAGGATGTCCGCCAGGTGCTGGTGCGGCTCAAGCTGGCGGTGGTGGATTTGGACGGCTATGAGGCGTACTACCCCTCGGAGATTTCCGGCGGCATGCAAAAGCGGGCGGGCCTGGCCCGGGCCATGGCCCTGGACCCCACGATTTTGTTTTTTGACGAGCCCAGCGCCGGTCTGGACCCCATCACCAGCGCCGAGCTGGACCAGACCATACTCAAGATCAACCACGCCTTGGGCACCACCATGGTGGTGGTGACCCATGAGCTCAATTCCATTTACACCATCGCCCACCGGGTTATTATGCTGGATAAGAGCGATAAGGGGATCATTGCGGTAGGGCCACCCACGGATTTGCGCGACAAGTCCAGCGACCCCAGGGTGAGCGACTTTTTTCACCGCAGACCCCGGAACTGAGAGGAGCCATGTCCACCCACGCTTCCAATTTCAAGGTGGGTTTGTTTGTCATCCTGGGCCTTGCCCTGGGAATAGGCGCCATCGCCTGGCTGGGGGCCTCCCAGTATCTCAAGGGGGCCGAAAAATACGTCACCTTCTTCAACGAGTCCGTTCAGGGGCTGCAAAACGACAGCACCGTGCGCTACCGGGGAGTGGACGTGGGCCGGGTCAAAGCCATTCGGGTGGCCCCGGATACGCGCCTGATCGAGGTGATCATGGAGATCCAGTTCCAGGGCGATCTGTCCAAGGAACTGGTGGCTCAGCTTTCCACCGCGGGCATCACCGGCATCACCTTTATTGAGCTGGACCGCAAAAAGCCCGGCGAAAAGGACCTTTCGCCCAAGATAGATTTCGTGGCCGAATACCCCATCATCCCCTCGCGGCCCTCGGAGTTGCAGCGCATCGTGTCCACCCTGGACAACGTGATGCAGCAGGTGCAGACCATCAATTTCAAGCAGATGGGCCAGCGCTTGGACAAGACCCTGCAAGGGGTGGAGAAGCTTTTCACCGACAAACGCCTGCAGGTGACCCTGGAACGGGTGGCCGACGCTTCGGTGAAGGTGGATGAATTGGTGGGGCGGGTCGACCGCACGCTCAACGAAAAAGCCCTCAAAGGCCTAGTGGGAGACAGCCGCCAGGTGCTGGCCGAGGCCAAGGCGGCGGTGGTTTCAGCCAAGGGCATGGTGGACCAGTTGGCCGCCGACATCAAGAAAATGGACTTGGGCAACACCGGCAAGCGGGCCGGGCGGCTCTTCGAGGGCCTGGAGCAGCGCAGCTACCAATTGGCCCTGGAGGCCCAACTCACCATGCAAAACCTCCGCGAGGCCTCGGAAAACATGAAGGATTTGCTGCGAAACCTGGAGCGCGACCCCAGCACCCTCATTTTCTCCAGGCCGCAACCCACCGCGCCGCACCAGGAAGGGAGACAGCCATGAACCGCCGGCCTAGTCACATCGTCCCCCCGGCGTTAGCCGCCGCTCTGCTGCTCCTGGCCGCTATGGCCCTGCTGAGCGCTTGCGGCGGTTCGCCGCCGGTGTATGTGCAGCAATATGTGTTCGCCTATGCCCCGCCGTCCCCGGCCGGGGTCAAACCCCTGGCCGCGGCGGTCAAGGTGCAGCGTTTCGGAGCCCTGCCCCAGTTCTCCAGCCAGCGCATGTTCTACATGCCCGGCAGCTACCAGATGAATTCCTATGCCAACCACCGTTGGCAGGGATATCCCTCGGACATGGTGGCCGGGCTTTTGGCCCGGGATATGGCCGACTCGGGCCGCTTTGCCGCCGTGTTCGGCCCCTCCTCGCCCCAGACGCCCCGTTTTGTGCTGGAGGGCGGGCTGGTCAAGTGCTGGGAGGACGACCGCGCCGGCGGGCCCACGGCCCAGTTGGAAGTGGACATTACTTTGCTGGACATTCAGCAGGGCGAAACGGTAAAAAGAGTGATGTTCCAGAAGAAATACGGGGCCACCCGGGATATGGCCGCCAAGAAGGCTCAAAGCTTGGCTCAGGCCATGAGCCAAGCCATGGCTCAGATCTCGCCCCAGGTGGCCCAGGACGTTTATCAGGCAGTGGCTCTGCGCCTGGACAAAGGCGCGCCGCCCCTCGAAAAGCCCATTCTGAAATAAGTCGCCGCCGCTTGGGCGTTGACTTGGGGGGCCGATTCGGCTAGCTTGGCCCAAGCTTGGCAATAAGGAAGAGGACACGGAGGTTTCAATGGCCCAGATTACCAATATCCTGTATCCGGTGGACTTCACCGAGCATCACGCCAAAGTCCTGCCCATGGTCAAAGAGATGGTGGAAAAGCTCGGCGCCAACCTGCACACCCTGCACGTGGTGGAAGACCTAGGTCACTACGCCAACTTCTTCGTGCCCCACCCCTCCCTGGACAAGATGGAGAGCGACCTCAAATCCGGCGCCCAGCGCAAGATGGAGGAGTTCGTCACCAAGCACTTCGCCGACTTCCCCGGCGTGACCGCCGATGTGGTGGGCGGCGACCCGGCCAGCGAGGTGATCAAATACGCCCAGGAGAAGAACATCGACCTGATCATCACCGCCACTCACGGCCGCAAGGGCCTGGAGCACGCCATCTTCGGCAGCGTGGCCGAGAACGTGGTGCGCAACTCCCCGGTGCCGGTTTTGACCATCAACCCCTACAAGCTCAAGTAAACTCCGCCGATCGGCGGTAGATAGGGCCCCCGTCCACTGTGGGCGGGGGCTTTTTTGCGCGGTGTCCGGCTGCGCCAGACGCCGCAGGGCTGCGTTGTCGGCGTCACTCGGTCCTCAGCGTAGTCTTGGCTATGCCTCCGCTAAGAGTCGGTTGGGCTAATAGGTAAATCGCTCGACAGGGAAAAGCAGAAGCAGGCCCCTTGGGGCTGGGAGGTTTCCAGCCAGGCCTGGCCCTGGTGGCGCCGGGCAATCTCGCGGACTATGGCCAGCCCCAGGCCGGTGCCTTCGGTGCCCTGGGAGGTGTCGGCCCGCTTGAACAGGGTGAAGCACTTCTCGGCCAGCTCGGGGGGCACCCCCACCCCGTCGTCGCTCACCTTGAGCACGTGCTGGGGCCCGTCTTCCAAATGGAGCACCTGGATGCGGCTCAAGTCGGGGCCGCCGTATTTGAGCGCGTTGTCCACCAGGTTGGTGATGGCCCGGGCCAGGGCGCCGGCGTCGGCGGCCAGCACCACTTCCTCCTGGGGAAGCTCCAGGGCGACCCCCCTGGTTTCCAGGCGTTCGGCCATCTCGCCGGCCACCGAGGCCAGCACTTCCTTTAGGCTCACCTGCGCCACCTTGAGCGGGGCTTCCTTGGCCCGGATGTAGGCGTTTACCTCTTGGGCCAGGTCTTCGATGCGCTGGGAGGCCTTTTCGATCTGTCCGATGATGGCCCGGCCCTTTTCGTCCAGGTTGTGCCCGGCCCGTTGGGCCAGCATGCGGGCCAGGCCGTGCACTCCGGTGGCCGGGCTTTTCATGTCGTGGCAGGCGGTGTAGGCGAAAAACTGCACCGCCTCCTTTTGCTCGGCCAAAAGCCGCGTTTGCTCGCTGAGCTCCTGGGCCTGGATCACGCTTTCGGCGGTGGTGGCCACCAGATTGCCCATGACCATCACCAGGTCGATGGTGGCCATCTCCAGAGGGATCAGCTCCTCGGAGGCCAGGTTTATCACCCCGATCACCTGGTCGCGGGTGATCAGCGGCAGGCAGATGACCCCCTTGAATCCCTTGGAGGCCAAAAGGATCACCCGCTCGGCATCTTCCAGATCCTCCACGCGCATGGCCAAAAAGCTGCGGGTGCGGGCGGCCTTGCCGGTGAAGCCCACCCCGGCGGGCACCGTCTCAAGGCCCTCGGGGCTGACCCCCCGGAAGGCCATCAGGCGGAAGCAATCCTCCTCGGGCGCGGCCAAATAAAGCCGCCCGGCGTCCACCCCGAGCTGCTCCATGACCAGCTCCAGGGCGCCGCCCAAAAGGTCTTCCAGCTTGGTGCGGGTGCTGAGGTAGTTGCTGAGTTGCAAGAGCACAGACAGGGCGCGGTTACGCTCCTGCAACTGGGCTTGGTCCAAGGGGACGGTTATCAGGCGCTGGTTGCGCAGCACGCTTCGTCTCCTGGGTGGGCATGAAAAAAGCCCCGGGGAGACCCCGGGGCAAAATACCGATCACCTCGGGCGCTATGTGCCTAGGCGTAGTACTCGAAGTTCTTTACGAATTGTCCGATCTGCACCCCCAGGTACACGCACTGGGTGCCCTCGATACAGGCCGTGGCGTCCTTCTGGTCCAACAGGGTGTGCATGAGGTGATCGCCCTTGGAGAGCTTTACCACCCAGTAGTCCTTGTCCGCCTTGAACTCTAGATCCAGGGTCAGGTTGTGCTCGGTGATCTCCGGGTACATTTCCTTGAGTTTGGCGGCCAGATCGTCTTTGTTCATCGGGTTCCTCCCAAGCTAGGGCTAGGATTTAATTTTAGTGTGTTCACCATGCTAAAAGCATCCCGCCGGGGTGTCAATGACTAAGCATAGGGTCTTGAGGCTATAATGGAAGCATCAACCTTCACGGCCGGAGGAGGCGCATGGCCGGTGTAGCGCGAAATTGCCTGGGCGCGGTCCTGGCGCTGTTGTTGCTGGCCGCCGGGTGCGGCGGGTTTTACGCCCCCCTGGGGGAGCACCCGGCCCGCCTGGAGCTGGCGGTGCAGGGGCGCATAGACCAAAAGCAGATCAACCAGGCGGTGTTCGAGCAGGTGGGCCCTTTGCAGGATCAGCCCACCTTGTGGCATTGGCTGGGGCTGCCCACCTGGCAGGTGGAGGCCTACATGCTGGGCGACGCGGCGGCCATCTGGCCGCTCAAGCCCCTGGGCGGCCTGGCCAAACCCCAGGTGGGCATGGAGGCCCAGGGCGTGGCCTCCTTTGCGGTGCCCTCGGGGGCCAACCGCTACCGCCTCACCTGGACCTGCGTGGTCACCCACTATTGGGACGAGGGCGGCACCTGGCAGGAACCGGTGTACGTGTATCTGCGCCAAAAGGAAATGACCCTGAACCCGGCGCCCGGGCAGGTGCTTAAAATATCGCCTTTCGATTCAGAGAAGGGCAAGTGAAGGCGGCCCTGGGGCTGCTGATGATGGGATTAAGTTTGCTGGGTTGCGACGGCTTCATAGATCGGCAGATATTTTTCCCCGAAAAAGACTATTACGCCCAGCCCGGGGATTTCGGCCTCAGCGCCCAGGACGTCTGGCTCGATGCCGGCGACGGGGTTCGCCTGCACGGCTGGTATATTCCCGCGCCGGGCGCGGCAGATGTGGTGCTGTTTTGCCACGGCAACGCGGGCAATATTTCCCACCGCCTGGAAAACCTGGCCCTCATGCACCGGGCGGGCATGGCGGTGTTCATTTTTGACTACCGGGGCTACGGCCAGAGCCAGGGCAAGCCCAGCGAACAGGGCATGTACCTGGACGCCGAGGCCGCTTGGCGCTGGGCCCAGGGGCAGGCCCAAAGCCAGGGCGGGCAGGTGGTGATTTTCGGGCGCTCCCTGGGCGGGGTGGCCGCGACCTATCTGGCCTCGCGGCAGCGCCCCGCCGGGCTGATATTGGAGTCCACCTTCACCAACCTGGGGGCCATGGCCAAAAGCTTCTTCCCCCTGCCCGGCCTGGAGGGCTGGCTAAAGGGCCGTTTCAACAGCCTGGGGCGGGCGCCCCGGGTGTCCTGCCCGGTGCTTATGCTGCACGGCGACGCCGACGATATCGTGCCCTACCGCCTGGGCCGGGAGTTGTTCGAGGCCCTGCCCCAGCCCAAGCGTTTCATTACTTTGCGGGGGGCCGGGCACAACGATACTTACGTCGTTGGCGGGACGGCCTACTTCTCGCGGCTCGAAAAGTTTGTGAATAATCCTCTTGAGTCTTAACCGGCACAGCCAGCGCACAACCTCCAAACTATGTGCGGGCTACGGAGTCTCTTTCACAAGCGGCAGGACGGCGCGGAACTCCTCGGTTCCCGCCTCGCCCAGCACCTCGTACATGAACATCTCGGTGGAGCTGATCACCGCCCCGGCTTGCTCCAAACGGCGCAGGGCCACCGCCCGGTTGGGCTCGTAACGCGAGGACACCGCGTCGGCGATGATATGCACCTCGTGGCCCACCAGGGCGCTCAGCGCGGTCTGGGCCACGCAGATGTGGCTCTCGATGCCCGCGAAGACCAGTACCGGTTTCTGGTGCTCCCAGAGCTTTTCCTGGAAGGGTCCGCAGCCAAAGCAGTCGAAGCTTATCTTCTCCACCGGGTCCGCCGAGTGGGGCAGCACCGAGGCGATCTCTTCGATGGTGGGGCCCAGCTTGCTCTGCTCGGTGACCACCACCGGCATGTTCACGATGCGCGCAAAGCGGACCAGGCGCGACACGTTGGCGATCAAGCGCTGTTTGTCGGCCATGAGCGGCACCAGCTTTTGCTGCATGTCGATGATCACCAGCAGGCATTGATCCCGGTTCACCAGAGCCGGCGGTTTTCTCAAATCATGTTCCATGGATTCCATCCTTTAGTTGCCCGCATCTTAACCCGGCACAGCCAGCCGGTAATGCTAGGGATAAATGCCCCTGAGCCTGGTGGCCTGGGCCACCCGGCCCACCCCCAGGATCATGGCCGCGGTGCGCAGGCTGACCTTCTTTTCCTTGGCGATGGCCAGCACCTCGTCCATGGCCCGGCCCATTATTTCCTCCAGGCGCTGGCCGATCTGCTCCTCGCTCCACAAGAGGTTTTGCAGGTTCTGCACCCACTCGAAGTAGCTTACCGTCACTCCCCCGGCGTTGGCCAGGATGTCGGGCACCACCAGCACCCCCTTGTCTCCAAGTATGGCGTCCGCCTCCGGGGTGGTGGGGCCGTTGGCTCCCTCCACCACCAGGCGGGCCTTCACCTTGTCGGCGTTGTCCTGGGTGAGCACCCCTTCCAGGGCGCAGGGGGCCAGCAGATCAACCTCCAACTCCAACAGCTCCTGGTTGCTGATATCCTCGGCGGCGACCTTGTGCCCCAACAGGCAGGAATACTGATCCTTGCAGGCCAGGACGTTTTCGCTGCGCACGCCCTGGGGGTTGTAGACCCCGCCCTGGGAGTCGCTCATGGCCACCACCGTGGCCCCGGCCTTTTCAAAATAGCGGGCCGCCACCCCGCCCACGTTGCCCGAGCCCTGTATGGCCACCTTCATGCCCCCCAGCTCCAGGCCCAGGTGGCGGGCCGCCCGCTCGGCGGCGATTACCACGCCGCGCCCGGTGGCCTCGAAGCGCCCCAGGCTGCCTCCCAGCTCCAGGGGCTTGCCGGTGACCACGCCGGGGGTGGTTTGGCCCATGAGCATGGAGTAAGTGTCCATGATCCAGGCCATTTCCTGGGGCCCGGTGTACACGTCCGGGGCCGGGATGTCGCGCTCGGGCCCGATGATGGAGGCGATGCCCCAGGTGAAGCGACGGGTGAGTTTTTCCACCTCGGCCCGGGACATCTTCTTGGGGTCGCACTGCACCCCGCCCTTGGCCCCGCCATAGGGGATGTTGACCACCGCCGCCTTCCAGGTCATCCACATGGCCAGGGCGCGCACCTCGCCCAGGTCGGTGTCCGGGTGATAGCGCAGGCCGCCCTTGAAGGGGCCGCGCACGTCGTTGTGTTGCACCCGGTAGCCGGTGAACATTTTCAACGATCCATCGTCCATCTTCACCGGGAAGTTGACCGTCACCTCTCGCTCGGTGAATCTCAGGCGTTCCAGCAGTCCGGGATCGATGTCGATATGGGCGGCGGCATCGTCCAGTTGTCGGCAGGACATGGCATAGGGATCGAGACGTGTTGCTTGCGACCGGCTCATGATGTTCTCCCTGGGTTAAGGAAGTGTTTGTTTCAGGCCGATCTTATTTTAGCAGATGCGGGCCGGGCCCATTGCTACCGGTGATTTTCTGCTCTAATCTGGAACTGCGGGCAACTTTTTCAGCAGGGAGAGGCGATGCGGGCGGTGAACCTCAAGGCCAAACGGCAGGGCTGGATCGCCCTGGGAGCCATGACCGCCCTGGCCGCCCTGCTGTTCTATTTCGCCTTCGGCTTCTCCGGGGGCAATTTCTGGCTAAAGATCGCGGCCACCGCCCTTATCCTCACCGTAGCCTCCCTGTCCCTCAGGCCCCCGGTGCCCGGCGGCCTGGCCTTTCGGCCCTCGGACCTCGCGTGGGGCCTGGCCTCGGCGGCGGTGCTGTGGCTTGTCTTTTGGCTGGGCAAGGCGGTGAGCACCCAGATCTTCCCCTCTTTGGCCGGCCAGGTGGGGGCCATCTACGCCAAGGGCCAGGGCACGTCCCAATGGCTTATCGCACCGCTTTTGTTCTTTATAATCGGGCCTTGCGAGGAGCTTTTCTGGCGGCGCTACATGCAGGCCGGGCTCATGGAGCGCCTGGGCCCGCTAAAGGGCTGGCTGTGCGCCACCGGGCTCTACACCCTGGTGCACTTGCCGTCGCTCAATATCATGCTCATGGGAGCGGCCGCCGTGGCCGGGGCCTTCTGGGGGCTGCTCTACTGGCGGTTGGGGCGCATACCGCCGGTGATCATCTCCCACGCCGTGTGGACTACCACGGCGTTCGTACTGCTACCGATTCCATAGAGTCGGCATAGCCAGACGCCCTATAGCTGCGCCCACGGCGTCACTAGGTCCTCGACGTAGCTTTACTACGCCTCCGGCCTGCGCTCGCCGGCCGCCTGGCTATGCCGACAAGATTATGCATAGCGGCAGGATATGCCGGTGACAAGCTGAAGAAGGGAACAAGCTTGGGCGTGGGCCTCGAACTTTATGCCGGGATCTAGTCGATGCCGGGCAGGGTGATGGTGCCGCAGTTGCCCGCGTTGGCGCAGGAGCGGTTCTCCACCGTGGGGCTGGCATGGGACGGGGCGTTCTTGGAGCCGTTTACCACCGAGGCGCAGGTGCTCATAACCCGGCTGAGTTCGTGGCCGCCGCATTCGGGGCACTTCATCTCCACCAGCTCGCCGGAGGTCATGGCCAGGTGCTCGAACACGCTCTGGCAGGATTCGCAACGGAATTCGTAAATGGGCATGGTCCTTCTCTCCGGGCCTGGTTTCATCATTGGAACCACTAGTCTATACCGGCCGCCGGAGCCTGGCAAGGCGCGGCGGCCGTGCTATGATGAGCCAACACCCACAGCAAGGAGAAACGCCACATGGCCTGGAGCTTGGCCACCTTCAACGTCAACGGAGTGCGGGCCCGTTTGCCCCTTTTGCTGGACTGGCTAAAAAAGGCCGCGCCGGACGTGGCTTGCCTGCAAGAGACCAAGGTCATGGACGAGGACTTCCCTGCCACCGCTTTTGAGGATTTGGGCTACCACACCTATTTTCACGGGCAGAAATCCTTCAACGGGGTGGCCATCCTGAGCAAGAGCGAAGCCGCCGAGGTGGCCCAGGGTCTGGAGCCAGGCGACGGCGGCCAGGCCCGGGTCTTGGCCGCGCGGTTTAAAACCGGCTGGGTGGTGAACCTCTACGTGCCCCAGGGACGGGAGGTGGGCCACGAGGCCTGGCACTACAAGCTGGAGTTTCTGGACCAGGTGGCCCAGATGCTGCCCCGGCGCTTTGACCCCCAGGAGCCCTTGATCGTCACCGGGGACATGAACGTGGCCCCCAGCGACCTGGACGTGTACGACCCCAAGCGAATGGCCGGCAAGGTGAGCTGTCACCCTGACGAGCGGGCCGCCCTGGAGCGCATCGAGGCCTGGGGCCTCGCCGACCTGTTTAGGTGCCACCATCCCGAGGACAAGCAGTTCACCTTTTGGGACTACCGCCTGCCCCAGTCCTTCAAGCGCGACCTGGGCTGGCGCATCGATCTGATCCTGGCCACCGCGCCCTTGGTCAAAGCCTGCAACGAGTGCCTGGTGGACACCGAGCCCCGGGGCTTGGCCAAGCCCAGCGACCATACCCCGGTGGTGGCCCGGTTCGAATAGGGAAATTGCCACAATCCTTGCTCCCATAGCCGCGCCGGTGTTATGGTGAGGTGTCTGGTAAAAGCAAGCGCCCAGGGAGGATGCGGCCATGAACTGGCAATTTTATGTGATCGTTGGGGGTTCAATCGCCTTGGCCCTTTTAATCACCTGGCTGGGCCGTCGCCAAGACCAAAAGGACCAGGCAGCCTCTTCCGAAGGCTAGCCACCGGAGACCGGCTTGCCCGCCATGGGTCTTGACACTTTCCGAGCCCTTAAATAAGTTGAAATTGGCAAGTTCGCCGGTATCTACCGGAGGGGACGCGGTGCGTCTGAAAAAAATTATCGCCATGCCTGGATTGGCCCTTGTCGCCGCCCTGGCAGCGGTGTTGTTGCTATGCCAGGGGTCTACCCTGGCCGCCGGAAAGGCCGGGCCGGTCAAGATCGGGGTGGTCTTTCCCCTAAGCGGGACGGAAGCGGCCTATGGCGACTGCGGGCTCAAGGGCCTTAAAATGGCCAACAAACGCCGTCCGTCGGTGCTGGGCCGCCCGGTGGATCTCATCCTTGCCGACAACCTAAGCAACAAGGTGGGCTCCTGCCGGGAGACCTCCCGCCTTGTCCGCGAGGACAAGGTGCGGGCCATCATCGGTTGCCTGACCTCGGGCAACACCCTGGCCGCCGCGTCGGTGGCCGAAAAGGCCCAGGTGCCGCTGGTGGCTCCCTGGGCCACCAACTCCAAGGTAACCAGGGGGCGCAAGTACATATTTAGGGTGTGCTTCGTGGACCCCTTTCAGGGGCAGGTGGCGGCCAAGTTTGCCCGCGAGGGCCTGAAGGCCAAGACCGCGGCGGTGTTCACCGATCTTAGCCAAGAATATTGCGTGGGCATCGCCCGCTGCTTTAGGCAGGCGTTCAAGCAAATGGGCGGCAAGGTGGTGCTCAAGGCTTTTTACAACAGCGGGGACCGGGACTTCGCGCCCCAGTTGGCGGCGGCAAAAAAGGCGGCTCCGGACATCATCTACCTGCCAGGCCATTTCCGCGAGGACGCCCTCATCGCCCTCCAGGCCCGGGCCATGGGCCTTAACCAGCCCATACTCAGCGGCGACGCAGCCCAGACCGACGAGTTGCTCTACCTGGGCAAGGACGCGGTGGAGGGGCTGTGCCTGACCACCCACTTTCACCCCCAGGGGGTGGAGACTCCGGCGGGCAAGCGCTTTGTGGCCGCTTTTAAAAAGAACTACCGCTATGCCCCGGAGTCAATAAGCGCGCTCACCTACGACGCCTACAACGTCCTGCTGGACGCCATCACCCGGGCCGGGTCCACCGACCCGCCGGCCGTCGCCAAGGCCTTGGATGAGACCAAGGATTTCCCCGGCGCCACGGGCATGCTAACCCTGCTGCGCCACGACGCCATCAAGCCGGTGGTTATTCTTCAAGTAAAAGACGGCAAGTTTAGGTATCTCACCACGGTCAGGCCTTGATTCGGCGGCTTCGCCAGACGACCGATAGCTGCGTTGCCGGCATCGCTTAGGCCCTCAGCGTGACTCTGCCACGCTGAGGCCTGCGCTCGCCGCACGCCTTGCTCTGCGGTGCCTGGCTGTGCCGCGAATGTTTTCGCGCGTTCGTCTTCGGAAAAACAATTTCTACAAAATTCAAGATGGGTCCGGTTGCAAGAAGCTATTGGACAGCCTGATTTCAGGACTTAGGAGATCAGGTTCTACTGCCAGGTGTAATCGAACTTGCAGACCTCGTCGCCCTGGCCGATAAAGACGGGGCGCTCCAGATGCAGCCGGGGGGAATAGCCCCGGGCGAAGGCGAAGTCCCGGCAACAGGAAAGCACCGGCAACAGCTCCTCGGGCAGGCCCATTTCCCGGTACAGCTTCAGATAGCCGCAGCCGGTCACGGTGAGGCTCATGCGGCCCTCTTCCAACTCATAGCCCTCGGTCTCCAGGGAGCCGGGAACGGCCATCAGCCGGTCCCAGATGGTGGCGAAGTGCTCCAGGCTGGGCCCGGCCTTGGCCTCGGCGGCAAAGGCCTTGCCCGCCTCCTCGGCGGTCTGCTCCACCATCTGGGTCATCACCGCCAGGGCCTCTTCTTGGCCCAGGCGCTGGCGCAGCACTCCATAAACCTGGGCCAACACCGTGGCCTCTATCTCCCGGCGCACCAAAAGGGGAACTTGGTTGACGTTCATGGCGGTCCTCCCGACATCAGATGGTGTTTGTCAGATAGGCCCAGCTTGCCTCATGGGCCTTCGCGGCGCAACAAAGAGATTCGCCGCCCGGCCGGGGCCGGACGGCGAATCATCATGCAAGGGTACGGGGATCGGAGCAGGCTGGTTATTGGTCAGGAAACCTTGAACACCACCGCGGCGGCGGTGTCGCCCGCGGCGCAGCCCGCGAACAGGCCGTAGCCGCCGCCCTTTAGCACCAACTCTTCGATCATCTCCACCATGCAGCGCGCCCCGGTGGGCCCCTGGGGATGGCCGAAGATCATGGAAGAGCCGTAGTTGTTGAAGATGTCGTCCGGGATGTTCATGAGGCGGCCCATGATGATGTCGTTGATGGTGAAGGGGTTGTGGGTCTTCACCGCGGCCAGGTCCTTGACCTCCAGGCCGGCGTTTTTTAGAGCCATCTGGGCCGCCGGGGTCACCGCCGCGGCCATGCGGGCCTTGGCCGCCCGGCCGTAGCCGTAGGAGAGGATCTGGATGGTCACGCTCTTGTCGGAAGAGAGTTCCTTGGCCTTGTCCTGGGTGGTGACGATGAGCCCGGCGTTGCCGTCGGCCGGGTGGGTCTGGGCCCCGAAGGTCAGCGCGCCGTCGGGCAGGATGGGCCTCAAGGAGGCCAGGCCCTCGGCGGTGGTGGGCGTGATGCCCTCGTCGGCCTCCACGGTGACGGTCTTTTTCTTGCTGAGCTTTATGTCCACCGGGATCATGTAGCCCTTTTGGAAGGCCCGGTCATCGGCCAGGGCCATCTGGTACTGCTCGTAGCGCCGAAGCGCCAGGGCGTCGGATTCTTCCTTGGTGACCCCGCCGTTGTCCTTGCCCACCAGCTCGGCGGTCATGAACATGGCCTCGCCGCCATAGGGGTCCTTGTTGAAGTTGTCCATCATCCAGTTTTCGCTGATCACCTCGGCGCCGGGCCCCTTGGGGTTGGGCCACACGGTGTGGGGGCCGTTGGAGCAGCGGTCGGTGGTGGCCACCAGGTTGCACTCGTGGGCTCCGCACTCCAGCCCGGAGGCGGCGGCATAGAGCGCGGTGGCGCTGGTGGCGCAGGCCTGGCTCACGGTTGGGCCTGAGATGCGGTCGTTGCCCATTAGGGCGCAGTACCAGGGGTTGGCGTAGAACCAGGACGGCATGCCGATGGTCATGCCGAAGGTGCAGCCGTCGAAAACTTTGGGGTCGATGCCCCTGAGCTCCAGGAACTTTTTGGTGGTGGCCGCGGCCAGTTTTACCGGGTGCTCGTTTTGAAACGATCCCTGCCAACGGGAAAAAGGCGAGGACCAGTACCCCTTGTGGGGGACAAAGGCTTTGCTGAACATGGTCTGCTCCGTATCGGTTAAACGGTGGTAGCCATAATGGCAGCCTGTAAATTGCTGCTGGTCTTATTAGTCCTTATTTGTCGGACCAATGGCCGTAGCGGTCCCGAAGCACCCGGTGCAAAATCTTGCCGGTGCCGGTGCGGGGCATCTCGTCCTCGGGCACGAAGTGGATATTCTTGGGCCGCTTGAATCCGGCTATCTTGCCCTTGGTGAACTCGCTGAGCTCCTTGGCCAGCTCCGGGCCGTGCTCGTAGCCCTGGTGGGTGATGACCACGGCGGTGACGCTCTCGCCCCACTTGTCGTCGGGCACCCCGATCACCGCCACGTCCTTGACCGCCGAGTGACCGCCCAGGCAGTCCTCCACCTCGCTGGGGTAGACGTTTTCCCCGCCGGTGATGATCATGTTTTTCTTGCGGTCGACCAGGTAGTAGTAGCCCTCCTCGTCCATGTAGGCCATGTCGCCGGCGCTGAAGAAATCGCCCACAAAGGAGTCTTTGGTCACCTCGGGCAATTTCCAGTACTCGCTGAACATGGCCGGGCCCCGGGAGTAGAGCTCGCCCACCTCGCCCACGGGCACCTCGTTATGGTCTTCGTCCAACAGCTTGATAAGGTCGGTGCCGGGAATCTCGCGGCCGATGGAGCCCAGCTTGTCGAACTGCTCCGAGGGCAGCAGCAGGGTGACCAGACCGGCCTCGGTGGAGCCGTAGGCCTCGTAGAGTTGGCTGTTGGTGAAGTATTCCATGATGGACAACTTCAGGTCGCGCCGGGCCGGGGCCGAGGAGATGAGGAGCTTCTTGACGCAGTCCACGTTGTACTTGGCTTTAACTTCCTCGGGCAGAGCCAGCATCATGATGTAGTGGGTGGGCACCAGGGATGTGAAGGTGATGCCGAACTCGCTGAGGGTCTTGATCATGTGCTCGGCGTCGAAGGACACCGAGTTGTAGACCACGGCGGTGGCCCCCAGGCAGGTGAACACAAAGGAGTAGAACACGCTGTTGATGTGGCACATGGGCATGACCAAAAGTCCCCGGTCGTCCCGGTCGTAGCCCATTGCCGCGATGTTGGTCCAGTATTTGCCAGCCAGGGACTCGTGGGTGCGCACCACGCCCTTGGGGCGGCCGGTGGTGCCGGAGGTGTACATGACGATCCAGGTGTCCTCGTCATACACCTTGGTGGCTGGCTCCTCGGGCGACCCAGCGGCGAACAACTCCTCCATGTGGGTGTAACCCTCCGGGGCCGCTCCCTCGCCAAAGTAGATGTATCCGTTGTCCGATATGGCTTCCAGGTCCGGCTTGGCGTCCATCACGTCGGCCGCGAAGGGCTTCTCCACGATGATGGCCTTGGTCTCGGAGTTGTTTAAGATGTAGGTGTATTCGGTGGGGGTCAGGCGGAACATGATGGGTACGGCCACGAAGCCGCCCTTGGCGCAGGCTCCGTAAAACTCCATCCACTCCAGGCAGTTGAAGGCCAACATGGCGATGCGGTCGCCCTTTTTGAGCCCCCGGTCGGCCAGGGCGTTGGCCAGGCGGCAGCAGCGCTCGTTGAATTGTTTGAAGGTCAAGGAACGCTTTAAATCCGCCACGCCCTCCTTGTCCGGAAACTTGATGGCGTTCACCCGAAGAATATCGGCCACGGTGAGCCAGCGGTTCATAACTACATCCTCTCCCGTTGGGGTTCAACCCTGGCCGGGGGGTCCCCTCAAACCCCCCGGCCCTTGGGCCTAAGTTATTCGCTCGCCAGTTGCCGGGCTCTAAAGTCCCGGGCCAGGATCGCCGCTCCCCAGGCGCCGTTTAGCTGAGGGCGGGGCGGCAGGAGCACTTGGCGTCCCAGCTCCAGGCTCAGCATCTCGGCCAGATAGGGGTTGTGGGCGGCGACTCCGCCGGTCATGACTACCGCGCCTTCAAAGATGTCCATTTCCATGACCCGCTTGACCACCGAGCGGAACAGGCCCTTGACCAGGGCCTGCACCTTTACGCCGTCGCGTATCTTGGACAGCACTTCGGTGGCGGTGAATACGGTGCAATATGCTCCCAGGGTGGCTTCTTCGGTGGCCTCTTGGGCCAAGCCGTTCAGGCTTTCCAGAGGCAGATCCAGCCTCAGGGCCATCTCTTCCAAAAAGGCACCGGTGCCCGCCGCGCACTTGCGGTTCATCTTGAAAGAAGTGCGCAGCCCCTGGGCGTTGAGTTTGATGATTTTATTGTCCTGGCCTCCGATGTCCACCACGGTCAGCGCCTGGGGGAAGTGATAGTAGGCCCCGGCGGCGTGGCAGGCGATCTCGGTGCGGGTCTCCTGGGCCATGGCCGCGTTCTTGCGGCCGTAACCACAGGCGAAGATTCCCTCCACTTGCCCGGCGTCCAGACCGGCCTGGGCCAAAGCCTGGTCCATGCCCTGCGCCGCGCTGGCGGTGAAGTCCACTCCCGAGCGCAACACAGCGCTGCCCAGGAGCTTGCCGGAGTCGTCTACGAGCGCCGCCTTGGTGGCGCTGGCCCCAATGTCTATGCCGCCGAAGACCATCAGGCGGCCGCTTCCTCGATCTGCTCCACAAAGGCCTCAAGGTTGGTCTTGGCCTGCTCGTCGCTGAAGCAGCGCAGGTCGTTGAGGTCGCCGTTGATGACCAAGGAGGGCACCCCGTGCACCTCGGCGAAACGCTGCGGCAGGCCATAGCGGCTGTTGGAGTTGTTGGGGCAGGTCTTGGCGTCGTGGAAGATGACGCCCTGGCAGCCGTAGCGCTCGATGTGCTCTTTCATGTAGGCCTCTTTGTAGGCCTCGTCGCGCACGATGAACAGCTCGGTATAGGCCCGGGCCATGGACTCGAAGGGATCGTTGGCGTCAAAAGCGCCGAATATCCAGGAGTTGCAGTAGGTGGAGCAAACGATGGCCGCCTTGAGTTCGGTCATCAGCTCGCTGAGCATGCGCAGACGCCCCCACACCGGCATGCCGTCCCAATACAGGCGCATGCGCTCGCCGGGCACCGCGGAATAGCCCATCTTCTCGCGCTCCACCAACTCGGCCAGCAGGGTGTCGTAATACTCGATGGCCTCGGGGCGGCCCCGGAGCACCACCGCCGGGGCCATGTGGATGGTGTGGTCGAAGAAGTTAAGCTGGGCGGGCACCCGCGCGCCGTACTCCAGCACGCCGCGCCACTGCTCGGTGCACTGCTTGGATAGCCCCACCACCTCACGCAGGCGGTCGATATCGAACTTGTTGCCGCTGACCTTTTCCAGGGTGGGAATAAGGTCCTGTATTTGCTGGGCCACGTCGGCCACCATGTAATCACGAACCTCGCCCACGCCCCGGTGGGTGCGCACCCCGATGGCCGGTACATCGAAGTGGCGGCCATACCACTCGAACCAGTCCTGCACGTCGCGGCACTGGTTGGTGTTGAACACCAGCACGTCTGGTTTGGGTACGCCCTTGATGCCGTAGGCTCTGGTCAAGGGAGTGATTCCTTTGAGAAAAGCACCAACATCGGCGGTGAGGTAGGAGCATATTTCCGGGCTATATCCGAGGGCGTTGGCCACCGGTATGGTGTCGGTGGCCATACGGGAAGCGCCCAACATGGCCCCGTGGTTCTCAGGGTAGTAGACTTCGAAACCCATGGCTATAAGCAGCTCGGCCGGGCCTACGCTGGTGCACCAGGCCACCTTGGGGCTGCCCTCGGCGGCGGCGCGGTCCAGGGCCAAAAAGTGGTCGGCCATGAGCTTTTTCATCATTTTGGTCGCTTGAATCGGTGGTGTTTTTTCAGACATGACTTAGCCTCCGGCCTATGCGACACTTTGCCGCCGTGCAAGGCCGGAAACACGGCAAAGCGGGCCAAAAATGGTAGACACGTGGTTACAAGTTAGCTACAATCTAGCTAACTTGCACTATAGGCAGGCCCGTCTGGCTTGTCAAGCGCTAATTTTCGGAGCTTAATCCGGCGCTTAGGGCCGTTCACTCCCCCTTGCGGGAGCGGTTTCTCGGGCCGGCATTTAAAGCTCTTATAACAGTCGAGGATGCTTTGACCAACGCCCAATTGGACACGCCGGTCTTGATCCTTGGTGGCGGAGTGGCCGGGTTGGCCGCGGCGGTGGACCTGGCCCGCCGTGGTGTGGCCGCCACCCTGATAGAGCGGGAGCCCCGCCTGGGGGGGAGGGCTTCCCAGTTCTGTTGCAAGGCCACCGAAGCCTGCGCCCGCTGCGGGGCCTGCCGTTTGGGCGAGTTGCTCGCCCAGGCCGCCCAACTGCCGCAAATCACCATTTATACCGCGGCCTTGGCCGTGGCGGCCCAGCCCCAAAACGACGGCTGGCAGGTGGATCTGGCTCCCCAACCCGGCGGCGAGATCGGCCCCGGTGCGGGCCGTCCCCTGCGCGAGCGCACCACTTTGAACACCCAGGCGGTGATCCTGGCGGTGGGCGGCGGGGCCTTCAATCCGGCGGGCAAGACCCGTTTTGGCCACGGCCGGGTCCAGGGGGTGTTCAGCGCCCTGGAACTGGAGGCCATGCTGTCCCAAGGGGCCTTGGGACCGGATGGCCTGGCTCCGGCCAAGGTGGCTTTCATCCAGTGCGTGGGCAGCCGCGACGCCTCGTTGGGCCGCTTATGGTGCTCCAGGGTCTGTTGCGGCTACGCCTTGCGCATGGGCCGGGTCATCCGCAAGCTGTTGCCCGATAGCGAGGTCACCTTCTTCCATATGGATGTCCAGGACTACGGACGGGCCTGGGAGGACGAGTTGCCCCTGATGCGCCATCAGATGCGCTTCGTCAGGGCCATGCCCGGCGAGGTGACCGCCGGGGACGGCGGGCCCCAGGTGACCTACGCCCTGGCCGGAGAGCAGGCCCAAAAAGAGGGCTTCGACCTGGTGGTGCTTTCGGTGGGCCTGGGGCCGCCCAACGGGGCCTCGGCCCTGGGCGAGCTTTTCGGCGCGGCCAAGGACGATGACGGATTTTTGACCGCCGATGGTGGCCCCGCCGGGGTGTTCGTGGCTGGGGCGGCGGCTGGTCCCCGGTCCCTGAACGAGTCCATAGTGCACGCGGGGCTGGCCGCTTCGGCGGCGGCGGTGCGGGTGGCCTCTCTCACGGAGGCGCGCCATGGCTAAGCTCAGCTTGCTTTGGGTGGACACGCCTGGCCTGGAAGACCTGGACCCGGCGCTGGTGGCCAAGGCCGCCGGAATGGCCCTGGACCAGGGCGGCCTGCTGGAAGCGGCGGTGGTGACCACCTCCCAGGAGCAGGCCCCTGCTGCGGTGCGTCAGCGTTTGATGGGACTGCCGGTGGCTTGGCTGGAACTGGCCGCCGAGGTGGGCGGCGGACCTGAGGCCCATCGCCTGGCCAGGGCGGCGGTGGCGGTGTCGCGCGCCGCCGGGCGGGCGGCCAAGGGCACCCTGCCTCCGGTGTATGCCCCCCAGCCCGCCCAGAGCGTGCTGGTGGCCGGGGCTGGCTACAGCGCCCTGGCCGCGGCCTGGGAAGCGGCGGCCATGGGCCATCCGGTCACCCTGGCCACGCCTTTTGACTCGGTTGACCAGGCCGGGGCCGACGACGACCCCGAGGCGGTGAGCCTGTTGGCCGCCCAGCTACCCGCCCAGGTGGACCTGGCCCCCAATAGCGAACTGACCCGCCTCACCGGCGCGGCGGGCGGTTTCAACGCCTGGCTTTCCACCAACGGCGACGCGCCCCAGACCTACGGCGCGGTGTTCCTGGCCCCGTCCGGCGAACTGGTCGTGGGCTGCGAGGTGGACGGCCTGGACCCGGCGCTGTGCCGGCCGGTAAGTGGGCTCAACCCCGAGGACTTTGCCGGGCCTGAGGACGGCTGGCTGCATGTGGCGGTTTTGGCCGGCACCGCCGAGGCCGTTCCATCCTATAGCTTCAGCGCCGCCATGCAGGCGGCCCTGGCCCTGGCCGAGAGGCCCAAGGTGCAGGTGAGCCTGCTGTTCTCCGAGGCGCGAGTGGCCGCGCCCGGCGGGGAGAAGCTCTTCCGCGATTGCCGCGAGGCCGGGGTTCTGGCCGTGCGGGTGGGGCCGGGCAAGCTGGAGGTGCGCCAGGGCGGCCGCGAACTGGCCTGGGCCGACCCCCTGCTGGGCGAGGAGCTGGAGTTGGCCCCGGCGGCCATTGTCTTGGCCGAGCAGGCCACGGCTGCCAGGCCCGCCTGGCTGGACAATGACCTGCTAGTCAAACCCTGGGACGAGCTGGTTCCCGACAACCCCCGCCTGGCCGGGGGGCGCACCAGCCGCACCGGGCTGTTCATCACCGGCGCCCTCAGGGGCACCTCCCCAGGCGAAGCCCGCCGGGACGAGGCCGCTTCCGCCGCCGCGGCCATGCACCAGGCGCTCACCGGCAAGGTGGTGCCCATGCCCGCGGTGCGCGACAACTTTTGCGCCAGCTGCCTTACCTGCGTACGCACCTGCCCCCACGGGGTGCCCCGTTACACAGTGGACCACATCCAGTGCGCCCCGGCCGGTTGCGTGGCCTGCGGGGCCTGCGCGGCGGAGTGCCCGGCCGAGGCCATAGCCCCGCCTAGCTGGGGCAACCCGGAGATGTTCTCCAGCCTGGAGTGGGGCCTGGCCCTGGCCCCGGAGCCCAAGATGGTGCTTTTCGCCTGCGCCGCCTCGGGCATGCCCGCCGTGACTTCTCTCTCGGCCCAGGGCCACCAGTGGCCCGCCGGTCTGGTGATCTACCCCCTGGTATGCGCCGCGCGCATGAGCCAGCTACTTTTGCTGCGTGCCCTGGAAATGGGAGCCCAGCGGGTGCTGGTGGCGGGCTGCCATCCCGGCAACTGCCGCTCGATCACCGGCAACCACAAGGCCATGGCCAAGATCGCCTCCTTGAGCGGCGAATTGGCCGCTTTGGGCCTGCCAACCGACGCCCTGGAGTTTCTGCCTCTGGCCAGCAACCAGACCAGGGAGCTGGCCTCGGCGGTGCGGGCCATGGCCCAAAAGGCGGGGGAGGAATAACCATGCGGCTCAACGACTGCGATCCCGGCTTCAAGCATGAAGTGGCCGCCGAGCCCGGCGGGGCGGGCATCCGCGCCTGCTTCGCCTGCGCCGCGTGCAGCGCCCGCTGTCCGGTGGGGGCCAACCGCCCGGCCTACGACCCCCGCCGCATCATCCGCCTGACCCTTTTGGGCAGGCGCGAGGAGGTCTTGGCCTCGCCGCTGATCTGGTTGTGCTCCTCCTGCTACTCCTGCGGCGAGGTGTGCCCCCAGCAGGTGCGCTTCACCGAGGTGCTCACCGCCATCAAGAACATCGCCGCCCGTGAAGGCCACGCCCCGCCCTCGGCCAAGATAACCGCCGAGCTTTTGGCCAAGCAGGGCCGTTTGCTGGAGGTCACCGATTTCGAGAACGACAAGCGCTCCGGCCTGGGGCTGCCCCCGGTACAGCAGCGCCCCGAAGACTTCCAGGCCATCCTGGGCCTGAAGCCCAGTGAGGGCGAGGCCGGGGAGGAGCCGCGATGAAGGCGTTGTTGTTTTTGGGCTGCACCGTGCCGGTGCGCAATCTCAACTACGAGCTCAGCGCCCGCAAGGTGTGCGAAGTCCTGGGCGTGGAGCTGGTGGACGACCAGTCCCTGGCCTGCTGCGGTTACCCCCTCAAGGGCACCGACCAGGCCCACGCCCTGACCATCGCCGCCAGGGCCCTGGCCCAGGCTAGGGCCCACGGCCTGCCCCTGGTGGCTTTGTGCTCGGCCTGCGCCGGCACCCTGGCCGAGGCGGAGCATCACCTGGCCCACCACCCCGAGGCGGCCAAGCGGGTCAACGCCGAGCTGGCCCCCCTGGGCCTGGAATACGCGCCCGGCGTGCGGGTGACCCATCTGGTGCGCTATCTCTTGGAAGATGTGGGACTGGAGGCCATCCGGGCCAAGATGACCCGCGACCTCAGCGAGTTCACCTTCGCCCCCCACTATGGCTGTCACTACCTGAAGCCCGCCGAAATCATCGGCGGCCCGGACGACCCCGAGGCCCCCACCAGCATGGGCGAGCTTATCGAGGCCACCGGGGCCAAGGTGGATAACTACCCCCGGCTCAAGGACTGCTGCGGGGGCGGGGTGCTGGGGGCGGATGAAGACCTGGCCGGGTCCCTGGCCGGGGCCAAGCTGGCCGAGCTTAACGCCCGGGAAGTGACCGCCATGGTCTTGGTGTGCCCCTTCTGCAACGTGATGTACGAGGGCCAGCAAAAGGCCATCGCCAAGCGCATGGAAACCAAATTCAAGGTGCCGGTGGTGTACCTGACTCAGGTGCTGGGCCTGGGCCTGGGTCTCACACCCGACGAGTTGGGCTTCAAGCTGAACCGGGCCAAACCCAAGGCTCTGTTGGCCGCTTTTAAGAGCTAGGCGGGTGGCGCGGCCGGGGCTATTCTATAAGAAAAAACTTTTGCCGAATACGGGCTGTTAAACGACTTAATGACACCCCTACGGGGGTTGGCGAGGAGGATGGCGTCCATGGAAATAGGCGGCTATAATTTTCCCGACGATCTCTACTACGACCAAAACCATTACTGGGCCAAGGTGGAGGACGGCGTGGTGATCATGGGCACCACCGACCTCACCCAAAAGCTGGCCGGGGAAATCACCTTTGTGGACGTGCCCGAAGAGGACGACGAGGTGACCCAGGGCAAGCCCTTCGGCTCCATCGAGAGCGGCAAGTGGGTGGGCCGGGTATACGCCGTGGTCTCCGGCGAGGTGGCCGAGGGCAACGAGGAGTTGGAGGACGAGCCGGAGCTGATCAACTCCGACTGCTACGGCCAGGGCTGGATCTGCAAGATCACCCCCAGCGACCTGACCGGCGACCTGTCCAAGCTGATGCAGGGCGAAGCCTACAAACAGTGGGTGAGCGCCGAGATCGAGAAGGCGGAAAAGGACCAGGCTTAGGGGCTAAGAGTGCACGCCTCTTGGCCATATCGATATTGTTTCGCAGCCATGGGGAGCCGGGGCCTTTGGCCCCGCACCTATGGCCCGGATAGGTTCGCCAAAGGCGGGGAGGGCGTTTGCGCCCTCCCCGCCGGTTTTTGGCGCGGGCTGGGATAGGAGGAAGAATCATGGATATCAACCAAAGACTTGCCGAGATCGTGGGACAGGAGAACCTAATCACCAACCAGGCCGACTGTCAGGCCTACAGCCGGGACATGTCGGTGCACATGGCCCCGCCCCAGGTGATGGTATTCGCCGAGACCACCGAGCAGGTAAGCGAGATTCTGGCCGCCTGTCACCAGGCCGAGGTGCCGGTGATCGCCCGCGGCGGCGGCACCAGCGTAACCGGCGCGGCCCTGGCTCCCAAGGGCGGGGTGCTGCTGAACCTCATCCGCATGAATAAAATCCTGGAGATCAACCTGCCCGACCACTACGCCAGGGTGCAGTGCGGGGTGGTCTGCGGGGCGCTAAACGCGGCGGTGGCCGAAAAAGGCTTCTTCTTCCCGCCGGATCCGGGCAGCGCGGGCATCGCCACCATCGGCGGCATGATCAGCACCAACGCCAGCGGCATCCGGGCGGTGAAGTACGGCACCACCAAGGACTACGTAATGGCGCTGAAGGTGGTCTTGGCCGACGGCCGCATCCTGGACACCGGTTCCAAGGCCCCCAAGACCTCCAGCGGCTACAACCTGTCCCAGCTTTTCTGCGCTTCGGAGGGCACCCTGGGGGTGGTCACCGAAGCCACCATGAAGATTCTGCCCGCCCCGGCCTACGCCATCAGCGCCCGTCTGGAGTTTCCGGACATTCAGAGCGCCGGTGACGCGGTCACCGAGATGCTCACCACCGGCGTGCCCATCGCCACCTGCGAGATTCTGGACAACATCTCCATCGCGGTGCTGGCCAAGGCCATCGACCTGAAGGTGGACGAGGGCGTGGGCTGCATGATCATGCTGGAGTTGGACGGTCACAAAACGGCGGTTCAGGACTACGTGAAGCAGGTGGACGCCATCGCGGCCAAGCACGGCATCTTAAACGCCAAGTGGACCGACGACCCGGTGGAAAAGGCTCCCCTGTGGGAGGCCCGCCACCGCCTGGTCCCGGCCATGAGCCGCCTCAAGCCCGGCTATCGCCTGGTGCCCCTGATGGAAGACTTCGGGGTGCCCATGACCAAGATCCCCGAGACCATCCGCCAAATTCAGGCCATCGGCGAAAAACACGGCTTCCCCATCGCCACCTTCGGCCACATCGGCGACGGCAACTTGCACGCCACCTTTATCATGGATGTGAAAAAGGCCGACGAGTGGGACGCGGTGAAAAAGATCGTGCTGGAGTTCGTGGAACTGACTGCCTCCATGGAAGGCACCATGAGCGCCGAGCACGGCCTGGGCATGGCCAAGTCGCCGGTGATAATGGCCGAGCTGGGGGCCACCGGCATGGAGGTGATGCAGACCATCAAGGACGCCCTGGACCCCAAGGACATCCTGAACCCCGGCAAGATGGGCCTCCGGGATTCCATCGATGACGTGTACGACACCAGCGGCTTCGAGCCGTTGCGCACCGGCTCCCTGGACGTGGCCAGCTTCGGCGAGGTGGACAACGAGATAGTGGCCTGCATCCAGTGCGGCTTCTGCCGCCTGGGCTGCCCCACCTACGCCCAGACCGACCTGGAGTCCATGAACGCCAAGGGCCGCATCACCCTGGCCTTCAGCCTTTTGTCCGGGCAGATGGAGCCCTCGGCGGACATGGCCGAGCGCCTGTACAAGTGCATGCTTTGCCTCAACTGCAAGTACACCTGCCCGGCCCAGATCAACGTGGCCTCCGTGGTACAGGCCGCCCGCCAACGCCTGGTGGAAAAGGGCTTCCTGCCCGAGATATTCGTCAAGCTCATGAGCGACATGGTCGAGGCGGGCAACCCCTTCAGCATGCCCCGGGACACCCGCACCGACTCCTATCCCGTGGGCTACGAGGCCAAGCCGGGGGCGGACACCATGCTGCACCTGGGCTGCGTGGCCTCCTACCAGGACGTGAAGATCATCCCCGCGGTTATGAAGATTCTGGACGCGGCGGGCATCGACTTCACCACCCTGGGCAAGGATGAGAACTGCTGCGGCTACCTGGCCTATCTGGTGGGGGACATGGACACCTTCCACACCGTGGCCGCGGCCAACGACAAGATTTTCAAGGAACAGGGCGTGGGCACCCTGCTCACCACCTGCGCGGGCTGCTACAAAACCTTTGAGGACGTCTATCCCCACCAGGGGCACGGTGACGGCTACAAGCCCGAGCATGTGGTATTCCTCTTGGAGCGGCTCATCAACGAGGGCAAGCTGAACTTCAAGGACGACGGCAAGCCCATGAAGGCCATCTACCACGATCCCTGCGACCTGGGCCGTCACCTGGGGGTGTACGAGCCGCCGCGAGAAGTGATCAAGGCCCTACCCGGGGTGGATCTCTTGGAATTCCCCCAGAACCGCACCCTGGCCAAGTGCTGCGGCGGCGGCGGCGGGGTAAAGGCCTTTGCCAACGAGCTGGGCGGGGACATCGCCTTTGAGCGCATCAAGGCGGCCATCGCCCAGGGGGCGGACACCGTGGTCAGCGCCTGCCCCTCCTGCAAGAACTCCCTGAACCAGGCCGCGGCCCGGGCCCGCAAAGAGAAGCTGGGCAAGGTCAAGGTCCTGGACATCACCGAGCTGGTGGCCTCGCGCCTGGCCAAATAGCCTAATAAACCGCCCTTGCCTGGGGGCCGTCCGGCGTTTGTCGCCGGTCGGCCCCTTTTTTTTGCTACGGTATCTAGCCAACGCCTTTCGGTAGGTTTGGGGGGGCATGTTCGGTCCGGGGGGATCAAGCCTCTGAATTGAATGAATATTTTAGTCGGCACCATCCGGCGTCGCTTTTGCACGGTTGTGGCCTGCCCACGTTGGGGGCAGGGGGGACATTGGTGCGGCAAGTGGTTGTGGTTTGGTTTTTACTGGCGGGTTTGGTGCTGACGCCCGCCTGCCTGGGCAAGGTGGCTTCCCGGCCGCCGGGTCAGGGGCCTTTTTTGGCCTCCGGCCCCTGTCTGTCTTACCAGGGGAGCCAGGGGTGGTTGTGGGGCCTGGCCGGAGGGTTGGTCCTGGGGCTGGCATTGGCCCTGGGCATGCGCTGGTGGCGGGTGTCTCGTGCCAGGCGGGCCGGTGCGGGCGGCTTGGTCCTGGGCAACCTGGAGTCCCTGCAAGGGGCCCTGGCCCTGGTGGAGCAGGTGTTCACCGGCTACCAGCGAAGCATGAAGGTGGTGGATTTCGAGCAATGGGTGGCCAAACGCAAAAAGAAAAAACCGGACAAGCGAAACGAGTCGCCGGAATTTTAGCCTCGAAGCATTTCCCAAGCCGGACGACTTGCTAAATTCTAGTTCTGGCGATGTGCCTTGAATATCCTTTTTCGCAGGCCATCATCCGAGCCCGATAGCGGCACAGCCAGGCGGCGGCGGGCAAGGCATTCAGCGAGTGAAAGCCGCAGGCGTAGCCTTAGCTACGTCGAGGCTTGAGCGATGCTGATAACGCAGCCCCTCGTTGTCTGGCGCAGCCGCCTTATTCCTTGGGTAATTCCCCCCGGCAGAGCGAGGCGAAGATCCCGGCCACGCATAGCAGGCAGCAGATGAGGAAGGTGGCTTTCAGGCTGTCCAGCAGGGCGGGGTAGGTGGCCGGGATTATCAGCGCTTGGCCCACGAAGATGGCCAGCATGGAGGCGGCCACGCCCATGGAGACCATCTGGCCCATCATGCGCATGGCGGCTACGGTGCCCGAGGCGATGCCATAGTAGCGCGGGGCCACCGAGGACATGATGGCGTTCATGTTGGGCGAGGAGAACACCCCGAAGCCGATGCCGTTGAGCATCAAACAGGCGATGATGTAGGGCGTCGAGGTATCCATGTCCAGCAGGGCCAGCCCGGCCAGGGCCAGGGCGGTGAGCCCCATGCCCAACGAGGCCACCAGGCGCGGCTGCACCCGGTCGGAGATGCGCCCGGCCAACGGCGAGAGCACCGCCTGCATCACCGGCTGGGCCACCAGGATCAGCCCGGCGGCCGAGGCGCTGAAGCCCTTGACCCGCTGCAAATACAGGCTGAGCAAGAAAGTCACCGCGAAGATGGCCGCGTAGTTGATCAGGGCGGCCAGACTGGAAAAGGCGAAGGGCCGGTTGGTCCTGATCAGGTGCACCGGGAACACCGGGGCCTGGCTTTTGCCTTCCCACCACCCGAAGAGCCACAAGAACGCCAGGCCCGCCAGGGCCAGGCCCCCGCCCGCCCAGGTGGGCATGTGGGTAAGGCCCAGGATAAGGCCCACCAGGGCCAGGGCGTAGAAAAGCGAACCCATCAGGTCGAAGTGCTCGCCCTTGGCCTCGGCCCACTCGGCGTCAAGCCGATAGATGGCCACCCACACCGCCAGGGCGCTGGGTGGCACCACCAGGGCGAATACGCCGCGCCAGGTGAGGTAGGTGGTGATCACGCCGCCCAGCAGGGGGCCCAGAGACAGGCCGACGTACACCGCGGCCACGTTGATGCCCAGGGCCCGGCCCCGCTGGCCGGGAGGGTAGGCCTCCGATAGGATGGCCATGCCCGTGGCGAAGACCATGGCGCTGCCTACGCCCTGGGTCACCCGGGCCATGAGCACCACCAGGATGGAAGGGGCCAGACAGGCCAGCAGTGAGGCCAGGCCGAAGGTGGACATGCCCCAAATGAATATGCGTTTGCGGCCCAGGATATCGCCCAGGCGCCCGGCGGGCACCACGCACACCGCCGTGGACAGAATGTAGGAGGTCTGCACCCAGGAGAGGGTCACCGCGTCCAGGGCGAAGCGCAGGCCCATGTCCGGCAGGGCCAGGTTCACCGCCGAGGCCATCACCGGGGTTACGAAGGAGCTGATCACCGCCAGGGTGAGAGCGGCGCGTTGCAGGGGAGTGTCGGTCATGGGTTGCGCCAGTGAGCCTTGTTAAAAAGTTAGCCTAAACATCTACTGACCACAAAATTTACAACTCACAAGGGAACTAGGCAAACAGCTCCGCCGCCGCGTCGGCCATGTCCAGGCCCGCCTCGGTGGGGATCAGGCGGCCTTTGGCTAGGTGGCCCCAGCCCCGGCGGCGCAGCTCGGCCAGGGGCCCGGCGTAGACCCTGCGGGGATCGGCTCCCCGGAGCACCGCCAAGGAGGCCAGCTCCACTCCCCGCACGGTGCGCAGTCCCAGGAGGATCAACTCCAGGGCCCGTTGCTCGGCACTCAACTCCTCGCGCATGGCCAGGGGCTCCTGCCCCTGGTCCACCATGCGGCAATACTCGCTGGGATCGGCCACGTAGGCCCAACGCACCCCGGCCAGATGGCCGTGGGCCCCCGGCCCCAGGGACAGGTAGTCGCCTCCCTGCCAGGTGGCCTGGTTGTGGCGGCACTCCAAGCCGGGCCGGGCGTAGTTGCTCACCTCGTAGCGCATCAGGCCGCCATCTTCCAGAAGCGCCTTGGCGCTGTGCTCCATTTCCACTATCTGGCCGTCAGAGGGCAGGGGCGGCTCTCCGGGGCGGTAGCGGCGGCCAAAGGGGGTCTCCGGCGACAGGGTGAGCTCGTACAAGGACAGGTGCTCGGGAGACAGTTCCAGGGCGGCCATGAGGTCGGCGGTGGCCATGGCCGCGCTCTGGCCGGGCAGGCCGTAGATGAGATCCAGGTTCAGGTTGGTAAAGCCCGCCCGCCGGGCGGCCTCCACCGCCCGCACCGTGGCCCGGGGGGTGTGGCGGCGGCCCAGGGCGCGGAGCAGCTCGGAGCTGAAGCTCTGGGCCCCCAGGGACAGGCGGTTGAAACCGGCTTTTCTGAGCGCGGCCAGCTTGAGCGGGGACAAAGCGCCGGGATTGGCCTCCAGGGAGACCTCGGCCCCTGGCTCCAGGCCGATCAGGCGGGCAATTTGCTCCAAAAGCGAGGCCAGGGCCGCAGCGGGCAGCATGGCCGGAGTGCCGCCGCCCACGTAGAGCGTGGCCAAGCGGCGGCACTGGGCCCTGGGGGCGATACGCCTCAAATGAACGGCGAGGCCCGCCAGAAGGCGGCGGGCCTCGCCGTGGTCGTAGGTCTTGGCGTTAAAATCGCAATAAGGGCATCGGGCCGGGCAAAAGGGCAGATGCAGATAGAGCCCCAGCCCGGCAGCCATTATGCGCCCTTGGCGGCCTCTTCTTCCTTGAGCACCCGCCGGAGCACCTTGCCCACCATGGTCTTGGGCAGCTCTTGGCGGAACTCCACGATGGAGGGAACCTTGTAATGGGTCATGTTGTCCTTGCACCAGGCGATGATGTCGTCCTCGTTCACCTGGCCCTCGCTTTCCGGCTGGAGCACCACGAAGGCCTTGAGTATCTCACCCACCTTGGGATGGGGCAAACCGATGACCGCCACCTCCAGGATGTCGGGGTGGCTGAACATGTAGTCCTCCACCTCCTTGGGGAATACGCTGTAGCCCTTGAACTTCACCAGATCCTTGGCCCGGTCCATGATGAAGATGTAGCCATGCTCATCCATGTAGGCGATATCGCCGGTGTAGAGCCAGCCGTCGCGCAGGGTGCGGGCGGTCTCCTCGGGCCGGTTGAGGTAGCCCTTCATCACCTGGGGGCCCTTTACGCACAGCTCGCCCACTTGTTCCGGGCCGTAGCCCAGCTGGGTTTCGCCGGTCTCCAGGTCCATGATCTTGCAGTCGGTGTTGGGGAAGGGCAGGCCGATGGAGCCCATGACCCTCTCTTTGCCCTCGGGGATGACAAAGGGGTTGGCCGTGACCACCGGGGATGACTCGCTGAGGCCGTAGCCCTCCACCACCTTGGCCCCGATTTTTTCCTCGAACGTCATCTGCACGTCCCGAGGCAGGGGGCCCGCCCCGGAGAGGCAGGCGGTCAGGGGGCTGAGGTCGTAGGCCTCCAGCCCCTTGGTGTTGTTGATCTTGTTGAACAGCACCGCCACTCCGGCCATGCACAGCTGGGTGCCCTTGCCCCACTTCTGGATCTCATCGGCCCACTCCAGCATGGAATCGGGCGGCTTGGGGAACAGCAGCATGAAGCCGCCGGAGGCGATGGCCGAGTTCATGCAACAGGTCATGGCGAAGACGTGGAACAGGGGCAAAACCCCCACCCAGCCCGCGTCCCTGGGGAAGTTGCTGCCGATCCAGGCCTTGCCGCTCAGGGCGTTGCTCACCAGGTTGTAAGAGGTGAGCATGGCCCCCTTGGGGGTGCCGGTGGTGCCGCCGGTGTACTGCAACGCCGCGATATCGTTTACCGGGTCGATCTCCACCGAGGGCGGATTGGGCGGAGTATTGAGTAGCTCCTTGAAGCTCAGGGTCCCGGCGGGCAACTGGCCGGTGGGAATCTTGCCCAGCTTTTTGCCCAGCCATTTTTTGAGCCCGCTGATCTTGAGCAGATCGGCGACGTTGGTGCCGATCAGGTGCTTCACCTGGGTCTGGTCCAGGATGCGCCCGGCCTCGGCGAATACCGAGTCCAACACCACCAGGGCCTTGGCTCCGGCGTCGTTGAGCTGGTGCTTTATCTCCAGGGCCTTGTAGGTGGGGTTGATGGCCGTGGCCCCCATGCCCAGGCGCTGACAGGCGTAGAAGGCTATGACGAACTGGAAGGAGTTGGGCAGCATTATGGCCAGCACGTCACCCTTGGCCAAGCCCAGGTTACTGAGCGCGGTGGCCATGCGGTCCACCGCGTCGTCCAACTCCCGGTAGGTCATCACCGAGTCCAAGAACACGATGGCCTTGTCGTCCGGGTAGGCGGCGGCGGATTCCCGCAGCAGGTCGCTAAGGCTTATTTCTGGGAAGTCTATGCTTTTGGGAACGCCTTCCGGCCAGTCGCCGTACCAGGGGCGGTCGCCAAGGTCCTGGGCCATGGTTCTCCTCCTGGGGCCCAAAGGCCCCACCTGATTGTGCGGTGGCGGGCGCAAAAGCCAAGGTACCCCACGCGGCGCGGAGCTGTCAATGATTTGCCGAGCTTCCCCGCCTTTGGTCCCAAAGTATCTAGGCCGTAGGGTCCATGCGCCGCCAAATGAACACCAGGGGCAGGCCCATGGCCACCAACAGGGCCAGGTTCAACAAGACGTTTATCCAGACTCCGCAGTAGATCGAGTAAAAGGTGTCCACCACGAACCACAAGGCCAGGGACAAGGCCCAGGCGTTGCGGGCCCATCGCTCGCCCCGGCCCAGGGGCACCCAGGCGATGAAGGCCATCATCAGGCCCCAACCGGCCACCGTGGCCCCCCAGGCGCCGTAGACCCAGCGTTGGAAGGCGGCCGCGCCGGGGGGCGGGCCGGTCTGGCCCCAGAAAACCGGGTTAATGCGTTGGGTGAAAAACTCAAAAGGGCCGCTGGTCCCGGCCAGAGCCAGGGCCAGGCCAAAGGCGCAAACCGCCAATGACACCAGGACCAGCCACCAACGCCAAAGGGTGAGACCTTGCATGGATTCCCCCGTTCGCTTGCTTGTAAACATCTTCGTTCATTGTAATACAGCAGAGGCTTCGGGAAAAAGCCCTTGACCTGTGGGGGTGGCAGTAGGTAGCTTTTCTACCCCATGGAAGGGCAAACACGAGCCCAGGGCTCCCAGGAGCTGCTGGATTGGCTGGGGCTGAAGCTCATCCCCGGCGTTGGCAGCGTCACCTTCGCCCGTCTGCTGGCCGCCTTCGGCAGCCCTGGCGCGGTTCTGGGCGCTCCCCTGGGCGCCCTTCAGGCCATACCCCGCCTCAGGCCCCAGGTGGCCCGGGCGGTGCACCGCCGGGCCTGGGAGACCGACCCCCAAGATCAGCTCAAAAGCCTGGAGGCCATGGGCGGCAGCTTGCTCACCCTGACCGACCCCGCCTATCCGCCGTTTTTGGCGGGCATCTACGCCCCACCCCCGGTGCTGTTCGTTTTGGGCGACATGTCCCCCTGCATCGATGGCGGGGTGGCCGTGGTGGGCAGCCGGGCCATGAGCCCCTATGGCCGCCGCCTGGCCGGCGAACTGGGCCGGGACTTGGCCCGCCAGGGAGTCAGCCTGGTCTCCGGCTTGGCCAGGGGGGTGGACGCCGCGGCCCATCACGGGGCCCTGGAGGCGGGCGGGCATTCAGTGGGTGTCTTGGGCTGCGGCCTGGATGTGGCCTACCCCAGGGAGCATAAGGATTTAATCGCCCGCATGGCCGCCCAGGGCGCGGTGATCAGCGAATTTCCCCTGGGCACCAAGCCCGCTCCGGCCCATTTTCCGGTGCGAAACCGGGTGATCAGCGGGCTGAGCCGGGCGGTGGTGGTGGTGGAGGCGGGCCTTAAAAGCGGCTCGCTGATAACCGCCCGCCACGCCCTGGAACAGGGCCGGGAAGTGTTCGCGGTGCCGGGGCCGGTGGGGTCGGCCACTAGCGCGGGCAGCAATCAACTGATAAAGGAAGGGGCCCGTCTGCTCACTTCCAGCCGGGATCTTTTCGAGCCCGGAGCCCTGCCGCCGGGGCCCGGACCGGGCGCCCCGAGGCCCGACGAGCCCGGCGAGCTTAGCCCGGCCGAGGCCGAACTGCTCAAGCTGGTGGGCCCGGAGCCGCAGCACATAGACCAGATAGGCCGGGCCAGCGGCCTGGCCCCCGGCGATTTGGCCACTCTTTTGCTCAACCTGGTTTTGGCCGAAAGAGTTGTGGAGTTGCCTGGCAAACATTATGTGCTTAACCTGTAGATACACTCCAACGGAGATAAAGCCTCTTTACCGTTATGGCTAAGAACCTTCTTATAGTCGAATCGCCGGCCAAGGCCCGCACCATCAAGAAGTACCTGGGGGGGGACTTCTCGGTTAAGGCCTCGGTGGGACACGTGGTGGACCTGCCCAAGAAACGCCTGGGAGTGGACCTGGACGAAGGCTTTACGCCCGAGTACCAGGTGATCCAGGGCAAGGAAAAGGTGGTCCGCGAACTTAAAAAAGCCGCGCAGAACGCCCAGGAGGTCTACCTGGCCCCTGACCCGGATCGCGAGGGCGAGGCCATAGCCTGGCATATCGCCCACCAACTGGGGCGGCCCCTGGACAGCTACCACCGGGTGCTGTTCCACGAGCTTACCAAGGACGCCATCAAAAAGGCGGTGGCCGAGCCGGTCAAGCTGGACCCCCACCGCTACGACAGCCAACAGGCCCGGCGCATCCTGGACCGCTTGGTGGGTTATCAGATTTCGCCCTTGCTGTGGGAAAAGGTGCGCGGCGGCCTGTCGGCCGGGCGGGTGCAGTCGGTGGCCCTTCGCCTCATCGTGGAGCGCGAACGGGCCATCCAGGCCTTTGACGCCCGGGAGTACTGGAGCGTAACCGCCGCCCTGGCCGGGGACGCCCCGCCCAAGTTCAGCGCCAAGCTGGTGGAGGTGGGCGGCAAGAAGTTCGAGCCCGCCGACGAGGCCCAGGCCATGGCCGGAGTGGCGGCCATCGAGGGTGGCCCCTTCACGGTCACCAAGATCAACAAGCGCCAGGTGAAGCGCCGCCCGGCCCCGCCGTTTATCACCAGCACCTTGCAGCAGGAGGCCTACCGCAAGCTGGGCTTCACCACCAAAAAGACCATGACCCTGGCCCAGAAGCTCTACGAGGGCAAGGAGACCGCCGAGGGCGCGGTTGGTCTGATCACCTACATGCGTACCGACTCCACCCGCCTGGCCCAACCGGCGATGGCCGAGGCCCGCGACATAATCGCCGGGCGCTACGGGGCGGACTATGTGCCCCCCAAGCCCAACGTGTACAAGTCCCGCTCCGGGGCCCAGGACGCCCACGAGGCCATACGCCCCACCAGCGGGGCGCGCACCCCCGAGGACATGGCCCAGTACCTGAGCGGTGACGAACTCAAGCTCTACCGCCTCATCTGGCAGCGCTTTCTGGCCAGCCAGATGGCCCCGGCCCTGTTCGACCGCACCCAGGCCGACATAGCCTCGGGTAAGGGCCTGCTCAGGGCCAACGGCCAGATCAAGACCTTCCCCGGCTTCACCGCGGTCTACGAAGAAGGCAAGGACAACGGCGAAGAGGCCGAGCAGGAGGGCCTGCTGCCACCCCTGGCCAAGGACCAGGTGCTCAAGCTGGAAGGCATCGAGCCCAAGCAGCACTTCACCCAGCCCCCGCCGCGCTTTTCCGAGGCCAGCCTGGTCAAGGAGCTGGAGGAGAAGGGCATCGGCCGCCCCTCCACCTACTCGGCCATCCTGAGCACCCTGGTGGACCGCAAGTACGTGAAAAAGCTCAAGCGCCAACTGGCCCCCACCGAGATGGGCCTGGTGGTCAACGATCTTTTGGTGGAGAGCTTTCCCCAGATATTGGAGGTGGACTTTACCGCCCAACTGGAGCAAAGCCTGGACCAGGTGGAGGAGGGCAAGCGCGACTGGCGCAAGCTCCTGGCCGAGTTCTATGGCCCCTTTTCCAAGGCCCTGGATGAGGCCAAGACCACCATGCGCCAGGTCAAGGGCAAAGGACTGGCCACCGATGTGGACTGCCCCCAGTGCGGCAAGAAGATGGCCATCCGCTTGGGCAAAAACGGCGAGTTCCTGGCTTGCAGCGGCTACCCTGAATGCAAGACCACCTTTGACTTCAGCCGGGACGAAAAGGGCAACATCATTCCCGACGAGCCCCCCGAAGACCCAGGGATCGCCTGCGAAAAGTGCGGCTCGCCCATGGCCGTCAAAAAGGGCCGCTACGGGCCGTTTTTGGCCTGCACCGCCTATCCCAAGTGCAGCCATATCCTGCCCTTGGACGAAAACGGCCAGGCCATGGAAAAACCGGTGGCCGAGCCCCTGGGCGAAGACTGCCCCAAGTGCGGCGGGCCCTTGGTGATAAAGCCCACCCGCAGTGGCGGGCGCTTCATCTCCTGCTCCAACTACCCCAAGTGCCGCTACAGCCGGGGACTGCCCGTGGGGGTGGACTGCCCTCAGTGCGGCGGGGCCATCGTGGAAAAACGCTCCCGCCGGGGCAAGAACTTCTACGGCTGCGACAACTATCCCAAGTGCGACTACGCCACCTGGAGCAAACCGGTGCCCACCCCCTGCCCCGCCTGCGACCATCCCTTTGTGGTGGAGAAGAAGAAGGGGAGCGGGACTGTGTGCCCCGAGTGCAAAGCCGAACAGGACTAGCGGGGCGGCTTCGCCAGGCGTCCGGGGGCTGCGTTGGCCTCCTAGCGTGAGCCTCGCAGTAGGTTTTCCTACAGCTTCGGCACCCGGCTAGTCGGCCGCCTTGCCCGCGAACCCCTGGCTGTGCCGCCCCTGGCGCTGGCGGGGCGTGGATGTAGGGCGGTGCTGTAACGAGGGTTTGGGATCCACGATAGGTCTACTACCCCTGCGTCCCTCGCTCGTTTCCGCCTTGCCCTGCGGCGCCTGGCTGTGCCGCGGGTGACGCTCTGGAATTAAGGTAGAAACCAGATAAAAAAGCCCCGCCCATTTGGGCGGGGCTTTTGCGTTATGCGTATCGCGAGGCTATTGGGGCAGCTTTTTGATCCAGCCGGACTGCTTGAACCAGCGCTTTTTCAGCTCGACCATACCGCCGCCGCCTTCCAGGGTACCCAGGAAGTTGTCCACCATGTTTTGCAGCAAGGGGTCGTTGGCCGGCACGGCCACGCCCAGGGGCTCGAAGGTGAAGGGCTTCTGCAGGGCGGCCAGGTTGTCGGCCTTGTAGCGGAAGCTGGCCAGCACGCAGAAGGGGAAGTCGGTTATCATGGCCTGGGCCTTGCCGTCCAGCACTGCCTGGAGGGCGGCGTCCATGTCCTTGGCCACCAGCAACTTGGCCTTGGGCAAGACTTGCTTGGTGGTGATCTCGCCGGTGGTGCCCTTGGCCACGGCGATGGTGTATTCGGAGTGGTTGAAGTCCGTGAGGTCGCGGATCTTCTGCATCATCTCGCCCTTCATCAGGGCTCCCTGGCCGGTGATGAAGTAGGGCCCCGCGAAAAACACCTTGGCGTTGCGCACCGGGGTCATGGTTATACCCGAAATCGCCACGTCAACCTTGCCCGCGTTCAGGGCGTCCAGCAGTTTGGGGAAGGGGATGACCTCGATCTTCAGCTTCACGTTGATGGCCTTGGCCATAATCGTGGCCAGGTCGATGTCCAGGCCCATGATGGTGCCGTCGGCGGCCTTGAAGTTGAAGGGGGGGTAGTCGGCGGCGGTGCCCACTACCAACTCACCTTTTTTCAGTATCCTGTCCAACACCGGGCCGGCCAGGGCGGCCGAGGCCAGGGCCAGGGTCATGAAAGCCACTAAGGCAATAACGATTCCTCTTTTACGCATTAAGCTCTCCTTGCAGATTATAATCGCTTTAATATCTTCCCATCATGGCCTCTGGCAGGCCCTGATGACAAGTTTAATCCGTCCGTGTCAGCCGATGGCGCGAAAAAAGCCGGGGCGCATGGCCCCGGCTTTGCTGACGATATTGCTTACTGCTTACGATACTGCCTACTGAGGCAGCAGGCGCATCCAGGCGGGGCTTTTGAACCAGCGGTTCTTGAGGAAGTTCAGCCTGCCGCCGCCCTCCATGTTGAACAGGAAATTGGTCACCAGGTTGTCCCACTGGGGATCATCGGGGGGCAGGGCGATGCCCAGGGGTTCAAAGGTGAAGGGTTTCTGCAGGGTGCCCAGCTTGGCCTCGGGGTTGCGGAACACCGCCACCGCGCAGTAGGGGTAGTCGGCCACCATGGCTTTTACCTCGCCGCTCAAGACCATCTCCAAAGCCTGGTCCATGGTGTCGGTGGTGATTATCTTGGCCCGGCGCATGATTTGGCGGGTGGCCTGCTCGCTGGTGGTTTCCTTGGCCACGGCGATGGTGAACTCCGGCTGATTCACATCGTCCAGCCCCTTGATGCCCTCGCCCACCTTGGCAGTGGCCAGCAGGGTCTGGCCGGAGACGAAGTAGGGCCCGGCGAAATAGACCTTGGCGTTGCGCCGGGGGGTTACGCTGATGCCTCCGATGGCCAGGTCCACCTCGCCGCTGGCCGCGGCGGAGACCAGACGCTCAAAGGGCATCTGCCGGATTTTCAGGCGCACCCCCAAAGCCTGGGCCAGGGCCTTGACTATGTCCATGTCCAGGCCGATAAACTTCCCCTCCTTGGTCTTGGCGGTCAGGGGAGGGTAGGCGCCGCTGGTGGCCACCACCATTTCCTTTTGCTTGAGGATGCGATCGATCACCGCTCCGGCCTGGGCCTGGGGCGCGGCTATAACCAGGGCTGCGAGCAGGGCCAGTGCCCAGTAAAACTTTTTCACGTTTCGTCCTCCCCCTAGCTCAGGCCTGTCCGGCATAGATAAGGGCCAACACCTTGGCATCGGCTATCATCGAAGAAACTCTGGCGAACTCGTCGGGCTGGTGCACCGACTGCTCGCAGGAATACCACACCGCCACCGGCAGGTTCAGCCGGCGGAAAAAGGAGGCCACCGTGCCGCCGCCCACCCCGCCCACCGTGGGCTCCAGGCCGCGCGCCCGCTGGATGGCCCGCACCAGGGCTTGCACCACCGGGGCCTTGGGGTCGGTGGCCTCGGGGGCCTGCACGCGGTTGATCACCTCCAGCTCCACCTGAGCCCCCTCCTCGGCGGCGATGGCCCCGAAGCGCTGTTCAAAGGCGCTCATTACTTGGTCCAGGTCCAGCCCCGGCAGGATGCGGCAGTCGATATAGAACACGTCGCGGCCAGGCACGGTGTTGATGTTGGACACCCCTGCCTCTTTGCGGGTGGGTTCGCAGGTGCTCACCATGGGGTCGAACAGGGGATCGGCGGCCCCGAAACCCTGGGCCAGTTCACGGGCGGCGATCATCATGCGGGCGGCGGTGTACAGGGCGTTGACCCCCTTGTGGGGGGTGGAGCCGTGCACCTGCTTGCCGCGCACCGTCACCTTGAGCCAGAGCATGGACTTTTCGGCCACTTCGATGAAGCTGCCGTCCGGCTCGCCCACATCGGGCACCAAGATCAGATCCTGGGGCGAAAACATCTCCGGCCGCGTTTTAAGCAGATACTCCAGGCCGTATGCCGAGCCGGTCTCTTCGTCGGCCACGGCGATCAGCCCCACGTCCCCGGCCGGGGCCATGCCTTCTTCCTTAAGGGCCTTCAGGGCGAAAAAGCCCGAGACCAGGGCGGCGTGATCGTCCATCACTCCCCGGCCGTAGATGAGGTCGCCCTCCACCCGGAGCTTCCAGGGATCGCTGGACCACAGGGATCGGTCGCCCTCGGGCACCACGTCCAGATGGCCCAGCACCCACACCGTGGGGCCGTCTCCACCGGGCATAACCCCCCAAAGATTGGGACGGACGCCGTCCGGCACCCGATCGTCCGGGCAGTCTTCGTGCAGCACGGTGAGGCCCAGATCCTCCAGCCAGCGCTGCACCACCAGGGCCTTTTTCATCTCGCCCTCGCCCCCGCTGGTGGGCCCCAGTGCGGGAATGGCCACCAACTCGCGCTGGGCCTGAATCATCTGCTCGCCGTAAGTGTCTATGCGTTTGAGCAACTTCTGAACCTGATCCATGTGAACTCCCTGTTGAATGCAAATTCAGCCGCCTGGGCCTGTGTGTAGGCTAGCTCGCCCGCCGCCGGGGGTCAAGGCGCGTTGACACTTGCAATTCAAGGGGTTAACATTCCTGACACCTTGCTGGTCCGCCCGGGAGTTGGTGGCACTGCCACCTGAGAACCCCGGGCTAAAGGAGCGCCGTGCCCGACTCCGTCGCCAAGGCGGCCCTGCCCCCGGAAGTCAGAAGATTTTCGGGGCTATACCGCTTTATTGATCCAGAGCGCTTTGCCGAGCTGGGCATTGATCCGGAGGACGTGCCCCTGGGCACCTACCCCGCCGAGGATCATCCGCCCTTTTTGCCGGATCGCCTGGGGGGCAACGCCTATGGCCTGGGTCTATTTGAGCAAGCCACCCTGCCTCCGGAACAGGCGCGGCTGGTGGAGGGCCTGGATCTGGCCGACTCCGAGGCGGTGGCCGCCAACTACCGCCAACTCAACGACATCTTCAAGCGCCTGGGGCTGCTGATCCGCTACACCCACCACGGGAGCCCATTTTTCCTCATCCCCCGGCAATACGTGGCTCATTTCCTGGTGGAGGTGCGGGCCCGGGCCGACGAGATAATCGCTTTTTTGAGCGGGCTCATGGTGCGCCGCCTGCGCGAGACCATGCGGGTGGGCCTGCTTTCGGCCGAGAGCGAGCTGCTGTTGCCCGAGCTCACCAGCCGCATGCCCCACCTGGATTTCGTGGTGCTGGAAAGCCTGGAGCAACTGGCCGCCAACCGGGCCCCCCTGGAGGCGGTGGTTTTGGTGGAGGAGCCCTGGGAGTTTTTTGCCGAACGCCTGCGCCGGGCGGGCTGGGACACTCCCCAGGACCGCCGTGGGCGCGAAGACCTGGGATACTTCGCGGCCGGCCGGCTTTACGACCTTTTGGCCGAGGGCGGGGAACTGCTTATCCTGGCCGACCGCCCCCTGTCCAGCACCAACGAAACCATGCAGGTGCAGTTCAAGAACCAGCTTGAGTTCAAGCGCTTCTTGATGTTCAGCCACATCTACCGCACCAGGCGGCGCTACCAGAGCGGGGCGGGCATGGCCATGGAGGTCAACCGCTTCGACTTCTACTCCTTCCTTTCCGGCCTGGGGGTGTACCACGAGACGGTGGAGGGGCTTTTGGAGGGCCGCAGCCTGGGTTACCTGGAGCCCCAGGAGATAGACGGCTTGGCCTACCAGGGCCCGCCCCTTCCCAGGGGCAGCGACGAGCGCCTCCTCAACTCCTGGAGCCGCTGGTTCGGGGCCTTTTTCAGCCAGCAGCACCTGGGGGTGTCCCTGCCCGAGACCCAGGAGCGGGCCTGGGCCTCCCAGTACGACATCGAGGGCAACTTCCCGGACACCCTGTGCCAGTTCCACGGGGCCCGCCGCCAACCGCCGGAGGCCAGCGCGGCCATCGCCAGCCGGGTGCGGCGCAAGCGCATCGCCGGGTGCGACCGGGAGCTTCTGGCCGCCTACAAGGACTCCTTCGACTACGTGCTCCGGGTGTTGGACATTCTGGAGCAAGTGCGCCAGGGCACCTACACCGAGTTGCCCGGCCTGGAACTCAGCCGCCTGCGCAAGCCCTTTGAGACCATCGTGCACCAGAGCCAGCTCAAGGACGTGCGCCGCCTCATGGAGCTGGCCCCCCGCCTGGCCCGCCTGGAGCAGCGTCTGAATCCCGGCAAACTGTTGGGGCCGCGCACCCCGGTGCTGGACAACCTGGAAAAGCTCTCCCTCATGGGGGTGGAGCCCGCCTCCTTGCTCCAGCTCTACCTCATGGTCCTGGGGCACAGCACCATGACCCGGGTCACCTTCGGCAAGCTGCCGGAAAGCTCCCTGGAGCCGCTGACCGACCTGAACAGTTACCAGGACCTGGAAGAGGCGGTGGCGGTGGTGCGCCTGTACCGCCTGCTTTCGGTGGCCGAGGCCGCGGCGGCCAGCCGCGAGGGCCTTAGCCGGGGACAGGCCTGGGAAATGTTCACCCTCTACGACAAATGTATCCGGGTGCTCACCGAACCCGAGCTCACCTGGATGGATATTCTGGACGAGCAAATCAGCCAGGTGGGCGGGGTGCAGGCCAAGGCCACCCGCAAGCTTTTAAAGCTGTTCAACCTGTTCGAGCACCTGGGCGACTGGCAGCGCCTGGAGTTGGCCGGCCGGCGCGAAAAGGAGGCCCTGGCCGGTTTTGATCCGGCCAAGCTGGAGCGCATAGCCCAGGTCATTGAGCTGGTGCAGCAGGTGCGCCGCTTCGTGGAGCATTTCTACGCCGGGGATTCCTCGGTGCGGCCCTATTTCTTCCGAGCCTTGCTCACCTGCGAACTGCACGGCAGCGGGCGGCTGCTGCCCAGCATGGGCACGGCGGCCAGCTTCACCCTGCTGTGGATCTGCGTGCATCTGAGCGAAAAGCACCTGATCAACTTCAACCCCTTGCTGGCCAACGGCGACGAGGACGAGCTGGGCGTGCGCCTGGCCAAGCTGCGCCGGGCCCTTTTGGCCTTTTCGCCCCAAGAGCTTCCTCCGGGCCAGCTGGGCCGCCTGCGCCGCAGCCTGGCCGCCGGAGGCGAGGCCTATCTGGGCGACTCGGGCATCTACCTTACCCTGGACCCGGCCACCGGGTCCCTGGTGCCTCACTTCATGGACCCCCATCAGGAGCTGGCCCGGCTGGGCCAGCTGGTGAGCCACACCCAGAGCCAGCCCCTGGCCGAGGTGCCCGCCCGCCGCCTGGAGGAGATGGACCGCTGCTGCTACGAGCTGGAGCGCTTTTTGGCCGCCCAGCCCCAGCCCCATCCCGGCGAGTTGGCGGACATGTCCGAGGGCCTGGAGGGGCTCAGGGCCCGTCTGGAGCGCTATTTGCTGGACGAGCTCCTGGTGCTGCCGCGCTTCGCCCTAAACCTGGGCCGCCTGCTTCGGCGCTGTCCCCGGCTCATGGAGCGCCTGCTGCCCCAGGGGGCGGGGCACCCCATGACTCGCCGCCGCCTGGCCGCCGCGGGCAAACTCAGCGCCATGGACCTGCGCCGCCTGGAGGGCTTCCAGGACATGCAGCTCAGCCACGAGATGGCCCGCCAGGAGTTCGGGGCCGCGGCGGCGGGCATCGTGGGGGCCACCCCCTTGCAGTTCCAGCGCCTCACCGCCAGCCTGGCCCAGCTGTTGGACGTGCAGCCCTATTTGGGGCGCTTGATGATGCTTTCGGCCCTGCTCTACGAAGAGGATGAGCCGCCTGTGCCCGAAGCCCTGGAGGCCTCGCCCATGCTGGCCCACCTGGGCCTGAGCACCAGCCAGCGCCAGGACCTGATCTTTTTGCTGGAGCACCAGGGCTTGTTCCGCCAGGTCATCTTCGGCGAGGCCTGCCTGGTGGGCCTGCAACCCTTGCTGGAGAGCAACGATCCTCCCATGGTGGAGTTGTTGTTCCTGTTGGCCGTGGTCTGCGGCGGTGCGCGGCGCGAGGGCTACCTCACCGAGGATATTCTGGAGCGCTATTTCTCGCTGCTGGATCTGGTGCGCCGCCTGGGCAACAAACGCATCCCCGCCCGCCAGGCCCAGGACGATCTGGTGGCCGACAACGCGCGGCGGCGTTTGGCCTTGGAGCGCTATCTGGAAGTGCAGCCCGGGGGCTCCCCGGCGGCCAGCCTGCGGCACTTGATGGAAAACACCCGCTTGCCCCAAGAGGGGCGCGAAACCTGGCTGATTCAGGGGCGGGTGCTCACCGGCATCAACCGCCTGTTGCAGCTTCGGGGCCTGGTGCTGGTGGATTCGCAAGATTTGTTCATGCTCGACAACGAGGTGCCGCTCAAATACATCTACCGCCTCAAGGCCCTGCGCTCGGTGGGGGTCACCCATTTCGAGCGCGACCTCTATGAGGGCCGCCGGGTGCTCAGGGGGCTGGAGCAGCTAAGGCCGGAGGTGCAGGAGTTTTTGTTGCAGGCGCTCAGCGACAGCGGCCAGGCGGTGCGCTTGGCCTTTTTCGCTCCGGCGGCCGAGCGCCTCACCTATCCCAACCAGATAAAGCTGTTGGTGCTGGGCCTGGCCGCCTCGGGCCTAGTCTCCCAGGAGCATGGCTGCCCGGTTACCGTGAGCTTCGCTCCCCTGGCCAGGGTCATGGACCGCAAGTTCGAGATGATCAACGAACTGGTCAGCTCCCTGGACGCCAAGGCTCTGGTGGACAACCCCAAGGACCTCAGGCGCTTGGTGGGAGCCAAGGAGGGCTTGGCGCTGACCCTGGCCCCACAGGGCGGCAAGGTCAGCTTGGCCGCCGCCGATCCCATGCGCCTGGACCGCAAGATAGAGGCGGTGCGCCGGGCGTCGAGCCCAGGCAAGCTCAAGCGCCTGTATCACCAGGAGCTAAAGAAGCTAAGCCTCACCGCCCAACGCAACGCCGACTACCAGCAGCGATTGGAAGAAGCCTTCCAGGCCAGCCTGGAGCGTTTGGGCGGCCAGATGCTGGAGCGGGTGGGCAGCTCCATGGCCGCGGTGGAGGACCTGGCCCGTTTGGAGGAGATGTTCAAGGCCGCCTGGGACGAGGGCCAGGAACTCCCCCTGGGCCCGGACCGCCAGGGTAGCCTGCGCGACTTGTTCGAGATGAACGCCGAGCGCCTGCGCTCCCAGGTGCTGGCCCGCCTCACCTCCCGTTTAGATCGGGTGAACAGCTTCACCGAGTTGGACGAGCTTTGGCAGCGGGCCAAAAAACAGCTCAAGGAGCAGAGCCGCTACCTGGGCCAGTCCTTCCATCTGGAAGTGGCCAGGCGCTTTGACCGGAGAGCGCAGGAACTACGAGGCAGGGCTAGAGCCACTCTTTAGGCGGCTTCGCCAGACGGCGGATGCCGGCAACAAAGCCCCAGGCCGTCTGGCGCAGCCGGTGGTTATAACACCCACCAGGACAGGGCCAATACCCCAGCCAGCCAGAAATTGAAATCCACCAACGCCTCGCTGAGCGCGCCGGGCAGCATGTCTCCCCGGCTGAGCACCCGCTGCATCAGGGCCAGCCCGGCGATGGGCGCCAGAAGCAGCAGGCACAGCGCCGTGGGCGGCCCGGCCAGGGGCGCCAGGAGCATCAGCCCGGCCAGCCCGGCCAACAGCCAGGTGACCAGGCGCAGGGTGCCCGCCTCGCCCAGCATGATGGGTATGGTCTCCTTGCCCACCACCAAGTCGCCCTGTACGTCCAGCACGTCGAATACCGCGCAGCGGCAAAACACCAGCACCGCGGTGTAGACAAAGGCCAGGGCCAGGGCCGCGGGCTGCCAAACACCAAAACCCACCGCGGGCAGAACCGCAACCACCACCGCCCAGGCTCCGGCCGCGCTCACCGTCTTGGAGCCGGGGATGTCTTTGAGGCTGGCGAACTTCAGGCGCTTTTGCCAGGCCGGAGGCACCACGGGCACCGAATAGAGGATGCCCAGCAGGCTGATCAAGCTGACGATGACCAAGGGCCACGGGCCTATCAAGAGACACAGGAACAAGGCGGCGGCGGCGCTGAAGATGCCCGCGCCGATGAGGAACACCCGGTGCTTGGCCAAAAACTGGGCCCGGTCTGGGTCGTTGTATTGGCCTGCTTCCTTGTCCAGGAAGTGGTTGAGGATGTGCATGGCGTAGATGTAGAAAAAGGCAATGGCCGCCAGGGCGGGGTGGGGGATCAGCCCTTGCAACAGGCTGGCCGCGCAGGTTATGCCCGCCGCGCCCAGGGCCACCAAAAGCTGGCTGCGCACGAAAAAGCGGAACACCCGGCGCAGGATGTAGGAGCCGCCGCCCTCGCGTTCGCTGCGGATAGCGCCCAGTTCCCGGAGCACCCGCTTGATGAGCCAGTTGGGAGTGGAGGCCCCGGCGGTGACTCCCACCGTTTCCAAATGGGCCAGATCCCCGCTGGGCAGTTCCTCCTCGGTCTCCACCGCGAACACCGGTTTGCCCGACAAGGTGGCCACCTGGGCCAGGCGCTGGGTGTTGCCGCTGTTGCGCCCGCCCACCACCACCACTCCGTCCACCTCCTGGGCTAGGCTCTTGACCTCGTCCTGGCGGCGGTGGGTGGCCTCGCAGATGGTCTCGTGCACCTCCACCGGGCCAAAGCGGCGGCTCAGCTGTTTGACGATGGCCGCGAAGTTCTCGCTGGTCTGGGTGGTCTGGGCCACCACCACCACATCGACCATCTCGGGCAGGCCGTCCACCTCTTGGGGGCGGGAGACCACCAGGCCCCGCCCCTGGGCGTGGCCCAGCAGCCCCACCACCTCCGGGTGGCTGGCATCGCCCACGATGATCACATCGGCTCCGCGCTTGGCCGCCCTGGCGATGATGGCCTGCACCCTTATCACCCTAGGGCAGGTGCCTTCCACGATCTGGCTGAACCCCGCCTGCTTTAGGCGGGCCTTGTCCTGGGGCGGCACCCCGTGGGCCCGGATGATCACCGTGCCGCCGGTTACGCTGCCCGGCGGGGGTATCTCCTTCAGGGCCCGGATGCCCTTGCTCTCCAGCAGCTCCAGCACCTGGGGGTTGTGGATCAAGGGGCCGTAGGTGAACACCGGGCCTTCGGCGTGATGGGCCTGGGCCAGGGCCAGCTCCATGGCCCGGCGCACCCCCATGCAGAAACCAGCATGGCGGGCCAAGCGCACCCTCATGCCGCCTGCCCCGGTTGCTCCGGCTCCAACTGTTCCGGCTCCACGAAAAATTGGTCGCACAGGGCCCACAAGGGCTCCAACTCGCGGCAGGCTCCGGCCTGGCGGCGAAACAGGGAGGCTCCGGGCAGGCCACGGGAATACCACATCATGAATTGGCGGATGAAATGGATGGCGTGGCACTCGCCGCCCAGGCCGCGGGCCAACTCCAAATGCTCGGCCAGGGCCTCACGCTTCATGGTCGGAGTGACCGGCTGGGGTTCCTGGCCGGCCAGGCGGGCGACGGCCCGCGAAAAAATCCAGGGATCGCCCATGGCCCCCCGCCCTATCATCACCGCCGCGCATCCGGTCTCGGTGAGCATGCGCACCGCGTCGCGGCCGCTGGTCACGTCGCCGTTGCCGATCACCGGCACCGGG
Source organism: Desulfarculaceae bacterium (assembly GCA_021737645.1). Taxonomy (GTDB): domain Bacteria; phylum Desulfobacterota; class Desulfarculia; order Desulfarculales; family Desulfarculaceae; genus Desulfoferula. The sequence continues at coordinate 53,050 of JAIPDO010000012.1, forward strand.
CACCAGGAGGCCAGGCGCGTGATGGCTCCCCAGTCGGCCCGGCCGGAAAAGCCCTGATGGGTGGTGCGGGCGTGCAGGGTGATGGCCTGGGCCCCGGCCTTTACCAGGCGGGGCACCAACTCCTCGGTGATGTCGCTTTTAGGCCCCAGGCGGATTTTGGCGCTCACCGGCAGGCTGGAGGCCTCGGCCACCGCGGACATGATCTCCACTGCCCGCACCGGGTCTTCCAGCAGAGCGCTGCCCGCGCCGGGGCGGCGCACCTTTTTGGCCGGGCAGCCCATGTTCACGTCCAGGGCGTCCACCCCCAAGCCGCAGGCGATGGCCGCGGCCTCGCCCATCTGCCGGGGGGAGGCCCCAAAAATCTGCAAGACCAGGGGCCGCTCGCCGGGTAGGCTCCTGGTGAGGCGCAGGGTTTGGGGCTGGTGACGCAACAGGCCGGGCGCGCTGACCATTTCACTGTAAACCATGGATGCGCCGGCCCGGCGGGCCATGAGGCGAAAAGCAGGATTGGTCACCCCGGCCATGGGCGCGGCCACGAATGGTGATTGCAGTGTAAGCCCCAGTAGTTGCATGGGTTTGAGTCTACCTTAGGCCCCGTGACCTGTAAACTGGCTACTAAAGGAGTAGGCTTGACATGGAGGCGGCCAAGGACGAACATTTAAACGATTCTCAATCTTGGAAGGCGGGAGGATGTCAAAGTGAGTGGCTCCAGCGGCCAACAGGCCGTATTCGGGCCGGTGCCCAGCCGCAGGCTGGGCCTGAGCCTGGGGGTGGATTTGGTCTATCCCAAAACCTGCCCCCTGGATTGCATTTACTGCGAGCTGGGGCGCACCACGGTGCACACCGCCCAGCGGGGCCGGTTCCGCGATGCCGACGAGGTGCTGGCCCAGGTGGAAAAGCGCCTGGCCGAGATGGAGACCCCGCCTGACTTCGTGACCCTGGCCGGCAGCGGCGAGCCCACCCTGCATCTGGAGTTGGGCCGGGTCATCACCGAGCTAAAGCGTCTGAGCCCCTGTAGGGTGGCGGTGCTCACCAACGGGGTGCTGCTACCCGATCCCCAGGTGCGCCGCGACCTGGCCAACGCCGATGTGGTGATACCCAGCCTGGACGCGGTGGATCAAAAGATATTTGAAATCATCAATCGGCCCGCGCCTGGGCTTATAATAGGCGAGATCATAGAGGGCCTGAAGGCCTTTGCCCGTGAGTTCGCCGGACGCCTGTGGCTGGAGATTCTTTTGGCCTCGGGCATAAACGATTCCCCGGAGCACCTGGCCGCTTTGGCCGCCACGGCGCGGGAGATCGGCCCGGAGCTGGTGCAGCTCAACACGGTGATCCGCCCTCCGGCGGTGCCCGGCGTGGGAGCCCTTTCCCTGGAGCGTTTGGAGGAGATAGCGGCGGGCTTCGGCCTGCCCTGCACGGTGACCGCCCCGCCACGGGCGCTGTCCACCGGCGACCGGGGGGATTTGGAGCGCCAGGTGCGGGAGATGACCCGGCGCAGGCCCTGCACCGTCTCCGACGTGGCGGCCATGTCCGGGGTTCAGCCGGAGCTGGCCGAGCGGCTTTTGCACGAGCTGGCCCGCCAGGGCAAGGTGCGGGCGGAAGATTTCGGGGGCGAGGTTTTTTATCGCGGTTTGTAGGTTCATCAAGAAAGGTGCGGCATGAGCGAATCCTCCGTTGGCTCTCAAGTGGTGGACAAGAGCAAACTTTACCTGGGTCTGGACGTGGGCTCGGTGAGCCTGGACACGGTGGTGCTGGACAGCGAGGGCCAAATACTGCTGGCCCAATACACCCGCACCAAGGGACGGCCCCTGGCCGTGGCCACCCAAGTGTTGACAGAGGTGCTGGAACGCTTTGGCCGTGAATCCTTCGCCGCGGTGGCGGTCACCGGCAGCGGAGCCCCCACCCTGGCCCCCCTGTTGGGTGGAGAGGTGGTCAACGAGATCATCGCCGCCGCCAGGGGAGTGCAGCGGCTGTGCCCCCAGGCCCACACCATCATCGACATGGGCGGCGAGGACGCCAAGATGGTTTTGGTGAGCCCCGGCCCGGACGGCGGCCTGCGCATCGAAGACTTCGCCATGAACACCATGTGCGCGGCGGGCACCGGCTCGTTTTTGGATCAGCAGTCCCACCGGCTGCAACTGACCATCGAACAGTTCTCCGAGATCGCCATGAACAGCGCCAATCCACCGCGCCTGGCCGGGCGTTGCTCTGTGTTCGCCAAGAGCGACATGATCCACTTGCAGCAGGAAGCCACCCCGGACTACGACATCGTGGCCGGGCTGTGTTTTGCCATGGCCCGCAATCTCAAGTCCAACATCGCCAAGGGCAAGAAGGTGGTGCCGCCGGTGGCCTTCATCGGCGGGGTGGCGGCCAACCAGGGGGTGCACCGGGCCCTCAAGGAGATACTGGATCTGGAAGACGGCGAGCTTTTGGTGCCTCCTGACTTCGGCTGCGTGGGGGCTCTGGGCGCGGCCCTGTTCGCCCAGGACAAGGGCCTGGTGGCCCCCCTGAGCGGCCTGGAGGACTTGCAGCGCCGGGCGGCGGAGGCGGCGGGCGAGACCAAGCGCCTGCCCCGGCTCCAGCTGGGCGACCATCACCGGAAGGACCTGCAAAAAATCCAGGTGCCCGAGGGCCAACTCGTCGGCTACCTGGGGGTGGACGTGGGCTCCATCTCCACCAACGTGGTGGTCATCGACGAACAGGGCAACGTTCTCTCCAAGCAATACCTGCTCACGGCGGGGCGTCCCCTGGAGGCGGTCAAGGAGGGCCTGCGCCTGGCCGGGGCCGAGATCGGCGACCGGGTGACGATCCTGGGCGCGGGCACCACCGGCTCGGGCCGCTACCTTACCGCCGATTTCATCGGGGCGGACATCGTGCGCAACGAGATCACCGCCCAGGCCACCGCCGCCGCCCACATCGACCCCGAGGTGGACACCATCTTCGAGATCGGCGGCCAGGACTCCAAGTACATCTCCCTGGAGAACGGGGCCATCGTCGACTTCATGATGAACAAGGTCTGCGCGGCGGGCACCGGCAGCTTCCTGGAGGAGCAGGCCGAGAAGCTGGGCATCCAAATCAAGGGCGAGTTCGGGTCCAAGGCCCTGGAGGCGCCCAACCCGGTGCGCATGGGCGAGCGCTGCACCGTGTTCATGGAGTCGGACCTGGTGTCCCACCAAGCCTCCGGGGCCGAGATAGACGACCTGGTGGCGGGGCTGAGCTACTCCATCGTGCACAACTATTTGAACAAGGTGGTGGAAGACCGCAAAATAGGAAAACGTATCTTCTACCAGGGGGCCACGGCGGCCAACCACGGCATCGTGGCCGCCTTCGAGGCGGTGACCGGCCGTCCCATCATCGTGCCGCCCCACCACGATGTGACCGGGGCCATCGGCGCGGCTCTGTTGTCCATGCGCGAGCGCACCTGGAAACAAAGCTCATTCAAGGGCTTCGCGGTGAGCGAAACCGGCTACGAGATCACCACCTTCGAGTGCTCCGGCTGCCCCAACACCTGCTCCATCCGCAAGGTGAAGGTGGAGGGCCTGGCCAAGCCCCTGTTCTACGGCTCGCGCTGTGAAAAATACGACGTGGACCGCGACAGCCAGGTGCGCGAGGACATCCCCGACCTGTTCGCCGAGCGCGAGGAGCTTTTGCTCTCCTACGCGGGTCCGGTGGACCCCCAGCGCAAAAAGGGCCTGATCGGCATTCCCCGCACCATGTTCTTTAGGGAGTGGCTACCCTTTTTCAGCGCTTTCCTGAACCGCCTGGGCTTTGAGGTGCAGGTTTCCGGCCCCAGCACCAAACGCCTGATCCACAAGGGCGTGGAGGCGGTGGTCAACGAGCCCTGCTTCCCGGTTAAGGTGGCCCACGGCCATTTGGCCGAGCTTATCGAGTCCGGGGTGGAGAAGATTCTCCTGCCCTCGTTGATCAACCTGCCCGCTCCGGGCAACGAGCTGACCTACGGCCAGGTGTGCCCCTACGCCCAGACCCTGTGCTACACCGCCCCGGCGGCACTGGACTTCGGGGGGAGCGAGCTGATCGACACCCCGCTTCGTTTCGGCTACGACGCGGGCACCATGCGCTCCGACCTCAAGGCCCTGGCCAAGCGCCTGGGCGCGGGGACCAGGGGGCTCAGCCAGGCCATCGCCGCCGGCTGGGAGGCCCAGCACGACTTCAACCGCCGTTTGGTGGCCCGCGGCAAGGAGGTCTTGGCCTCCATGAAACCCGGTGACCGGGCCATGGTGGTGATCAGCCGCCCCTATAACGGGGCCGACCCGGGGCTGAACCTGGGCATCCCCCAGAAGATGCGCCATCTGGGGGTCTTTTCCATTCCCATGGACTTCCTGGACCTGGACCAGCACATGGGCCACCCCGAGCTGGCCGAAATGTACTGGCGCTACGGTCAGAAAATTTTGGCCTCGGCCCTTCAGGTGCGCTCCGACCCCCGATTGCACGCGGTGTACATCACCAACTTCGGCTGCGGGCCCGACAGCTTCATCGGCCATTTCTTTAGGCGCATCATGGAGGGCAAGCCCTTCCTGGAGATAGAGATCGACGAGCACTCGGCCGATGTGGGGGCCATCACCCGTTTGGAGGCCTTCCTGGACTCCCTGGGCAACGTGATCACCACCCCGCCCCAGGCCAAGCCCGCCCGCCGCCGGGACATAAAGCCGGGCAAGCGCACCATCTACATCCCCCCCATGACCGACCACTCGGTGGCCGTGGCCGCGGCCTTCGCCGCCTGCGGAGGCCACGCCGAGGTCTTGCCCGAGAGCGACCAGCGCACCCTGGAGCTGGGCCGCCGCTACACCTCGGGCAAGGAGTGCTACCCCTGCGCCCTGACCACCGGCGACCTCTTGAAGCTGCTGATGGACGAGAAGGTGCCGGCCAAGGATGTGGCTTTCTTCATGCCCGGCGGCACCGGCCCCTGCCGCTTCGGCCAGTATCACCGCTACCATCGCTTGATTCTCGACGAATTGGGCTTCGAGGAGGCCCGCATCTACTCGCCGGACCAGTCCGAGGTGTTCTACAAGGAACTGGGCATGGTGGGAGGCAGCGATTTCACCCGCCTGGCCTGGCAGGGCGTGGTGGCTGTGGACCTGCTCATGAAGGCCCTGCACGAAACCAGGCCCTATGAGGCGGTCCCCGGCGACAGCGACGAGGTCTATCGCCACTGCTTGGCCAGGGTGGCCGAGGTGATGGGCCGCAAGGGCGACCTCAAGGCGGTGATGGCCGAGGCCAGGGGCGAGTTCGCGGCGGTTCGGCGCTCCGGGGACAACCACCGGCCCTTGGTGGGAGTGGTGGGCGAGATCTACACCCGGGCCAACCGTTTCGCCAACGAGGATATCGTGCGCACCGTGGAGGCCCTGGGCGGCGAGGCCTGGACCCCCACCATCGGCGAGTGGGTGCTATACACCAACTTCACCTCCGCGGTGCGGGCCAAGATGCTCAAAAGACGCCAGGCCCTGGTGGGCACCCTGCTGGAAAACTACTTCCAGCACAAGGACGAGCGCAACCTGGCCAAACCATGGTCCGGTTCGCTCAAGACCCTGCACGAGCCGGAGGTCAAAGAGGTGCTCAAGATGGCCCACCCCTACCTGGAGCCCAGCTTCGAGGGCGAAGCCATCCTCTCCCTGGGCAAGAGCCGGGACATGCTCAGCCGGGGGGCTTCGGGGGTAATCAACGTGATTCCCTTTACCTGCATGCCCGGCACCATTGTAAACGCCCTGATGAAGCGTTTCCGGGAAGACCACGGCAACCTGCCGTTTTTGCCCATGGCCATGGACGGCCAGGAGCAGAGCGGCAGCCGCATCCGCCTGGAGGCCTTCATGCACCAGGTGCGACAGTTCCAACAGGCTCACGAGAACTGATTTTCACCACAAAACAGGTGGCCCGGACCCGGTATTGCCGGGCCCGGGCCCCTTGCGCCCGGCTGGTTCATATAAAAAACTTTGTCACGACTGCATAGCAAAAATTCAAGCATTCGGGTAAGCTGGCCTACATGTCACGCAAGATGCTCATAAACGCCACCGGGGTTGAGGAACTCAGGGTGGCGGTGGTCGAGGAGGGCCGTTTGGAGGCCTTTTATGTGGAGACCGCCGCCCAGGCCCAGACCAGGGGCAACATCTACAAGGGTGTGGTTGCCAATGTGGAGCCCAGCCTCCAGGCCGCCTTTATAGATTACGGACGGCCCAAGCACGGATTCCTCCAGATAGCCGACCTGCGCAACGACCTCTGGGGCGATCACCAGGCCCCGGCCAAGGGATTGCCGCCATTGCAGGAGGTGCTCAAGAAGGGCCGCCAGCTTTTGGTGCAGGTGGTCAAGGAAGAGACCGGCAACAAGGGCGCGGCCCTGACCACTCATCTGTCCATACCCGGCCAGTACCTGGTGCTCACCCCTGGGCACTCCCATGTGGGGGTGTCCCGCCAGATCGCCGATGAAAAGGAACGCAGCCGGATCAAGGAAGTGCTTACGTCCCTGGAGCGCTCCGGGGACCTGGGGGTCATCGCCCGCACCGCCGCCGAGGGGCGCAGCAAGCGAGACCTGACCACCAACCTCAAACAGCTCCAGCGACTGTGGGAAGACATCGATAAACGGGGCCATGACGCCAAGCCCCGCACCCTGATCCACAAGGAGGAGGAGCTGGCGGTGCGCACGGTGCGCGACCTGTTCACCTCGGACCTCAGCGAGATTTTGGTGGACGATCCCGAGGTGTTCGAGCGGGTAAGCACCTTCGTGGGCACCGTGAATCCCCGGCGCAAGAAAATCGTCAAGCTGTACCGGCAGGAGCGCCCCATCTTCGCCAAGTATACCCTGGAAGAGCAGATTTCCAGCGTATACCAACCGGCGGTGCGCCTGCCCTCCGGGGGCAGCATTGTCATCAGCCCCACCGAAGCCTTGGTGGCGGTGGATGTGAACTCCGGCAAGACCGCCGGGGGCAGGCAGCTGGAGGACACCGCCCTGGCGGTGAACCTGGAGGCTGCCGCCGAGATAGCCCGCCAGCTCCGTCTGCGCGACCTGGGCGGGCTCATAGTCATCGATTTCATAGATATGCGCGACCGGGCCAACCAGCGCAAGGTGCGCAAGGCTCTGGGCGACGCCCTGAAGGGCGACAAGGCCAAGACCACGGTGGGCCACATCAGCCGCTTCGGCCTGCTGGAGATGAGCCGCCAACGCATCCGTCCGGCCATAGATTTCGGCTCCACCCGCACCTGTCCGGTGTGTCAGGGGCGGGGGCTTTTGCTCACCAGTGAGGCCCTGGGGCGCCGGGTGCTCCGGGACCTGGAGCTAAAGCTAAGGGGATACGGCGGCAAGGGGCTCAAGGTGCGCCTGGCCCCGGAGACCGCCCACCACCTGATGAACGTCAAACGCATGGAACTGGCCCGCCTGGAGAGCAGCAGCGGGGTTTGTCTGGAATTGGTGGCCGACCACGAGGTGGCACTGGACGATTGCAAGACCGAGGCCTGCGGCGAGCCCTGGGCCTTGTGCGCTCCGCCTCAGGCCCATGAGCCGGTGGCTCCCCCGGCGTCCGCCCCCGCTCCCCCGGCCAAACCCAGGGCGCCGGAGCCGGCCCAAGCAGAAGCCGCGCCGCCCAAACCCGCCTCCAGCGGGCGCAAGCGCCGCCGCAGCCGCAAAAAGCCCGCCCCCGCTCCCGCCCCCGAGGCCAAGGCGGGCGGAGGCGACAAGCCCCAGCCGGAGGCCCCACCGGCCCCGCCCCAGGACTCGTCCGGCAAGCAGGTTGACAAGCCCAAGGGCCAGGCGCAAAACGGCCAGGCCCCGCCCCAGGAAGCCGCGGCTCCGGCCGCGCCCAAGAGGCGCCGCCGCCGCCGTCCCTCCGGGGCCCAGCGCCGGGCCAAGGCCAAGGCCAAGGCCAAGAACGAGGCCCAGGGCGAGGGCGAAACCAAGCCCGAGGCGCCGGCTGCCCCGGCCAAAGGCTAAGCCAGCCCCACCACTCCCCGCTCGGCCATATCCTCTATTTCAGTTTGGCTGAGTCCCAGTCCGGTCAAGACCTCGGCGGTGTCCTGGCCCAGGGCCGGGGGGGGCTCGGTTGGGGCCAAGGGTGAGGCGGACATCTTCAGGGGGCAGGCCAACTGGACCCCCTGGGGATCCTGCTCCACCATGCCCCGTTCCCGGACCAGGGACGAGGCCACCGCCTCGGGCATCGAGAGCACCGGCTCACAGCAGGCGTCGTAACCCGCCCAAAAGTCAGTCCATTCATCACGGGTGCGCCCGGCGAAGATGGCCGCCACCTCCTCGATGACTTCCTGCCCGGCGAACTGCTTGCTCAGCAGGTCCGGACGCTCAAGCGCCTCGCAGAATATTTGCCAGAACTTGGGCTCCAAGGCCCCCAGGGAAAACCAGCCGCCGCCCTTGGTGCGGTAGAGGTTGTAGCAGGGCCGGGCTCCGTTGAGGGTCATGCCCGCCGGACGGGGGGCGTCAAGCCCCGCCTGCACTCCGGCCCAGACCATGGTGGCCATGGAAACCGAGCCGTCGAACATGGCCGTGTCCACGTGCTGGCCCTTGCCGGTGCGCTCCCGCTGGTACAGGGCCGCCAAAACTCCGGACAGGCCCAGCAGCGAACCGCCGGCCAAGTCGGCAATCTGCACTCCGGGTATGGCCAGGCCGCCTTCCCGGCTGCCGGTGGTGTCCAGGACTCCGGCCAGGGCCAGGTAGTTGATGTCGTGGCCCGCCCGCCCGGCCAGGGAGCCCTGTTGGCCGTAGCCGGAGATGGACAAGTGGATCAGGCGGGGTTGGACTCGGCTGAGCACGGAATGCTCCAGGCCCAGGCGGGCCATGACCCCTGGGCGGAAGCCTTCCAGCAAAACGTCGTAGTCCTTCAGCAGCCGCAGCAGGATGTCGCGCCCCGCCGGGTCTTTCAGGTTCAAGGCCAGGCTTTTTTTGCCCCGGTTCAGCGCCGGGAAGTAGGGAGACTCCTCATCCCCCTGACTGGTGATGCCGCGGCTGTAGTCGCCGCCCACCGGGTTTTCGACCTTTAAGACTTGAGCCCCCATGCAGGCCATGAGCCAGGCCAGGTACAGGCCGGGCAGGTTCAGGGAAAGGTCCAGCACCTTGACTCCGCTGAGGGCGTGCTCCATGCCCACCTCTCACGCCGCCCCTGGTATGAAGCTTGGCCGGCGGGCCTCCTCCAGGCTCAGGGCCTCGCCTGGGCAGGTTATCAGGCACAGGCCGCAGCCCATGCAGCGCTGTGGGTCCACCATCGCCGTGGCGCCCTCCTGTTCGCCCAGGGAGATGGCTGAAAAGTAGCAGCGTTCCAGGCAGGTTCCACAGGCGGTGCACTCCTCGGCCTCCACCACGGCCACGAATCGGCTGGGGTCCACCACCCGAATGCCTCCCTCGATCAACACCGGCATGGTCTGGCAACAGCAGGGGCAGCAGTTGCATATGAAGTTGTTGCCTTCATGCCGGTTGATGGTCACATGAACCAGGCCCGCTTCCTCGGCTTCTCTGAGGATGTCCATGGCCTCTTGGACGCTGATCGCCCGGCCGGTGCCCCGGGCCAGGTTGTAGTCGGCCGCGCCGTCCACCTGCAGGCACACCTCCAGGGGTCGGTCGCAGTTGTGCATGCTCAGGCGGCAGGTGCATTTGGTCACCGCCAGGCTCCTGGCCTTTTCGATCATCTTGGCCACGGAGTCGAAGTCCAGGATGGAGGTGCGGGCCTCGATGGCCACCCCCACCGGGATGATCCTGGTGAAAGGTTTGGTCACATCGGCGCTCATGGTCTTGGCGATGGCGTACCATTCCTGATCCATGAACTCGCGCCACAGGTCCAGGAACTCCTGAGGGGCCTGGGGCCAGAGAATGGTGGCGTCGTGAAACTGCACCAGGTTGCGGCTCATGCGCCAAGTGGGGGGATCGGTTTTTTTGGATGGAAACACCAGGCCCTTGATGAACAAATCGTCCATCATCCGCTGCACCGCCTCCGGCTCGCGCCCCAGCTTCCCAGCCGCGGCGGGCACATCCGCCGGTAAGGCCAGCAAGAGGTCGGCCTGTGCGGAGTCGGCCAGCATTTCAAACAAACGGGCGATGCGTACAGATTGCCCCAGGCCGATCCGGGCGGCCATCTCAAGGTAGCGCGGGTCCGGGTCCATATTTTTCTCCCTATGGTTTAACGGCGGCGTTTCGCCCCCCTCCGAGGCGAATTCCCACCGCAACCCTAAATAACATAATTCAACTGGAGATTGTTCTGATTGAGCCGCAAAAAATTTTAAGAGGCGGCCCGGCCCCACGGACGCGCGCCTGCCCGCTGCGGCTCGGATGAGGTGGATTTTCCCTCGGGCCGGGCCCTCCCCGGTGGGGGACCGGCCAAAGCGGCGATAGGCTGCCCGGCGCAGGTTCTGGCGGCACCCCGGGACGCTTCGCCGCCTCGCCAGGCGCGGTTTGCCTAACAGATGGAATTCATATCTTAAAGGGAGCCCGGCGTAAGGTATCTGGGCGCCGGGGGGTGGTTCTGGTTTGGCCCGGAGGGACTTTGTGACTATTAACACATTTTTCTTGACATCAAAGTTAACTCTACGTTAGAACAGGCCGACCCCATGGAAAAAGTAGGCCGTATCTTTTGTGGCGCAGGGTCGCCCGGACCAAGGGCCGCAGGGGGATGGCGAAATAGCTTGACACGCGGGGTGTAATTGCGGGATAGTTTGTTCCAATGCGCACAATCGATGGTTTCGTTTCCGGGCCCAGGCCTTGGGGCGGACTGCTCGAAATAACAGTTAGGCAGAAACCAAGCTCGGGTAATGGTACTCGAAGGAGGTGTAGGGAAATTAGGGACGTGAACTAGCCCCACCTAGGGAGGTAGGGCTCATTTGGTAGTCGTTTAGGCTGGTTGCAAAAGGTCAACCCGTCAACACTACGGAGGAATAAATGCCAAGTTTTGTCATTGTTGAAAAGTGCGATGGCTGCAAGGGTCAGGATAAGACCGCTTGTATGTACATCTGCCCCAACGACCTTATGCTCCTGGACAAGGACGGGTCGCTTGGCTACGGCGAGATGAAGGCCTTCAACCGCGACCCCAGCATGTGCTGGGAGTGCTACAACTGCGTCAAGATCTGCCCCCAGCAGGCGGTTGACGTTCGCGGTTATGCCGACTTCGTGCCCATGGGCGCCAGCGTTGTGCCGCTGCGCGGCTCGGACAACATTATGTGGACCGTCAAGTTCCGTGACGGCGCTGTCAAGCGCTTCAAGTTCCCCATCCGGACCACCGCTGAGGGTTCGGCTGCTCCGTTGGGTGGCTTTGATGAGGGCGATGGCGACATCAACAGCGCTAACTTGATGACTGAGCCGGCCTCCACGGGCCAGGACACGCTGCCCACCCTGTAGGGGGCGCGAAGGTTTAGGAGGTAAGGAACTATGGCGAATTTTGAGACTGTGGAGGTCACCACTGACCTTCTGATTTGTGGCGGTGGCATGGCTGCCGCGGGCACGGCCGTCGAGGCTGCCTATTGGGCCAAGAAAAATGGCCTGAAGGTGACCTTGGTCGACAAGGCCGCTTTTGACCGTTCCGGCGCAGTGGCCATGGGCCTGAGCGCTATCAACGAGTACGTTGGCTACGGCGCGGGTGACAACACCCTCGAGGACTATGTCAACTACGTCAAGCAGGACCTGATGGGCATCGCCCGTGACGACTTGGTGTACAACATCGCCCGTCACGTCGACAGCTCGGTGCACCTGTTTGAAAAATGGGGTCTGCCCATCTGGACCGACGAGAACGGCAAGTACGTTCGCGAGGGTCGTTGGCAGATAATGATCAACGGCGAGTCCTACAAGGTGATCGTGGCCGAAGCGGCCAAGAACGCCATGAACGACGCCGGTTTCGAGATCATCGAGCGCGTGTTCATCGTCGGTCCCATCATGGACGGCGATCGTGTGGCTGGCGCCTACGGCTTCAGCACCCGCGACGACAAATTCTACGTATTCAAGGCCAAGGCGGTTTGCGCCATGATGGGCGGCGCGGTGCACGTGTTCCGTCCCCGGAGCGTGGGCGAAGGTCTGGGCCGTTCCTGGTATCCGCCGTTCAACAGCGGTTCCAGCGCATTCTTCACCATCATGGCCGGTGCCGAGATGACCTGCCAGGAGATCCGCTTCATCCCCGTGCGCTTCAAGGACGCCTATGGTCCGGTGGGTGCGTGGTTCCTGCTCTTCAAGAGCCGTGCGACCAGCGCGACTGGCGGCGAGTACATGGTGGAGCGTAAGGCCGAGCTGCAGAACTGGGCTCCCTACGGCCTGGTGAAGCCGATCCCGGCCAACCTGCGCAACTACTTGGGCATGCTCGACGTAGACGCCGGCCTGGGTCCGTTGTACATGGAGACCGCCGAGGCCATCCAAAAGTTGGCCGCCGCTGCTCCCGACGAGAAGGCCTTCAAGAAGAAGATGAAATCCCTGGAGGCCGAGGCCTGGGAAGACTTCCTGGACATGACCGTGAGCCAGGCCATCCTCTGGGCCGCCAGCAACATCTACCCCGAGAAGAGCCGCTCTGAGATCGCCGCGTGCGAGCCTTACTTCATCGGCTCCCACTCCGGCGCCTCCGGTGCCTGGGTTTCCGGCCCCGAAGACCTCGAGACCCCCTACAAGTGGGGCTACGGCAACATGACCACGGTGCAGGGCCTGTTCAGCGCCGGTGACGGCACGGGCGCCAGCAGCCACAAGTTCTCCAGTGGTTCTCACGCTGAGGGTCGTTACGCGGGCAAGCAAGCTATCCGGTACATCCTGGATAACAACAGCCAGCCCGACGTGGGCGACGTGGAAGCCCTCAAGACCGCTTGCTTGGCTCCTCTGGACCGCTTCGAGGCCAGCAAGGGCATGACCACCGATCCCGAGATCAACCCCAACTACATCCGTCCCATGAGCTTCATGTTCCGTTTGCAGAAGATCATGGACGAGTACGCTGGTGGCGTGGTCAGCGCCTTCAAGACTTCCAAGTCCCTTCTGGAGCGCGGCATCGAGCTCCTGGACATGCTGAAGGAAGACGCTGAGAAACTGGGCGCCGAAGACTCCTACGAGCTGGAGCGCTGCTGGGAGAACGTACACCGCATGTGCCAGGCCGAGGCCCACGTGCGCACCATCCTCTTCCGCGAAGAGACCCGTTGGCCCGGCTACTACTTCCGCGCCGACACTCCGACCATGGACGAGGAAAACTGGAAGTGCTTCGCAAACTGCACTTTCAAGGACGGTGAGTGGAAGTTCGAGAAGAGGGAAGTCGTCGACCTGATCGGCTAACCTCCATGTCTTAAGTATCAGCAACTCCAGGCGCCGCCCCTAGGCGCCTGGAGTTTTTTGCCCGGTTCGGGGCAAAACGCCCCGGAACGGACAAAAAGCCCCGCTCGGTGGAGCCTCTTGGGCTCACCGCCGGGAAGTTGCCGTGCTAATTAGGCAAAATGCTTTCGGCCGGAGCCGGTTTTTCTGGACGGAAGCGGCGCGGCCATAGTATATTCGGTGATCGATTATCCGCCGGAATCCCTTGCGGGGCCGGCAAGCCGCTCGGCAAACTGTGCGGCCGGTTAGGTGGAGCATAGCCCCGCCCGGCCGCGCCTGTTGAGCGGAACAATTTGTTTATTTAGGTCAACAGCTATATCCCTTGCGAGGAGGACAGCACGATGGGCCAATCCATACTGGTCGTCGGCGGAGGCATGAGCGGCGTCAGCGCGGCGCTGGAAGCTGCCGAAGCCGGCTATGACGTGGTGCTGGTGGAGAAAAATCCCTATCTCGGCGGCCGGGTGGCCCAACTCCACCAATACTTCCCCAAACTATGTCCGCCCTACTGCGGACTGGAAATCAATTTCAAGCGCATCAAGTCCAATCCGCGCATCAAGCTCTACACCATGAGCGAGGTCACGGGTATCCAAGGCGAGGCGGGCAACTACAAGGTGACCATCAACCAACAGCCCCGCTACGTAAACGAGCGCTGCACCGTGTGCGGCAAGTGCGGCGAGGCGGTGGAGGCCACCATCCCCAATCCCTTTGACTACGGGCTGGGCGAGATCAAGGCGGCTTATCTGCCTCACGAGATGGCCTACCCCTACCGCTACGTCATCGATCCCAGCATCGTGGAGACCGAGGACGGGACCAAGGCCAAAGAGGCCTGCCCCTACGACGCGGTGGTCTTGGACGACACGGCCAAAGAGGTGACCGAGGAAGCTGGAGCCATCGTGTGGGCCGCCGGTTGGAGCCCCTACGACATCTCCAAGGTGGAGTACTACAACTTCAACAGCAGCCCGGACATCATTTCCAACGTGCAGATGGAGCGCCTGGCCGCGTCGGGCGGGCCCACCGGCGGCAAGATCGTCAAGCTGAGCAACGGCGAGGCCCCCAAAAAGGTGGCTTTCATCCAGTGCGCCGGCAGCCGCGATGTGAACCATCTGCCCTTCTGTTCCACCATTTGCTGTCTGGCCAGCCTGAAGCAGGCCACCTACGTCCGCGAACAACTCAAGGACGCCGAGGTGACCATCTACTTCATCGACATTCGGGCCATGGACCGCAACGAGGACTTCTATACCAAGGTAAAGGCCGACGAGAAGATCAGCTTCGTAAAGAGCAAGATCGGCCTTATCGAGCCCGGCGAAAACGGCATGCTGGTGCTGGAGGGTGAAAACACCACCACCGGCGAACGCTTCAAGGCCGAGCACGACCTGGTCGTGTTGGCCACGGGCATGCAACCCAACACCGATCTGAGCAAGATTCCGGCCGATATGGTCTATGACGAGTACGGCTTCGTGCAGGCCGCCGAAGGCATCTTTGGCGCGGGCACGGTTCGCCGTCCCGGCGAGGTGCACGTAAGCGTGCAGGACGGAACGTCGGCGGCGCTCAAGGCTATTCAAGTAGTGGCCGGGAGGTAGTGATCATGGATAAGAACCAAGCGTGCTATCTCTGCAAAGGCTGCGGCCTCGGCGAGGCCCTGGATTTTGAAAACCTCGAGGAAGTCCTGGGTGAGGCCGGCATCAGCGAAGTCAAAACCCACGACGCCCTGTGCTCCCCCGAAGGCGTGGCCCTGATCCAGGGCGACGTGGACGGCGGGGTCAACGCGATGCTCATCGGCGCCTGCTCCTCGCGGGTGAAAAACGATGAGTTCAACTTCGGTTCCGAGGTCATCGTGGAGCGGGCCAGCCTGCGCGAGCAGGTCCTGTATTGCTCCGAGGCCGAGTATGAGGGCGAGGAAGAGGCCGGCGAGGACCGCCAGATGCTGGCGGCCGACTACCTGCGCATGAGCGCGGTAAAGCTGACCAAGTCCAACGTGCCCGTGCCTTTCCAACTGGAGCTGGAGCCCGAGACTGCCTTATTGGTGGTGGGCGGCGGCGTGGCCGGCATCAACGCGGCCCTGGCCGGAGCCAAGACCGGCGTCCAGGTGTACCTGGTGGAAAAGGAAGCGGCCCTGGGCGGCTTCCTGGGCAAGATGGCCAAGCTGGCCCCGGAGACCCCGCCCTACCAGGAGCTGGAAGACACCGGCCTCACGGAGTTGGTGGCCCAGGTTGAGGCCGATGACAAGATCAAGGTCTACACCGGCACCACCGTGGACAAGACCGAAGGGGCCCCCGGCAACTTCACCATCACCCTGTCCGGCGGCGACAGCTTCCGCTGCGGGGCCATCGTGCAGGCCACCGGTTGGCTGCCCTACGAGCCCGAGAAATTGGCCGAGGAGCTGGCCTACGGCTCCAATCCCGGCATTATCACCAACGTGGACATGGAAGCCAAGGCCAAGGCCGGCGATCTGGGCGGCCTGAACGGCGTGGCCTTCATTCAGTGCGCGGGCAGCCGCGACCAGAACCACCTGCCTTACTGCTCGGCGGTGTGCTGCACCGTGAGCCTCAAGCAGGCCATGATGGTCAAGGAAGCCAACCCCGAGGCGGCGGTCTACGTCATCTACAAGGACATCCGCACCCCCGGCCAGAGCGAGGAAGTCTACCGCGAGGCCCAGCGCAAGGGCGTGGTGTTCATCCGCCGCGACGAGGACTACCCCAAGATCAGCGAGTCCGGCGGCAAGCTGGCCATCGAAACCATGGACATGACCCTCAACGACACCGTTGAGATCGACGAGCTGGACATGGTGGTGCTGGCCACGGGCCTTAAGCCCAACAACCCCAAGGTGGTGGACGCTCCCTTGGTGGCCCTGGGCATGGACCAGGAAGCAGCCAAGAAACTGGCCGCCGAGTCCAAGGCGCAGTGCGATGACTGGTCGGTGCTCAACCTGCAGTACCGCCAGGGACCCAACCTGCCCACCCTGAAGTATGCCTATCCCGACAGCCACTTCATCTGCTTCCCCTACGAGACCCGGCGCACCGGCATCTACGCGGCGGGCACCGTGCGCCGCCCCATGCGGGTGAGCCAGGCGGTGGAAGACGCCACCGGCGCGGCGCTCAAGGCGATCCAGGCGGCCCACGCGGCGGCCGAGGGCGTAGCGGTGCATCCACGCAGCGGCGACATGAGCTTCCCCGAGTTCGCCATGCAGCGCTGCACCCAGTGTAAACGCTGCACCGAGGAGTGCCCCTTCGGGGCCATCAACGAGGACGAAAAAGCCAACCCGCTGCCCAACCCCACCCGCTGCCGCCGTTGCGGCGTGTGCATGGGCGCCTGCCCCGAGCGCATCATCAGCTTCAAGAACTACTCCGTGGACATGATCGGTTCCATGATCAAGTCCATCGACGTGCCCGAAGAGGATGAGGAGAAGCCCAGGGTCATCGTCTTGGCTTGCGAGAACGACGCCCTGCCGGCCATCGACATGGCCGCGCGCAAGGGTCACAAGTGGAGCCCCTACATCCGCTTCATCCCGGTGCGCTGCCTGGGTTCGGTAAACCTGGTGTGGATCGCCGACGCCCTGTCTTCGGGCATCGACGGCGTGATGCTCTTCGGTTGCCGCCACGGCGAAGACTACCAGTGCCACTTCATCAAGGGCTCTGAGTTGGCCAACGTGCGTATGTCCAAGATCTCCGAGACTCTGGACCGTCTGGTGCTGGAAAGCGACCGGGTGCGGGTCGAGGAAATCAGCTTCAACGAAGTGGACCGCGTACCCGAGATCATCGCCGAGTTCATGGAGACCATTGAGGAAGTGGGACCCAACCCCTATAAGGGCTTTTAGCTGAAAAAGGGGGCCCGCCGTTTGGTGGGCCCCCTTCACCTTCTCGAGGTTTGACAATATTTCGTTTAACCGCTTTGCAGTGAGGATACCAATGGCCACCAAGGCCTATGACAAAAGCTTCCGCGAAGAGGTGTACCAGAACGTAGATTCGGGGGAAGACGTCAAACTGTGCATGCAGTGCGGCGTTTGCGGCATCACCTGCCCCCTGCGCGGGGAGATGACCCACGGGCCCCGTCAGCTCTGGTCCCTTATTCGTGCCGGTAAACGCGAAGAGGTGATGAACAGCCCGGACATCATGCTGTGCACCTCCTGCTATAGCTGCAAGGTTCGTTGCCCCCGGGGTGTCAAGGTCATCGATGTGATGCACGGCCTGGCCCACTACGCCCTGGAGCAAGGCATCGTACCGCGCAAGGAAACCGCTAAATTCGGCAAGGCCTTCTGGGACAGCATCTACAAGACCGGCCGGGTGGACGAAACCGAAGTGCCCATGCGCTACACCATGATGGCCGGGCCCATCCACGGCATCTTCAACATGCTGGAGATGATGGACATCGGCCGCGCCCTGCTTGCCCACAAGCGTATGAAGTTCAAAATCGGCCCCGGCCTGCCTCCTTCCAAGAAGATCAGGGGCATGAAGGGCCTAAAGAAGATGTTGGACAAAGCCAAGTCCATGAGCCCGGGAAAGGAGGGTTAGGATGACTTATTTCCTCTACCCCGGATGCTCCCTGGAAGCCGGCGGCTCCCACTATCAGGTCAGCGTCGAGGCGGTGGCCAAGGCTCTGGGCCTCACACTCAAGGAGATTGCCGACTGGAACTGCTGCGGCGCCTCCATTCACTATGTGGGCGGCACCGAGTTGCAGACCAAGACCCTCAACGCCCGCAACCTGGCTTTGGCTCAAAATCAAGGCGGCTATGACATCATCGCCCCCTGCTCCTCCTGCTACATCCAGATGATCAAGACCGCCCACGAGTTTGAGGAAGACCCCAAGCTGGCCGAGGAACTGAACCAGATCCTGGCCGAGGGCGGCCTGAACTACACCGGTGGAGTTAAGGTGCGTCACGTCTTGGACGTGCTGTACAACGACCTGGGCGTGGAGCGCCTGGCCGCGGCGGTGAAAAAGCCCCTGACCGGGCTCAAGGTGGCCTCCTACTACGGCTGCCAGACCACCCGCCCCTACGGCGAGTACGACTCGGTGGAAAACCCCCACACCATGGACGAGATACTTGAGGCCCTGGGGGCCGAGGTGGTGCC
The DNA here is from genome assembly GCA_021737645.1 of Desulfarculaceae bacterium. Lineage (GTDB taxonomy): Bacteria > Desulfobacterota > Desulfarculia > Desulfarculales > Desulfarculaceae > Desulfoferula. The sequence goes on from JAIPDO010000012.1 coordinate 71,383, forward strand.
TTTTGAGCACAAGGCCAAGTGCTGCGGCTCGGGCATCTTCTTCACTGAGATGGAGACCTGTGCTCCCCTGGCGGGCGGCATCCTTGGCGAGGCCGAGGAAAGGGGCGCGGACATGATCGTCACCGCCTGCCCCATGTGCCAGATGAACCTGGAGATCTACCAGCCCCGGCTCAATAAGATGCTGGGAACCGAGTACGACATGCCGGTGGTTTTCGTGACTCAGCTCATGGCCCTGGCCTTTGGCGGCGACTTCAAGAAAGACGCCGCCCTGGACCGAAATATAGTTTCGGCCGCCGAGGTGTTGAAAAAGTCTGCCGCGTGATTAACTTCTAAGGCAGGACGTATTGCCCGCGCCTGGGACTAGCGCCCGGGCGCGGGCTGTTTAAACAACACCAACCTCCCAAGGAGGACATCATGGCCGAGTTCGACGAGAGTAAGACCATTTGCCCGCACTGCAGTGAACCTATGCAAAAGTGGGTCTCCCCGGCGGTGGATAGCTGGGGCGGAGACTGCCTTTACATCTGCTTCAACGACCAGTGCGGTTATTATCAGCGGGGCTGGGACCACACCTTCAAGAAGATCGGCATCAAGGCCAGCTACCGTCACCGCTACGATCCCAACACCGGCCAGTGCGGGCCTTTCCCGGTGAACACTCCCGATGCTGGGCGCGATTGCATCGTAGCTGAATAAACCAACCCTTAAGGGCGATATTGGCCGCGGGTAGAATTACACATGGATACCACCAACATCGGACGCAACGACCTCTGCCCCTGCGGAAGCGGCAAAAAGTTCAAGCGTTGTCACATGGGACGCGAAAAGGATCTGGTCACTGACCGCTTGAACCAAGACCCCGGCCAAATCGCCATAGCCATAACCAAACTTCCCGTGTGCGATCATCCCCGCGCCGCGGAGATGATCGCTGATTTTTCCCTGACCTCGCCGGCGGGCAAGACCATCACCATCAAGTTGGTGGACCTGGCCGCCTACGCCAAGTTGCAGACCGGGGCCAGCGACGCCCCGCGCTCCACCTCGGGCGGAGTGCTGGTCAATCCCCAGAAGACCCGGGTGCTGGACCCCACCCACCTCTATCTGGCGCTGAGCCCCGACGCCGACGACTCCCTGATCATCCACCAACTGGCCCACGCCGCCGATCTCATCTGCGGCTCATCTTTGCCTCCGGGCAAGGCGGCGGCCCTGTCCCGGGAAACCAGCCTGCCGGTGGAGTTGTTGGAGCATCCTCAGGAGTTTGGCGACAAGCTCCTGGAGTTGGCCGAGAGCTTTGAGGTGGAGTTGGACGCCGAGGACGAGATCGTGGCCTTTTTGACCAAGCGCCAGATGCTTTTGCCGGGACGGCTCATCGCCGAGGGCAACAGCAGCGAGCTGGTGGCTGCGGGCGAAAAGACCATGCGCCTGATGCAGGACTCCAAGGATGAGATCAACGCGCGCATCAGGAACCGGGCAGGCTACACCGGCGGCAAATAAGCGCGGCGCACATTCGGCCCCAGGGGCCACAGGCGAGGGCGGGGAGCAACCCCGCCCTTGGCTTTTTTGCCCCACCGTTCCAAACAAACCCAGCCCCCAAGTTAAAACCGGCCCCGAGAGGGCCGGTTCGGCGTTGTAAGGGCCGGTCGGGCTCAGGCCAGGGGCGCGGGCGGCGGCGGCAGCTCGCCGCGCTCCAGGGCCTCTCGGGCCGCCTTGACCGGTATGCCCGCTTCGCAGGGCACTCCCACCTGGCACAAGCCGCAGCCGTAGCCGGTGAAGTTGTAGGTCTTGGCAACGTAGTCCCGGCTGCGCACCAGGTGTTCGCGGCACTTTTCCTTGTCATGGCCGGCGGTAGTTATGGCCCTGGCCGGGCAACGGTCGATGCACTTGCCGCAGCTTCCGTCCACGAAAAAGCTGCAATAGGCGTGGTGGTCGTTATAGGGCCGGGGAGTGGGTTCGATAACCATCCGGGTCACCACCGAACCCACTCGCATGGCCTTGCCCTTGGCGGTGATCAGCCCGTCGCAAAGGCCGAAGGTGCCCAGCCCGGCGGCGTGGGCCACGTGGCGTTCGGACCAGGAGGAGGCGTAGCCGAAGCGCTGGGAGTTCACGATGGTCCAGTTGGGCACCAACATGGGGGCCACCGCCGGATGCCCTGCCTTGGCCAGGGTCTCCACCACATGGTTGCGCAGGGCAATGTTGCATTTTTCGCCGAAGATGCGGATGCGGGCCCATTCCTCGGCCGGGTACTTCTTGGCCCGGCGGTTGGCCAGGCGCACCATCTCCCGCTGGGGCAGCACCCAGGAGATCACGCTAAGCTCCTCGGCCGGGGCGGGTTGGCCCGGTTGGTGCTGGTTGTAGACCTCCCAGGGGGTCCAGTGGAAGGGCCCCACGTACTCTTTATATTGCTGCCAGATGGGGTCGGCTCCCGCCACGAAACCCACCAGGGCCTCGTCCCAGGCGCGCTCGCCGGGCGGGTTGGCCATGTCGTTGGTGGGCGAGGAGGCCAAAAAGTCGTTTATCAGGCCGGTGATCCAGGCGCGGGGGTTGGCAATCTTCTTAGGCATGGGGCCTCCTCTGGGGTGAGGCGGCCCCGGCGGGCCGCCGTGGTTGGCAGCCCTTAGAATACTGGCTCAAGGCCCAGGTTTGTCAAGAAAAGGATGGCCGGAGGCTCAGCCTTGCTTGAGGCTCAGGGTGGGCTCGCCGAACAGGGAGAAGCGCAGCCAGTCAAAGGCGAACTTGAGTAGCTGGGACTCGTTGTTCTGGATCAGCTCCAGGCGGATGGGCTCCAGGTCGATGATCTGGGTCAGGCGGCTGCCAGTGACGAACAGTTTGAACTGGTCCAGGTTGTAGCAGGCCATGAAGAACATCTGCATCTTCTTCTCGGCCTCGGCCGCGCTGGCCGCCGGGGCCTGGCGGGTCACCAGGGGCAGGAACAGGTCGTTGGAGGCGTTGTAGGCGTCCAGCCCCTGATCCTTGGTCCACTCCTGGGGGGACCAGTGGCGGCCCTCCTCGAAGCCCCGGCAGTGAGGCTCCTTTACCAGAAACCAACTCTCTTCCTGGGGGCCGCCGGAGTTGCCGCCCTTGGTGGCCCGGCCCAGGGGATAGGTGCGGCAGGCGCCGGGGCGGTCGGGGTAGACGGTGCAGCCTTCCGGGGACAGGAAGGGGCAGGTCTTCTCGGCGTTGTCGGCCATGGCCAGGCGGGGCAGGGGCCATCCGTTCTGGCCGCTCTCCACCACGGTGTGGCGCTCGATGAACTCCTCGGAGCTCATGCCCAGATGATTCTTCAGGCGCAGCACATCATAGGGAGTGAGCACCAGGTTGAGGCGGCGGCAGCACTGGTTGAAGCAGGGCACCTCGGGATGGCAGGCAAAGGTGAAGCCCTCCGCCCCCAACTCATGGAAGCGCTGGTCGTCTACGTCGGGCAGCACTACTTGCCGTCCTCGCTAGGCTGCTCCTTGAGTTGCAGGGTCTTTTGGCCGAACAGCCCGAAGCGCACCCAGGCGTAACCCATGTCCATGAGGGCCACGTCGTCGGTCTTGACCGCGAAGACGGTGTCCTCGTCCAGATCGAAACGGTCCAGGAACGATGAGTTAAGGATGAACTCACGGAAGCGGTCCAGGTCGTACAGGGCCAGGATTATCATCTGCTGGACCTTGGGGTTGTCCAACTCGCCCAGCTTGGTGATCCACTCGTGGCTCACCAGGGATTCGTAGGAGCCGTCCATCTCCTTGGACTGGGTGGCGCCCTGGTCCTTGAGCCATTCGCGCACCTTCCAGGGGTCGCCCTTGGCCAGGCCGTGACAGCGCTCGGAGGAAACCGCTACCTGGAAGCCGCCCTGGGCGTGCTCGTCCAAGGGGAACATGCGGCAGGCCCAGGGGCGGTGGTCATAGATGGCGCATCCGCTGGGCCCCACGAAGTAGCACCTCTTGTTGTTTTCCTCGTTCATGCGGAACTGCACCAGGGGCACCGCCTTGCCCGGCACCTGCACCAGTTGGGTGTATTTCTCCAAAAATTCGCTGGAGGTGAGCCCCAGGGCCTTTTTCATGCGCAGCACGTCATAAGGCGTGAGCATGATGGTCACGTCGCCGCAGCAGGAGGTGTAACACTCCAGGCCCTTGTGGCAGGCGAAAGTGAAGTCTTGGTCAAGCTGCAGCTTGGGGCGCTCGTCGCTCATAGTTTTCCTCGCCAAAACCCGGCCGAGGATGGCCGGGCCGGTTTGCGGCAAATGCCGATTTTTTCAGTGGTGCTGATTATGTACCAGGAGTAACAAGCGGGGTCAACGAGGATTTCATACCTGGCGGGCATGGGGCCTCGCCGCCGGGTAGGCGGGTCCGATGCAGGCCCGCGCGTCCGGGCCGCCGGGGCCCAAAAGCGTGGGAGGGGCGGCTATTTGTCTTCTCTGGGAACCGGAGCCAGGCGCTCGGGGCTGCTGCTGGGCGGCTGGGCCGGTCTTTGACAGCGCTGGGCCGGGGACACCGTGGCGCCGGGCTCGGGCTCGCCCAGGCTTATGGCAAAGTCCGGGCAGAGCATCTCGCACAGGCCGCAGCTGGTGCAGCGGTCGGGCCGGGCCAGGAAGGGATAGCCCCATTCATCGGCGGCCAGGGCGTCCCGGGGGCAGAAGGCGGAACAGTTGCCGCAACGCTTGCACCAGGAAGGATAAAAGCTGACCTTGTGCTGCTCGGGCTGGGGGGGCGTTTGGGCTGCCTTGGGGGCCGCCGCCTTTTTCGGGGGGGTCATGATTGGCTCCTTTTTGCCGACTTTTGCTCCACGCCTTTAAAGAAGCGCTCTTTGTCCACCACGTAGCGCACATGCACCGCCTTGGCCACCTGCTCCACCCCGTCGTTGGCGCTGACCTGGAAGACCAGCTTGGCCCCTTTGACCTCGCTTAGTTCGGCCACTGCGGTCACCGTGAAACCGGGCGGGGTGGGGGCCATGTGGTCCATCTCCATGCGGGCTCCCACGGTGAGCTGCCCGTCCTGCAACCGCCCCTCGATGGCCATCAGGCACGATTGCTCCAGGAGGGTCATCAGGGTCATGGATGAGAGGACGTCGGCACCGGGGTTGCCGAAAGCGCTGGCCAGATCGGCCGTTTCCACAAGCTTGTTGGTCTGGCCGCTCAGGCCGGGAGTAAGTTGAGACATGGCCCCCTCGTCATCCACAGCAGGAAGATAATCGGCGGTATTGCCGCTACATTAGGCTATAATTGAATTTAACCGGAATCACGCTCCCACACAAGGGTCCTGTAAACATGGGATTGCTTCGGCTTATCTTGACACCCCACCCCCCGCGTGGTAAAAAACCATCCTCTGTAAAAACGGGCCGTTAACTCAGTTGGTAGAGTATCTGCCTTTTAAGCAGAGAGTCGCGTGTTCGAATCACGCACGGCCCACCAGCTTTGGTGGAAACGTCCCCATCGTCTAGCCAGGTCCAGGACACTGGCCTTTCACGCCAGCGACACGGGTTCAAATCCCGTTGGGGACGCCAGCTCCAAGACAGAAAGGCTTTGCCCTTCAGTTATGAACGGGGCAGGGCCTTTCTTTTGGTGCAAGGCTGGGAGCGAATACGCGATTTCTATATTGCCTGAATTGACGGTGATGCCCTTGATGAAGGTTTGCAGGAAGCTTCTGATTCGGCTTGGCTCCGACTTGTCTAGCAGGTAGTCCAGTGTGGATTTGAGTTCGGCATATTCCTTTTTTGAAAGCACGTAATCTTCGGAGTCCGGGAGGCTCAGGAGGGTCTCGTCAACCTCTGCTTGCTTCTCCAATAATTTTTCTTCTTCTCCTTGCAGTGCCTTGAGCCGTTCTGAAACGATTTTCATCTCTAATTGCCCGGATTCCAAGCCATCGTAGTAGACTTGCTTTTTGCTTTTGATTTCGTCCAATTTTTGGGTGAGGTCTTCGGAGACTTGAAGCAGTTGTTGTCTCTCCTGCCTTACGGAGTCATCTATCACCTGTTTGTAATTTTCAAAGTTTTCAGGCGCGAATATCCGTTTCATGGCGACAGAGATGATGAACTTGTCTAGCTTGTCTCCTCTCAGGCCTCTGTTGTCGCAGTTTACTTTCCCTTGGCTTTTTCGAGTTGTGCAGCGGTAATAGGGATATTGTTTCTGGTAGTAGCTGGCGATTGTATAAGGCTGGCCGCATTTGCCGCAGACTAATAAGCCGGAAAGGATTCTGTCGGTATTTTTTCTTGGAGCACGCAGTTGCCGATTTTTCATTTTGCTCTTAACTGCGTTGAAGGTTTTCTTGTCAACTATCTGTGGCACTTCGATAGCTATCCATTCAGATTTGTCTTTCGCCTCACGTAAATGAACACGTTTCCCAAGCTCTTTGCGTTTCCTGGTATTAAAATAATGAATGCCGGAATAACACGGTTTTCTTAGGATTTCAGAGATTGAGCTCTTGCCCCATTTATTTGTAAGTCTTGGCTTATATCCTTGCTTCTCAAGGTGGTCAATGATTTCTTTATAAGTATGGCCTTCTGAATGCATCTTATAAACGATTTTAACCGCCTCAGCCTCATTTGGCTCGATTTCCCAAACCTTTTTAGCCGTACCGCCAGTTTCGATTATTTTAGTCTTATATCCGTAAGGCGGTCTGCCTCCGCAGTGAAATCCTTGCTGTGCGTTTTGCTTTAAGCCTCTCATGCTTTCTTTGCTCAATATTTCGCAATAATAACTGTCAATAAGTTCTATCATGCCTTCCAGGATTCGGCCTTCTGGGGTGTCCTCAATCGGTTCAGATATGCTTATAACTCTGATGCCCTGTTTTGAAAGCAGTTTCTTGTAAACAACACTGTCTATCCTGTTTCTGGCAAACCTGCTGAGCTTCCAAACTAGAATGGCAGATATGCCCTGAACATCAGTGCGGCACAGGGAAATCATTTCTTGGAATTGAGGCCTTAGATCAGTGGTAGCAGTTTCGGCGACATCAACGAATTCGTGAATGATTATTATGTTATTATCCTGAGCATATTTCCTTATGTTTTCCAGCTGGGATGGTATGCTAGTGCCCTTCTCAGCCTGAGCCTCTGAAGAAACCCTGGCATACGCATACGCTTTGATCGGGCGATTACTCATATTATCAGTTTAGCACATTTGGAAGCTCCATGGCAGGAGTTTTCGTTTTTCGAATTCTGACCATATACCCCCATATTTAAACCCAAATCATAAAACGAAGGGGAACGAGCATGAAAAAAACCGCCTGCGGACAGCAACAACAACCCTCACCCCCAAACCATAACGACAAACACAAGAACAACAGAAAAAGCCAATAAAACCAAACAATTAAACAATAAAAATTAAAAAAGAAAATTTAGCACCTTACCAGGTTCAACGCCGTAAAGATGACAGCACTTAATAAAACGAGACCAACTCATAACAACCCTGCCGACGACGATTCCGTCTTCTCTAAGAATTTCAGCCACTTCATCAAGATATAATTCTCTAACCTTAGACAAATCATTAGTCTTTATCATTTTCAACAAACCTCCAAAATTATATTAATTTTCATAAAAACTAAAAATTTTGAGGAGCCAAATAGCTTTCAGAACGAACAAACCCAAAACAGTTCGAAAGATTTTTGAGCGTGCTCAAAAAATAAATTAAAATGAAAATAAACTAAAAAGAGGTTTGAATAGAAAAAGAATGAATCTAAATAATAAAATGCATATCAGTTGTGTATCACGCTTATTTACTTATAGCATCCGTATCGTCCTTGAACGAATATAATGGAATATTTCTGTGCCCATAAGCATGCTTGACCCTTACAGTCTTATGCAGAACTTCTGAATATTTTCTGAGCTTGCTAATGCAGCAATTTACGCTTGTAGCAGACGACCCAGTATTCTTTGATATCTCCTTAACGCAAAACCATTTATTTTTGTTTTTCTTGAGAAACTGGATAATGTCTTCCTGTCCCATCATGCGCACCTCTCGCCATCATTTTTTAAGACCATGTTTTTGAACAGTTCTTGGTCTTTTAGTTCTAATCTGTTGGCAAAACAAGAACCGTCAGGCTCTTGCTTGCTCTCATACTCTTTTGCGAACTTGTACTGCTTATGCCAACTAGCTAACATATTGAATGCATCAGCTATCGCTTCATTGTTCTTTATGAGGAAGTCTTCTCTTTTGGCAGGGCGTTTATTGCCTTCGTCATCCACCATTACATGAGTAATCCTATACTTGCCATCAAAGATTTCTTCTTCCTCTTCCTCAAACACCTCTATCTTTGGATGTAGTTTTTGTTGCAGCCTTTCAATCTCGCAAACCAACAGGCTGTACGTTTCTATGATGTCGCCAAAATCGATGTTGTTGTTTGAGTGGATGCCGATGTTTTGAAGCAAATCCTTCTGTATCAACAAATCATGTATGTGTGACTCAAGGTCGTACGCTATCAAATGTTGAGATAATCTTAGAGGGGCCATTTTAAGCGCCCTCCTTCAAGCAGCTTATACCTGATATCCTTTCTTCCAGTTCAAGTATTGCCTGCTTAATCATTGACAAATCGTGTCTTGTCAGGCCGTTGATGCTCAAGAACCTGCCAGTAAACTTGCTAGGGTCAGATTCGTCAATCCTTCTCACTATCTTGTTTATGGAAAAGCTGTCAAAAGCCTTTCCGTTCTTCATGTTTTCCCACTGGACAAGGGAAATGCTTCCTAAATCTATTCTATCCTTGGGTTGGTTTATGTTTTGTTTTGCCATTTTATTCAATTCCTCCGTAGTTTTATATTTTTTCATACCCTAAGCAACTGCTATGGTTGAGGAGCCAAAAACTTTTAGCGCTCTGCGCGAAAGTTATTTGAGCGTGCTCAACTGGGTACTAAAGAAAAAATAGAAAAGAATACGGTGGGAAAAACCAAAGAGATGGCAGCTTACGAAAACATTTACCCAAGGTTATGTGAAGGAAAAAATTTGGAAATATTTTGTGGAGAAACTGGCTAAAGGCTATCTACGGTCAATTGTCGCAATGGTCATGCGTCTATACTTCGAAGACCTCTTGCCTTACTGGCTGAATGAAATGAGCCCTGATGCTTTGGACAGCCTCCATGCTTTTCAGCTTGTCTAGCAGTGATTCGTAGCTGTGCCAGTCTTTGAACACCATGTCTGCATAGAAATCATAGGCTCCGGATACCTGGTAAAAATTGTTGAGGCAGGGCAAGGAAGCCAGGGCTTTCTTCACTTCTGACTTCTTGGAAGCTCTCAGGAAGACACCTACCCTCAACGGAAAGCCAAGCCGGTCGAAATCCAACAGGCAGGCATGCCTCACCAAGCCCTGCTCATGAAACCTTTTCACTTTTTTGAACACAGTGGACACAGGAATCCCAGTTACCTTGGCAATTGCCGTCAATGGAATCCTACTTTCCCTGCGCAGCTGGTTCAGCACCGCCCTCTCCTTGGCTTTCATATTCCTATATGGGCAGGCGTGCTCAGGAACGCTTCCCTCTTCAGCTCCTCAACCATGTAGAAGACCTGCTTAGCCTTCAACCTCACCTGCTCCTCTACCTCCTCAACAAATTCTTCGACCTCTTTAATCCCTGGGAACACGACCTCAGCAGTGAAATCCCAGCCATTGTTAACCTTGAACAACGAATTCACGTTCCTATTTCTCTTAAGGACCTGCTCCAGCTTATCCCTGTCATGCCTATGGGCAGAGAACATCACCAAAGCCTTAGCCTGATAACCAAGCTTGGTGAAATCCACCAGTGAAGCGTTCTTGCTCACGATGCTGTTCACCTGATACGCACGGATCTTTTCAAACAACGTGCTCACCGGAATCCTGGTAGCCCTGCTCAGCTTGGTAAGCTTCACCCTGGCATCACGCCTCAAATGCGACAAAATCAACAAATCCCTTGGATTAACCGGTTTCATCTTCTTTCACCAATAATTTGAAACCTTTATCGCAATAAACTCTTACCAAGGCGTCATGAACTTTTCTCAATTCCTTCAACGGTCTTGCCCGGTCATTACCGAATATCTTGATTTCAAAGCCATAGCTGCCCTTCTGGCCCCGAATCAGCTTCACGCTGGGAGCCTGCTCACCTATAACCGCTTCCATAACCCTCACCCCCTCTGGACATCCTCACTTTCTCTTCCAAGGCCTGCTGAATCCAAGAGAAGACCTTATCAGCACGCTTTTCGAACACAGCCAACACCTTGCCAGGATCACCCCCAAAATCAGCCTCGCACTCAGCCAATACATCCAAACAATGCTTCCCATGAGCCTGCCGAACCTTGCCCAGCTCCTCTTCAGACAAGAACACAGTCCCAAACTTCCCATTCCCATTACGGTAATTCTGGCTAAACTTCATTTGGAAACTTTCCCTGTTGCTCATAGCTTCTTTTCGCTTTTCAACTAAATCCATATTCATCACTCCCGAGAACTCCATCTAAAATGTGAAATTCCCTTCTATGAAAGAAAGGGGATTGAAACAATTCCGATAACCTGCCAAAATTATTTACCAATAAATTACTGATATTTAGAGTCTGTCTCCTGGTAAAATTTATGTTATCCAGTCAGATGCGTATTCCGCTGATGACGCCCACCTGATCCGAGCGAAGACGCCCAGTGGTTCCAGGGCAAGGCGGCCACTTCATCGGAGCGAAGCGACGCTGGTGTTTTGATTTAAGACCTTTGATCCTCCGGAGTCAAGGTGG
>JAIPDO010000066.1 GCA_021737645.1 Desulfarculaceae bacterium
GAGCTTACCCAGCAGACCGGCGAGTCTATCACCGACATCAACCGCCGGGTGCAGCAGGTGGGTCAGGCGGCGCAGCAGATAGCCGCCTCCACCAAGGAACAGGTGGCGGGCATGAACCAGATGGTGGCGGCCATGGAGAGCATCGACCAGGCTACGGTTCAGAGTCAGGCGGGCACCAAGCAGGTGGAGGAGGCCTCGGCCAACCTCAACGCCCTGTCGGCCCAGCTCATCGCCCTGGTGGAAAAATACAGGCTTAAGTAGGTACGGCGACCAAGGCATGGATAAAGCGTTATGAGTTCTTCAGACGATTTTCGCCGTCAGTTGATGGAGACGTTCCAGGTGGAACTGATGGAACACCTGGGCACTCTCACCGACGGATGCCTGGCTCTGGAAAGGCAGCCTCAGGACGAGGACCGCCAACGGATCATCGAGGAGATGTTCCGCGCCGCCCACAGCCTAAAAGGCGCGGCCCGGGCGGTGGAGTTGGAGGACCTGGGGCTTTTGGCCCACCGTATGGAGGATGTGTTCAGCGCCATCCGCAAGGGAAAAGTCGCTTTCTCCTCGGAGTTGGGCGATCTGTTCCTGCACGCTCTGGACTCCATCAGCCACGCATCCCGGATGCACCAGGAAGGCACCCCCGTGCCCGGCGTGCAACAACGCCCCCTTCTGGAGCAACTGGAGGCCGCGGCCAAAGGCGAACCTTTTGAGGTACCTTCCGCGCCTTCAGCCAGCCAGGGACGAGAGCAGGCTCCACCCGCATCCGGTGCGGTTGAGGAGAAACCGGCGGCCTGCGCCCCAGAGTTCGACGCCTCCGCGCCTGCCCAAGGGCAGGGGCCCGCCCAAAAGCCGGAAGCCGGGGAGCAGTCCCGCGGCATCGCTTCTCAGGGCCAGAACACCATCAGGGTCAGCCTAAATAAGCTGGACTCCTTAATGGAAGGCATGGTGGAGCTTTTGGTGGCCCGCATGCGTCCGGCCCACCGCTTGAACGAGCTCAATCAGATGCGGCGGCGTTTGGGGACATGGGAGACTCATTGGCGCCAGGTGCGCGGCAACTACAACCAACTGCTTCGCCGCAAGACCTCCGACCCGCATTTGTTGGCCCTGCTGGATTACGTGGGCCGTAGCGAGGAGAACTTGCGCGCCCTTATCGAAGCGGCCACGCACATGGCGGGCGGCATGGCCTCCGACACCAGGCAACTGGGCTTGCTCACCGATGATATGCAGATGAATGTGCACCGGGTGCGCATGCTGCCGCTGACCAACCTGTTTTCCCTCTTCCCCCGCATGGTGCGGGACTTGGCCCGCCAATCGGGCAAACTGGTGGATCTGGAACTCCAGGGCGAGCACACCGAGGTGGACCGCCAAGTGCTGGAGGCCATGAAAGACCCGCTGACCCATCTTCTGCGCAACGCCCTGGACCACGGCATCGAGCCCCCCGAGATTAGAAGCCGCCAGGGCAAACCCGCCACGGGCCGCATCGTGCTAAGAGCCTCCCAGGAGGGCGACATGGTGCTCCTGGAAGTTCGGGATGACGGCGCGGGCATCGACCTGGACAAGGTGCGCGAAGCCGCCTGCTCCCGAGGGCTGTTGGACCCGGATCAGGCGCAGGATCTCAACGCAGATGACTGCCGGGAGCTTCTTTTCCATTCCGGCTTCAGCACCAAGGACAAGGTCAATCAGCTCTCCGGACGGGGTGTGGGGCTGGACGCGGTGAGGGCCGGGGTGGAAAACCTGCAAGGGTTGGTGAAGATCGACTCCACGCCCGGCCGCGGCACAACTTTCTCCCTCATGCTGCCTCTGACTTTGGCCACCACCAAAACCCTGTTGCTAAAAGTGGGGGCCACCACGGTGGCGGTGCCGGCCAGCAGTGTGGAGCGCATTCACATGATCCCCGTGGATCGGGTGGGCAGCGTGGAAGGCAAATCAGTCATCGAACTGGATGGACGCACCGTGCCCCTGGTTTCCATGGCGCGGGTTTTGGAGCTGTCTTCCGAGACCGCCGCCGAGTCCAAGGATAAGATCATCGCCGTGGCCATGGGGTTGGCCGAGCGCCGGGCCGCCTTTGCGGTGGACGGCCTGCGGGGCACCCAAGAGGTGGTGGTGAAAAGCCTGGGGCAGCAACTCAAGAAGGTGCGCAACGTGGCCGGAGCGGCGGTGCTGGGCAGCGGCGAGGTGATTGTGGTGCTCAACGTGGCCGACCTGTTGGCCTCGGCCGCCAGGGGCGCTTCGGTAACCACCAAGATAGCCGCCAAGGTCGATAAGAAGGCCGCGCCCCTTATATTGGTGGTCGATGATTCCATCACCACCCGCACCCTTGAGAAAAATATCCTGGAGACCGCCGGGTACCGGGTGCAGGTGGCCAGCGACGGCGAAGAAGCCTGGGACATGGTGCAGCGAAGGCGCTACAACATCGTGGTCAGCGACGTGGACATGCCGCGCCTGGACGGCTGCGGCCTGGCCACCCGGGTGAAGCGGGACGAGCGCTTCCGAGACATTCCGGTGGTTTTGGTAACCTCCCTGGACTCGGAGGAAGACAAGCTGCGGGGCATGCAAAGCGGAGCAGACGCCTATATAACCAAAGGCGAGTTCGACCAGGGCCACCTTTTGGGAACCATCGAAAGGTTGATCGGGTAAGGCGTTGATTACCAAGATACTCATAGTTGACGATTCGGCCACCCAGCGCCAGGTGCTGCGCGAAATGCTCGCCCAGGACCCGGAATTCGAGGTGGTGGGCGAGGCGGCTGACGGGCTGGAGGCCCTGGAGCTGTGCCACCGGTTGCAGCCTGATTTGGTGACCATGGACATTCAGATGCCGCGTATGAACGGCTACGAGGCCATACGCCGCATCATGTCGGAAACGCCGCGTCCCGTGGTGGTGCTTACCAGTTCTTTCAGCGACCGGATGCTGGGTATCAGTTTTAAGGCTTTGGACAGCGGGGCGCTCATGGTGCTGGGAAAGCCGGCCAGCCTTTCCATGCCCCAAGAGGAAAAGGGCCGCTTGTTGGGCCAACTCAAGGCCATGGCCGGGGTCAAGGTGGTGGGACGCCGCTGGAACCGCCTGGACCGCCCTGCAGCGCACCGGGAACCCATCAAGGCGTCTCCCAGGGCCGGCAGGAGCCCAGTCGAGCTGATTTGCCTGGGCGCCTCCACCGGCGGCCCGCCCGCGGTGCAGGGCATTTTGCAGGGGCTCTCTCCCGAGTCCACGCCCCCCATCGCCCTGGTGCAGCATATAAACCTGGGTTTTGTGGACAGCCTGGCACGCTGGCTGAGCGAGACCACCGGTTTTATGGTGGAGCCCGCAAAAATGGGATGCCGGTTGCAACCGGGCAAAGTGATTTTGGCCCCGGAGAAGCGGCACCTGACCGTGCTCAAAGGCGGAATGGTGCGCTTGATCGACGCGGACCTTGTGGACGGGCACCGGCCTTCGGTAACCGCCTTGTTCCGCTCGGCCGCCGTCTACGGCTCCTCGGCCGTGGGGGTGCTGCTCACCGGCATGGGCCGTGACGGAGCTCAAGGCCTGTTGGAGATGAAAAACGCCGGCGCCTGGACCATTGCCCAGAACCGTGAGACCAGCGTGGTGTACGGCATGCCTGGAGAGGCCGTGGCCCTGGGCGGAGCCAACGAGGTGCTGCCTCTGGGCTCCATCGCCAACCGAATAACCAAAATGTGCGCTTCCGGCAAGGAAGCGCATAACAATGGCAAATGATCTGCACGGGAACGGGATCAAATGAACGAAGTCAGCGCTTGTGAGTCAAACAGCCCAGTGGAGAGAATCCTGTGCGTGGAGGATAGCCCCACCCAGGCGGCTCATATCAGGAACATCCTGACCAACGAGGGTTACCATGTGGACGTGGCCTCAGACGGCTTTCAGTCCCTGGCCCTGGCCCGTGAAACCAATCCGGATTTGGTGGTTCTGGACATCATGTTGCCGGATATAGACGGCTACAGCGTGTGCCGCAAGCTGCGCTCCCAGTCCGGCCACTACATTCCCGTGCTCATGCTCAGCGCCCGTCAGGAAGTAGAAGACCGCCTGGACGGCTTGGAGGTGGGTGCCGGCGACTATCTGCCAAAGCCGTTCGACGCCAGGGAGTTGTTGGCCCGGGTGAAGTCCCTGCTCAGGATAAAGCGGCTCAACGACGACCTGCAGGAAAAGCTCAACGAAGCCCAGGAGTCTTTCAACGTATGGCGGCGGGTGGCGGTGACCGACCATCTTACCGGGCTGCACAACCGCCACTACCTGCAGAAAATGCTGCAAGACGAGGTGACCGTGGCCACTCGCTACGGCACCTCCTTGTCCTGCGTGATGCTGGACATAGATCACTTCCGCGACTTCAACAACCAGTACGGCCACCTGGTGGGCGACGAGGTGCTCAAGGGACTGGCCGCCATCTTGGAACGCGGTTCGCGCAAGGCGGATGTGATCGCCCGTTACGGAGGCGAGGAGTTCGTCTTGTTGCTGCCCATGACTGATCTGGATGCGGCGGCCTTGACCGCCCACCGCCTATGCAAGGAGGTGGCATCCTCCCCTCTGGCCAGCGAGGCGGGCAACCTCAAGGTAACCATAAGCCTGGGGGTGGCCGCACTGCCTGATCCTGATATCAATACCCCGCTCAAACTCATCGCCAAGGCTGACAGGGCCCTTTACATGGCCAAGGATGCGGGGCGTAACCGAGTAGTGGTCCTGGGACCAGGAAACAGTCCGCCCAAAGAGTTGGCGGAATGAGGATATGGCAATGATCAAAGTCCTGGTGGTGGATGATTCGCCGACCACTTCCGCCTTGCTGAAGTATATCCTGGAAACCGACCCTGATGTTAAAGTGGTGGGAATGGCCGTAAACGGTAAGCAGGCGGTGCAAATGGCCGTGGAGCTGATGCCGGACGTAATCACCATGGACGTGGTGATGCCGGACATGGACGGCGTGGAAGCGACTCGTCAAATCATGGGAATTGCTCCGGTGCCCATCGTGGTGGTCACCGCTCATGCCGACATGAATGAACCCAGAGTGGCCTTTGAGGCCTTGAAAGCTGGAGCCCTGGAAGTGGTGGCCAAACCGGTGGACGCCGGACGAGCCACCCAGGACGCCTGGGGAGAGAGTTTGCTCAACACTGTTAAAGCGGTGGCCGGGGTAGATTTGAAAAGTTGACACCTCGGGAGTGCAGAATAAACGTGCCTGATGAAAAACACATTTTAGTCGCCGAGGACAGCCCCACCCAGGCCATCAAGCTGGCGCTGTTGCTGCAAGAGGCGGGTTATCTGCCCCATGTGGCCAAGAACGGCCGAGAAGCACTGGAGTATCTGGAGAGCCAGGCGTCCGACCTGGTCATAAGCGATGTAATGATGCCCGAGATGAACGGGTACGAGCTTTGCGCCGCCATAAAGGGCGACCCGCGCCTGCAAGCCATTCCGGTGATACTGCTCACCTCTCTTTCCGAGCCCGAGGACGTGATCGCGGGCTTGGAAAACCAGGCCGACTATTACGTCACCAAGCCTTATGACCAGAGCTATCTGCTCAGCAAAGTGGAATCCCTGCTCACTGGCATGCACAAGGTGGAGACCAAAGGCCAGGACTTGCAAGTAACCATCCAAGGCCGTGAATACCGCGTAGCGGCCGACCGGCGGCAGATGATCAACCTGCTGCTGTCCACCTATGAAAACGCGGTGCTGCAAAACCGGGAGCTGGCCCACACCCGCGACGAGCTGGAAAACGCCAACCACCAGCTGGCGGACAACCTACAGGAACTGGCCGCCTCGGAACAGCGCTTTCGCTCTCTGGTGCAAACGGTGCCGGACATCGTCTATCGCTTGGACCCTCAGGGGCGCTTCACTTACATCAACGAAGCAATCACCAGGTTGGGCTTTAAACCCGAAGAACTCCAGGGCCAGCATTTCAGCACCATCATCTACCCCTCGGAGGTGGATGCCGTCAGCCGTGACAAGGTTTTGCCCAGCCTAAAGGGAGAGCAAACCGGCCATGACAAGGCTCCCAAGCTTTTTGACGAGCGGCGCTCAGGAGAGCGCAAGACCTCCGGTCTGGAGGTCAAGCTGCGCTGTAAGCATTCCAGTAGCTACAAGCCTGGCCTGGTGCAGCTGCTGGGCGACGAGGTGGTTTTCGCCGAGGTGAGCAGCGCCGGCGTGCACGAAAACAAGGGTTCGCATGGGGATAGGTTTTTTGTCGGTACGGTGGGGGTTGTTCGCGACATCTCCGTGCGAAAACGCATGGAAAGGGAGCTGGAGCTGGCCAACATCGAACTGGAGCGCAAGGTGGAGGAACGAACCGCCAAACTTGCGGCGGCCAACCTGTCCCTGCAAAAGGAAATCACCGAGCGCAAGCGGGTGGAGAGCGACCTCCAGCAATCGCTCAAGGAGATTAAAAAAGCCCAGGACGAGGCCCGTAAGATGGAGATACAGCTGCGCCAATCCCAGAAAATGGAAGCCCTGGGCACCCTGGCCGGCGGCATCGCCCACGATTTCAACAATATCTTGTCGGTGATCATGGGCTATGCCGAAATAGCCACGGCCGATTCCCACGATGGGCATGTCAATCCCAACGACCTGGAAGAGATCCTGGGAGCCTCCGAGCGGGCCAAGGGCCTGATCAGGCAGATTCTAACCTTCAGCCACCGGATGGAGCCGGAGTTCAAGGCGCTTGACCTGGCCCAGGAGATTGAAACCGTAGCCAGCCTCATACGCAAGATTTTGCCAAAGATGATCGAGGTGCGGCTGGATCTGGCCGAAGGCCTGCCTCTGATCAACGGCGACCCCCACCAGATTCAACAAATGTTCATGAATCTGGGGACCAATGCCTGCGACGCCATGCCGGAGGGGGGGGATCTGATAATTTCGGCAAAGATGCAAGTGGTGGACGCACAACAGTGCAGTGTCTGCACCCAGAGCTTTTCCGGTAAATACGTGGTGGTTGCCGTGGCAGACACCGGCACCGGAATGCCTCCCGAGGTGCAGAGCCGGATTTTCGACCCCTTTTTCACCACCAAGGAGGTGGGCAAGGGCACGGGATTGGGCCTGGCAACCGTATTTGGAGTGGTCAAGGGCCACGATGGCCACATAAGCTGCGAGACCAAGACGGGCGTCGGTTCCACCTTTAAGGCCTATTTCCCGGCCAACGACAAGCAGGCCGCCATCGCTCCGCTCAAGCGAGAGGAGCCGCAGACGCCCAGGGGCAACGAGGCGATCCTTTTGGTCGACGACGAGGAACAAATTCTTGCCATCGGAGCGGCTCACCTTGCCTCTGCCGGATACAGCGTGTTGCAGGCGAACAGCGGTGAGGAGGCCATCGAACTGTACGCGGAGAAGCATAAGTCCATCGACCTGGTGATACTGGACTTGAGCATGCCGGGCATGGGGGGGAGCAAATGCCTGGAGGAGATGCTGGCCTTTGCCCCCGAGGCCAAGGTGATCATCTCCTCGGGTTACGCCCGGGACGGGGCATTGCAGGCCAGCCTGTCTGAAAAAACCGCCGGCCTGCTGCCCAAGCCCTTCAGCCGAATCGAAATGCTTGGCGTGGTACGCAAGGTTCTGGACCATTAGTAGATACCGCCCCCCCGCCACACAATAGGCTTCAATCCATTTGGCTTTCATGGCAAAATCAAATCGTGCGCAGTAACTCGGCAAGGAGGTCCGGTCTATGGTTCGCCGTTGCCTGGCATGTTATTTGATTTTGCTGCTTGCCGCTTCCGGCATGGCTTGCAGCGAGGCCCAAATGGCCGCGCCCGTGGAGTTGTCCACCGCCGTCCAGCCTTGGAAGGTGGAGCAGACCCGCGCCACCGGCTGGGACGCTCCCTTTAGCTTTGGCCCCTACACGGTGAGGGACATCAAGCGCGGCTGGACCAAGAGCACCGCCTGGGGCTTCATTGCCTACGAGAGCTACCGGGCCGACCAATCCTATGAGTACATGCTCACCACGGGGCAGGGCAATAAGGCTTGGCATTGCAACTGCGCCGCCAATGTAAATCAACAGGTCTTGGAATCAATGGTGGGTGGGGGTAAGCTCAGCTGGGAAGTGAGCGCGCGCCGGAGCTTGGCCTGCTCTCTACGTTCGCCCAAGGGCATATTATGGCGTCTGGCCCTGGCCTCCGGCGGCGCTTCCAATGCGCCCATGAAAGGCGTGCTGGAAGGCCCCACGCTCACCATGCAGATTCGAGGCACCAACAAGCTGGCAGGCACCACCATCCCCTTGAGCGAACCCACCGGCTACGTTTTCAGCATCAACGGGCCGGTGAGTGGCACGGCGGGAGCGGTGCAGGTGATAAACAACGGGATACTGTGGTTGCCCGACTCTCCCCAGCAAGGGGCCATGGCCGCCGTCTCGGCAGCCATGTTGCTCTACCAAGACGTAAGCCGCAAGTAACCGCAAAGGAATCGGCATGACCTCTGGACGCATAAAAAAACCTACGAACCTGTTCTTGGCGGCGACCGCGACCCTGGCCCTGATCCTGTCCTACGCCTGCGGCGGCCCTCCCTCCGCGCCGCCGGCCGCTTCCACCGACCTGGGCGCACCGCACGGGGTTAGTCGACCGGCGGGGCCGGGATGGCAGGGCGATATGGTCTTCGCCGGTTACAAAGTCCACGGCATTCAGGCTGAAAAGCCGGTGCAAAAGGATTGGGCTTTCGTGGGTATGCGGGGTTTGGTAATGCGCCAGGCGGCCAGTTACGTGGTCAGCGGCAAACAGGGCGACTGGTATTGCCGCTGCGCCCTGGGCGGCGACTACGGCGGCATGGCTTTGAACATAGGCACCATGTGGGGGCACGGCTTTACCCTGGACCCCAGCCACAGCACGGTGTTGGCCTGCATCATGACCCCGGCCCAGGGTGGCAAAACCTGGCGCATGTCCCTGTACTCTCTGCCTGCCAAGTGGCGCGACGCGGGCAAAGACCCCAACGCTTCCGGCGCCTTGAGCGACGCGGCCGATGTGACCATACGCATCCAGGGCAAGGGCGTTATGTCCGTGGAAGGCGTGGGCGGCGGCCGGCCGCCGGAATATAGGTTCCTGGGCGAAAACGGTGAAATGGCCCAGGTTCGGGTGCAGGCGCCCCAGGAAGTCCGGCTGCCCCAGGGCGGGTTGCGAGGCCCTTTGGCCGCCGCCGCGGCGGGAATATTGGTGGGCCACGGCGACGCGGGCAAAAAATGATTCTTACCTTTTAGTGCACTCGGGCTGATTTCCGAAAAATCTCTTACCCCTACATCTTGTTGTAGCTTAAGAGCCAACCCACTCAATATTGTGTTGCGGGTTGACTCTGGGCCTTGTTTTTGATAATTTCGAGTGAACACTAGCGTGGGGAGACCATGAAGGTCCGCCGTCTGGACATCATAGGCTTCAAATCCTTTGCCGACCGAACCATTATGGACTTTCCAGAAGGTCTGTGCGCGGTAGTGGGTCCCAACGGATGCGGCAAGTCCAATGTGGTGGATGCGGTGCGCTGGGCCTTGGGCGAGCAGTCGGCCCGGCAGCTTCGCGGCCAAAGCATGGAAGACGTGATCTTCAATGGCTCCGACGGCCGCAAGCCCGCGGGCTTGGCCGAGGTCAACGTGGTCTTTGAAAACGACGGCAGCATCACCGCCGAGCCCTACGCCGGGCTCAGCGAGATAATGGTCACCCGGCGGCTGTACCGCAACGGCGACAGCGAGTATCGCATCAACAAGATGCCTTGCCGCCTCAAGGACATACAGCAGGTGCTCATGGACACCGGCCTGGGCAACCGGGCCTATGCCATTATCGAGCAGGGCAGGGTGGCCGCCTTTATCGAGGCCAAGCCCATAGAGCGCCGCCTGTGGGTGGAGGAAGCGGCGGGCATCACCCGCTTCAAGAACCAGAAAAAAATCAGCCTGCGCAAGATGCAGGGCACCAAGGACAACCTGGCGCGCCTGGAAGACATCCTACTTGAGGTCTCCACCCAGATGGAGCGCCTCAAACGCCAGGCTAAAAAGGCCCAGGCACACAAGTCCTTGCGCGAACAGATCCGCGAACTGGACCTCAACGTCTCCAGCTTTGAATACCGCCAGTACAACCAGGAAATCTCCCTGGTCCGGGCCGAGGCCGACGCGGCGGGCACCAGCCTGGAACTGGCCAACCAGCGCCTGTCCGGCCTGGAAACCGACCTGGAGACCGCCCGTCTGGAGTTGATGGAGGCCGAGGAGGAGATCCGCGACTCCGGGGCGCGCCGTCTGGAGGCTCAGGGAGCCATTCAAAAGGCGGAAAACGAGCTTATCCTCCTGGGCCGCGAGGCGGAGAACCTCAAGCGCCAAGCCGCTCGCCTGGAAGAGGAGCGGGTGGAGCTGAAGCGCGGCCTGGTGGCCAACCAGGACGAGCTTAACCGGGCCCGGCGCCTGCTGGCCGAGGCCGAGGGGCGCAGCCGCCAAAGCGATCTGGCCGTGGGCGAGGCATCCCAAGAGGTGGCCCGCTGTTCAGAGTCCCTGAACGCCGCCGAAGAGGCGGTGGACCTGGCCAAGGGCGAGCTGGTGGACGCCATGAGCCGCCTTAGCCAGATCAAGAATCGCCAAGGCGATCTGGAGCGCCGCCGCCAGGAATTGGAGCGCCGCCGCCAGCAACAGGACGAGCAGCGCCGTCAGATGATGGAGCAGGAGGCCGAGTCGGGGCAAAACCTGGAGCAGGTGCGTGGCGAGGTGGAGAGCCTGCGCATGGCCCAGGAAGAAACCTCCCAGGGGCTTGCCCAGGCCAGAGCCCGGCTCAAGGAGCTGGGCGAGGAGCTTAGCGCCCTGCGCCGGGAAGAGGCCGAGGCCACCCGCCGCCGCCACGAGATGGACGCCTCGGTGAGCGCCTTGACCCTCAGTCTGGACTCTCACCAGTGGGCCGGAGCCGGGGTGCGCAAGATGCTCAAGGCAGGCCAGGCCGGTGAGTTGCCCGTGCCCCTAAAGGGAGTGGTGGCCGAGCGGCTCAACGTGGAGCCGGGCCGCGAGGACTTGGTGGAAAGCGTCCTGGGGCAGGACTTGCAGGCGGTGATCGTGCAGACCGGCCAACAGGCCCTGGACCTGGCCGCCTGGAGCGGCGAAAAGGGTCTGGGACGCCTCAGGGTGGTGGCCCTGGATGACTTGGCCCCCCAAGGGCAGCAGACCCCCTCGGGCGCGCAAGCCCTCTCCGGCGTGGTGCGCCCCGAGGCCGGGTACGAGACGTTGGCTCATTTGTTGGCCGGGGCGGGCTGGTGCCAAGACCTGGAAGCCGCCTGGCGGGCCGGGCGCTCCCTTACTCCCGGCCAGGTGGTGGTGAGCCCTGGCGGCCAGCGCCTGGACAAGCCCGGCTTGGCCACGATTGGCCGGGGCAAGGACGGCAACGAGTCCATCCTGGCCCGGCGCAACGATCTGCAAAACAAACGCGAGGATTTGGCCAAGGCCCAGGAGGCCGAGCAGGTCGCTTCTCAGAACCGCCGCGCCGCCGAGGCGTCCATGGCCGAGGCCGAGCAGGAGCGCGACTCTCTGAGCGAAGAGCAGCAGGCCCGGCAGCAGGAGCTGACCCAGCGGGAGCGCGATCTGGCCAGGGCCGAGCAGGAGAACCAGGGCGCCCAGCGCCGCTTGCAGGCTCTGGACTTTGAGAACGAGGAGACCGAGAGCGAATTTGCCCACCTGCGCCAGGAACTGACCACTCTGACCCAAGAGAGCGGCGAGTTGCAGGGCCGCGACCAAGAGCTGGAAGAAGAGCTGGAACAGTCCCGGGCCATGCTTCAGGAGGCTCGCCAGGCCCTGGAGGAGGCCCGCCACCTGGAAGGCGAGGCCAAACTGGCCGCCGCCAACCTGGGCAGCCAGACCCAGCAGGCCCAACGCGAGGCCCAGCGCTTGCAACAGGAAATGGAACGGGCCGGCTCGCGGGTGTTGGCCCTGGGCCGGGAGCTGGAACAGACCCAGGAGCAGCTAAAAAGCTGCGAGGAGCGCCGGGGCAAGGAACAGGAGGGGCTGGGCGGGCTTTACTCCGAGTTGGACCGCCAGGAATCCAGCCTGAAGATGGCCCAGGAGGTGCTGGGCCACGCTCAGGGGCGCACCGCCCAATTGGAAGGAGAACTCAAGCGGGCCAGGGCCGAGCTCAAGCAGGCCGAGGGCGCGGGGCAGGAGCTGGCCTGGAGGCTGCGCGAGTTGGAGCTTAAGCGTGAGCAGGTGGCCGAGCAGACCATGGAGCGCTGCCGCCTGGAGCTGGCCGCCCACTACAAAGAGCACCTGCCCGAGGGGGCCTTTGATCTGGAGAGCAGCAAGCGCAAGCTGGAAAAACTGCGCAAGCGCCTGAACCGCCTGGGCCCGGTGAACCTGGAGGCCATCAGCGAGCACGCCGCCCTGGCCGAACGCCACCAGTTCCTCACCACCCAAAAAGCCGATCTGGAGGCCTCCTTGGAAGACCTGCGCTCGGCCATCCGCAAGATCAACCGCACCACCCGTGGACGCTTCCTGGAGACCCTGGAGTTGGTAAACCAGCGCCTGGACGGGGTGTTCAAGGTGCTGTTCGGTGGCGGAAAGGCCCAGCTTACCCTGGAAGAGGGCACCGACCCCCTGGATGCCGGCCTGCACCTGATGGTGGAGCTGCCCGGCAAGAAGCTCAAAAACCTCGACGGCCTCAGCGGCGGGGAAAAGGCCATGAGCGCGGTGGCGGTGCTGTTCGCCCTGTTCCTCATCCGGCCCGCCCCCTTCTGCATCCTGGACGAGGTCGACGCGCCTTTGGACGAGGCCAACAACGGCCGCTTCCTGGACCTGCTCCAGCAACTTTCCCGGCGCTCCCAAATCCTGATGATCACCCACAGCCGCTCCAGCATGGAGCTGGTCAACACCCTCTACGGCGTGACCATGGAGCACAAGGGCGTGAGCAAGCTGCTCAGGGTTTCCTTGGAGCAAGGCGAGTCCCTGGCTGCATAGGCCGGTGGGGCGCGGTACAGGGCGTAGGGTGAGGCTAGGTGGAGCGCTAATTATTGATAAATAGTTACGCTCTTGACGCCAGGGGCGGGGCTGATTAGATTTGCCGGGCGGGCCGTTGGGCCTGCCCGAGGCTTTTTTAACTCCACCTTGATCGGATGCCATGTCTTTTTTCGACCGCTTTAAAAAGAAAAAGGCGCAGGAAGAACACAACGAGCCCCAGGAGGGCCTGGAGCAGGACGCTTCCCAGCCG
This sequence comes from Desulfarculaceae bacterium, assembly GCA_021737645.1. GTDB lineage: Bacteria > Desulfobacterota > Desulfarculia > Desulfarculales > Desulfarculaceae > Desulfoferula. The sequence continues at coordinate 13,117 of JAIPDO010000066.1, forward strand.
GAAGCCACGCCTCAGGACGAAGAGGCCCCGGCCAAAGCCGAGCCCACCGCCCAGGCGCAGCCTCCCGTGCCCGAGGAGGTGGAGCCTGCCCCGGAGCCTCGGGAAGACCCGGCGCCCACGCGGGAGAAGGAAGCTGCTCAAGCTCAGGTTGAACCCGGGCCTGAGCCCCAGCCTGAGGCGGAAACAGAGGCTGATCCTGAGCCCGAACCGGCACAGGAGTCCAAGCCGGGCCTGTGGGGTCGCCTTGGGCGGCGGCTGAAAAAGACCAAGGACAAGATCGGCGGCTCCATAGACCGCATCACCCTGGGCAAAAAAATTGACGACGAGGTTCTAGACGACCTTGAGGAGGTGCTGGTCACCGCCGACCTGGGGGTGGGCACCAGCCTGAAGCTCATCGAGCAGCTACGGGGCAAGGTGGCCCGTAAGGAGCTGGACGACGCCGAGGCCCTGAAACAGGCCCTGCGCAAGGGTATTGCCGAGATATTGCTCGAGGTTCCCCCCGCCCCGGAGCGGGACAACCAGCCCCATGTGATCATGGTGGTGGGGGTCAACGGAGTGGGCAAGACCACCAGCATCGGCAAGCTGGCCAACTACTTCAAAAACCAAGGTCGTTCGGTGCTCCTGGCCGCGGGAGACACCTTCCGGGCGGCGGCCAACGAGCAACTCACCATCTGGTCCGAGAGGGTGGGCTGCGATATCGTGGGCGGCCAGGAAGGGGCCGACCCCTCGTCCGTGGCCTTTGACGCCGTGGAGGCCGCTCTCAACCGGGGCCGCGACCTAGTGCTCATCGACACCGCCGGACGCCTGCACACCAAAGTCAATCTCATGGAGGAGCTAAAGAAAATTCACCGGGTGTTGGGCAATAAATTGCCCGGTGCGCCCCATGAGGTGATCTTGGTGCTCGACGCTACCACCGGGCAAAACGCTCTGCAACAGGCCAAGCTGTTCAATCAGGTGGTGCCGCTCACCGGACTGGTCCTGACCAAGCTCGACGGCACGGCCAAGGGAGGGGTGGTGGTGGCCATCTCCGGCGAGATGAAGCTTCCCATCTGCTTCGTGGGCCTGGGCGAGGGCATGGAAGATTTGCGGCCTTTCGAGGCCGAGGGCTTTGCCGAAGCCATTTTCTAGTACTACCGGTCGAAATAAAGAGGGAGGGCCATTGGCCCTCCCTCTTTATTTTGTGCAGCGCTTCTATAGCGAGCAGGTCTTGATCATCTCGCAGACGTTGTCGCACACGTCCACTACCCTCAGAACGCCCACCACCTTGTCGCTCTTGCGCACCAGCACCGAGAGCTTGCGGGCCATGACCAGCATATGGGTCGCGTGGGCCAAGGATGAGTCCTCGTCGATAAAGTCGTCTTCAGACAAGGGCCGCATGGCATTTTTCACCAGGATGTTGGAGGCCCGGGCGCACAGCAGGTTCCAGGGGTCGTCCCAAAGCTCTTCCTTGTCCACCATGGATTTCATGAAGTCGGGGTTGAGGCCGAAGTGGGTCAAGCGGTCAAAATCGGCGATCTTGCGGTATTTGGGCTCCAGGGCTTGTAGCAGATCCCAATGGGACACCTTGCCGATAACGTAACCCTTGGCATCCAAGACCAGCACCGCGCGATGCTTGAACTTGGTGGCGCGGCTCTGGTCCCAGGATTTCTCCAGGGCCTGCACCGCCTCGAACAAGGTGGCCTCTTGATGGGTGGTGGCGTATTCGGCCAGCGGCACCATGATATCCTTGACGCTTTTGGTCTTCATAACAGCCCTCTTTTTTAGCCGGAGCTTTACCGGTGGGACCCTTGATTAGAGCCCCACCGGAAAGCATTTATCTAGTTACTAGGATCGCATCCATCGGGTCCTGGGGCAACCCCGCTACTTGGCTCCGGTTCCGGCCTGCATGGCCTTGGTGGCGGTTTCCAAAATGCCGTCGGGGAAACCTACCACATTGTAGATGACCAGGAAGCCCACGACCCAGATGACCAGCATGCAGATCACCCACAGCACGAAACCGTACTTCAGGAAGTCCACCGGGTGGATAACCCGTTCGCCGGTGTCGGGGTACACGCCCAGGCCGTAAACGATGGCGTTGTTGGGCGTGCCCACGATGAGGAAGTGGGCAAAGCTGGTGGCAAAGGCCACGGCCAGACCCACGGCCCACGGCTCGCCGTGCACCTGGGTCATCAGGCCCATGGGGATGGCGATGGGGCCCAACAGGGCGGTGGTGCCCGCGTCGGACATGAAGTTGGTCATCAAGCCGGACAGGCCGCTCATGCCGACCCACAGGCCGAATCCCTGGGACATGCCCACCGAGCTCAGCACCTCCAGGAAGGTCTGGGCCAGCCACATGGCCGCGCCGGATTCCTTGAGAAGGGCGCCCAGAGTGAGCGCGCCGCAGTACATGAACCAGGCGTCCCAGGATATGCCGTTGAGGATCTTACGCCATTCGGTGGTGCGGAAGATGACCGGTATGAGCAAAGCCAAAAGGGCCGGGCCGCCCAGGCCCATTTCCTCGCCCCCGAAGATCCACAAGGCCAGGATCAAGATTAGCATGCCGAAGGTCACGTACTCGGCGTAGTTCATCTTGCCCATCTTGCGGGTCTCGTCCTTGATGGCCGCCAGACCAGGAGTCAGGTCCTTGGTTTTAATCTTGCGGCCGAACAGGAAGATCATGTACACGGCCACCAAAAAGCCCATGAGGGGCACGATGGGAAGGCCGTAGGTCATCCAGGTGAAGAAGTCCATGGGGACCTTGTACTCGGACCAGAAGCCCATCATGATCACGTTTCGTCCACCAGCCGCCGGAGAGCCGATGCCGCCAACGTTCAGGGCGAAACAAAGGGAGAACAGCAAGAACTTGGCCAGGGCCGGTTCATGGAGCACCTGGCCACCCTTGCTGTTGGCCGCCACCGAGCCATAGTAGACCGCCATCATCACCGGGGTCATGAAGGCGCACATGGCGTGGGCCGAGATAAAGCTGCCCACCACGGCCATGGAGATGCACAGCACGAAGATGGGTATGTAAAAGCCCTTGGTCCATCCCAAGAGCCAGGCGGCCAGGCGCTTGTGCAGCCCCACGTCCACCACCGCCACGCCCATGGCCAATACGCCCAAAAGGAACATAGGGGCGTCACCGGCAAAGGACTTGCCGATGGATTTCATGGGCAACAGGTGTAGGAAGTAGGCCAACACGGGCATGAGAATACCGGTGAGGCCGATGGGAATTGCTTCGGTGGCAAAGAAGATGACCGCCATGGGGATGATGCCCAGAACCACCATTGTCTTATGTGCCGCGTCCTGCACATTGTGGGCGATGTCCCAGGAGATCATCTTTTGGGCGAAGCCGTATTTTTCTACTATCTGGACTACGCTGTCCGGCGTGGGCAGCGCAAATCCCACCAATAGAAAGATGGCCACGCCAACACTGAGCCACAAAATGCGGCCCTTCATGCTGTCTTCAGAGCCACCATGGGAGTCGTGATCGTGCGACATGAGGTAGCGTCCTCCCCTACAAACCGCTAAAGTGAAAGGGCGCGGGGCTTGAAATGGTTGTTAAATCCCTATATTGCACCACCGACTACGGAATTGGCAAACTCGCTTCCGCAGGCGTGGGCTAATCGTTCAAGCTTTATTAGCACAGGTGGGAGCCAGACTTAAAGAAAAAAGTAACAAGATCGGCGTCACCATTGTTGTAAAATGCAACGACACCTTGATTTGTAAACCACCAGGATGGAGGCCCTAACGGCTGCTCCGCAAGCGTGACCGTCTTTGACGGGCCGCCTAGGACAAGTGAGGGTGCCTGTTCCATAAATTAGTATGCAATCAGGGGCGCTAATCGTGGTGCTGAACAGGCAACGCCTCCTGCCGGATGGGGCTTCGCCTCCCACGCGCTTGAATTTCAGCAAGACCGGCCATTGTAAATTGCAACAGCACCAAACCGAACAGGCGTGGGTGGCACGCTCCGGCAAGGTCGGGTGCCGGAGAAGCACAAACGTATCGCGGAGTCAAAGCCAACTTGACGTGGCCATTCTAAAAATCAAACATGCGTCATGAATGTTCGGCGTGGCCTGGAATAGGCCAGGCGCGACATCCCTACCGGCCTATACCCGCCACGGCGCCGTTGATTCCAAGTCAGCCATTGTAAATTGCAACGCCCCGCAAAACTGGAGCCGCCTAGGTGGGCACCACCACTGGCGGCCGCAAGAGAAGCTCCACCGCATCCCGGGCCGTGGCGGCCAGGTGAGGGTGGGTGTCCTGCAGGCTGATGAGCTGCCTCAGGTTGTCGGCGGTGCGGTAAATGAGCTGGGCGATGTCGCCCTCGGCCCCGCCGTATATTGTCACCACCTTGTCGAAATCCGCCAGTTGGGACCAGGCATAGATGGCGGCGGCCGCGCGGTAGGGCAATACCGGAGTGTCAAAACCCCACTGCCGCAGGCGATCGATCATGGGATCAAGGGCTTGGCGCAGCCCGGTCAGGGCCAGACGCAGGCGGCGATCCAGGGCCGGGGTGAAGTCGGGTTCGCGCTCATCCACGAACAGGGCCAGGATGGCCGCCAGAAGCACCGGGTCTTGCCGGGGCAGGGCACCCTGCCGGATGGCCTCGGCTATGAGCACCGGCTGGTCCAGGCGAAGCTGGCTGGCCCACAGGCCGTCCGGGGTCAGACGGCCTTGGGGATCGGCAAAGCCCTCGGTGCGTAGAAATTCCAAATGCCGCACAAAGTCGTACCAAAAGGCGTGGCTCTGGTCCGCCACCTCGGCCAGCTGCTCTTCCGCTTGGTCAAGTAGCTGCCCCAGGCCTTTTTTGCTCTTTAGGCACTGGTCCTGGGCCGGGCAAGAGGCACACATCAGGGCATCCTGTTCGCTCTCCACCGCCTCCAGGCGTTCGCTGAGCTCGGCGGCCTCTTGGGCGGCCAGGCGCTCTATCTGGGGCGCGCCCAAGGGGGTGGGCTTCCGGGGAGCCTGTTTCATAACAGCCTCGGCCAGGGCCCTGCCGCCACCGGCCTGGGGCAGGCTCAGCTCTTCCTGGAACACGCCCGCGATCTCTTCCAATCCCACAAACTCCAGGCGGGGATGGCCCCGGGCAAGGCGGCGTTCTTTCTCCAGGCTTATGGCCAACACGCCCCGCCCCTCGGGGCTTTCTTCCCGGCGCAACACGGCCCAGGCCGCGCCGTACATGTCCATCAAAACCCTCCCGCGGCTCAGAGCCCCCCACAGCCCTGTCTCGTTGGAGCCGGCTTCGGCTTGCAAGCGCTTGCGCAGGCGCTCCAGTTGACGCCGCCGCCGACGGCGCACCACCGCCTCTTCCGGTCCGGGGCAATGGGAACCCACCAGCTCCTGGGCCAGGGTTTTGAGCACTCTTTGAGGCCCGGCCTTGGTGCGCGGCCTGCCGTCGGTGCGTTCCAGGCGCTGGAAGGTGGCCAGGGACATGCCCAACAGCTGCTTTACCTCGGCCGGACGCTGGGAGAGCAGCAGGTTGAGCACCATGGAAAAGTTTATGGACAGCTGGCTTTCTATGGGTTCGGGCTCGGAATCCAGCAGAGTGGCCGTGAGGGCCACATCGTTGAAGGGTCCGGGAACCACGCAGGCAAAGCCGATGTTGTCCATGCCGCGGCGTCCGGCCCGTCCGGTCATCTGCAACAGGTCCGTGGCCCCAAGCTCCACGAACTCCCGCCCGTTGAAGCGGTCGCTCTGGGTAATGACCACGGTGCGGGCCGGGAAGTTGACCCCCGCGGCCACGGTGGAGGTGCTGAAGATGGCCTTGAGCAGGCCCTTTTGCATGAGCCGCTCCACCAGCAGCTTGCCTAGGGGCAAGTGCCCCGCGTGGTGGCTGGCCGCCTGAACCTTGCGGATCTGATCGATCTGGGTCTGGTCCTGCAAAAACGGGTATTGCTCCAGCCAGGCGTCTATCTCCTGATTCAGTCTGTCGGTGCGCTCGGGAACGTACTCCAGGTGGGCCGAGGACGTATATTCCAGGGCTGCGTCACAGTCGGAGCGCGACTTCAGGAAAAAGATGGCCGGCAGCAGGTCGGCTTCTTCCAGGGCTTGCAGGATATTGGCAAAGGGCGGTATGTGGTTGCCCTGCCAGCGGGAGCGCTCCTTGGCTTGGGTTTCCACGAATTGGCGCACCTTGGCGAAAAGGCCTTTAGTGGTCTTGAGCGGAGTCAGCTCGCCGTCGGGCATTAGGAACAGGGGGTACAGAGGCACCGGCCTCTGATTGCTGAGCACCGTGGCGCAGGGCTCGTCGCGCACGAAGTTGAGCCAGCGGGCGATCTGGGCCGCGTTGGCCACCGTGGCCGAAAGCAGCAGCAGGCGCACCCGCACCGGCAAATAGATGATCACCTCTTCCCACACCACCCCCCGGTCCGGGTCGCCCAGGAAGTGGGCTTCGTCCAACACCACCAGGCCCGCATCCAGGTCGGTGCCCCGGTGCATGGCGTCGTAGAGCTGGTTGCGCAGGATCTCGGTGGTGCCCACGATCAGCTTCGCGTTCAGGTTTTCCTTGCGGTCCCCGGTAAGGATGCCCACGTTTTCATGGCCGAAGATATCGCCGAACTCGGCCAGCTTGGCGTTGGTCAGGGCCTTGAGCGGGCTGGCGTACCAGGCCCGTTGCCCCTTGGCCAGGGTACGGGCGATGGCCTGCTCGGCAATCCAGGTTTTACCGGAGCCGGTGGGCGCGCTGACCACCACGTCCTGGGAGTCAAGCAGTTCCACCGCCTCGTTTTGGAAAGGGTCGGCCTTGAAAGGAGCGTCCTGGGGAACCCCCACGTCGGCCAACACCGGCCTCAGCTTTGGGTTGACCCTGGGATTATAGGCAATGGGTTCCACCTGCTTAGGGCGGGGGCGCCGCGAGGCGCCGCGAGGTGGGTTGCGTCTTTTCCTAGGTGGTCGCTTGCTCAAAAAATTCTCCCGGCTGGAGCCATCCTAACGCAGGCAAGCGTCAGGCGGCAATGCCTTGTCGGCGTCAAAAAGCTCAGGATGATTCGCGGTAGCCGGTAATGTTGTCCAACTCGTCTTTGAGGCGGTTGAGCTCATCTTCCAGCTCCTGCCGAGCCGCCTCGATTTGCTGTCCCTTGATGCCCGGCGGGTAGTGTAACTCCTTGCCCGCGGTGAACACCACCTTGGCGAAGGGCTTGGGAATCATACTTTTATCCCAGGTGTTTTTGAGCACCCACACCCGCTTGGCGGACCACATCAGGGGCACCAGAGGCAGGCCGGTTTGGGAGGCCAGGGCTATCAT
>JAIPDO010000013.1 GCA_021737645.1 Desulfarculaceae bacterium
CCTAGGCGTATAAAAGAATACGCCTGCGGTCTGCGCTCGCCGGACGCCTTGCCCACATCCCCCTGGCTGTGCCCGTGGGGGGCCATGCGCATCGCCTGTCTTTACCGGTGGGGCCATGCGCAAGGCAGCCTGCCGCCTTGCCTAGCACCGCTTGGCTATGCCGGTAGCCGGGGGTGTCCGGCTTAAGCAAAAAAGACGCCGGGGGGAATGCCCCTCCGGCGGCGCTGTTTTCGGCGTTGGATTTTTAGATCAGCGAAGGCGGCGTGGGCCGGTAAGTGGGGTCTATGGCCCTGGGCTCACGCACGTCGAATACGAAGTCGACCTTAACCGATTGGCCCTTTGGCAGCTTTACCTTGCGCTTGTGGATGCCCTGCGGCCCCAGGCTGACCTGCACCTCATAGGAGCCCGCGCTCATCTTGTCCATGCGGAAAAAGCCCTTATTGTCGGTGATTGACTCCACGGTAAGGCCGTCGTCCAAGTTAGAGGCCCGCACCGACACAGTTTTCAAGGGCGCGCCGTAGCGGTCCAGCACCACACCGGAAATCACCCCGGATTCCGACTGGGCCATTGCCGGGGATCCGGCGAATAACAGCATGACCATGATGAAACAAGCCAACAGCCAAGGGCGCGACACGGGGCCTCCTTTTGGTATAAAACCGCGGGACAAATCTACTACAACTTTGCCGGGTGGTGCCAGGTTTTATCTTGGCCGGTCCAAGTGTGAGCTTTTAGCGGCTTGGTTGGGAAAAACCAGGTTGGGCCTAGCAACGCGAAACCCGGCGCTAGAACCATGCCCTAAAGAAAGTCGGCTTGGTCGATGTGCAGGCGCAGGTAGCTGAACTCGCCCTCGGGCAAAAGCCAGGCCGCCTCGCACTGGGTGGGCAACAGCATGCCACACTGATTCTTCCATTGGCCGTAACGGGCCAGCCAGGCGGTGGGGACAAAGGACCCGTCCGGCTGCTGGCGGGGGCGCCCGGCAATGCGGCAGGTCAGGGGCAGGCCCTGGGGGTCGAATCTGAAACGCGCCTCCACCCTCTGCCCGCCGCTGGTGAGGGTTGCCGTGGCCGCGTCGTCCCCCTCGTCGCGCCAGCTCAACTCCGGGCCGGGCAGCAGGGCCGGGGGGAACATGGGGGCCTCGGCCAGCCAGCGCTGCAGCGAGCCCAGGTCCAGCTCGGGCGAGGCGGTGGCCCGGGCCATGGTCAGCCAACCCCACAGCCGCACCAGCAAACCGCCTTCGCCGTTTATGAGGCCGTCGCGCACATACACCGGCATGAGGGGCTTGGCGGCCATGCGGGCCGACCACACAAAGGCCGGCGGATGCAGACACCATATCTGGCGGCCGCTCCAGCTCTGCCAAGGGCCCTCGGGTTTCAGACGGATATGGCCGCTCATCTTGGCCCGGGCCATGCGTAGCGGCCCTCCGGCAATGGGCAGGGCCTGGCCCAGGTAGCGGGCCACCGGCCCGGAAAGGGCCTCCAAGTCGCTGGTTTTCCAGCTGAGCGCCTGGGCCACCCGCTCCAGAGTGGCCTGGGCCTCGCGGCCCTGGCGGGCGAAGCGCACCACACCCCACCAGCCCAGCCCGGCCGCCAGCGCGGCCAGAGCGGCGATCGTCACTAATATGTAAAGCAAGTTGCCTTTGCTCCTAGGACCCGGCCCCTCAAGCGGCCAGTGAGGCGATCCATTCTTGGGTGGTGAGCACCTTGGCAAAGCGGGCCGCCTGGGTCACCAGGATGGCCCGGTGCAACTGTTCGGCGCTTACTTGGCCCGCGTCGTTGGCCATATCCAGGGTGCCGGTGGCATCGGAAAGAAACTCCACGGAAAGGCCCCGGTGAAAGGCCTGGCGGCTGGTGGTGTCGCAGCACATCTGGGTCATGTAGCCGCAGATGGTCACCGTGTCCACGTCTTGTTCCAGCAGCCAGCCGCCCAGGGCGGTTCCGGTGAATGAACCGGGCAACTGCTTGGTTATCAAGACGCTTCTGGGGCGAGCCGCCACTTGGGGATGCAGCTCCACGCCGGGGCCGCCGGGGGCGAAGACCGGCGCGTCGGGGGTGGCGGCCTGGTGCTGGATCACCACCACCGGCATCTTGTGGGTGGCGGCCGCATCCATGGCCTCCAAGATGCGTTCCAGGCTGCCGGCGGGGTGGCTAATCGGCAACATCCCGCTGAAGTACTCCATCTGCACGTCTATGACCAACAGGGCGCGGGTCATGGGGTCTCCTTGGTTGAGTTCGGCCCCAGAGTAACAGAGGCGGCCCCGCGAGGCCAGAGGGTACAAAGGCCTACTGTTGCCGGGGTGTTTGGCCGGGAATTGTTATTGACGATAGACTAATTATATCTCGATTGAAATAAACAATGACTCAGGGTCTTCCCAAAGGAGGTCCAAATGCCCAAGGAACAAAAGGTCGGGTGCGCCCGGCCCACCGGCGGGGTGGTGGGCGAAGCACAACCCGCCGACAGCGGGGAAAAGACGGCCCCAGCCAAACAGGAGGTGAAACCCATGGTCCAGGTCGGTAAAAAAGCTCCCGATTTCACGGCCCCTTGCTATTACCAGGGCAAGTTCGCCTCGGTGCAGCTCTCCGAGTATCTGGGCAAGTGGGTGGTGCTGTGCTTCTACCCAGGTGACTTCACCTTCGTCTGAGCTACCGAGATCTCGGCGGTCGCCGAGAAATACCCCGAGTTTGCCACGCTGGGCGTGGAGGTGCTCTCCATGAGCGTCGACTCCGCCTTTGTGCACAAGATGTGGGTGGACCACGAGCTGTCCAAGATGGTCACCAGCGGCACCGTCCCCTTCCCCATGCTCTCCGACGGCGGGGGCAAGGTGGGCCAGGTCTTCGGGGTCTACGATGCCGATGGCGGGGTGGATGTGCGGGGCCGCTTCATCATCGACCCCGACGGAGTGATCCAGGCCTTCGAGGTGCTCACTCCCCCGGTGGGGCGCAACGTGGCCGAGAGCCTGCGCCAGATCGCCGCCTTCCAACTGGTGCGCGAGAGCAAGGGAACCCAGGCCACCCCCAGCGGCTGGCGTCCGGGCAAGAAGGTGCTCACTCCGGGCGAGGACTTGGTGGGCAATGTTTGGAAGGAGTGGAAGGTGGGCATGGCCTTCGATTAACGTGCAGCTGCGCCAGACGCCCCATGGCTGCGTTGTCGGCGTCACTCGGTCCTCGGCGTAGGTAGACTACGCCTGCGTCCCTCGTTCGCCTGCCGCCTTGCCCTGCGGCGCCTGGCTATGCTGCCTGGCTGTGCCGCGGTGAAGATGGCGGTTTGGTCCATTCTGAGCGATAGCCTAGATTGGGTAGAGCGCGGCGAAACCCGACAAATCCTTAAAACGGCACGGGCTCCCGAGGTGATTTCTCGGGAGCCCGGCTTTTTCAAAGGCAAGCGGCGGCGGGCTCTATTTGCCCTTGCGGCTGGCGCAGACCCGGGGCTTGATGCCCACGGTCTCGGTGAGCGCGCCGTCCTGGCCGTAGGTTTCCACCTTGTCCTGGTAAATCTTGGCCGAGCCCTGTTGGGGGATGGCGAATATCCTCTCGCTCAGGTAGCAGGTGCCCGGCTTGCCGTCCCAGCCGACCCAGACGTCTTGCCAGACATCGCCCTGCTGGCTGTGGTAGGTGCCGCCGGCGGCCACGGGTATGGCGCAGTATTGCGGGTATCCGGCGTCGATGATGCAGACCTGGGCATCCACATGGTTGTAGACGGTGTAGGCCCCCGCCGGTGCGGCGGTCAGCAGTAGGGCAATGGCAAGCAAGGCAAGCAGAATTTTTTTCATGATTTTTTCTTTCTTGTGCTGGATGGGCGGCTGGGCGCTTTCAACAGCCGGGCTCAATAGCAACTATATGTGTCTATGAGCAAGGTCCTTTGGCGCTTGTCATGTTGGTTGTAGACGTGGACCTCATTGTTGTAGATCCTGATGTGCCCCCCCTTGGGGATGTTGAACTTATTGCTCCAGTGGCAATTGCCGTATCTGTCTTTCCAACCCACGGTAACTCCGTCCAGGCCTGCGTCATGCTTGCTATTGTAGCTGCTGTGCTTGGACACCTTCACAATGCAGTTGCCTAAGTTGAACCCGTTGGCGACGCAGGCGGTGTGATCCGAAGTGTTGTTGACGGTGTAGGCCTGGGCGCTCCCGGCGGCAAACACAACGCCGCCAAGCAGCAGGACCAAGATGATTTTTTTCATGAGAGCCCCCTCTCCAAAGGATGTGCTTTCTTACAACTTATGTCCCAGCCGCCTCGATGGCAAGGGTGATGCTTTTTAAAAGGCTCGGGCTCCCGTGGCATGAACCATCGGGAGCCCGAGTCTTGCATGAAGGCTAATACTGGCGCCAAAGCTTGGTGAAAACCGAACCGGCGGCCGGGGTCATCGCCTGGCAGACCAGTCGGCAGTTCGCGCCGATGACGCGCACCACGCAATCCTGGCCCCTCAGGGTTCCGCGATAGTTGAATTGCCGTATCAGTTTGCCGTTCAGGCTTAACTTGACCAGTTTTTGGTTGCGGATCAGTTTCATCGTCAAAGTCACATGCTTACCGGCGTTGTATTTGGTTTTACTGGAACTTCTGAAATCCGCCCCGTAGATTAATTTTTGGGCGGGGTAAAGGGTGTATGCGTAAATCTTGGGTAGGCTCGGGAAGTATAAGGCGACTGTGCTACTCCATTTTTTATGCTTTTGGGGAACCAGGTCGGAGAAGATGTAGCGAACGATCAAATCCTGGTTGCCGCTTCCAACGAATTTAAAGGTGAACTGTTTGAAGCTGCCGGGCGGCACCTTCAAATTGCCGGCAACCCGATAGACGCCCGGTGTCCTGGGCTTTACATTGACAACTTTAATTGGCGGGTTTTTTTGGGCAAAAGGGGCGCTGGCGGCGAAAAGGATCAGTAACAGGCATAAAAACCCGGCCAAGGCGGCGGACCCGATTTTCCATTTTTTGTCCATGCCATCCCTTCCCGTGATATGGATGTGGCTTACTACTTAAATATTATAAATTAGTCGATAACCCCTCGGCGCTGTCAAGGCGCGTGATCCTGCATGAAAGAATCGGGCTCCCGTGGCGTGAACCATCGGGAGCCCGAGTCTTTTGCTTTGTTGGCGAAGTCGGCGAGTTGGCTAGATGTTCTTTCTGGCTCCACCCAGCTTGAGCTCGCCCTTTTTGCGCAGGCGAATGGACTTGGGCGTAACCTCCACCAACTCGTCGTCGTTGATGTAGTCCATGGCCTGCTCCAGGGTGAAGCGCCGGGGCGGGATGAGGCGCAGGGCCTCGTCGCTGGCCGAGGCCCGGATGTTGGTGAGCTTCTTTTCCTTGGTGATGTTCACCGCGATGTCCACCGGGCGCGAGTTCTGGCCCACGATGAGCCCGGGGTAGGAGGGGTCGCCCGGCTCCACGAAGATGGAGCCTCGGGGCTGGAGGTGGAAGATGGCGTAGGCCACCGCCTTGCCCGTGCGGTCGCTGACCAGCGAGCCGTTGGTGCGGCCGGGGATCTCCCCGGCGTAGCGCACGTGGCCGATCACCAGGGTGGTGAGGATGCCGGTGCCGCGGGTGTCGGTGAGGAACTGGGAGCGGTAGCCGATGAGCCCACGGGTGGGAATCTCGAACTCCAGGCGCACCCGGCCCTTGCCGTTGTTGAGCATCTTGCTCATCTTGCCGCGCCGGGCCGAAAGCTTCTCGGTGACCACGCCCACGTACTCGTCGGGCACATCCACCACGGCCAGCTCCAGGGGCTCGGTCAACACCCCGTCGATCTCCTTGGTGATGATCTGAGGCTTGGACAGCGACAGTTCAAAGCCCTCCCGGCGCATGGTCTCCACCAACACCGCCAGTTGCAGCTCACCCCGGGCGCTTACCTTGAAAGCGTCGGTGGTGGTCTTGGCCTCCACCCGGATGGAGACGTTGTACAGGGTCTCCTTGTCCAGGCGGGCCCTTATCTGGCGAGTGGTCACCTGCTTGCCCTCGCGTCCGGCCAGGGGCGAGGTGTTGAGCGAGAAGTCCATGGACATGGTTGGCTCTTCCACGCTGATGGACGGCAGGGGCCGTGGGTCGTCGGGGTCGGCCAGGGTGTCGCCGATAAAGGCGTCCTCCACTCCGGCCACCGCCGCGATGTCTCCGGCGGCCACCTCATCCACCGGTAGCCGTTGCAGGCCTTGGTAGGTGTAGAGCTGGGTAAGCCCGAAGATCCCGGCGTGCTCGCCCTTTTTGAGCAGGGCGATATTCTCGCCGGCGACCATCGTCCCGCTGACCACCTTGCCCACCGCGATGCGCCCCACGTAGTCGGAGTAGTCCAGGTTGGTCACCAAAAACTGCAAAGGCGCGTCTTGTTTGTAGGTGGGGGCGGGGATGTGCTCCAGGATGGCCTCAAAGAGCAGCTTGAGGTTTTCGCCCTCGCCGTCGGGGCTGCTCAAGGCGATGCCCGCCTTGGCGTTGGTGTACAGGATGGGGAACTCCAACTGCTCGTCGTCGGCCCCCAGGTCGATGAGCAGGTCGTAAAGCTCGTCTTCCACCTCGGCGATGCGCCGGTCCGGGCGGTCGATCTTGTTGATCACCGCGATCAGCGGCAGGCCCCGCTCCAGGGACTTGGAGAGCACGAAACGGGTCTGGGGCAGGGGGCCTTCCGAGGCGTCCACCAGAAGCATCACCCCGTCCACCATGTTCAGGGTGCGCTCCACCTCGCCGCCGAAGTCGGCGTGGCCGGGGGTGTCCACGATGTTGAGCTTCACCCCCTGGTAGGTCACCACCGTGTTCTTGGCCATGATGGTGATGCCCTTTTCCCGCTCCAGGTCCATGGAGTCCATGACCCGCTCGGCCACCTGCTCGTTGTCGCGGAAAACCCCGCTCTGCCAAAGCATGGCGTCCACCAAGGTGGTCTTGCCGTGGTCCACGTGGGCCACGATGGCCAAGTTGCGCAGGTCGGTCCGCGTCTTTATGTTGTCGCTCATGTCCTCATGTCGGCGGATTTTATCCATAAAATCCAGCCGTCCTCCTATGTGCGTAAGTTACCCGTGAATGGGCTGTTTAATATCAGATGGCGGGCCGTTGCGCCTCTCAATTCGGCTACTATCTTAAAAATGTTGGGAAAATGCCGTATGGGCCGGGAGGGGAGCCCGGGGAGCTAGGGCGGCGAAGCCAGGGGCTTGACTCGGCGAAATAATGGGCGGGGCGAGGGTTCTCCCATCCCTCTTATTTTAGCCAATAGATGTCATTGCGAGGCTGGGCAGCGACAAGAGCCCGCGGGAACCGGGCCGCCCGGTCTGCCCGGCCGTGGCAACCTTCCGTTTCCCTTGTCATGCCTGCGCCAGCCATACACGGCCCAACCGCCCGCCACGCCTCGGCCCCTTCCGCCTGGAGGAAAGCGAAGCTCGCCACGTCGCATCTTTTGCAAAATGCTCCTCGCGATGACGGCTATTACTGGATAGGCTGATCCGCAAACGAATGGATCGGCGCAGACAGCACGCCCCAAGCCCGGCTCTTATTCCTGCCCCTCGCCCCCGTCGAACCAATGCTCCACCCGCCACACGCCGGGCTCGATGATGGTGCGGCTGTAGGGGCCCAGTTTGCCGAAGACGTTTAGCATGGCCTTGTTGGAGCCGAAGGACACCGCCCAGAATCCGGGCACCCCCTTCTTCTTGGCGTAGGCGGTCAGGTGCTCCTGGAGCACCGTGCCCAGGCCGGTGCCCTGGAAGTGGTCGTGCACGGTGTAGGCCACCTCGGCCAGGCCGGTGGGGTCGCCCAGGCTGTAGCGGCCCACCCCCACGATCTTTTCCTGGCCGCTGGGCCCGGTGGTGGCCACCAGGGCCATCTGCTGGGTGTAGTCCAGGTTCACCAGGTCTTGGGCCATGGTGTGGGGCAGGGCGCGCACCGGGCGGAAGTAGCGGTTGAAGATCGTCTCGTCGCTGTGGGAGTAGAACAGCTCCTGCATCAATATCTCGTCGGTGGGCTTTACCGGGCGGATGTGCACCGACACCCCGCCCTTGAGGGCCACCTCGGCCTCGGCCCACTCGGGGTACAGCTCCACCTCGGAGATGTGCAGCACCTGGTCCGGGTAGATGTAGGCGTCGGCCTTGGCCTGCATGAGCAGCTGGGCCCGGTGGCGGGGATGGGCGATGTTGATCAGCGCCAGGGCCCGCTCCCGGATGGAGCGGCCGTGCAGATAGGCCACCCCGTACTCGGTGACCACGTAGTCCACATCGCCCCGGGTGGCGATGACGCCGGCCCCCTCGGCCAGGTGGTGCACGATGCGGCTGGTGGCCCCGTCCTTGGTGGTGCTGGGCAACACGATTACCGAGCGGCCTCCCCGGCTCATGGCCGCGCCCCGGATGAAGTCCAGCCTGCCGCCGATGCCCGAATAAAAGTGATAGCCCGCCGATTCCGAGGACACCTGGCCCGAAAGGTCCACCTGCAGGGCGCTGCCGATGGAGACCATGTTGTCGTTCTTGGCGATCTCCAGGGGGTTGTAGACCTGGTCGCTGGGCAGGAACAAAAAGTTGGGGTTCAGGTCCACGTAGTCGTACATGGCCCTGGTGCCGATGCAAAAAGAGCACACCGAGCGGCCGGGCAGGTGGTTCTTGGCCTGGTTGTTTATGACCCCGCTGTCGATCAGCTCCATCATGGCGTCGGAGACCACCTCGGTGTGCAGGCCCAGGTTGCGCTTGTCCTTCAGGTGGCCCAGCACCCCGTAGGGGATGTGGCCGTAGCCGACGTGAAGGGTGTCGCCGTCCTTGATGAGCTTGGCCACGCTGGCCGCGATTTTTTCGCCCACCTCTTCAAGGGGGGGGTAGGGGAACTCCATGAGCTCCTCGTCCAGCTCCACGAACACGTCGATGTCGCTTGCCCTGAGGAAGGTGTTGCCCATGGTGCGGGGCATCTTGCGGTTCACCTGGGCGATGACCAGATCGGCGCTCTCCGCCGCCGCCCGGGACACGTCCACCCCGATGCCCAGGGAGACGTAGCCGTGCTCGTCCGGCGGGCTCACCTGGATCAGGGCCACGTCCAGCTCCAGCTGGCGCGAGGAGAACAGCTTGGGGATCTGGTGCATGAACACCGGGGTGTAGTCGGCCCGGGCGCTGGCCACCGCCTGGCGGGTGGAGTGGCCGATGAAAAAGGCGTTGTGCCGGAAGCGGCGGTCGAAGCGGCGGTCGGTGTACTCGGCCTTGTCCAGGGTCACGAAGTGCAGAATCTGCACGTCGTGCAACTCGTCGGCCCGCTCCATGAGCGCGGCCACCAGGCCCCGTGGCTCGGCGCAGGAAGACCCCACGAACACCCGCTGCCCCCGCCTGACCGCCTTGACCGCGCGGGCCGGGTCCTTGAGCCGCTGCTTGTAAATTTCCCGCCAGGACATCAGCCATCCCCCGCATGATTTATCCACCTAAACTATCATGCCTGGGGCGCGGGAGAAAGGGCGGGGAAAAGGCCGACGGCCACGGGCCAACGGCCCAGGATCAGTCCCGGGGGAGCATCCTGGCAAACACCAGGGCGGACACCAAGCCATAGAAAAACCCGCTGACCGTCCAGATCAAGATCACCCATTTGGTGACCGGGAAGCAGCTGTAGATCATGACCATGGTGGGTATCACCCCGGCGGCCCAATAGGCGAAGGCGAACTTGACGGCACTGGTCAGGAAGTTGCTCCCAAGCAGGCCCTTTACCTTGTCCCAGATCCAGGCCAGGGCCAGGCCCAGCAAAAATGGGTAAAGGAAAATGAGCCACATGACCGGCACGCTCCAGGGCCGGTACAGGGCGGTGTTGTTGTATTGCTCGGCCAGAGTGGGAGACAGCCACGAGGAAATGAAGCTCTGACCCATCAGGATGACCAGTATCAGCAGCCCGGCCAGCATCCCTGCTTTGAATCGCCTTTTCATTGGGTTCCCCCTATCAGTGCCAGTTAAGCACCATGGTAATGTGCATAAATCGCCTTGGTCAAGCGGGGAGTGGCCGCCGGTGGAGGAAGGGCCGCCGGCCCGGTGGCTGGTCCGGACCGGCGGCGGGGGAAAGGAGAGGGAAGGCGCTTCGGCGGGTCAGGAGGAAAGCAAGCGGGTGAAAATCTCTTGCAGGAGCTTTTTGCCCTGCTGCCAGTTGTCGGCCTCTTCCAAGGCGGCGCACACCGCCTGGGGGCTGGCCGGGTCGCTCACCACCCAGCGGTCCTTTGACTTGCTGAGCGCCAGGCGGGACTGGGCCTTGGCGGCCTGCGCGGTTTGGGCGCCGGCGCTAGAGCTGGTCATCTTCCACCGCCGTGATGCCTACCGGCTCGCATCGGTAGGTAATGGAATCGGCTACGCCCACCAAAACCGTGGCGGGGGTAAGCGCGGTGATGGGGCTAACGGCGCCCACCCCGCCCACCAGGGAAACGGTTTCGCTCTGGCTGCCCACGGTGATCTCCAAGGACTCGGGCGGGTCCTCGCCGGAGACCATGACCGCCACCACGGCCTGGTCCTGGCCGTCGGCGATGATTTCGCTCTGGTCCGGTATAAGCTCCACCTCCACCTTGGCCACGGCCTGGCCCTGAACCACCCGGTGGGTGCTCAAGCCAACCTCCTCCGGGGCGTCGATGGACTCCAGGCCCTGGGCCTGCCAGGCCATGACCTGGGGCGGGGTCAGGCAGATGCCCAAGATTTCGCCGGTAGCCGGGTCATGGGCCACAATTTTGGACTGCATAGTCTTCTCCTTATCTCGCCATGCCTTCCGGCAGGGCGAAGCCGTGGAGCCAAAGGGCCATGGTGCCGCTTCCGTTCCACACGGTTTTATAATTAACTTGCTGGTTATCGCCGGAAAACATGGCCAGGCGTCTGGCGTAGGAGGCCGGGGCGTAGGCTTCGTAAATCAAATGCTGTTGGCCCGAGGGGCTGGTGCCGTGAGGAGTCATGTAAATCTGGTAGGCCTGGGCGTTGCTCAGGGAAAGGTACAAGGACTGGTGGAAGAGAAGGCTGCCCAGGGGGGGCAGCCCCACGCTCAGGGCGGTGTCGCCGGTGGCCGGGCTGCTGGTGGACAAAAACATGATGGGCGAGCCCAGCCACAGGTGGCGGCCATCGCCATAAAATTTGTCCACCCCTCCCGATCCGTCGCTGCGCAGCACCGCGATCACCCGCTCCGTGCCGATGTACCAGGCCTTGTAGGCGTCGCTCCACTGGGGGGCGGTGGGGTCCAGGGCCATGGCGGTAGCGTCCAGCTCGCTTCCCGAGGCCGGGGCGTACACCTTGAGGTAGAGCCAGGTGAAGGCGGTGAAGCCGCTTTGGCCGCTCTTGGTCAGGGTGGCCGGAATCTGGTAGAGGCTGCCCCGGATGTCCACCTCGCCGCTGGTCAGGGTGATGACGTTGGCCGAGGACCAGGCGGGCAGGCACCCGGTGAGGGCCGCGGCCCGGTTGCCGCTCGCGGCTCCGTCCTTGGTGAGCTGGGTCACCGCCCCGCCGTCCGCGCCCCTAAAGAAAAGCTCGGCCAGGCCGCCGCTTTGCTTGGCGTACAGGGCCGCCTGGTCCGCTTCGGTGTCCGGGTCGGTTTCCTGCACCACCAGGGTGGCCCGCTGATGCAGGCCCGCGCTGTCGTGCTCGGCCAGCATCAGGCGGTTGAGGGTGTCTTCCTTGGTGGGGTGGCCCGCGCCGACCATCTCCTCGTCGTATTGGATTCTCAGGTCCGGCATATTCTCGTTCTCCTAATAATCGTTGCGGTCCCGGCCGCCTCCGGCCGCCAGGGAGCCGTCGGCCAGGCTCCGCCCGTCGGCCGGGGCGGCCAGGGTTTTGTAAAGGCCGCTGTCCAAGAGGGTGTAGCCCACGGTCCCGGCGTCCAGGTCCGGCTCCAGGCCCAGCACCCGCACGATCTGGTTCTTTAAGGGCCGCCCCTGGGGGTCCATCAGCCAGGAGAGGCCCAGGAGCACCGCGTCGCCTTTTTCCAGGGGCAGGTTGGTCAGGGAGTTTTCCCGGCAGGAGATCACCCGGCGAGGGCGGCCCAATAGCCCCACCAGGCGCTGGGACACGGTGCGAGCCACCGAGGCCAGGCGCACCCAAGACAACTCCAGGGTGGCGGCGGCCACTCCGTAGAGCCCCTGGGCCCTCAGGTCCTGGGTGTCCAGGCCGTCGAAATAGGCTTGGTATTCCTTGGTGGCGAAATTGTAAGCGTAGTTCACCGGAGCCCGGTTCACCAGATCGGCCAGCTTGGCCTGCACGCTCACCCCGCTCAGGTCGCCCTGGCGCAGATTGGCCACCACGTCGCTCTCGCTGAGCGAGCCCGCCCCCAGGTCCAGGAAAACCTTGAGCCTGCCGTTGCCGTCCAACCACCAGGAGCCCAGGAAGTCGGCCAGCACGGCGGTTATCAGGTTGCCCAGGCTGGCCGGTTTGCCCATCACCCCGGCGGCGGCGTAGCCCAGGGACTCGGCCCGGCCGCGGGTTCGGCTGAAACAGGCCTGGTCCAGTTCTTCGGCCTCGGCCCCGGCCAGGTTCAGCAGCAGGTCGCGGATGATCTCCACCGGGTTGGCGATGAGCCCGCCCTCCTCGTCGGCCCGGCCCTGGGCCCTCACGGTGAGGGGCTCCAGCGCCTTGGCGTCCTCGCTAAAGGTGGCGGTGGCGATTACTCCTTGGCCCTGAAAGTCGTGGGCCAGGTCCAGGGTGTAGGCCGAGGCCTCGATCACCTGGCCCTCGCGGTCGTACAGGGTCACCGGGTTGCCCGCCTCCACCGGGCGCAGGGCGTGCCCGGCCAGGGCGTAGACAAAGCCGTCCTGGTCCAGGCACACCGCGTCCCACAGCCCGCCGCTGCCGCCCAGGCTCATGTCGCCGTAGACCACGGGCAGCAGAGCGGTGTCCTTGCGGGGGCCGGAATAGTCCCCGGCCCGTTTAAGCTCCAATGTGGCGCTGAGGTCGATCATCACAGGGCCTGCAAGGAGAGGGTGAGTTGGGTCTGTTCCAAACGGTAGGCGCTGACCCTCCCCCGAAAGCGACGCAGATAGTCCCGGCCGGGAATGCCCGGCCAGCCCACCAACAGCTCCCCGGTCGCGCCCAGGATGTTCTCTCTGGCCTCCAGGCGGCTAAAGGGCAGGGCTCCGCCGTCGTTGGCCAGAGTCACGGCCATGCTGTCCGCTTCTTCCTGGCGCAGGCTGGCCAACACCTCGCCGCTGGTGGCGGTGAGGGTTTCGCGCAAATGGCCCAGGGAGAGCACTCTGGCGCCGCGCTCCAAAAGGGTCAGGCTGCCGAGGCCGGCCGAGCGCGCGCCGTCGGCCAAAAACTGGCCGTCGGCCCTGGTGGGGGCGGCCAGGCCCAGCTCGGCGTCCCTGGGGTGGCGGGCCGCGTAGACCCGCTGGCCAAAGGCGTTGACCAGGCTGAACAACAGCACCGGCTTTTGCCCCCGGTCCCGGCGGGCCTGGTTGAACTCCTGGCTGATCTCAAGCATCGCTCTTCACCACTTCATCCAAACGCAGGCCCAGGCTCCAGCGGCCGCCGGGGGCTTGCTGGCGGGAAAGCTCCGCGCCGGGCAGGCAATAGATGGTTTGGCCGGGGTCGTCCGCGAAGGCCGTGAAGAACAGGGGGCGCAGGCCGCCCTCGCCGCCCGCGTGCGCCGCCGCCAGCATGGCCTCGAACCCGGCCACGTCGCTGTCGTCCAGGCGGGCGAACTCAAGCTGGTAAAAAGCGGCCAGGGCTCCGCTGCTACCGGCCAGCTTGCCCCCGCTGCCGGTCACCAGCTTGCGGGTGGCCGCGCTGCCCCGGCCATAGCCCGCCCGGAAGGTGCGCTGGGGCTCAAAGCATCCGCCCAGGTAAATGAGGCTGGCCCTGAGCAGGCCCTCGGGGTTGGCCGGGTCGTCCAGCTCCAGCCGCCAGTAGCGAAAGCTCTGATCCAGGAAGCAGGCCAGGTGGGGCCGGGTGAGCGCCACCGCTTGGCTGTGGGCGGGATGCTCCCAGGGATCCATGATCGCCCGCGGCTCATCGTCCACCCACTTTGCGAAGAACTTGACCCGGCCCAACCGGCAGGGCATGGCAAGGCCCTCGCCAAGATATATTTTGGGAGCCTGGATATTGTAATCGCCGTCATAGTCGGCCAAGGCGCCCCAAGTGCCGCCCGCCCCGACCTGATATTGTCCGGCCAGGCCCCACCGGGCGGCGAGCCTGTAAAGGGTTCCTCCCGTCCAGTTCAGGGGGTAGGAGGGGTAGCCCGTGCCGTGGCACTCCGACCAGATGGTGCCTTTGCCATGATTCAAAACGCTGGGGGCGTTCGCGTTTACCCCGATGATCGGTTTGTTGAGGCTGGGATAGGTGGAGTAGGCCGCCTCCGGTTTCCATTCGGCCACCAAAGCGCCCTGCCCGCCCGGGGACAACGTCGTTTGAAGCTCGGCGGGCAGGGGAAAGCTCACCTGGTCGGCGGCGCGGTAGGCCGTGCCGGTGGTGGTGGGGATGTAAGCGGTGGGCGCGTTTCCCGCCTCCAACTGAGCGCCCCAGAGGCAGGCCTGAGTCCCGCTTGATGTGGCGGCTATCTGGAAGTAGACCAAAGTTTCCGTGGAGCCCTTGCTAAAAGTAAACGAGATCCGCGTCCACTCCCCCACGCCCAGGGCCTGAGTTTTGGTATTGACCAGCGCAAAACCGGCGGTCCTGGTTCCGAATTGAAGGTTGACTGGGCCATCTATGGCATAAGCCCAAACGGAAAGGGTGTAATCAACCCCGTCGGTCATGGTGGCGCTTTGGTGGATGTACGCCCCCAGCCCGGAGAGTTGGTCGGCGGTGGGGTTGCCGTCGGGGGCGGCAAAGGCGTTGGGCGAGACGATTCCGCCATTGGCTACGGACCACGCCGCCTCATGGAAGGATTCGCTGTTGGCCAGCAGGTTGGTGGCGGCGGGCTGGATGGAAAGCATGCCGTCCTCAAAGCAGCTTTCCCCGGCGGCCGCGTATTTGACCACACCGCCGTCGACATAGGTGCGGGGGGTGTCCCGTCCGTTGGTCCCGTCCTGGCCCAGGCTGTCGACGAGTAGGCCGCCCTCCGGGTCGAAGCTCCACACCGCTTCGGTGACGGCGGTGGCCTTGAGGGTGATCGTGGCGGCCTCGCTCAGGTTGTGGTCGGCCAGCACCATGGCCCGCACCGCCTGGGCCTGGCCCAGGTCCGCGCTTATCCACTGCCCGGCGCAGCCCTCGGAGCGCCAGGCGGTGTCGCGGTCGCGGTCCATGAGCGCCTGAGGCCCCTGGCACCCGGTGGCCAATATGCTCCAGCGGTCGCCCTTGTAAAACTCCTGCCCAGGGCCGGGCACCCACTTCACGCTCACCCCGTCGGCCAGGGGGGTCAGGCTCACGGAGGTGAGCACGCCGCCACCCTCCCAGGCCCCTGCGCTCTCGCGCTTCCAGCGAAAGGTGGCCAAGCCAACTTCGGCCCCGGCTTCCACCGAATCAATCTCCACCACCAACACCTGGTCCAAATCGCCGGTGTGCTCCCCGGCGGCAAGGCAGGTGGCCGAGCCCAGGGCCTCGGCCGCCGGAGAGCCCACCATGCCCGGAAGGGCCGAGGAGACCCCCAGGGCCGAGGGGCCGGAGATGAAGTTATCGAACAAAAAGCGGCATGTGCTCATGGAGTCCTCCGCGCTGGGGGCCAGGGGCCCGGCTGCTGTTGATCCAGAGCCTAGGCCAGGCCCCGGCGGAGGCCCACTGCGGCCGCGCACAAAAGTATTTCCCCACAGCGCCCCGGCGGTTTGCGCCCGGCGTCCGGCGGCGCTAAGATTGGTGTTTATTTGCCAAAAGGGAGTGGGCGCATGGCCGGAGACAAGGCGGTGACCATCTTCAAGACCCCCGGCTGCGGCCGCTGCCGGGCGGCCAAACAATATTTCGCGGCGCGGGGGTTTGCCATCGAGGAGGTGGACGTGACCGCCTCCATGAGCGCCAAGCGCCGCATGGCCCGCCTGGCCCCCGGCGCGCGGGTGGTGCCGGTCATCGCCTACGACGACGAGGTGGAGGTGGGCTGGCGTCCCGAGTATTGGTCCAAGCGTCTGGGGGGTGCCTCATGAAGCCGCGCATCGCTGTAACCATGGGCGACCCCGCCGGAGTGGGGCCGGAGATAGTGGCCCGCCTGTGCGTGCATCCCCCCAGCCTGGACATGGCCGAGTTGGTGGTGGTGGGCCAACGCGAGCTGCTCAACGCCGGGGCCAAATCCTGCGGCCTGCCCGCCCCCCACGTGGAGGTGGTGGAGGTGGGCGAGGTGGCCGAAATCGTTCCCGGCCGCCCCAGCCCGCACAGCGGCAAACTGGCCGGGGCCTTTGTGGAAAAGGCCCTGGAGCTGGTGCAGGCGGGGCAGGCGGCGGCCATGGCCACCGCGCCCATCAGCAAGGAGGCCCTCAAGGCGGCGGGCTATCCCGACACCGGCCACACCACCCTTTTGGCCCGGCGCACCGGCACCCAGCGCCCGGTGATGATGCTGGCCGGGGAGCGCCTCAAGGTGGTGCTGGTCACCATCCACAAGGCCATGCGCCAGGTGCCCGACCTGCTCACCGTGGAGGGCATCGTGCACACCGCCCAGGTCACCCACGACTCGCTGAGGCGCTACTGGGGCATCGACTCGCCGCGCCTGGCCGTCTGCGGGCTGAACCCTCACGCCGGGGAGCACGGCCTGTTCGGCGACGAGGAGTCGCGCATCATCGCCCCGGCGGTGGAAGAGCTGCGCTCCCTGGGCATCGCGGCCGAGGGCCCGCTGCCCCCGGACACCGTGTTCTGGCGGGCCACCCGCGGCCACTTCGACTCGGTGGTGTGCATGTACCATGACCAGGGGCTCATCCCCCTGAAGCTGCTGCACTTCGAGGACGGGGTCAACGTGAGCCTGGGCCTGCCCATCATCCGCACCAGCGTGGACCACGGCACGGCCTACGACCTGGCCGGCACCGGCCAGGCCAACCCGGCCTCCATGATCGCGGCGGTGAAGATGGCCGCCGAAATGGCGGGAGCGGGGGAGTAGGGGCGGGAGGCGGTCCGGCTGGCAATGCTCTAGATTCGTGTAGGTTGGGTAGAGCGAAGCGAAACCCAACAGTCCCCTTGTCGTTGCGAGGAGCTTGGCGACGAAGCAATCTCTTAAGCAAGTAGGTGGCCCGAATTATCCTCTTGCCCTTCAGCCATAGCTGTCATCGCGAGGAGCATCTTGGAAAAGATGCGACGTGGCGAACTTCGACTTCCCCCAGGCGGGAGGGGTTGTGGCCTGGATGGCGGTTTGGCCATGCCTCACCAACCCAGGCATGCCAAGGGAAACGGAAGTTTGCCACGGCCGGGCAGACCCAGCCGCCCTGTTCCGCCCCGCGCTTGCCACTGCTCGGCCTCGCAATGACAGCTATTTTTGTGATTTGGGCCGCAGGTTTACGGGGTAGAGCGAAGCGAAACCCAACAATCCCCCTGCCCATCAGCAGCACGATTTATTTAACAACAAATGTTGAGTAAATCGCCTTTATAGGCCATAATACCCCTGAGCGGCGGCGCGGCACCCGCATCCCCCAGATGGCCGTAACCCGGTGATCTTTCTAAGGGCCACGCCCAATGGCCACCATTTACGTAAAAATTGGGGTGCGCATCCGCCTTCGCGGCCTTACCCTTTATATATTCGCCCCGCCCATGGGGAAGGCCCCGGCGGCGGCGAGTTTCTGTAATCGCAAGCAAACGGCACAGGCCTGGTAAATGCTCAAAAACATCGTGGTCCGGGGCGCCCGGCAACACAACCTGAAGAACATCGACGTCACCATCCCCCGCGACAAGCTGGTGGTGGTCACCGGCCTGTCCGGCTCGGGCAAGTCCACCCTGGCCTTTGACACCATCTATGCCGAGGGCCAGCGCCGCTACGTGGAGTCGCTCAGCGCCTATGCCCGCCAGTTTTTGGAGCGTATGGACAAGCCGGACGTGGAGGCCATCGAGGGTCTCAGCCCGGCCATCGCCATCGAGCAGAAGACCACCTCCAAGAACCCCCGCTCCACCGTGGCCACGGTCACCGAGATATACGACTATTTGCGCCTGCTCTACGCCCGGGCCGGCACCCCCCACTGCCCCCAGTGCGGCAAGGTGATCCGCTCCCGTTCGCCCCAGGAGATCGTGGATCAGCTCATGGACCTGGGAACCGGCAGCCGCCTCACCCTGTTGGCTCCGGTGATCACCCAGCGCAAGGGCGAGCACAAGGCCGTCTTCGCCCGGCTCATGAAGGACGGCTTCGTGCGCGGCCGGGTCGACGGGCAGCTCATCGAACTGGCCGAGGCCCCGGAGCTGGAGAAGAACAAGAAGCACAGCATAGAGGTGGTCATCGACCGCATCGTGGTCAAGGACAGCGTGGCCCGGCGGCTCACCGACAGCGTGGAGCTGGCCCTCAGGATGGGCGAGGGCCTCCTGGTGGCCTGGGTGCACGGCACCGGCGGCGAGGACGACCGCGAGGAGCTGTTCAGCGAGCGCCTGGCCTGCGACGCCTGCGGCATCAGCCTGCCCGATCTGACCCCCCAGATGTTCTCCTTCAACTCGCCCCAGGGCGCCTGCACCTCCTGCGACGGCCTGGGCACCCGGGTGTTCTTCGACCCCGAGCTGGTGGTGCCCAACCCGGCGCTGAGCCTTCGCGAGGGAGCCCTGGCCCCCTGGGCGGGCAGCGACAGCGTCTACCGCCAGCAGATCATCGACGCCCTGGCCCAGCACCTGAAATTCGACCCCTACACCCCCTGGCAGGAATTGCCGGATCAGGTGCGCCAGGCCCTGCTCTACGGCACCGAGGGCGAGGTCTCCTTCTACCTGGAGCGTGGCGAGCGCCGCCACTACTACAAGCGCCCCTGGGAGGGCATGATCAACCATCTGGAGCGGCGCTTTCATGAGACCACCAGCCAGGCCATGCGCGACGACCTGGGCCGCTATATGAACTCCCAGCCCTGCACCGAGTGCGGCGGGGCGCGGCTAAAGCCCACCTCCCTGGCGGTCAAGGTCGGCGGGCTCAACATCCATCAGTTCACCAGCCAGAGCGTGCGCAAGGCTTTGGAGTTCGTGAAGGGCCTCAGCCTGGGCAAGCGCGAGGCCATCATCGCCGAAAAGGTGCTCCAGGAGATCACCCAGCGCCTGGGCTTCATGGCCGACGTGGGCCTGGACTACCTCACCCTGGAGCGCACCAGCGCCACCCTGAGCGGCGGCGAGGGCCAGCGCATCCGTTTGGCCACCCAGATCGGCTCGGCGTTGGTGGGGGTGCTCTACGTGTTGGACGAGCCCTCCATCGGCCTGCACCAGCGGGACAACCAACGCCTGCTGCGCACCCTCAAGCACATGCGCGACCTGGGCAACACCGTCTTGGTGGTGGAGCACGACGAGGACACTATCCTGGCCGCGGACACGGTGATCGACATGGGCCCCGGCGCGGGCCGCCACGGCGGGGAGGTGGTGTTCAGCGGCACCCCCAAGCAGCTTCTAAAGAGCAAGGACTCCCTCACCGGCCAGTACCTGAGCGGGAAAAAGTCCATCCCCGTGCCCGCCAAGCGCCGCAGCAACGGCCGGGGCGCGGTTGAGCTCATCGGCTGCTCCGAGCACAACCTCAAGGACATCGACGTCAAAATACCCATGGGCCTGTTCACCTGCGTCACCGGGGTGTCCGGCTCGGGCAAGTCCAGCCTGGTCATCGACACCCTGTACCGGGCCCTGGCCCAGCGGCTCTACCGCTCCAAGGAGCGGGCCGGCGCGGTGGCCGAGATCCGCGGGTTGGAAAAGCTGGACAAGGTAATCGACATCGACCAGAGCCCCATCGGGCGCACCCCGCGCTCCAACCCGGCCACCTACACCGGGGTGTTCACTCCCATCCGCGAGCTGTTCGCCCAGACCGCCGAGTCCCGGGCCCGGGGCTACAAGCCCGGCCGCTTCTCCTTCAACGTGCGCGGAGGCCGCTGCCCGGCCTGCGACGGCGACGGCATCATCAAGATCGAGATGCACTTTCTGCCCGACGTGTACGTGACCTGCGAGGTGTGCCACGGCGCCCGCTACAACCGCGACACCCTGGAGATCACCTACAAGGGGGCCAGCATCGCCGACGTGCTGCACATGACCTGCAACCAGGCCTTGGAGTTTTTCACCAACGTGCCGGCCATCCGCAACAAGCTGGAGACCCTGGTGGACGTGGGCCTGGGCTACATCCGCCTGGGTCAGGCGGCCACCACCCTGAGCGGCGGCGAGGCCCAGCGGGTCAAGCTGAGCCGGGAGCTGGGCAAGCGGGCCACCGGGCGCACCCTCTACATCCTGGACGAGCCCACCACCGGACTGCACTTCGACGACATAAGAAAGCTCCTGGGCGTGCTGGAGCGCCTGGTGGAGATGGGCAACACCGTGGTGGTGATCGAACACAACCTGGAGGTCATCAAGACCGCCGACCACATCATCGACCTCGGCCCCGAGGGCGGCGACAACGGCGGCCTGGTCATCGCCACCGGCACGCCGGAGGAAGTGGCCGCCAACAAGGCCTCCTACACCGGGCAGTATCTCAAAAAGGCGCTTAGCGGCGGACGCAAGGCTTGACAGAACCGCGCCGGCGGGGCTTACTGAGGCTTTGTGGTCAACCTTAAGCCAGGCCCGCCCATGCCCCTCTTCAGCATCTTCATACCGGTCTACAACGAGCAGGCCATCCTGGTGGGCAACACCCACCGGCTTTGCACCTTTCTGGACGGCCTGGGCCTGAGCTACGAGATAATCATCGGCAGCAACGGCAGCAGCGACCGCACCGAGGAGCTGGGCTGGGAGCTGGCCGCCGACGTGCCCCAGGTGCGCTTTTTTCACCTGCCGATGAAAGGCCCGGGCTACGCCTTTGCCCACGCGCTCAGCCTGTTCAAGGGCCGCTACCTCATCACCCTGGACATGGACATGGCCGTGGAGCTGGAGTTCGTGCCCCAGGCCTTGGAGCTGCTGGAGCGCTACCAGGTGGTGGTGGGCTCCAAGCGCCAGGGCCGCCAGGAGCGTAGCGCCACCCGCATCCTGGGCAGCGGCCTGTTCATCACCGCCGCCCGGGTGCTCCTGGGCCTGCCGTTCGAGGACTTCAGCCTGGGGGCCAAGGCCTTCAGCCGCGAGGTGCTGAGGCGCTTTGCCAATGCGGTGGACAACCACACCAGCTACACCACCAACCTTATGTTCTGCGCCCGCCGGGCCCATATGCCCATGGTGGAGGTGGCCGTGCTGTGCTCCGACCGCCGGGCCAGCCGCTTCAACCTGGGCCACGAGGCGGCCTACCGCCTGGCCTGGGTCATGAAGCT
The DNA here is from genome assembly GCA_021737645.1 of Desulfarculaceae bacterium. Lineage (GTDB taxonomy): Bacteria > Desulfobacterota > Desulfarculia > Desulfarculales > Desulfarculaceae > Desulfoferula. Next base: position 21,160 of record JAIPDO010000013.1, read on the forward strand.
GTTCGTGCTGGGACGGTTGCTGAGGCGTTTTCCGTAATTTTTCAAAGGCTTGACAATCTCCTGTCTTTGGTGGCACGTTAGCTAAGATTCACTCCTGAGATAAATCAGCGGAAAATCTAATTGGGTCATGATTGCCCGGCCTGCCCGCATGGGGTGGCCGGGTATTTGATTGGAGTTGCCCAATGGGTGATAACTTAACAGAAACTCTAAGGAATTTTTTTGATAGAGACAACCCCTGCCTATTCGCAGGTGCAGGGCTGTCCGCTCGGGCAAATCTGCCAACATGGGGCGATTTTCTAGATGAACTCGCGTCTCTCGCAGGAAGGTATGATGGGGACACATCATTAATTATGCGGAAAAGAATCGAAGGTAAAGATTTTCTTCGAGCAGCTGATTACTATATGCTTTGTGACTTAATTCCGAAAAACATAAAGTTTAACATTATAACAACCGCTTTACTTGAAAATGAAAAATACGATATAAACCCATTGAAATATTTAGTACGCCTTCCTTTTTGTTGCAATATTACTACTAATTACGATAGGGTTCTTCATGACTCAAATGATCAATTGCCAATCAAAATAAAAAAGGAAAGAAGAGGTGATCGCGCTCCTTTTTACGTAGAATTAGATGACGCTTCGCTAGAAAAAGCCATATATTGGCCCCATTTTTTTATTGCTAGAGTCCACGGTAGAGCAGAAATACCTGACAAAATAGTTTTGTCATCTAGAAGCTACGAGGACCTAGAAAAAAATCAAATTTACAAAGATTTCTTAACGAATATATTTAAAAATTACAGTTGCTTGTTTTTAGGATATTCGTTTTTAGATCCGGCCATTAATTCTATTCTTGACCATTTATCCAAAGTACTTCCACAACCATTTCCTGCTAATCACCTTGCTCTACTGCCTAAAGACGTTGATACTAAGCTACATAAATATCTAGCTGACCGTAACATTGAAACTGTTTTTTATGAGGGGACAAATAACCACCGAGAGCTTTGGGAGGCGATCAAATACGTGGCAAACGAAACCACGCTCGAAAGTCGCCACGAAACGATTACAATGGAGTTTGTTTCTGGGCTTAACCATTTTTTGGCAAGCTGTTATGCACGGGTAAAAATGGATGAAGGGAAAACTCAGCCACTGAAAGAAATGATAACTCAAGGGATAATTGCTGAAGGGATCAAACAGGCGAAAGCCGAAGGTATAACCGCGTCTGATTTATGTAAAAATTTAAAACCGTTTTTGTCAATGGATGATGATACGTTATCTGAGGTCGTCACCTCAGCTCTCGATGCTCTTTCAAAAAAAGGTTTTTGCAAAGAGTCACAGGGGAAAATATTTTGTCAGGAAAATAGCACAGTTGTATACGACAGTGCCATGAACACGTTGGTTGAAGGGGTTGTTAATCGATTAAAGGTTAGAGAAAACGTAGAGGCAGATGATTCCCTGATAAAATCTATTGATGATATTTTAAATCGGGTGTTCATATCTAGAGGATGGGATTTGGGGGCACATTTCGCAGGAAATCAAGAAGCAGCAGCATTCGAAGCTTGGCCCAAAGTGTACTCTTATGTAAAGTCCTGTACAGACAATATGTTAAATTCTCGTGAAGAGGCCGTTGCTAGTTGTATTTATGAGTTGTTGCGCTTTCCCGACGAAGACGAAGCGCTTCTTTTATCTGACATGGGTCGAACTGCATTCGGAATTACATTAATTCTGAAAAATCCATACTCTGCTACAGACAAGTCTTTACTACTTCCAAATTCAATTTATTTTGATTCAAATGTCTTGATGCCTGCAATATTACCATCTCATCCTTTACACGATGTATATAAGGCTACTATTGATAGGATATTACAGGCCAAAAAAAGAGCAAATTCTGATGTATTATTATGTGTAGCAGTACCTTTTCTTAATGAAATTATTTCTCACAAAAAAATTGCAGAAAAAGAAATTCACGATCAAGGATTGCAAGACCCTGAAAAAATGAAAAAGACTATTATAATGTTTGGGGCTGAAAACACTAATGTATTTGTCAGCGCGTATGCTGCCGTGATAGGTAGGCTCGAGAAGAATATTACATTTAGAAAATATCTATCCGAATATGCGCCTTATGGCTCTATTGACAGTTTAGCTAGCTATTTAGATGAAAGAGGATTCACCATTGATAGTTTAGTGCTAAAGTCAGGGCATGAAAGCATATTAAATACAAAAATATTCAATACTCTCCTTTCTTCCTATGAAAATAATTATAAAAAAGCGAAATATTTTTACAAGAAACAGCCAGTCTTGGTTGAACATGAAGCTCTTCAAATTACGAGGATAATTTTAGATAAGGAACAGAATAAGAATTCGCTTTTTGTTACCGCAGATCGGCAATTAATTTCACTATGTTCTGGTCCTGTTCTTGGGCAAGCTAGTAATAATTTAGTTTCTAATTTAGGGCTTGTTCAAATCGTCGACCTCGTTTTGGGAGTTGGCGCGGCTTCGGATGGTTTAAACCGTTTATTTTGGGGCCTAGAATACTCCAACAATAAAATAATGATTAAAAACTATCTTATTAATTTGGCTTTACAACACTATGATGATGCTAAAGCGATGGCGATGCATGAAGTCGTAGATGAGATAGCCGAAGATGCAGCTTTTGATGCGGAAGAGCAAAAAATAAATTTTAGTCCAAGAACGCCAGAATCACGCCAGCGATCTCTTGCTTTTATGGATAGGTACGAAAAGAAATTTTATCGCAAAATGTCTGAAGTGATTAAGGAACGTGAAGGTTAAATACACTTAACTTTTTCGTAATATTAAAATCATAACCGAAATCCCTCCCCCCTCCGCCCGCGCCATCTCGCACCGCCCCCCTCGTAGCCGTACGGCGTCAGCTGCCCTTCGCCCTTCCAACGCACACACCACCACACCAACGCCCCACACGGCGCTGACACACATCCAAATCTAATTTCGGCTTAGTTACTTAGGCGGCGGCCCGCCGACTTACCCCGTGGTCAGGAAGTAGGCCAGGTTGTCCAGTTTCACCGAGAAGTCCACGTTCTCCACCTTGACGCCCTCAGGCGCCTGGATCTGGGTGGGCGCGAAGTTGAGGATGGCCTTTACCCCGGCGTCAACCAGGCGGTTGGCGATGTCCTGGGCGAAATCGGCCGGGGTGCAGATGACCCCCATCTCCACCTGCTTTTCGCGGCAAATGGCGTGCATCTCGTTGGGCGGGTTGATCAATAGGCCGGTGACCAGCTTGCGGCCTATCTTCATGGGGTCGGCGTCAAAGGCGGCCACGAAGCGGTAGCCTTGGCGGGTGAAGTTCTCGTGAGCCACCAGGGCGCAACCCAGGTTGCCCACTCCCACGATGGCCAGCTTCCATTCCCGGTGCAGGCCCAGGATCTTTTTGACGTCGAACAGAAGCTCCTTGACGTAGTATCCCACCCCCCGCACGCCGAACTGCCCGAAATAGGCAAGGTCCTTGCGTATTTGCGCTGGGTTCACCCCGCACAGCTCGGCCAGCTTCTTGCTGGACACCACGGTCACCTGCTCCTTGATCAAGGTCTCCAGGGCGCGGGTGTATAGCGATAGGCGGGTGATGGTGGCGGCTGGGATCTTCAGGAACTTCATGGCAACGCCAATCTTATTGTGATTAGAGGCACATGCGTGCTTCTAAAAAAGGCCGGGCCCCTGGTGGGACCCGGCCCGGCAGACGCTGTCTAGCCCATGCCCAGGAACTTGGCCACGGGAGCGGCCATGGGGTAGGCGTAAAGCAGGATGAGGCTGATAACCAGGGCATAAATACAAAGGGACTCAACCATGGCCAAGCCGATAAGCATGGTCACGGTGATCTTGCCACTGGCCTCGGGGTTGCGGGCGGTGCCCTCAACGGCGCCCTTGATGGCGATGCCCTGGCCGATGCCGGTACCGAAGGCCGCGATGCCGATGCCGAAGCCGGCGGCGGTCACGGTGGCGGCGAACAACTTGGCGGCCTCAGCCATGGCGCCGGCGTCGGCGGCCATCGCCACGGCGGCCAGGCCCAAGGTAAACAGGCCGGTCAGCCCCGCGATCAAAGAAAACTTCTTCATAACAAGCTCCTCAAACTAACGGTTAATGCCTTCTTCCTTATATGGGTGCCTTCTTCCCAATAGGGAAAACTTCTTTCGTTCTTAGTGGGCCTCTTCCAGGGAACCAGCGATGTAGAGCATGGTCAGCAGGCTGAAAATGAACGCCTGCACGAAGCTGGTGAAGATGGCCAAAAACATCATGGGCAACGGCGCGAAGAACATGCCGGCCAGCACGAACAGGATGGCCAGAACCAGGTCCTCGCCCAGCACGTTGCCGAACAGACGGAAGGTGAGCGAGAGGATGCGGCTGAAGTGGCCGATCAGCTCGATGGGCAGCATCAGGGGGGCCAGCCACCAGATGGGGCCCATGAAGTGCTTTATGTAGCTGAAACCGTGGGATTTGATACCCACGAAGTTGTAGAAGAGAAACACCACCAGGGCCATGGACAGCGGGGTGTTGATGTTGCTGGTGGGCGAGAGCATGCCCGGCACCAGGCCGATCCAGTTCATGCACAGGATGTAGATGAACAAGGTGGCGATGAGCGGGTAGAAGGGCCGCCCGTGCTCGCCCATGACGTCGATGGCGAAGTCCTCGAAGCCGCCGACCAGCACCTCGAAGAAGTTCTGCCCGCCGGAGGGGATCATCTTAACCGAACCCACCGCCAACTTGGCCGCCACCAGCAGGAACAGGATGATCAGCCAGGAGTAGACCACGTGGGGATAGTGGTGGACAAAGCCGCCCAGTCCCACAGAGTCAAACAACAGCCCCAGCAGCAAAAGCGGATGTTCCATGCTTAGAACGCCTCCTTACGAAGCTTGAGAGCCTGGCGCGCACCCCAGGCGATGATAGTCACCACCACGACCGAAAGGCCCACCAACAGGCCCAGCGGCTCCACCAACCCCTGGCGCACCAGGAAAAACAGCACCACGGCGGTAGCGATGAACCGCAGGTAATACTTTGCCAAAACCTTGCCCAGCACACTACCTTTTTCGCGCGGCAACAGGGCGCGGCAGATGGTGCGCTGCAAAATGCGGTAGTTGAGCAGGGCGATCAGCCCGCCCACCACCACGCTCAGGCCCGAGCGCCAGTCGGCGACGATGAAGGCCCCGGCGCTAAGGACGCCGAAAGTGACCAGGTTGGCCCACCACAGCCCCTTTATCAGGGCCGCTTCCGGGGTCTGCATGGTCAAGGGCTTGTGGGCCATCAATTCTTCCGTTTGTCCTCGGCCTGGTCGATGCGCTCCTGGGAGCGCTCGGTCCGTTTGTACAAAATGTACACGTTGCGGAAACCAGCCACGATGCCCACCACCAGGCCTATGAAAAAGCCCCAGGGATGGGTGTCGAAGTACTTGTCGACCAGCCAACCCGCTCCCAGGCCCATGATCGTTGCCAAAACCATGGATATACCCATGGAGCTGGCACGAGCCAGGATAATCAGGTATTCGCGGGTCGTTTCGCTGATAAACCGGCCCAAACCGGTCTCCCGCCCTGCACGCCCCCAGGGGGCTGAGTTTAAATTTTTGCCGCCCTGGTGGAGAGTTACGCCTTTTCACTCCGGGCAGGGAAGCCCCTTTCCCGCAGCCTTTGGCGGTCAGAACTTGCTAACATGCATTCTCGGGGCAAGTCAACTCTTTTTTGTGCCACAAAGCGCAATCTCCCCCGGCGGGGCCGGCGAAACCAAAGGTTTGTTTTTCATGCTGAGAAACTCTACTAAAAATGTTATAAATAAAGAGTACCTACAGTAATTGGATGAAGGAGAAGATTTAATGCCACGCGTTCCTGCCCTGGTCCGCTTAGTGGCGCCGCTGTTGCTGGCCCTGCTTTTGCTGGCGCCCGTGGGCGCCGCCGCCTCTTCATTCACCTTTGGAGGGGACAACTACTTCAAGGTGCAAAGCAAGGGCAAGGTGGACCCGTATCAGGCCCCGGTAACCGGCACCTCGCTGGGCAGCGGCGACCTGCTCATGAATTACTACGTAGGGTTGTTCAACTTCAATCTGTACGACGCCATAGGCACCAGCAAGCCCACCGTGGGGCAGACCTTCGATGGCCTGGATTACAGCATCTCCGATCAAAAATCGGTGTTGGACACCAACTTCTACGTGACCTCGGACTATTTCAGGAAGCAGGGGCCGGACAAGAGGCACGTGCCGGATTCCTGGGAAATGGCCGGCAGCCTGGTGATCACCTCGGTGAGCTTTGACAACGACTACCAGATCACCCTCAATGGTTATTTGAACAACCTGGCTTTCAACGACTCCACCGGTTCGGCCATTCTGCAAGATCTCCGGGGAAGCGACACGGTGGACTTCCTGCTCACCGTCAGCGCCAGCGACAAGACCTCGGGCAAGTTCATCCCGGTGCTCAGCTCCAAGAACAGCTCCACCTGGGCCGCTATGTCCGGCACCATCAGCGGCGGCAGCGGCCCCACTCCCGTGGGGGGAGCCCCGGAGCCGGCCACCTTGCTCCTAATGGCAGGGCCCCTGGCCGGGATGGCCGCCTGGCGCAGACGCCGCCGCAAGAAGGCCGCCCGGGCCTGAGCCTCTCCACCAAGCCGACATCCCAGCCCCCGCCCTCCGGCGGGGGCTTTTTCATGGCCCTTGCAGTCCAGGGCCCGGCAATGGACAATGGGGGCCATGAACCATGGGGCCGCCCGGCACGCCGGGCGGGAATGGCCGAGGCGAATATGCGAAGCAAAAACATTTTAAGGGCCCTGACCCTGCTGCTGCTGGCGCTAACCCTGGGGATGGGGGCCGCCTGGCCCGCGGCCGCCGAGCCCACCCCGGAGGCCCTGGAGCTGGCCCGGCGGCTGGTGCGGCTCAAGCCGCTGGACTACAGGACCATCGCCCAGATCATGGAGATCGACTGCCTGCAGGGCATGGCCGGCAGCAAGATGGGCCGCCGCCTGGACCTGGATGAGACTAAAAAGTATTGCCAGGTGGTGGGCGATGTGTTTTGGTTCCAGATCAAGGATCAGGTCAACGAGGCCATGGCCCAGTCCTATGCCCACTACCTGACCCAGCGGGAGCTGGAGGTGATCATCGAGGGTCTGATCGCCGAGCGCCGGGGACGGGCCTCCAAGTACCCGCCCCAGGAAACCAAGACCGTGGTGGGCCAGCTTCGCCGGGTGGACCCTGGCATCAAGGCCGAGACGTCTTGGCAAATCAAGCAGATCACCCGCCGCTGGCAGGAAAGATTCGCCCTGGACTCCTATTTCAAGAAACAGTTCCGTGAACAGGTTCTGGAGAAGTTGCCCTGGAAGATCCGCAGCAAACTGGCCTACTAGACTCCGACGGCTCCATGGACGCCAGGCGCACGGGCCTGGGCCTGGCCGGTGGGTTGGTGGCCTTGGGCCTGTCGCCGCTCATGCTGGCCCAGGGCCTGTATGTCCGACGCACCGTGCCCACCCTTCCCGAACCCGAGGGGCCGCGCCAGGGCGAGCTGGGCCAAGGCCCGGAGCTCAGGGTGCTCATAGTGGGCGACTCCTCGGCCGCCGGGGTGGGGGCCGAATACCAGGAGCAGGCCCTTAGCGGACGCCTGGCCGAGGCTCTGGCCCGCGACTTCCGAGTGAGCTGGCTCTTGGTTGCCCAGAGCGGGTTCACCACCCAGGAGGTGATTGATCACCTGCAAGTGGTCACCCCCCAGGTCTGGGACGTGGCCCTGAGCGTCACCGGGGTCAACGACGCCACCTCTGGCTGCCGCCCCAAGGCTTTTCTCGCCCGGCAAAAGCGCCTGGTGACGCTGCTGCGCCACCGCTTCCAAGTAAAGCGGGTGGTGCTCTCGGGCCTGCCGCCCATGCACCGCTTCCCCTCACTGCCCCAGCCCCTGCGCTGGTACCTGGGCGCCCGGGCCCAGGCCCTGGACGCCGCCCTGGAGCGCTGGGCCGGGCTGCAACCGGTGTGCGACTACCTGCCCCTCAATTTCGATATGGACGTGGAAGACATGGCCGACGACGGCTTCCACCCCGGCCCCAAGGTCTACGAGCAGTGGGGACAGGCCGTGGCCGAGGTTATCAAGGCCAAGATGGCCTAACGCCCCGTTAAGCCAGACCGTTCCGCCATCACAATTCTAACAATTGCGTAGGTTGGTTAGAGGGCGCAGCCCGAAACCCAACGATTCATTAAGGGATGTTGGGTTTCGCTTCGCTAATGCTGGACAGGTTGGCGGTGGGCGGGGCCTACCCTTTCAGCAAATAGCGATTTGTCATTGCGAGGAGCGGCGGAGGGGGAGGTTGGTAAGGAAAAGGCGGCTCTCCCGCCGCGACGTGGCAAACTTCCGTTTCCCTCGTCATGCCTTTGCATAAGGACCATCCCAACCGCCCCCCACGCCCCAACCTCTCCCGCCTGGGGTAAAGCGAAGATCGCCACGTCGCATCTCTACCGAGATGCTCCTCGCGATGACGGCTATCGTTGGATTGGCCTAATCCGGAATCGTGTAGGTTGGTTTGAGGGCATAGCCCGAAGCCCAACAATTCCCTAAACGATGTTGTGTTTGGTATTGTTTAACCTAGCCAATACCACTTTAGGCTATAGGGGCATAATAATGAATTTTTTGGAGTATCTCGGAACAGAAGAACAAAATATGTTGACGAGTCTTATCAATTTCAAGGCTGATTTCGATTTATTCTATGAGTTAGATGGTATTTATCAAGCTCCAATAAGTAGCTTTCTAGGCACAGAGGGCGAAGAGTTGGTGCCTACATTGTACTTATTTGTCCATTTCCATTTATATTTCACTACCTCTTGCCTGTTGCGCTCTCACTTATCAGAAGCGTTGGTTTCCTTAAGAAAGGCAATTGACGCAGGTTTAACTGCTTACGCTATATTACTTGATCCAGGTAAGGCCGAAGCTTATGTAAATAGGGACAAATTTTTTTTGCACATCAAGGCCAATGTGCAAACTGCGATAACAAAGGATGCTGCTGCTTACCCACTAGCACAAAATTTAATACAAATACATGATATGTGCAGCCAATATGGCTCTCACTCAGACGTAGACTCTTTTTTACACAGGCTAGAAACAAAGGGTGAAGACAGTAGTGATAGGTATGAGTTGTTTTTACATTATTTTCAATTCCCCAAAGGCGGATCAGAAGAATATCGGTTTTATTTCTTGTCCGTCCTGCAGGCGTTTTTATTGATTTTTCTCATTTTTAAGATTTTCTTCAGTCAAAAACTGCGAATTATTGATCCTGTATGGGAACAGCGGATAGCCAAACTTGGCACCTACCTTGATCGTGAAAGGCAGCAGGCATACGAAAAGTTCACCAAATCTACTGATGATTAATTGATTACTGGCGTTACCCCCCCCAATCCCCCACCCCCCCCCTCCCTACATTTTTGTGTTGACACTCCCGCCTGGGCGCTGGTATACGGTATACAATCTTTAGGAGCGTAGCATGCATAAGACTCACCCCGGCCTCATGAATCTAGCTTGGTGGCGCTGGCAGCCGCCGGGTAGGGGTGGGTCCGCGCTCTGAAGCACACAGCTTGCAGCCGCGCCGCGGGCCCCAGGGCCCGCGGCTCTTTTTAGGCCAAGATTTCACGGTAATAGATAGCCCATTAAGCAAGGAGAGACTTAATCATGGAGCAGGTCAAGGTTCTTCTCAACGAGAGCGAGATGCCGCGCCAGTGGTACAACGTCCAGGCGGACTTGCCCACGCCCCTGGCCCCGCCCTTCCACCCGGCCACCATGGAGATCGCCACCCCGGAGCAGATGAACGTCATCTTCCCCATGTCGCTGCTGGAGCAGGAGATGAGCCCCCAGGACTACTGGGACATCCCCGACGAGGTGATGCAGGTCTTGGCTCTCTGGCGCCCCACCCCCTTGCAGCGGGCCATCCGTTTGGAAAAGGCCCTGGGCACCCCGGCGCGCATCTACTTTAAGAACGAGTCGGTGTCCCCGGCGGGCTCCCACAAGCCCAACACCGCCGTGGCCCAGGCCTACTACAACAAACAGGCGGGCATCAAGCGCATCGCCACCGAGACCGGCGCCGGCCAGTGGGGCAGCGCCATGAGCCTGGCCTGCGGTATGTTCGGCCTGGACTGCACCGTGTACATGGTGCGGGTGAGCTTCGACCAAAAGCCCTACCGCAAGTCCATCATCAACACCTGGGGCGCCGAGATCTTCGCCAGCCCCAGCGAGCAGACCAACTCCGGGCGCGCCGCCCTGGCCGAAAACCCGGACCACCCCGGCTCCCTGGGCCTGGCTATTTCCGAGGCGGTGGAAGACGCGGCCATGCGCGACGACACCAACTACGCCTTGGGCTCGGTGCTCAACCATGTGTGCCTGCACCAGACCATCATCGGCGAGGAAGCCATCCGCCAGATGAACAAGATCGGCGAGAAGCCCGATGTGGTCATCGGCTGCATCGGCGGCGGCTCCAACTTCGCGGGCATCTCCTTCCCCTACGTGCGCGAAAAGATCAAGGGCATGGACGTACGCATCCTGGCGGTGGAGCCCGCCTCCTGCCCCACGGTGACCAAGGGCACCTACGCCTACGACTACGGCGACACCGCCCACTTGGCCCCCATCGTGCTGATGCACACCCTGGGTCACACCTTCGTGCCCCCGGGCATCCACGCGGGCGGCCTGCGCTACCACGGCATGAGCCCGCTGGTCAGCCGCCTGGCCGAGGACAAGCTCATCGAGGCCATCGCGGTGCCCCAGCTGGAGTGCTTCGAGGCGGGCCTGCTGTTCGCGCGCACCGAGGGCATCGTGCCCGCGCCGGAGTCCACCCACGCCATCCGCGGCGCGGTGATCGAGGCCATGAAGGCCAAAGAAGAGGGCAAGGAGCGGGTGATCCTGTTCAACCTGTCGGGCCACGGCCACTTTGACATGAGCGCCTACGACGCCTACCTGGCCGGTCAGTTGGACAACTACGAATATCCCCAGGCCATGGTGGACGAGGCCCTTAGCAAGCTGCCCAAGGTGACTCTGCCGGAAATGTAGTTCGCCGATACGGGGCTCTGCCTGCCCCGCGGCGTTTGGTTCTGTGTTCCTCCGCGTAGGGTGGGGCCTCCGGTATGAGCCGGAGGCCCCCTTTTTTCGCTGGAGACGCGCGGTGGATCGAGTTTGGTATAAGTAGAGCTAAAATGGTTGCAGTGAGGGGGGTATCAGGGATAGTAATGAACACCATAAAAAAATATAGCTGTCGCCTGTAGTGATGTTCTTGGCGCCTTGGACCAGCGGGGAGGCATATGAGCAATTGGGAGGGAGAGCAATTGATGGCCGGCCAATACTTTATCGACAAGTTGGTGGAATTGTGTCCCGACGGCATCATCGGGGTCAATCGCGAAGGCACCGTCATCATCTTCAACGAGGCCGCTGAAAGGCTATTCAAGCGTGATGACCAGGATGTGCTGGGCAAGCTGCACATCACCGACATCTACCAACCGCCCGATGTGGCCCGTCAGATCAAAAAACTGCTCTACGACCAGCAACACGGCGGCGAGGGGCGTCTGGACGAAGTCGAGGTGGAGGTGGTCAACGCGGCGGGTGATACCGTGCCCATCCGGCTCTCAGCCGCCCTACTGGTGGAAAACGGCGAGGAGGTTGGCAGCGTCGGCTTTTTCCACGACCTCACCGCCCGCAAGGAGCTGGAGGATGAGCTGCTGCGCCGCTCCATCACCGACAGTCTCACCGGGCTGTCCAACCGCCGCCACTTTCACGATATCCTTAGCAATGAGGCCCAGCGCAGCCAGAGATACGGCCGGCCCCTGACCCTGGCCATGATGGATCTGGACGGCTTCAAACCCTTCAACGACACCTACGGCCACCATGAGGGCGACAACATCCTGCGCCTGCTCAGCGACACCATGCGCGGTAGTTTGCGGAATCTGGACCACGCCTTCCGCGTGGGCGGGGACGAGTTCGCTTTCGTGCTGGTGGAAACCGACCTGGAGCAGGGGATAATGGCGGCGGAGCGCTTCCGCCAGGCCTTCAACAAGGCTTGGCCCTCCAAGATGGGCTACCTGGGCACCAAGCTGCGCCCGGTCACCCTGAGTGTGGGCCTGGCCCAGCTCGGCGACGGGGAAAAGCCCGACAAGCTGACCATGCGGGCCGACCTGGCCATGTACGAAGCCAAAAAAGACGGCGGCGACCGCGCGGTAAAGGCCCGGACGCAGATAAAGCAGGACTAGCTAATTAGGCGTTCTCCATCCCTTGAAAATTCCCCCGATCTCCCTTTCCATCACGGCGTCGACACACTGGTCCAAGGCCAGAGACATCTTGCAGCCCAGCTGCTTCCAGCGCCGGGCCATGGGGTCGAAGGCCGCGTCCAAACTGTCCATGGTTCCCCCTGTTCGACAGGCGTTTAGGGCAATGGCGTTCATGCGGCGGCACTCCTCTTGCGGGGTAAGACGCCGGGTTTGCTGGGGTGCGGGAGCCTGCTGCTGCCGAGGCCTCGGGGGCGCGGCCTGGGGCGGGGCGTTGCGCGCGGCCTTGGCGTATATCTTTTCGCCGGCCGGGCGCCAGTAGCAGTTGTTTTGCCGGGCATAGGCCAGGGCCTTGCCCGCCTCCTGGGTCTGGCGGGCGGCGATGTTGCGGTCAAAGATGATGCCCGCCCGCAGGCACAGCGCCTTGGCGCGCCCCTTGTCGTACCAGTAGCACCCCCTGGCCTGGGTCAGGATGTTCTTTAGCCCGCTCAGGTTTTGGCTTTTCTGGGCCTGGGGAAAGGCCGCGTCATAGCTCCGGCTCAAATCGTGACAGTGTAAAAACGCCTGGGCCTTGGCTTGCCAAGCACAACCTTGGGCCTGGGAGGCCAACTGTCCGGCGGCTCGGCGGTCGTTTTTTTTCAGGGCCTGACTATAGGCCTGGGCCAGCTGCCCACATCGCCGTTTTTTGGCGGCCTGGGCCGGTCCTTTTTTAGATAGGTCGTGCACGCTCAGGGTGACCAGGCTTCCCGACTTGGCCGAGGCTCCGGGGCCGGGGCTCTGGCTGGCCACCCGCCCGGCCTGCTCGGGCCGGGGGGCCGGGCCCGCGGAGGTGATCTTGTATCTTAGGCCCGCCCGGGCCAGGGTCTGGGCCGCCTGCTCGGCGTTCATTCCGACTAATCGGGGCACCACCCTCTGGGCCTGCAACTGGGCCTGGCCGGGGCACTTGCGTCGGGTAATGGTGGCCAGGGTGGAGGCGGCCTGCTCCCGGTTGCCCTCGGCGGCGAACTTGGCGTGAGCGGCCCACAGCTTGCGGCACAGGGCCAGGGGCAGGCAGGCGCTGTGGTCGTTGTTCCACACCCAGCCCCGCCCCGCGTCGCAGGCGCAAACCGCCCGGCCTTGGGCCTGGTCCCATTGGGCAAAGGCGTGCTTGGGGCAGTGGGTGGCCAGCAGGGCCTTTTGCCTGCGGTCGGCCTGCCCATAACAGGCCTCCGCTTGTTTGGCGGCGGCCTGGGCCGCGTCGCGCGCCTGGCGCACCGCGCCCAGGGTCTGGGCCGCGTCCCCGTAGAGCGCGGGTGCGTCCTGGCACTGCCGCCATATTTGCATCACCCCCAGCAACTGGGTGTGCCGCTCATCGGCCTGCACCAGGCGTTTGTGCTCCTGGGGTGCGCCGGGCGGCTGTAGCTGTTGGTCCTTCTTTATTAAGAGGGGCTCTTTTTTAAGGCGGGTGATGGCCGGAGTCAGAATGGCCACGCTTTGGTGGGCGAAATCGGCCTGTACGGAGTCCAGGGTGTCGGGTAGGGGCTTCCCTTGGCGGGAGCTGTCGTATATCTGCAACACCAGGCCCCGGCCGCCGCCCAGTCTCTGGGCCGTTTCCAGGAGGAGATTGTCCAGCTTAACAAACAGCGCCTCCATCTTTTCGCGCTGGCCTTGAAAGTAGTAGTAGGCGGTGCCGGTCTTCCCAAAAAACTGGCGGTCTATTTTATCGGCCCTTTGCACCAACTCGTTGGCCCGCTTGCCCTTGGCGGCCAGGGCGTGCAGCTTGGGCCACTGGCCGCGCAGCCAGTTATGGGATTGTTTGGCCCGCCACATGGACGAGTTCAGCTCCTGATGCAACGCCGCGGCCTGCTCCAGGGCCTTTTGCAGCTTCATCTGTTCGGCGCTTATGCGGGCCTTGTCCCCGGAGGCGCAGGCTTCTTGGGCCTGTTGGCTGGCCAGGGAATACAGGGACTTGAGCGGCGCGGCCTGGGCTCTTGCCTGCTTGGCCCAGTGGCGCAGGTCCCGGGCGTGGCCCAAGGCCTGCTTGAACAACTGAGCCTGGGCCAGGACCAGGGAGGTGAGACGCGCCGCCTCGCTGCGGTCGGCTCGCATGCGCTCCAGGGCGCCCTTGTGCTCGGCCCACTCCCGTCCGCCCGCAAGGGCCATCATCTGGCCGGTGATGTCGCGCAGGCGGGCCTCATAGGCGCTTCGCGGCCCCCCGGCGGCCAGGGAGGCAAATAGGCAGAGGCATGAAAGCAGGCAGCAAAGGGCGGTTGAAAGGCGCAGGGCAGGACGCAGCATGAGCTAGAAACCACTCCCGGCAAGAGAAGCATGGGTGAATCCCATTTTGGCCTGTTTGCCGCTTCTTAGGCAAGCCGCGAGGCAGGCGGCCTGGAAATTGCCATGGCTATCAGGGGATTAATGGCTTAGACTGAGCTTACCTGCTTAACATAACTCAAATTATCTGGAGTTTGATCATGCATTGGCGCCTGCGCAACGGTTTAACCGTCCTGCTGTCCCTGTTGGTGCTTTTCACTCTCTGTCTTTCGCCGGCCCAGGCCGCGCCCGTCCAGGACGCCTCCCTGGCAAAAACCCTGGCCCGCTTCGAGGCCTACGCCGAGAAAAACCGGCAGGCCTTCGGAGTGCCGGGCATGGCCGTGGCCGTGGTGGCCGGTGACAAGGTGGTCTACGTCAAGGGCCTGGGCACCACTGCTTTGGAGGGCGGCCGCCCCGTGGACGGCGACACCATCTTCCAGATAGGTTCCACCTCCAAGGCCTTCACCGCCACCATGGTGGCCATGATGGCCGACCAGAAAAAGCTCTCCTGGGACGACCGGGTGATCGAGCACCTGCCTTCCTTTTTGATGAAGGACCCCTGGGTCACCCGGGAGTTTCTCATCAAGGACCTGATGGCCCAGCACACCGGCCTGGCCCCCCACGCCGGGGAGCTGGAGGCTTTCTTCGGCTTCACCCGGGAGCAGATGGTCGCCTCCCTGGCCCACATGAAGCCCGTTACCAGTTTCCGCTCGGCCTTCGCCTACCAAAACATCCCCTTCCTGGTGGCGGCCAAGATCGTGGGGCGTCACAGCGGGATGGGCTACGGCGAGTTCTTGAAAAAGAAAATATGGCAGCCCCTGGGCATGAGCCGCACCAGCCTGCCCGAGAGCGGGCTGGCGGTGGGCGACAATGTCACACGCCTGCACCGGCGTGAGAACGGCAAGACGGTGATGTTGGCCCAGGAATGGCCCTACAAGGATTGGATCTATGAATTCGGCCCGGCCGGGGGCATCAACTCCTCGGTAAAGGACATGACCCAGTGGCTTCGCCTGCATATCAACCGGGGCGAGGTGGACGGCAAACGCCTGGTAAGCGCCGCCAACATGGACTTCATGCACACCCCGGCCACCCCGGCCAAGACCGATTTGGCCAGTGGATTGCTGGCGCAGTATTGCCAGGCCTGGATCTACGAGCGCCGCGACTCCACCTTTACCACCATCTGGCACAACGGCGACACCACGGTGAACCACGCCATGATCGCCTTCATGCCCGGCAAGAAGGTGGGCCTGGTTATGCTCAGCAACCTGGGCGGGGTGGACATGCTCGACAACCTGGCCCGTTATTTTTGCGATGTGTATAACGGCCTGGAGCCAAAGGACTATTGCGGCGACTACCTGGCAAAGCTCAAAAAGGCCGGCGGCGAGAGCGAACTGCCCCCCCGGCCCAAAAACCCTTCGCCGCCCCTGCCCCTGGAGCGCTACGTGGGCAGCTATCACAATCCCGTCTATAAGGTCGTGAACGTGACTCTGAAAAACGGGGGCCTGGAGATGACCATGGGGCCCGGGAAGGTGCGCATGAAGCTCACCCCCTGGGACCGGGACCAGTTTTTGGCCAAGGATGTGGTCGATCCCGTGTTGGTCCAGATGGTCTTGTCTTTTGAACTCGGGCCGGAGGGAAAAATCGATTGCCTGCGCGTGATGGACCTGGAGAACGAAGACGGGGGGGTGTTTACCAGGGTTAAATAAGGGCGGACGGCGCTTGGAGGGCGGCCGTTTGTGTCCGTGTTGCGCCTTGCGTTAAAAGTGGTTGTAACGCAATACTAGTAGATAGGAAGATTTCCCATGGGGGGCCGGTAAATAAGACCGGTTGACCACCATGTCCCCAAAGGTTTGAGCCGCCTGCCGCAACCCAAATGAATTGGGTGAGTCCAGGCCAGGGAAAGGCGGAAAAACACCGCTATGCTTGCACGCCTGAAAGTCTCCACCCGTTTGGGTATGGGCTTTGCCGCCGTGCTGATCCTTATGCTTTTAGTGGGCGCCCTGGCCCTTTACCAGATCCACAAGCTGGGCCAAATCAACCATAATCTCTATTTACACCCCTTTGCCGTCAGCAACGCCGCCCAGCGCCTCAACACCAATTCCAACCGCATCCAAATGGATCTGGACCAACTGGCCTCGGGACTTGCCCAGGTAGAGGACGTCCGCTTGTCCGTGGAAACCTTCCGCATTCAGATGGAGAGCGACCTGAGGTTGATGGCCCAGCGCTACCTGGGCGATATGGCTGACGTGCGCCGGGTCCAGGATTTGCTGGCGAAGTGGATACCCCTGCAAAATCGTATCTTCGCCCTGGACCGTAACGGCGACTATCCCATGATGGTCACTCTCACCCGCCTGGACAGCGCCAACCTGGCCCGGCAACTGCGCCGGGGCAGCCGGGTTCTGCGCAACTTCGCCATGGACAAGGCCGGGTATTTCACCGAGGAGTCCATGCGCGCCCAAAGGCACTACCGCTACGCCCTTATCGGATCCCTGGCGGCTGCCCTGGTGCTGGGCGTTCTGCTTACTTTTTATGTCGCGCGTTCGTTGCTGGGCTCCCTGCGCCGGGTGGCCTCGGCCAGTGAGTTGGTGGCCAAGGGCATGCCTCCCCAGGCCCTGGAGGACATGCCCGCCGACGCCCTGGGCCGCCTGGCCGCCAGCCTGCAAAGCATGCTCAGCGGGGTGGTGGGCGAGGGCCGCTCCATAAGGGATAACCTGCCCGCCCATCTGTGGATGGCCGACCGGGAAATGACCCTGACCATGATCAATCCGGCGGCGGCTCCTCTGCTGGAGGCCCTGGCGGGCCACCCGGTAAAGGACATATTGGGGCGGCTCAAGGTGGAGCAGGTGCTCAGGGACCAGGAGGGGCGCAGCGCCTCCCTGGCCATGCAGGCCCTGGAGCAGGGCAAACAGTTCGAAGCCCAGGTCAGCTTCCGGCCCAACGGCAAAACGCTGCACATGCAGCAGGTCTTGGCCCCGGTGGTGGACCTGGAGGGCAACATAACCGGGGTGATGGGAGTGGGCCTGGACATCACCAGCCGCCTGGAGATGGAGCAGGCCCTGGCCGAGAGCGAGGAGCAGTTCCGCCGGGCCATCATGAGCGCCCCCCAGCCCATCATGCTCCACGCCGAGGACGGCCGGGTGATCCAGCTGAACCGGGCCTGGACCGGCCTGAGCGGCTATTCTTCGGAGCAGATCAAAACCATCGATGATTGGGTTAATCTGGCCTATCCGGGCAAGGCGGCCCAGGTCAAGAAGAACATCCAGAGGCTCTACGGCCTGGGGAAGTCCACCGACGAGGGCGAGTTCACGGTGCGCACCGCCGGCGGCGGCCGGCGCATATGGCAGTTTTCCACCGCGCCCCTGGGGCGTCTGCCCGACGGCCGCCATCTGGTCTTGTCCATGGCCGTGGACCTCACCGAGCGCAAGCGGGCCGAGGAGCAGACCAAGGCCAGCGAGGAGCGTTTCCGCTCCCTGGTCAACAACGTGCCCGGCGTGGTTTATCGCTGCCTGGTGGATCAGCACTGGACCATGGTCTACCTCAGCGACGAGGTGGAGGACATCACCGGCTACCCCGCCGATGACTTCCTCGGCAACCAGGTGCGCACCTATGCTTCCATAATCCATCCGGGCGACCGGGAGGCGGTGGAGCGCCAGGTGTCCCAGGCCCTGAGCGAGAACCGGCCCTTCAGCCTGGAGTACCGCCTGCTGCGCGCCGACGGCAAGGTGGCCTGGATCTTCGAGAAGGGCTCCCGGGCCCAGAACGGCGGCCAGGAGGGCCGCTGGCTGGATGGGGTGATCCTGGACATAACCGCGGCCAAGCAGGCCGAGCAGGCCAAGGAGCGCAGCGAGATCCTCTACAGCGCTTTGTTTCACCGGGCGGGAGACGCCATCATAATTATGGAGGCGGGGGGCGAGGCGGTCGGCACCATCATAGCGGCCAACCAGGCGACTGCGGACATGCACGGCTACGAGCTTTCCGAGCTGGTGGGCATGCACATCAGCCAACTCAACGCCCCCGGGTACAAGCAGGATCTGTATAGGCGCTTCGAGTCCCTCGATGAGGGCGAGAACTTGAAGTTGGAGCTGCGTCATAAACGCAAGGATGGCGGCATCTTCCCGGTGGAGGTAAGCGCCGGGCTCATCGAGCTGGACGGCAAGAAATACGTCCTGGGCATGGACCGCGACATCAGCGAGCGCCTGGAGTCTGAAAACGCCCTCAGGGCCAGCGAGGACCGCTTCCGGGAGCTGTTCAACAACATGGGCAGCGGGGTGGCGATCTACGCCCCCAGCCCGGACGGGTGGAAGTTCCAAATCAAAGAGATGAATCCCGCCGGCCTGCGCATCATGGCCAAGCGGCGCGAGGATGTCATCGGCTGCGATGTGGAGGAGGTTTTCCCCGGGGTGGCCCAACTGGGCCTCTTGGAGGTTTTTCGGCGGGTGTGGCGCACCGGGACGGCCGAGCAACTTCCCCTGAGTGTCTACGAGGACTACCAGATCAACCTATGGGTGGAAAACTATGTCTGCCGCCTGCCCTCGGGCGAGGTGGTGGCCATCTTCGAAGACGTGACCAAGCGCAAGCAGGCTGAAGTCGAGCGGGCCAAGCTGGAGTCCCAGCTCAGGCAAAGCCAGAAGCTGGAGGCCATCGGCACCCTGGCCGGAGGCATCGCCCACGACTTCAACAACATCCTCATGGCCATCATGGGCTACGCCGAGCTGGCCCGGGAGGACCTGCCCGAAGCCAGCCCCTCGGCCGATAGCCTGGAGCAGGTACTCGTGGCCAGCGAGCGGGCCAAAAGTCTGGTGCGCCAGATTCTTTCCTTCAGCCGCCGCGAGGAGCCGGACAAGGCTCCCCTGGATGTGGCTTCCGTGGTGGGCGAGGTGTTCACCATGCTCAGGGCTTCCATCCCCACCACGGTGGAGATGCGCCTGGAGGAGCCCCTGGCCCACGACCAGGTGCTGGCCGACCCGGTGCAGATTCAGCAGGTGATCATGAACCTGTGCACCAACGCGGCCCAGGCCATGGAGCAAAATGGCGGGGTGCTCCGGGTGGAGCTTACCCGGGTTGAGCTGGACTCGGAAACCGCCGCCGCCTACGCCCTGCTGGAGGCGGGGTCTTATCTGTGCTTCTCGGTGAGCGACACCGGGGTGGGCATCAGCCGCGAGGTCAGGAACCGTATCTTCGAGCCGTTTTTCACCACCAAACAGGCCGCCCAGGGCACCGGCATGGGCCTGGCGGTGGCCCACGGCATCGCGGTGAACCACGGCGGCATGATCACCGTGTACTCAGAGCTGGGCGAGGGCAGCAAGTTCAACGTGTACCTGCCGGTTTACGGCGGGGCCGACCAATGGGTCCAGGCGCCTTCGCTGGCTCCTGGCGAGTTCCAGGGCGACGGCGAACGGGTGTTTTTCGTGGATGACGAGCCGGCCCTGGCCGATTTGGGCAAGCGCATGCTGGGCGGCCTGGGCTATCAGGTTAGTTCCTTCAACAGCCCCGCCGAGGCCCTTGAGGCCTTCTTGGCCGAGCCGGAGGCCTGCGATCTGTTGATCACCGACTACACCATGCCCAAGATGACCGGAGTGGAACTGGGCGCGGCGTTTTTAAAGAAGCGCCCGGAGCTTCCGGTGATCGTCTGCACCGGCTTCAACAACCAGCTCCGCGAGGACCGGGCCAGGCGTCAGGGCATCAGGTCGGTTCTCTACAAGCCCTTGGCCAGGTTGGACCTGGCCAAGGCGGTGCGCAACGCCTTGCAGGACGTCCACCAATCCCAGCCCGTCTAACCGCCCGCCCCTCACCCTGGCGAGGCTCCAAACTCACTCCGGCGGTTCGGCAACCCCGGTAGACATCTTGGTTGCCGGGCGTGGGCCTGATATGCTCTAGCAGCGGACCAGAGCAAGGAGCAAGGCATGATCAGCATCAATGTCAAGACCGGCGCCCACTCCCAAGGGGTGGACATCACCCGCCAAGTGGCCCAGGTGGTCGAGGGAAGCGGGGTGGCCGAAGGTTGGTGCGAGGTGTTCGTGCCCCACACCACCGCGGCGGTGGCGGTGAACGAGGCGGCGGACCCGGACGTGATCACCGACATCATAAACACCCTGGACAAGCAGGTGCCCTGGCAGGGCGATTACCGCCACGCCGAGGGCAACTCGGCGGCCCACGTGAAAAGCGTGTTGGTCGGCCCCACGGTGCGCCTGCCGGTGAGCGGAGGCCGCCTGGCCCTGGGAACCTGGCAGGGGGTGTTCTTCATGGAGTTCGACGGCCCGCGCAGCCGCAAGGCCTGGGTGGACGTAAGATGAGCCAGGCACCCCCCCCGCCCCCGGATAATGACCAGGAGCCGGAGTGGATCGACCCGGAGCTGGAGGTCAAGAAGGCCCGCGAGGCCTGGCTGCAACGACACTGGAAAATCGTCACGCCCCTGCTCATCGCGGTGATGCTGGCGGTGTTCATTTTGCCCCTGGTGTTCCTGTCCTTTTTGGAGGCCCTGGTCATCCAGATCGCCGGGGCGGGAATCCTCTATATGTTGGGCCGCAAGTTCACCACCGCTTTTGACAAGCGGCGCATCTTCTAGCCCCGCCCGTGGATCAGCCCTTCGCTTGGGCAAGCATCGCGTTATAATAGGGAGCCAGAATCAACCCCAGCACGAGGAGTCCCCATGCCGCCGATGGCCGCCCGCAGCATCCTGATAGCCCTGTTGAGCGTGTTCACCCTGGCCGCCATGGCCCTGGCCGGGGGCAAGGACGACATAATGGCCGGCAACCGGGCCGCCCAGGCCGGGCAGTTCAAAAAGGCGATCACCCTGTACAGCCAGGCCATTGCCTCCAAGCAGCTGACCCCCGCCAACCTGGCCGTGGCCTACAACAACCGGGGCTCCGCCCGCGACGACCTGGGCCGGACCAAGGTGGCCCTGGCCGACTACGCCCAGGCCATCGCCATCGATCCCGAATACGCCGAGGCCTATTACAACCGCAGCTACACCTACGAGAAGCTCAGGCAGTGGGACAAGGCCCTGGCCGACGGGTCCAAGGCGGCCGAGCTGCAACCCAACGACGATACCTATTTGCAGCGCGAGCATTATCTGCGCAGCAAAGCCAAGGGCAAGTAGGCGGCTTCGCCTAAGCGGCGGCTTCGCCAGGCGGCGCTATGCTGCGTTGCGGGCGGTAAATCGGGTCGACAGCCTAGATGCCTCCACACACGGCAAACGCTCCCGCCTAACCCCCTTTGGCCGCCCAAGCCTTGGGTCGCCTTGCCTGGCACCACCTGGCTGTGCCGCTGAAGAAGGGGTCGTCCCGTTAGTTTCCAGCAATAGCGTAGGTTGGGTAGAGCGAAGCGAAACCCAACAATACCCTTTCCCTCGTCATGCCTTTGCCTAGCAGACACGGCCCTCCCGCCCTCCACGCTCCAACCTCTCCCACTTGGGGGAAGGCGAAGATCGCCACCTCGCATCTCTTTCGAGATGCTTCTCGCGATGACCGCTATTACTGGATTGGGCTGAGACGGGATCGCGTTTTTAAGCAAAAGGCCTTGCCCTCGTCGCCAAGGGCAAGGCCTCGTTTATTTTCCAATGGCCGGTATCGTCGCGGGCTAATGGCCCATGGCGCAGCCGTCCTTGCGGCGGTCGCTGGCTCCCAGCCAAACCCCCTGCTCCTGGTCGCGCCACACCACCTGGCCCCCGCCCACCTGGTTGACCGGGTAGGGGCCCTGGTCCACCGCGTGGCCCCAGGCGGCCATGGTGTCGGCGCCGGCCTGGCTTATGCCGTCCTCCAGGTACATGGACATGCCGCCCATGTAGCGCAAACGCGGCGCGTCCATGGCCGCTTGCAGGCCCAGGCCGAAGTCAAGCAGGTTTACCAGGAACTGGGCGTGGCCCTGGGGCTGCATGTCCCCGCCCATCACCCCGAAGGCCGCGGCCAGCAGGCCGTCCTTCATGAGCATGCCCGGAATGATGGTGTGCATGGGGCGTTTGCCGGGCTCCAAACGGTTGGCGTGGGTTGGGTCCAGGGAGAAGGAGCGGCCCCGGCAGTGCAACAGGATGCCGGTGCCCGGCACCACCAAGCCGGAGCCGAAGGGAGTGAAGATGCTGCTGATGAAGCTGGCCGCGTTGCCTTGGGCGTCGCCCACGGCCAAATACACCGTGTCGCCGTTCAGGGGCGGGGCGGCTCCTGGGGCCAGCACCGCGCCGGGGCGGATCATCTCCCTACAGGCCGCGCCGTAGGACGGCGACAACAGGCTGTCCACCGGGACCGGAGAGAAGGCGTGGTCGGTGATGTAGCGGTCGCGGTCGCCAAAGGCGATCTTGATAGCCTCGCCCAGCAGGTGCAGATACTCCGCCCCGCCCGGCTCCAGCCCGGCCAGGTCGTAGCCCGCCAGGATGTTGAGTATCTCCAGGGCGGTGACCCCCTGGCCGTTGGGGGGCAGCTCCAGGACGGTGTGGCCCCGGTAGTCCAAGGCCACCGGCTCCACCCACTGGTTGGTGTGGGCGGCCAGATCATCAGGGGCCATCAGGCCGCCGCCGGCCCGCACGCAGGCGGCGATGGCCTCGGCCAGCTCGCCTCGATAGAAAAGCTCCGGCCCCTGCTCGGCGATGCGCCGGTAGGTGCGGGCCAGGCCGGGGTTGCTTATCACCTGCCCGGCCTGGGGGGCCTTGCCGTCTATGAGGTAGGCGGCGGCCGCCGCTGGGTCGCGCCTGAGCAGCCCCTGGGCCTGGGCCCACTCCCCGGCGATGACCTCGCTCACCGGGAAGCCCTTTTCGGCGTAGGTGATGGCCGGGGCCAGCAGGGTGTCCAGGCCCATGGTGCCGTAGCGCTCCAGGGCCTCGGCCCAGCCGGACAGGGCTCCGGGCACGGTCACGCTCATGGCTCCGGTGGTGGGCACCGTCTCATGGCCCTGGGCCCGGTAGGCCTCCACGCTCGCCGCCGCCGGTGCCCGGCCGCTGGCGTTTAGCCCCGCCACCTTGCGCCCGCCCTCCAGGGCCAGCAGGGCGAAGGCGTCGCCGCCCATGGCCACGGAATAGGGCTCCACCACGGTGAGCACCGCCACCATGGCCACCGCCGCGTCCACCGCGTTGCCCCCGTCCTCCAACACCCTAACCCCGGCCTGGGTGGCCAGGGGGTGGCTGGAGGCGGCCATGCCCTGGGGGGCCATGACCACCGAACGCTGGGCCGGAGTGTCCCAATGGCGCATGCCGGGATATGAGAACCCCATGACCGCTAGGCCTTGCCCATGGCCTTTTTAAGCTCGGCGGCCAGCTCGTCCAAAGCGGCCTGGCCGGGCATGAGCAGGGGCAGGCGCACCGGCCCGCCATAGTAGCCCACCATGTCCATGGTGGCCTTTAGCCCGCCCACTCCGTGGCTGCGGGTGACCAGGGCGGCCAAGCGGCTGATGGACCATTGCAGGGCCTTGCCCTTGGCCAGATCGCCGGAGCGCACCGCCTCCATGATATCCACGCACTCCTGGGGCATCACGTTGGCCACCGCCAGGATGGCTCCGTCGGCCCCCAGCTGAGTGGCCGAGTGCAGCACCTCGGCGTTGCCCACGAACACCGCGAAGTCTTCGTCCTTGGTTAGGCGCAAAATCTCGCTGAGCTGGGCGATGTTGCCCGAGGAGTCCTTGATGCCCGTGATGTTGGGATGAGGGGCCAGGCGGGCCACCAGGTCCGGCTCCATGTTCACCTGGGTGGCCTGGGGCACGTTGTAGAGCAGGATCGGCAGGGGCGAGGCCTCGGCAACCCGCAGGTAATGGGCCTCCAGGTTGGGGGCCTTCATCTGGCCCTTGAAGTAGCAGGGGGTCACGATGAGGGCGCAGTCGGCCCCCACCGAAGCGGCGCGCTTGATGGCCCCTATGGTTTCGCGGCTGGACTCGCGCCCCGCCCCGGCCATGACGAACTTGTCCTCGGCCGCCGCTTCCACCGTGGCCGCGATCACCGCCTGCTGCTCGTCTTCGGACAGGTACACCGACTCGCCGTTGCTGCCCACGGCCAGGTAGCCCGAAAGGCCTGTGGCGTTCCATTTGGTGATGTTGGCCTTGAGGGCGGTCAGGTCCAGAGCCTCGTCGGCGGTGAAGGGGGTGGCCATGGGGGGCAAAACCCCTTGTAATTTATGCTTCACGTTCAACCTCCCGTGGGCGGGTTTCTAAAGACCGGGCGTCCGAGATTGCCGGACGCCCGGTTTGGGTCGGAGTCGGTGTTGTGACCGGGCCTAGGCGAAGTCCTGCAGGGCTCTGAGCAACACGGCCACCTTTTGCACGCAGGCGTTCTCGCCCATCAGGCCGATGCGCCAGATCTTGCCAGCTGCCGGGCCCAGGCCGCCGCCCACCTCGATGTCGTAGTCGGTGAGTAGCTGCTTGCGGATGCCTTCCACGTCCCAGCCCTGGGGCGGGACCGCGCAGGTCAGCGGCGGCAGGCGGTAGCCTTCCGCGGCCCAGAAACCGAAGCCCATTTCGCTCAGGCCCTTGGCCAGATGACCGGCTGCTGCTGCGTGGCGCTCGATGCGCTTGTCCAGGCCCTCTTCCAGCACGATGCGCAGGCCCTCGCGCAGGCCGTAGATCATGGTGATGGGCGCGGTGTGGTGATACAGGCGCTCGTCGCTGCTCCAATACTTGGAGAGCATGGTCAGGTCCAGATACCAGCTCTGCACCTTGGTTTTGCGGCTTTTAAGCACCTCCATGGCCTTGGGGCCAAAGGTCACCGGGGCTAGGCCCGGAGGCACGGCCAGGCACTTCTGGGTGCCGCTGTAGCTGGCGTCTATGCCCCAGGCGTCCACTTCCAGGTTCACACCGCCCAGGGCGGTCACAGTGTCCACCAGGAACAGGGTGTCCTTGCCCTTGAGGTACTCGCCGATTTCCTGGATGGGCTGGAGCACGCCGGTGGAGGTTTCGGCGTAGACGATGGCGCAGAGCTTGGCCTCGGGGTGGGCCTTCAGGGTCTCGATGATCTTGCCCTGGTCCAGGGGCTGGCTCCACTCGGCCTCCACCTTGATCACCTTGGCGCCGCAGCGCTCGGCCACGTCTATCATGCGGGTGCCGAACACGCCGTTTTGGCAGACCACCGCGGTGTCGCCGGGCTCCAGCAGGTTCACGAAGGTGGCCTCCATGCCCGCGCTGCCGGTGCCGCTGACCGGGAAGGTCATCTGGTTCTCGGTCTTGAAAACCTGACGCAGCATCTGGCACACCTCGTCCATCATCTTCATGAACAAGGGGTCCAAATGGCCCACCAGGGGGGTGGACATGGCCCTGCGCACCCGGTAGGGGACGTTGCAGGGGCCGGGGCCCAAGAGCAGTCTTTGTGGCGGTTTCAATTCGTCCATGTTTGCTCCCTTGATTGCTTGGCGACCCCGCCCGCCGTGGGAAGGGCGAAAAATCTCATTTCCGGCACCTGAGTGATCCCGGCGACTTCAAACTTTATCATAAGCCAACCGGGGTTACCGCACAAAGGGAGGTGGAGAGGCGGAGGGGGGCTCAGGAGGGCTGGGAGGCCTTTTGCCCTGGGGCCTGGCCGCCGCGGATCAGCTCCAGGTCGGCGCGGATCTTGTCCTGGTAATGGGCCACCGAACGAGGGTTGCCCATGATGATGTCCAGTTGGCGGGTGTGCATGAGCAAGTAGCCCACCGCCTTCAAGGCCTCCAGGGTGGCCTCCTGCTCGTTGCGCTCCAGGCGGGCGTTCAGGTTGTCTTCGGTGCTCTCCACCCTGAAACCCAGCTCGTCCATGATCCCGCCGATGAAGCGCACCCGGCCCAGGCGTCGGGCCGCGTCGGCCGCCCCTCCCTTGAAGGAGAAGCTGATGTAGTTCTCCCGGCGGCGCTCCCCGGCCAGGGCCTCCACCGCGCAGAAGTGGAAGCCGAAGCGCGACTGCAGGTTCATGAAGTGCTTGGCCACCATGAAGTAATTGCGCTGGGCGTAGCGGGTCTTCACCCCGGTGGTCAGCGAGGGGTTGGCCGTGGCCTCGAACAGCACCGAGGCCAGGCCCCGCCCCCCTGCCGCCGGAGGCCCCGCCCAGGGAATGGCCACCATGCCCTCCCAAACCGCCAGCATGGGCAAACAGGCGATCTCCTCCAGCCGCACATGCTTGCCCCTGATCTCCTGGGTGAAGCCGTCGTCCAGGTTGAGCACCCACCACTGCATGGGCACCTTATAGAAAAGCTGCTTGGAGGAGCGCTGGGGGAAGTGGTGTTCCTTGCCGAATGAGAACATCTCCTTGACGCTCTTCTCGTGGCAAAAGCGGGTGATGTCGTGCAGGGTGCGGGCGTTGTCGGGCTGGAACTCGTTGGAGTCGGGGTCCAATAGAGTCAGCGGCGAGATCAGCTCCAAAGAGCGGCTGAGCAGCCGGTGCACCGGGCTGCCGTTCATAAAGGCCGGGCGTTTGTTAGGTCTTTGCAGCAACTCGTCCAGGCGCCCCGCGTACACCGCCCGGGCCCCGGCGTCCACCGTGACCTCGCTGCCCTGCTGCAAAACCTCCAACTCCGGGCCAAGGCCGAACAGGGCGGGCACCCCGTATTCCCGGCACACCGTGGCCAGGTGCCCGGCCGCCCCGCCGCGCGCCGAGACCACCGCCGCCGCCTTGCCCACCAGGGCCGCCCAGCGGGGGGCCGGCCGCGGCAGGGCCAGCACCGCGCCGGGGGGAAAGGTGAGGGCGTCGGAATCCCTCTGCACCCAGTGGATCGCTCCGGCTCCGGCTCCGGGGCTGGCGGTGACCCCGCCGTGGATCAAGGCCTCGGGGCCTCCTGGCTCGCCCTGGGGGGCCGGCGCGGCGGCCTTGGCCTCGGCCGGGCGCAGGGGGCGGCACTGCAGCATCACCAGGCGCTGTTGGCGGTCATAGGCCCACTCCACGTCCTGGGGCCCGCCGTAGTACTCTTCCAGCTTCAGGGCGGCCCGGGCCACCTCCAGGGCCTGCTCCTGGCTCAGGCAGGGCTGAGTGGCCCGCTCGCCGGTCAGCTCCAGGCGGCAGACGCCTTCGTCGTCGTGGCACACCAGCTCGCTCTGCTTGTCCTCCACGCTGTGGGCCACCACCGTAAGCGGCTCCTCCCGGCTGACCACGAAATGGTCCCCCGCCGCCTCGCCGTCCACCACCATCCGGGGCAGGCCCCAGGCCGCGGTGAGGTGCACCCGGCGGTCGGCCGGGTCCAGGGGGCTGACGGTGTAGGCCACCCCCCCGCTCACCCCGCCCACCATGGCCAGGCAGCCCACGGCCATGGCCAGCTGGTCGTCGCGCAGGCCCCTGACCAGGCGGTAGTGCATGGCCTGGGGGCTGTAAAAGCTGGCCGCCACCTCCTTGTAGGTCTGCTCCAAAAACTCGGGGTGCACGTTGAGCTGGGTGGAGTACTGCCCGGCAAAGGAGGCCTCGGCGCTGTCCTCGCCCAGGGCGCTGGAGCGCAGCGACACCCGCACCTCGCCCCCGGCCTCGGTGGCCAACTCGGCGTAGGCCTTGGCCAGGGCCTCGCTGAGTTCAGGCGGCGTGGGGGCGTCCACGATGAGTTGGCGAAGTTGGCTGCTCAGGGTGAACAACTCCGCCGCGTTCTCCAGGTCCGCGGCCTGCTGGCGGCGGCTTATCTCCTGCACCAGGCCGCCACCGGACAAGAGCAGGCGCCAGGCGGCGGCGGTGACCACGAATCCCGGCGGCACCTTGAGCCCCAGGCGGTTGGTCATCTCCCCCAGGTTGGCCATTTTGGCCCCGGCCTCTTCGGCCCGGCTCTGGTCGATGGCTTTTAGGGGCAAGACCAGCTCGCCGCCACCGCCCGCCTCGGCGGGGGCCGCTATGCTTTCCAGTTGCGATTGGATTTGCTTGAGGCGGGGAGCCAGGACGGGGTACTTACCCGGAGCCAGGCGGCCCAACAGGTCGGTCATCTGAAAGACGCTGACTCCCAGGGCGGTGGTGCGTGAACGCAAAAAGCTCATGCCGAAGACCCGGCCCCCCCCGGCGGCGGCCTCCAACTCGCTCATCAGCTCCAGGGCCTTGTTGTTGGCCGCCAAAAGCTGGCGAAAGCTCAGGTAGCGGGCCTTGAATTCCTCGGCCAGCCCGGCCTGCTCCACGACCGGTTCTTGCTCCCGGCCCAGCAGGCGCTTGATTTTTTCAAGCAGGGCGGCCATGGCATCCCCTAGGGCTTAACCCCGTCGGCCTGGACCGCCTTGATCTTGCGCTCCTGCACCGACTTCTTTTCCCAGGCGTCGTGTATCTTTTCCACCAGCTCTTCCAGGGGCACCGGCTTGAGCAGGTAGTCAAAGGCCCCCCGTTCCAGGCCGGTGATGGAGGTCTCCAAGTGGGCGTGGCCGGTGAGCAGGATCACCTCGGTGAGGGGCCGGGCCTGCTTGATGCGCCTGAGCACCTCCAACCCGTCCAGGCCCGGCATCTTCACGTCCAAGAGCACCACGTCCGGCGCTTCATCGCCAAGGCGCGCCAGGGCGGCCTCGCCGTCGGCCTCTTGGCTCACCATCAGGCCCCGCCGGTTCAAGCGCCGGGCCAGGGCCTCGCGAAAGTTTTCCTCGTCGTCCACCAGCAGGACGCTAATCTGGTTGTTATCGCTCATGGCGCTAATTATAACCGAGGCATGGCTAGCCTGGGCATTTCATAAAGGCGGAACGACCGGCTGCGCCAGACCACCGGCATACTGCGTTGCTGGCTGCGCGCTGGCCTCGGCGTAGCTTAGGCTACGCCTCCGGCCCTCGCTCGCCAGACGCCTTGTCTGCCGGCGGCTGGCTGTGCCGGGCATGAATACGAGCCATGTGAATACTGGGCTTACGCATGTTTCCTGCCCCCCTCATGAACATCAACTCGTTGTCGGTTACCGTCCGAGAGGTCAAAAAGGGGCCGCCCCAGAGGAGGCGGCCCCGTGACGCTGACCGTACGGCTAGTGCTCCAGTTGATATCCGGCTCCTTCAAACATGTACATTACGCCGAAGCCGTACCACAGGGTATAAACCACATAGAACAGTAGAGAGATCGCAACGATCAGCCAGCGTTCGCTTATGCTTTGCGGCTGTATGCCGTAGTAGTTGTAGGTCATCTCCACCGCCTTGGCCTGCACCAGCTTTACGAACTTGGCCTGGGCGAAATTCTTCTGGCGGTTCAGGGCCTTTTCCAGGGCGGTGTAGCCGCTCCACCAGGTGTAGAGCATCAGCTTGCCGTCCTGGCCCTGGTAGCGGGCGGCCAGCTTATCCCCTTGGTTGTGATACATGGACTCGGTGTCGGCCAGGGTGGAGGCCAAGACCTTGCCCAGGTCGCCGGTGACCTTGAGCTTGTTGCCGCTGGCTGCGACCTGGGCCCCGGCCCCGGCAAAGAGCAGGGCCGCCCGCGCGGCGGTGTCCGCGTCGGCCAGGGTGATGGTGGCCTCCAGTTTGGTCCCGCTGTACTTGGCGGCCTGCTTGTTCAGCTCGGGGATGTAGTAGGCCGAGTTTTTGGAGATGGAGTTGTAGAGGCTGTCCAGATAGTCCAGCCCGTTGTGGCCGCCAAAGATGGGGGAGAAGAAGGCGATGAGCACCGCCGCGAAGACCAGCACCATCACCGAGCCTACCGCCATCTTGCCTTTCTTGCTCTTGCCGTGGCTGCTCATGAACTCATCTCCTCGCCCAGGGCCGGTCCGGATGGGTGGGCCGAGCGCAGGTTTTTGGTGTTCTTGAAAAAGGTGCCGATCACCCACACCGCGAAGCCGCCGATCACCAGGAAGAACCCCCAGATGCCTATCTGGTCCAGCACCATGACCGTGGTCTTGCCCAGGCTGATGATCTCCATGTCGGCCAGCTTGCCCGGCAGGGCGAAGATGCGGTTCATGAACCCGGCCAAGACCGCCATGGCGTAGAAGCCGCGGATGGTGGTGCCTGGCACCACCTTGGTGACCATGGCCCCGATCTGGATGCCCAGCAGCGAGCCGATGAGCATGCCCATGGCCAGGGTGTAGAAGATGAAGCCGTAGATGGCGTACTGGCTGATGGCCGCGTAACCGGCGGTGAACACGATCTGGAAGATGTCGGTGCCCACGGTGGTCATGGAGCTGACCCCCAGGGTGTACACGAAGATGGGGAAGGTGAGGAATCCGCCGCCCACGCCCATGATGCCCGCCGCCAGGCCCACGATAAAGCCGCTGACGATGAGGAACCAGGCGCTGATGGCCCGCCCGCCGGGCACCAGGCTTTGGTCGAAGCGCACCATGGGGCGCAGGTTCATGCCCTGGAGCTTTTGGGGCAGGCTGCCCAACTCCGCGCCCTCCACCTTGCCGCCGTGGGGCAGCTCGCAGGCGGCATCGTTCTTGCGGCACTTCAGGAAGTCGCCCAGGGCGTAGAAGCCCAGGCCGCCCAGCATCACCGCGTAGATGGTGGTGATGAAGGCGTCGCTCAAGACCGGGTTGATCTCGTAGAGAACCCGGTTGATGAGCCCGCCGCAGGTGGCCCCGCCGATGGCCCCGATGAGGAAGGTAGCCGCCAGGGCCACGGACACGTTGCCCAGCTTGCGGTGGATCACGCTGCCCATGATGGCTTTGGCGAAGATGTGGAACAAATCGGTGCCCACCGCCAGGATGCCCTTGATGCCCGCGCTCATCAGGGCGGGGGCGATGATGAAGCCGCCGCCCGCGCCGATGCAGCCGGTGATGAGCCCGGCGCACAGGCCGATGAGGATGGAGGCGATGAAGATGCCGGTGGAGTAGAAGGCCGGGCTGTAGGCCTTTTTGCCGCCCAGCACTTCGGGCAGGGCGGAGCCGATCTGATCGGCGAAGGCGATGCCGCCCAGGATGGCGGGCACCAGCATCAATCCCAAAATTATAAGCCGTTTTTTGTCGCCCAGGATGGTCCGGGCCGTGGCGATCTCCCACCTGGCGTGGGCCTGGGCGCCGGCCACCATGAACTGTCCCAGTCCTTTAAAGAAACTCATGGTCATATGCCTTCCGATGATTCGGTTCAGTTTAAGTTCCGGTTAAGCTCCGGTTTCCCACTCGAGTATCAGCGTTCTTGTGAGGCATAGATGCGCGTGAGCAGGTCGCCCAGCTCACAGGGTTTGGTCAGATAGTCGAAAGCGCCCAGGGCCATGCCCTCGCGGGCCGCCTGCTCCGAGCCGTGGCCGGTGAGGATGATCACCGCCAGGTTGGGGTCCATCATCTTGAGGACCTTGAGCACCTCGATGCCGTCCATGTCCTCCATCTTCAGGTCCACCACCGCCACGTCGAAGCTCTGCTCACGGGCTTGGCGCACGGCTTCGGTGCCTGAACTGACCGGAGTGACCTCCAGGTTGCGCTTGCTCATGCGCTTGTTTAGCACCTCCAAATAGCCCAGCTCGTCGTCGACCAACAGGACCTTGAGCCGCTCGGCGCCTTGGCCGCTCATGACCTACTCCCTTCGCTCAAAACCCGCAGTCTACGACTCACGCCTGAGCGCGTGCACGCGCACCCGCGCGTCCAAAATCTTGGCTTCGTGGGCCCGCTTCTTGGCCACGGCCTCGCCCACCTTGGCCATCAGAAGGTCCATCTCGCAGGGCTTCATGAGGTAGTCGTAGGCCCCGCCTTTCATGCCCTCTATGGCGCTTTCCACCGTGGCGTGGCCGGTGAGCATGATCACCTCCACGTTGGGATGCCTGGCCTTGATGGCGGCCAGGGTCTCCAGGCCGTCCATGCCCGGCATCTTCACGTCTAGGATCACCACGTCGATGCGGCTGGGCCCGCCGCCGTGCAGCTTTTCCAGGGCCTGTTGGCCGCTGAAAGCCTTCTCCACGGTCAAATCCCGTTTGGCCAGACGCTTGGCCATGGTCTCCACAAAGGGGACTTCATCGTCCACCAGGAGCACCGAGGGGTTGACTAAAACCATTTTTCTTCCTCCCAATGACAGCCTTTTGTTCTAAGCTTGCCCGGCTCGGGGCGCGCCCGTGGTGGCCGGATTTGAATCTTGGCGGGCAGGCAGGATCACGGTGAAGGTGGAGCCTTTGCCCTTGGCGCTGGTCACGGTTATCTCCCCGCCGAGCTTGTTGATGATGCCGTAGCAGATGGACAGGCCCAGGCCGGTCCCCTGCCCCACCGGCTTGGTGGTGTAGAAGGGGTCGAAGATGCGGGCCAGGTTGGCGTCGGCGATGCCGATGCCGGTGTCGGATACGCTCATGCGCACCGCGCCGTTTTCCAGGCTGGTGGTCACCTTGACCGTGCCGCCCTCGCTGCTTATGGCGTCCACCGCGTTGTTCACCAGGTTTAAGAGAACCTGCTGCAACTCGCTGGGGCTGGCCGCCACCCGGGGCAAATCCTTGTCCAGGGCGGTGGTGAGCTTCACCCCGGCGTAGCGCGACTTCTGCCCCACCAGGCCCAGCACCTCGCCCACCAGGCCGTTGATGTCCACCGGCTTGATGGTGGGGTCGGTCTTGCGGGCGAAGGAGAGTAGCTTGTGGGTGATCTGCTTGCAGCGCTCGCCCTGCTCCTGGATCTGCTGCACCGCCCGCTGAATCTCGCTGAGGGTCTCCTCGCTCATCGGGCCCTCGTCGCTCATCAGGTCCTCGATCCAGCCCGCCTCCTCCACCATGATGGCCACCGGGTTGTTGATCTCGTGGGCGATGCCCGCGGCCAGCTCGCCGATGGAGGCCAAGCGGCCCGCTTCGATCATCTTTTCGTTCATGGATTCCTTTTGTTCGTCGGCCTCGGCGATGCGCCGCACCAGGCGCCGCGCCAGGATGAGGGTGGCCACCACGATGAGCAGGCCGCCGATCACGAAGATGGCGATGGCCGCCCGCTGGGCCTGCACCAGGTGCACGAAGGCGTCGGACACCTCCTGCTGGGCGCAGATGATCCACTGGCCCTTTTTTAGCGGCGCGGCGGCGTAGATCATGGCCTGTCCCAGGGAGTCGGGCCGCTCCACGATGGTGACCCTGCCCGGGTCCAGGGGCTCCTGCAATAGTTGCCGCCAAGCCCCGGAGGCCAGGATCACCTCCTGGCGGGGCTTGGTCTGGAACTCGCTCTGGCGGTTCAGGATGAAGGCGAAGCCGGTTTCACCGATGCGGATGTTTTCCACCAGGGCGTTGAAGGACTCGAAGTCGATGGTGGCCTTTAAGAGCCAGTCGCGGCCCTGATAGCGTTTCTTGGCCGCCACGATGAAGTGGGGGCTGCCTCTTAGGCCCGCGAAAACGTTGGAGACGAAGTGCTCGCTCTTAGATGCCTGCCTGAACCACTGGGCGGTGGAGTAGTTGGCCCCGGCCAAGTTGTAAGGCCCGGCGTAGGCCACCTGGGCCCCCTTGGCATCCACCAGGCCCAGGTCCACGTAGACCCCGTTGTATTCCTCGCGCAGCAGGCCCAGCTTGGCCTTTAAGAAGGCCGGGTCCTGAAGCTCGGGCACGGTGTAAGAGCGGGCCAGAACCCGGATGTCGGCCAGGCGGTCGATCAAAAAGGCGTCGATGGTGCGGCGGTGCTTGTTGAGCAACACCTCCAGGTTTTCTTCCACCTTGGTCTGGTAGGCCTGTTTGAACTGATGGAGGATGATGGCGCCCGTCAGGAACAGGGGCAGCAGGGATATGACCACCACGAACAGCACCAGGTTGCGGGTCAGGGTGCGGTAGTAGGCGGCTGGTCTTATGCGGGCGGTTTGCATGGCTTACTTCCCGTTCAGGTTGCTGCCCCCTTAATGGCAATTGATGTGCCAAAATTCACCAGCGTTTCGCAATTTTAAGCTTTGTTGGGTTTTGATATAAAAAATAGTTAGTTGCGCCGGGGCCTTTGGACGAGGCTCTGCCGCGCCCAGGCCGGGCGGCCCGGCGGGGGGGGCTTTTAACTGTCGGAAAATTTTACAGGCTGTAAAGAGATACGACGGATGGGAGATTAAAAGAGGTTCAACTCAGGCTGTATTTCTTCAGCCGCGCCAAGAGCGAAGGGCGCGACACCCCCAGCAGGCGGGCGGCCCGGCTGCGGTTGCCCCCCGTGGTCTCCAGGGCTTCGCTGACGATTATCTCCTCCACCCGGTTCAACAGGGCGTTCAACAGGCGGCTGCGCCCGGCGGCGATGCCTTGGCGGCACCAGGCCCGGATGGCCTGGTCCATCTCCGGGCTCAGCGAGCCGCCCGGCCCTTCGCCTGGCTCCAGCACCAGGGTGGACACCTCCTCGGCGTCCACCGGATGGCCCCGGCCGAAGATGAGGCACTTTTCCATGGCGTTGGCCAGCTCGCGCACGTTGCCCGGCCAGGAGTGGGCCCCCAAAAGTTCGTAGGCCTCGGGGGTGATGCCCGGATTGCGCACCCCCAATTGGTGGGTCACCTTGGCCAGGAAGTAGTCGGCCAAAAGCGGCACGTCCTCGCGCCGCTCTCTGAGGGGAGGCAGGCTGATGGCCACCACGTTGAGGCGGTAGTAGAGGTCCTCGCGGAATCGCTCCTCCTTGACCGCCTGCACCAGGTCGCGGTTGGTGGCCGCGATGATGCGCACGTCCACCGGGATGGGCTGGCGCCCCCCGATGCGCTCCACCGAGCGCTCGGCCAAAAGGCGCAGCATCTTGGCCTGGATGGCCAGGGGCATGTCCCCGATCTCGTCCAAAAACACGGTGCCGCCGTCGGCCTGCTCGATCTTGCCGATGCGCCGCGACGCCGCCCCGGTGAAAGCCCCCTTTTCGTAGCCGAACAGTTCGCTCTCCAAAAGCGTCTCGGGGATGGCCACGCAGTTGACCACCACGAAGGGCTTGTCGGCCCTGGCCGAGTGCTGGAACAGGGCCCTGGCCACCAGCTCCTTGCCGGTGCCGCTTTCGCCCTGGATGAGCACCGTGGCCCCGGTGCCCGCCGCCCGGCCTATGGCCTTGTACAGCTCCTGCATGGGACGGGAGTGGCCCAGCAGGGCGTCACCGGCGGTGATCTCCTGGCCCTGGTTCATCTGCACCGGCGAGCGCATGAAGCGCCCGGCGTCCAGGGCCTGGTGAACCAGTTTGGCGAAATCGGCGGGGACCAGGGGATGGGTCATGTAGTCGAAGGCCCCCAGCTTGGTGGCCTCGATGGTCTCGGCGGTGGCACCTCCGGCCGCAGTGACGATCACCGGCAAACGGGGGTCGTCCTGCTTGAGGCGCTTTAAGAGCTCCAGGCCGCCCTCCGGGGGCAGAGCCGCGGCTACGATGACCAAGTCCGGGGGATTGGCCACCACCTCGGCTAAGGCTTCGCTCATATTTGCGGCCTGGCTGACCCTCAGGCCCTGCTCGATGAGCAGGCGCTCCAAGGTCTGGCTATGGGCAGGCTCCGACTCCGCTAAAAGCACCCTGAACACGACGGCCTCCCAAATTAGGTGCAATCATACTATGAGGAATCGCGAGCGAAATATCCAGTGAAAAAATTCACATTGGGCGGGGTGCGAAATTGCCCTATGCCGCACCGGGGAAGGCTAAAATTTGTCCGGCAAAATGGCTTGCAGCTTGCGGCGCAATTCCGAAGGGGTGAAGGGCTTTTGGATAAACCCGGCCAGCCCCTTGCCGGTGAAGCGGTTGGTGGACTCCTGCTCGTTGTAGCCGCTGGTGAGTAGCACCTTGACCGTGGGCTTGAGACGGCGCATCTGGTGGAAGGTCTCCTCGCCGGACATGCGGGGCATGGTCATGTCCAACAGCACCAAGTCCACTCTTTCCAGGTGTTGGCGGAACAAATTCAGGCCGTCCACCCCGTCCTTGGCGGTGAGCACCCGGCAGCCCATCTTTTCCAGGGACAGGCGGGTGACCCCGCGCACCATTTCGTCATCGTCCACCAGCAACACGTGGATGATCTTGGCCGGCTGCCCTTGTTCGGGCGAGGCCTCGTCATCCCTCTGGGCCGGCTTTTGGCTGGCGGGCAAAAGCACCTTGATGGCGGTGCCCTTGCCGAGCTCGCTATAGACTTTTATGGTGCCCTGGTGGCCCCGGATTATGCCCAGCACCGCGGCCAGGCCCAGGCCGCGCCCGGTGAACTTGGTGGTGTAGAAGGGGTCGAAAATGCGCTCCTGGGTGGCCCGGTCCATGCCCACCCCGGTGTCGGACACCTCCAGGTGCACGTAGGTGCCGGTGGGCAGCTCCTCGTCCACGTGGGTGGAGGCCAGGTAGTTGCGGTCCACCTGGGTTACCCCGGTGCAGATGGTTATGGTGCCGTTCATGTCTTCCAGGGCATCGGAGGCGTTGGTGATCAGGTTCATGATCACCTGGCGCATCTGGGTGACATCCACCTGCACCGAGGGCAGGTCTTCCTCCATGTTCAGGCGAACCTGCGCCTGCTTGGAAATCACCGTGTTTAAAAGGCTGCGCAGCTCGGTGACCAGGCTGGAGATGTTGATCGCCTTGACCACGAAACGGCCCCGCCCGGAATAGGCCAAAAGCTGGTTGGTGAGATCGGCCAGCCGTCTGGCCGCGGTTTCGATGTGCTCGAAATACATCATCACCGGCGAATCCGGAGACAGGTCCATGCGGGCCAGCTCGGCGTTGCCCAGGATGCCCATGAGCATGTTGTTGAAGTCGTGGGCGATGCCCCCGGCCAACACCCCCAGGCTTTCCAGCTTTTGCACCTGGAGCAGTTGCTGCTCGATCTTTAGGCGCTCGGCCTCGGCCTGCTTCATGGCGCTGATGTCCTGGCTCACCGACACCAGGCACTGGCGGCCGTCGATCTCCAGGAGCTCGCCGGAATACAGAGTGGGTATCTCCCGGCCTTCCTTGGTGTGGCGCACCGCCTCCAGGTTGCTCACCGAGCCTTTTGCCTTTATCAGCTCCACCACCCTTTGGCGCTCGGCCGCCGTGGCCCAGATGCCCAGATCCACACTGCCCCGGCCCAGAACCTCCTCACGGGTGTAGCCCACCGCGTTTAAAAAGGCGTCGTTGACCTCCAGGTAGGCTCCGTCTTCCAGGGAGCTGATTACCACCCACACCGGGCTGTGCTTGAAGACCTTGGAAAATTTTTCCTCGCTGGCCTTGAGCGCCTGCTGGGAGCGCCAACGCTCCAGGCCGTAGCGCACCGCCTTGCCCAGGCTGAGGGGACTCATCTCGTTTTTGGTGATGTAGTCCTGGGCCCCCTCGCGCAGGCTGGCCAGGGCCACCTCGCGGTCGCCCAACCCGGTCAGGATGATGATGGGCGTGCCCGGGGCGGCCTCGGTAAGCCGGTGGAAAGTGGCGATGCCCTGGCTGTCGGGCAGGCCCAGATCGGACATTATCAGATCGAAGCGCTCTTGGCTCAAAAGCTCCAGGGCCATGGCCAGGGTGTCGCCCCGCGCCAGTTCGCAGGCCAGATCCGGAGATTCGTGAAGGTATTCCTCCACCAGGCGGGCATCGCCGGGGTTGTCTTCAACCAGGAGTACGCGGCAAGAATTTTCGTTCATCATACAACTTCTATCTGGGAGGGACTATTGTGCGTTGGGCAGCTTGACGATGGTCAGCCAGAAATTTTCCACCTGTTGCACCACCTCCAAAAAGCGTTCCAGGTCCAGGGGCTTGGTGATGTAGCAGTTGGCGTGGAGATCGTAGGTCTTCAGGATGTCCTCCTCGGCCTGGCTGACGGTGAGCACCACCACCGGGATGCGCTTGAGGTCCGGGTCGTCCTTGATCTCCGCCAAGACCTCCCGCCCGTCTTTGCGGGGCAGGTTCAGGTCCAGCAAAATGACGTCCGGGCGGGGCGCGTCGGCGTAGGGGCCCTCCCGGTGCAAAAACTCCAGGGCCTTCACTCCGTCGTCCACCCAGTGCAGGCTGTTGGCCACCTTGTTTTCCTTGAGCGCCTCTTGGGCCAGGCGGGCGTCGCCGGGGTTGTCTTCCACCAGCAAGATGTTGACCGGTTTTTCCATTGATAAGTCCTGCATGAATGCCTCCCTCACTCTTGGGGGATGGTGAAGTAGAAAGTGGAGCCTTGGCCGGGGGACGATTCCACCCAGATGCGCCCGCCGTGCCGCTCCACGATTTTTTTGACCAGGGCCAGGCCGATGCCGGTGCCGCCGTATTCGGTTTTGCTGTGCAGGCGCTGGTAGATAATGAAAATGCGCTCGAAGTATTGCTCTTCGATGCCCACCCCGTTGTCGCTCACCGAGAAAAGCCATTGGCCGTCCGCCGCCTGGGCGCCGATGCGCACCACCGGCGGCTGGGGGCCGTGGAACTTTATGGCGTTTTGCACCAGGTTCTGGAACACCTGGACCAGTTGCCCCTGGTCGGCCAGGATCTGGGGCATTTCGCCCTTTTCCACCTTGGTCCCGGTTTCGCCGATGATCACCTGGAGGTTGCTCAGGGCCAGCTCCAGCACCCGCCCGCTGTCGGTGGGCTCCAGAGGCTGGCCCTTGGTGGTCACCCGGGAAAAGGCCAGCAGGTCCTGGATGAGCATGCGCATGCGCTCGGCTCCGTCCACCGCGAAGCCTATGAACTCCTTGGCATCCTGGTCCAGCTTGTCGCCGTAGCGGCGGTTAAGTAGCTGCACGTAGGAACTGACCATGCGCAGGGGCTCCTGCAGGTCGTGGCTGGCCACATAGGCGAACTGTTGCAGCTCGATGTTGGAACGCTCCAGCTGCTGGGCCTTCTCCTCCAAGTCCCTCTCCATCTGCTGGCGCTCCAGGAGCAGCCAATAGCCGGTGGCGAAGGAATCCACCATGAGCTCGTCGTCCTCATCGAAGCCGCCGGGTTTGTTGGCCAGGCAGACCAGGCTGACCACCTCGCCTTCGCGGACGATGGGCGAAGCCATGAAGTTTCTTATCGCCAGGTGCCCCTGGGGCAGCCCCTTGTGTAGAGCGCCGCCATCGGCGTAATTGTTTTCGATGAAGGACTCCTGGCGGCGGATGGCCTCGGCCCAGAGCCCGGCATCGGCCAGGGGGAAGTGGGCCGAGTCCTGCCGGGTGCGGCAGTCGCCGTGCACCCCCCGGCTGTACTCCTCCAGCACCAGCCGCTGGCGGTCTTGCTCCACCCGCCCCAAAAAGGCGTGGCGGGAGCCGGTGATGGCCAACAGGGTGGCCAGCGCCTTCTCGCTGATTTTGGCCTGGGGCTCATCCAGGTGCTCGTAAAGCTCCCACAGGGCCTCCAGGCGGGTGAGCAGGCGCTCGCGTTTGTCTTCGGCCTGCCTGCGCTTGGTGGTGTCCCTGAGGATGGCCATCAGGCGCTTTTGGTCCTGCATGCTCACGACCGTGGTGTTTATCTCGCTGAAAAACACCTGGCCGTTTTTGCGCTGGTCCCGGCACTCGCGTTGCACGCCTTGGCCCTGGGCGGCGGCTTGCAACATCTCGCCCAACAGCTCGGGTTGGTCCACCCCCACCAGGCCCTCCAGGGTGCGGCCCTGCATCTGATCGGCCGAGTAGCCGTAGCGCTCGAGGAAAGCGTGGTTGCAATCCAGCACTTGGCCGTCAAGGTCCAGCAGTACCAGGCCGTCCGCCAGGTTTTCGTAGATGGCCCTATAGGCTTGGGAGCTTTCCCGGCCGGTGCGCTCGGCCAGCTGGCGGGCCTTCATCTCCTGTTGCAGCTCGTCCAGGGAGACGGTGGTGGCGGCCAAGACCTTGGCCCGGCGGATCAGCGCCACGAAGACCAGGGCTATAAGGACGATGCCCAGCAAGGAAAAGGCCAGGCGGGCCCAGTTGTCCCGCCAATAGCCCTGCCCCACCTCGCTGAGCGAGGTGGTGACCACCACGGCCAGGGGCAGCGAGCCCAGGCGCTCAAAAGCCACCAGGTGCTCCCCCCGCTTGGGCAGGGGCCGGCTGATGTAGGTGCCCCAGGTTATCTGGTCGTGCAGCCACTGCTTGACCCGGGCGTGGCTTATGGTGGCACCTGGCTTCCAGTCCCTGGCCGGGGCCTGGGTCAGGATAACCCCCTCCAGGGTGATGAGTTCGGCGCGGCCCCGCCTGCCCAGGCGCAGCGATTCGGCGAAATCGTCCAGGTAGGGGGGGGTGACGGCGCCGGCCACCACTCCCCGCAGCTTGCCGCCGGGTCCGGCCAGGGCCACCGCCATGGAAAAGTAGGGCCTGCCGGTGGTGCCGCTGCGGCGCGGGTTGCCCACATGGTAACCCTTGCCCTGGGCGATGGTCCGGCGGAAGTATCCCCGGCTGGAGATGTCGATGGCCGGGGCCGGGAATCTATCGCTGATGAGACGCACTTGGCCGGTGAGATCGGCCAGCCAGATGGCCTGTATTTGGGGCGAGGAGGCGGCCACGGCCCGCAACTGGTCGCAGAGTTTGCGGGAGCCGGCGATCTGGGCCCAGCTCACGTCTTTGGCCAGAGCGGCCGCGCGGTACAAGACCTGCTCCGCCCCCTCCATGGTGCGTAGCATGTGCTCGGCCAAGGCGTTGGCCGAGTTGGCCGTGCCTTGCTCGGCCGTGGCCAGGCGGTCCTGGTAGCCCAGGTAGGTCATCCAGCCCAAGGCAAACAGCAGCACGGCCACCACGAAGGTCATGGCCAGCCACAGGGCCCGGGGGGTGCGCATGGAAAAGGCTCTGCCGGAACGGCCGGCCGATTTTAGGGGATTCATTTAGGTTTTTCTCGCAAGCGTGCAATATTTCAAAAATGAAACATTTAAAAGTTATTGCAAGCCGCTTGGGCAGGGGAACGGCGTGTCAAACTCAAGGAGAACTGGTCCGTGACGGTAGCATAATCAAGTTTGGATTTAAAAGCTAAAGTTAGGGTGATCAAATGAATTTAATGGGAGATGGGCGGCAGGCCGCGGAAATTGCGTTACGCCCGCCCGTGCCGGCGCTAGCGTCTGGACAAGCCGGGCGTGCCGGTCTACCATAATTCGTGTCCCAGGTTTAAAAGGAGTGCCGGTGAAGATAGATTTGGGCCAGGCCCTGGACAATTTGCAGCAAATGCGGGCGGAAGGCACCGGCGAATCGGTGGCCAACGCCTTGTTTACGGTGGCCCTGGCCCAGATGCAAAAGGGCCGGGCCGCTCCCGCCAAGCAGGCCTTGGACGAAGCCCTGGAGCTTTGCCGCGAGTTGGGCAATCTTTCGGGGCAGGGGCATGTGCTGCTGCGCCTGGCCGAGCTGGCCAACCAGGCCGCCGACGCCGCGGCGGCCCTGGAGCTTTTGAACCAGGCCCTGGCCTGTTTCGTCCAGGCCGGGGACGCACCCGGCCGCGCCGCCGCCCTGGAGCGACGGGCCAAATTGCAGCAGGAAACCGGCGACTTGGCCGGGTCGGCAGCTTCCCTGGAGGAGGCCCTGGCCCTGGCCCAGGAGGCGGGCGACGAGCTCAGCCAGATGCTCCTGAACCAGTATCTGGGCCCCCTGTACCGGGGTTTGGGCCAAAACGACAAGGCCCTGGCCGCCTACCGCCGCCTGGGGGCCTTGAGCCAGAATAACAACGAACCCCAGCGCGAGGCCTTGGCCCTGGTGGGGGTGGGCACCCTGTTGGCCGGAGAGGGTCAGGCCGATGAGGCCGAGCGGGCCTTCAAGAGCGCCGAGGAGGTGTTCCGGCGCCTGGGCCAGCCCAAGCAGGCCGAGGTGGTGGCCGGCGAGCGCCGGCGCCTAATCGGCCGGTGACGTTTCAAACTCTTAGAAAAATGCCGGTTTGCGGCCGGCAGGGGTGTGTTTATGAAATTTAGTGCTAAATCAGCGGCTTGCCTGGTGGCGTTTTTGCTGGCTCTGGCCCTGGCCATCCCGGCGGCGGCCATGGACAAGGCCGAGGCCGACATCAAGGTGCAAGAGGCCCGGATCAGCCTTTTGCAGTTCACCAACTCCCCGGACTCCAGCACCCCCCGCTGGCTCTTGGCCCGTTGCAAGGGCGTGGCCCTTTTCCCCGGGATGATCAAGGCGGGGTTCATCGTGGGCGGCAACTACGGCACCGGGGTCATCATGAGCCGCCGCCCGGACGGAACATGGTCCGGCCCGGCCTTTTTCAGAATGGGCGGGGCCTCCATCGGCCTGCAGATCGGGGCCCAGTCGTCGGATCTGTTCATGGTGATCATGACCAAGGTGGGCCTGGACGCGGTGCTCAGAAACCAGGCCAAGTTCGGGGTGGACGCCTCTGCCGTGGCCGGGCCGGTGGGGCGTGACGCCCAGGCGGCCATCGCCGGGGCCAGCACCCAGGCCGACTTGTACTCCTACTCGCGCAGCGCGGGGGCCTTTTTGGGGGCCTCGGTGAGCGGGGCGGGCATAGAATTCGACCAGGCCTCCAGCGCGGCCTACTACGGCAAGCCGGTGACCGTGGCCGACATCTTCGACGGCAAGGTGAAACTGCCCCCCACCGCCCAGGCTTTGGTGGATACCCTCAATAAGTTCAACTAGGCGGTTTTAGCAGGTGCCGCAGCCTTTGCGGCGGTGGTCATCGTACCAACCTCTGACCAGGCCTTTTAGCTCGGCGCGGTCGGCTCCCAGCAGTTCCCCGATCTGGGATTTGGTGAGGATGCCGGTGAAAAAAGCGAACTTGCAAAGGTAGATGAGTGATTCCCGAGACGGCTCGTCGGCTATTTCCGAGAGCCAGCCCTCCACCCCCTGGGCCGCGATGCTGGCCCGCAACTGCCGGTGACGGCTGGCTATATCCGGGTGGTCCGGGCTCAACATGTTTCGCTCTCCTGGCCTAAACTGATGAGTTGAGATAATAACCGGGCTGCCCCCTCTGGGCAAGCGAGGTGTTTTTTGGTTGACACGGCTGGTGGGCCTTCCTATAATCGCGCCATTGTGAATATAGGGACTTACGGTTCCGTCTTGAAAAAACATAAAGTTAGCCAAGCTAGTCTCGGCGGCAGTTTTCCGCGTCCCGGGTAGTAGGGTCTTTGGGCCCCCCTAGGCAGCGGGTTTAGTATATATGGGGCTGGGCCGGCAAGTTCCGGTCGCTCCCGAACACAGAACCAAGGCAAGTCCAAACTCTCAGCAAAGAATCACGGAGGTTTTTTCTCATGGCGAAAATGCATGACACTCCGATGCTCGACGAGTTGACTAAGGGTCCTTGGCCAAGCTTCGTTACCGATATTAAGAAAGCGGCGGAAGCCGGTAATGAAGCCTGTGCCGACCTCTTGGGGCAACTCGAGCTCTCCTACAAAGACAAGGAGGGCCACTGGAAGCACGGCGGTATCGTGGGCGTCCTGGGCTATGGTGGCGGCGTTATCGGCCGTTACTCCGACGTACCCGATCTGTTCCCCGGCGTAGAGCACTTCCACACCCTGCGTGTGAACCAGCCCGCGTCCAAGTTTTACAAGACCGAGAAACTGCGCGAGGTCATGGACATCTGGAACCAGCGCGGTTCGGGCATGCTCAACATGCACGGCTCCACCGGCGACATGGTGCTCTTGGGCGCCTTCACCGAGGAGCTGGAGCCCATCTTCGCCGAGCTGACCCAAAAGGGTTGGGACCTGGGCGGTTCGGGTTCGGCTCTGCGGACCCCGGCCTGCTGCGTGGGCAAGGCTCGTTGTGAGTTCGCCTGCATCGACACCCAGGACATCTGCTACTCCTTGACCCAGGAGTATCAGGACGAAATGCACCGTCCGGCTTGGCCTTACAAGTTCAAGTTCAAGATCGACGGCTGCCCCAACTGCTGCGTGGCCTCCCTGGCCCGCTCCGACTGTGCCATCATCGGTACCTGGCGCGATGACATCCGCATCGACCAGGAGGCCGTGGCCGCCTACGTGGGCGGCGAGATCGTGGCTCACGGCGGCGCCAACGGCGCCGACGCCAAGTTGGACATCAAGGCCGACGTCATCGACCTGTGCCCCACCGGCTGCATGTTCTACGAGGACGGCAAGCTGAGCATCAACAACGCCGAGTGCACCCGCTGCATGCATTGCATCAACGTGATGCCTCGCGCCCTGCGCCCCGGCCTGGACACCGGCGCCAGCATCCTGGTGGGTGCCAAGGCTCCGATCCTGGAAGGCGCCCAGATGGGTTCGCTGATCATCCCCTTCATCAAGATGGAAGAGCCCTACGACGAGTTCAATGAGTTCGTCGAAAAGATGTGGGACTGGTGGGATGAGAACGGCAAGAACCGCGAGCGCATTGGTGAGCTGATCCAGCGCGTGGGCCTGTCCACCTTCATCACCGCTGTTGACCTGAAGCCCATCCCGCAGATGGTCAAGGAGCCCCGCTCCAACCCCTACATCTTCTACAAAGAGGATGAGGTGCCCGGCGGCTTCGAGCGTGACATCTCCGATTACCGCAAGAAGCACGCCCGCTAAAGGCTCAAAGGAGGATTTGAAAATGGCAGAATTTAAGGCCAACAAAATCACCGACATTGGGCCTCCGAAGTACGACGAGATGTGGCCCCAGGTGATTAAGGACAACTACGGC
Source organism: Desulfarculaceae bacterium (assembly GCA_021737645.1). GTDB lineage: Bacteria > Desulfobacterota > Desulfarculia > Desulfarculales > Desulfarculaceae > Desulfoferula. The sequence continues at coordinate 65,753 of JAIPDO010000013.1, forward strand.
AAGTGGCTGTATCACGACATCCTCGAGCCCGGCGTGTTGGTGCACGTGTCCGAGACCGGAGACAAAGTCTGGTCTCTGCGCTGCGGCGCCACCCGGCTCATGACCACCATGTTCCTCGAGGAAATCTGCAAGCTGGCCGATGAGTATTGCGGCGGTTTCTTCCGCTTCACTACCCGTAACAACGTGGAGTTCATCGTCGGCGACGAGTCCAAGCTGGAGCCCCTGAAGAAGGCCCTGGCCGACAACGGCGCGCTGCCCTTGGGCGGCACCGGCGCCAGCATCACCAACATAGTCCACACCCAGGGGTGGGTCCACTGCCACACCCCGGCCATCGACGCCTCCGGCGTGGTCAAGGCCGTCATGGACGAGTTGTTCGACTACTTCAACTCTCACAAGCTGCCGGCCCAGGTGCGTATCTCCCTGGCCTGCTGCCTGAACATGTGCGGCGCCGTGCATTGCTCGGATATTTCCATCCTGGGCGTGCACCGCAAGCCTCCGGTGATCGAGCACAGCCACCTGGACAAGATGTGCGAAATCCCCACCACCATCGCCGCTTGCCCCACCGCGGCCATCAAGCCCTCCAAGGTTGATGACTTCAAATCGGTGGCGGTAAACGCCGACCGCTGCATGTTCTGCGGCAACTGCTACACCATGTGCCCGGCCATGCCTTTGGCCGACGCGGATGGCGACGGTATCGCCCTGTGGGTGGGCGGCAAGGTGTCCAACGCCAAGAGCATGCCCATGTTCTCCAAGCTGGCCGTGCCCTTCATCCCCAACGAGCCTCCTCGCTGGCCCTCCACCGTGGAGACCATCAAGAAGATCGTTGAGGTCTACGCGGGCGACGCCATGAAGTACGAGCGTGTTGGCGAGTGGGCTCAGCGTATCGGTTGGGAAAAGTTCTTCGAGAAGACCGGTATCGAGTTCAGCCACCACCACATCGACGACTACCGCTTCGCCGCCACCACCTGGCGGACCTCGACCCAGTTCAAGTGGTAGCCGCTTAGCGCTTCGGCGCTGAAGCTAGACAAGCAAAGCCGCCCGGGGAGTAATCCTCGGGCGGCTTTTTTGTTGGCTGGCCGCAGTTCTAAAAAGTGTAGCCCACCACGATGGACCAGCCGCTGATGTTGTCGCCCCGGATGATCGAAGCGCCCAGGCGCAGGGCCGACAGGGGCAACCCGTAGTGCCTGATGTCCAGGCCGATGGTGCCCCCCAGCTCGCCGTAATAGGTCCAGCCCATGATCTCCTGGTCCTGGCCCACGAAGTGCATCCCGCCCAGGAACATCTGCCACAGCATGGGGTTGCCCGCCAGGGAGATGCCCAAAGGGCCGCCCAGGGTGAGGCGCCCGGCCACCGAGTCGATGTCGTCGTTGAACTCCTGGGCCGGCTCATCGGTCTCGATGCTCTCCACATAGGAGTGGGTGTATTTGGCCAGCACCTTCAACTCCAAGTCCCCGAACTTGCCGTCGTAGCCGCCGGTCAAGATTCCCGAGAGCATCATGGCGGTGATGGAAAAGTTGGTGCTCAGTCCGTTAAGCACAGGCGCGGCCACTTCGCGGCTGAAGTCGTTCAGGTAGGTGACGCTGTTGCGCAGCCGGGCCAGGCCCGCGCTGATGCCGGGGGCCACGAAAAGGCCGCCCGCGAAGGTGAACTTGCAACCGCCCTCCAACAGGCCGGAATAGCCCTTCCAGTCGGAGTCCCAGCGCATCTTTTCGCCAAAGGTCTGGGAAATTTGGTCCACCTTGGTCTTTGCGTCCAGATAGCCCAGGACCACCCCCACATAGGGCGACCAGCTGCGGCCTTCTTTGTCAAAGCTGTAGTAGATGGGCAGCTTGGTGGTGGAGAAGTCCACGTCAGGCTCGCCGGGGAACTCCACGTTGTAAAAAGCCGAGGACAGGTCCGGGGAAAGGGTGAGGTTGATGACCCCGGCAATGGTGTTGGCGAAGCTGGAGGAGGCCTGCATGTCGCGGCGGGCTTGCTCGCGCAGGGCTTCTATTTGGGCCGGGGTCACATCGTAGGCCATGGACATGGCCGGGGCCGCCAGCCAACAACAGGCCGCCAACAGCCAGATGATTCCCTTACGCAGCAGCATGGATATCCCCCAATTTTACGGCCTGTGATTAATTTTTTGTATTGCGGGCAGCACGGGCGCGGGTGCTCATAACCTAGAATGATCCAGGCATAATAGGCAAGCATAATCGACGGCTTGATGGGGCGGGCAGACCGTTGGCGCGCCGCAAAAGCGCGATGTGCTACCCTATTCTGAGCCTATGTAAAACACCGGCCCTGGGGCCGCAACTCGACAGGATGGAGCGTCATGGAACTGAAAGATTATTTCGACAACGCCAAGGGATTGGGAGTGCTCTCCACCGCCGATGATCAGGGACGGGTGGACGCGGCGGTTTACTCGCGGCCCCATTTCCTCGACCAGGACACGGTGGCCTTTATCATGCCTGATCGCCTGACTCACCAAAACCTCCAGTCCAACCCCCACGCCGCCTATCTATTCGCCGAGGAGGGCTTCAACACCCGGGGTCGGCGCTTGTTCCTCACCAAGCTGCGCGAAGAAAAAGACAGCGAGCTGTTGGCCCAGCTTCGCCGGGGCCACCACGGCCGCGAGGCCACCGAGCGCTACCTGGTGTTCTTCAAGATCGACAAGGTCCTGCCCCTGATCGGGCCGGGGGAAGAAGACTAGAGCCTAGATCCTTAAATTGTGAAACACCTCCCGTGCTCCCCTCCGGGATCGCCGGTCATATTGCCTACGAGTGAGTAAACCCAAAGTAGGGCAATAGCCGCATACCAGGAGGGCGTCTTGTTCAACATCACTCTGGATACCGATTGGGGAGGTAACAACGGCAAGGGCGTGAGCCTGCTTCCCGAGCCCGCGACCATCACTATTGAAACGCCCATTTCCTACGATAGCGCGTGCCGGTTTGATTACGTCCGCGCCATCGACGAGGCTGAGGCGCAGCTTTATCAGGCCTGGGGATTCCGCCTTGACCTGCGTGCCACCACAACCACCGAGGGCAGCTTCGAGGACTCCCTCAAGCGAATCATGGTGGAGAACCTGATTCGCCAAGAGCCGGACGTGTTGGGCGATTTCAGCCTGGACTCTTCCGGCCTGGGTAGGGAGGGCGAGGGGCTGCGGCTCCCTCTGGTAATGGGCGGTTCCAACTACCGGTTCAGCATGGACTGCACCCCCGGCCCCGAGGGCAAGCCGGACGGCAAGGCCATCGTGGAGGCTCTGGCCCAGGCCTATCGCGAGGTTTTCCAGCTACCAAGCGGTGAGGGCGTGTTCATGGCCGGGCAGCAGGCCGATTTGGAGCAAAGGGCCGTGGACTGGGCTCAGGGATTGATGGCCGAGGCCGGTTTGGCCTTGCCCAAGGTGGAGGTGAACCTGGAAAGCTACGCCTGGGTGGGAAATTCCTTGCGCTTGTACGTAGACGTGTATAACGATGCCAAGGTCCAGTACGATCTGCTCCTGCCGGTGAGCGACAAAGGCGAGCTGGATTACTCGGGCATCGAGCAGGCGGCCGCCCAGATCGCCCAGGAAATGAGCCGGCGCCTGAGCCTGGGCAGCCCCGAGAGGCTGGCCAAGCACATAGCCCAGCAGATAGAGCCCGATGCCAAGGAGTACGCCGCCTGGATAATCGAGGTGGAGAATAACATCCGGGCCGAGTTCTGGGAGGCCATGAACCGGGAGATGGCTGGCCACCTGAAGAATGCCGAGGAACTGCACGCAAAGGCCAAAAAGTGGCGCCAGGATTATGATAAGTGGATAGCATCAAACGGAAATATATCTATCTCGGTGGAAGGTAGTGCAGACGCTGGTGCCGGTGGGGAGTTTGCCGTAACGATTCCCAAGCTTCCTGAAGAGCAAAAAACTGTATATGAATCTATCTGGAAGGAAGTTAAAATATTTACTAAGGCCATAACAAAAAGTATGCGCAAAGACGGCTTTAAAATGTTGAATGGTTTTCTGCTTGGCCTTCATGGGTGGTGGATCATAAAAACAAAATCATCGTATTTAATAGTAGAGGATGTTGGTAACGCATTAGAATTGGCTGCACCGCAATTTGCTAAAATGCGAGCTGTTAAATCGCTAACAACGCTAATAGGAATGCGAAATGCAGAACATGTTGCGAGTATTTGGGATGTGATGACCTACGATAGTCCCTTGGCGGCCATTGAAAAGGCAAAACAGCGAGTTAAGGAGCTGGGAGATCTGGCTCTAGAGATTAGTGCCCAAATTGAGAGTTCCGAAAAGGAATTAGATGCCTCCAATTCTAGGGAAAAATTAGATAAAGTGAAGTAGCGACAACTACTAATAAATTAAAAAATCGTTAGCAAGTCTTGTCGAATATGAGTTAGTCTTGTTTGTCCACTATGGGGGGTTAAATCAGAAATGCTGTTGTTTGATATTGGTAAAAGTGGTTTTTTAAGCATCAGCTCGGCATATGGCCAAATAAATAGTGCTTGGCTGTTTGTTTGCCTGATGCCGGCATGTTTGGTAGTCGAAAGCGCAATAACATACATTTATTTTAAGCGGATAAAGCGATATGCGTCTATAGAAGATAAGTCAAAAGGGCTGAAGAAGTTTTGGAAAATAATGGTAGTAAAGATTTTTATTGCAGCAGGGCTATATTGGTATGCGCTTGACTATATTGAAGCGACTTATTCTCCTGTCCTTTTGAATAGAATATATTATTATTATATTTATACGTTCGGTGTTTTTATCGCTTTTTTAGCCTATATGCTTAATCGCTGGCTTCCTTCTCGGTTTGGTAAAAAGAACCAGAGGTAACGTATAGTTAGAATGGTCCGTTTAGCTAATACAAAACCTGCCCCCAATACCACCGCCCCCCAAACGCCAGCCGCCCCGCCCGCGCCCAACCGCCCACCGACCCCAAGCCCTAGTCCTCCTCCTGCCCCACGGTCTCCAGGTTCACCCCATTGGTCTCGATGCCGAAGACCCAGGTGACCGCCGCGCCCGCCAGAGAGGTGCCCACCAGGATCATGAGCAGGGTGGAGATGCCCAGGTCGACCAGCAGCACCGGGAACCAGAAGGCGGTGAGCACCGCTCCCGCCTTGGCCACCGAGGCGGCCAGGCCCGCGCCCTTGCCCCGGATGGCGGTGGGGAACACCTCCCCGGCCAGGAGATAGGTCATGGAGTTGGGGCCCAGGTTGGTCATCAGGTTGAAGATCATGAAGCCGCCGAATATGTAGAGCATGGTGGGGCCGCCGGGGTCGATTTGGGACATGGCCGCCAGGGCCAGGCCCAGGCCGCAGCCGATAAAGCCCATCACCTGCAAGCGGATGCGCCCCACCCGGTCGGCCAGGAACACCGCCCCCAGGATGCCCACTATGAGCAGCACGTCGATAAAGGCCGCGCCCTTGGCGGCCAGCATGTCGTTGTGGATGATCACGCTTATGCTGGTGGCGTACTGGGTTTCCGTCCCGATGGCCGCGGCCAGGATGGTGGGGGTGAAGATGCCCAGGCCGTAAGTGCCCAGGTCTTGTAAGAACCAGGGCACCGCCGCCAAGATGGTGGGGCGCAGGTTCTTTTTGCTGAACAAGGCCCCATAGCCTCCGGCGCGCTGTTGTTTGCCGTCGCCCGCGGGCGCGGCCAGTTTGATCTCGCTGGGATAGGAGGGCTCGCGGCTCAGCAGACGCCGGGTGGCCTCCTCGGCCTCGGCCATGCGGCCCCGCACCACCAGCCAGTGGGGGCTCTGGGTCACGAAAAAGCGGCCGATGAACACCAGGGCCGCCGGGATGATGGCCGTGGCGTACATCCAGCGCCAGGCCTCCAGGCTGCCCGCCTTGTGCAAAATGAGGTAGCCCACCGCCGTGCCCACCAGGGCGCCCACCGCCTGGAAGCCGAAGGCCCCCAGCACCAGTCGGCCTCGCGCCTGGCTGGGTATGGACTCGGAGATGACCATGTGGGCGGTGGGGTAGTCGCAACCCAGGGCCGCGCCCATGCCGAACAGAAACACCAGCAACCCGGTGTAGGTGTGGCTGAACACCAACAGCACCAGGCACAGCACGAACAGGGCCATCTCCAGGATGAACATCAGCTTGCGGCCCAGGTGGTCGGCTAGGCCGCCCAGAGCGGTGGCCCCCACCAGGATGCCCAACAGCGGCGCGGCCCCCACCATGCCCTTTTCCACCGCGCCCAGGTTGAACTCCCTGACGATCAGGGGCAGGGCCACGCCGGTCATGAACACCACCAGGCCCTCGAAGAACTTGCCCGCCGTGGCCAGCCACCAGATGCGCCACTGCATGCCGGTGAGGGGAGAGGAAGGGGCGGGGGTGCCGTCGGCCCAGCAGGGAATTTCGTCTATGTATTCTTGGACGCTCTTGCCTTCTTGGCTTGGGGAAGCGGCGCAAGATGGTGCATCAGGTTGCGAAGGCACGTTTTCCTCCATAAACAAGGGCTGGTGAGGCTCCGGGCATTGTTTGATCGTCTGATCTTGCCTGACCAATGTTGCGCGCCGGTTACAGGCGGGACACCAAGCGGTCACTTGTCATACTAAATTGCGCCGAGGCCGTGATATACAGTAACATTATAGATCAATCACCCGCGCTTATCGTCCCGCGCGCCCGCACGGCGGCCACCAGGGGGTGTGCCATGACCGCGCTGGAGCCTTCCCAGGTCAAGGAACTGCTCAACAAAAACTGGATGACTCATGACGCCATGTGGTTCTTCCACTGCATGCAGAAGTACGGCATGGAAGACACCAACCAACTCAACCAGGCGGCGGTGCGCTCCATGGCCCGGATCGAGGCGGGGCGCCTGGCCAAGGCTCTGGGGCTGGAGTCGATTTCCTCACCCGAGGACCTGCGGCGCTTCGTGGAGGGGGTCTTTTCAGTGGTCAAGGCCGATTTCATGGACTTCACCTACGAGTATTTGCCCGACGGCTCCCTGCGCATGAACATGGGGGAGTGCTTCGCCCACCAGGGCATGCAACGCCTGGGGGTGCTGGAGCAGTACCGCTGCGGCATCTACCTTAGGGTGGACACCTGGCTGGATGCCCTGGGGGTGGCCTATGAGGCCGGGCCCGCCTTTGAAGGCTGCCTCAAGCATCAGCAGAGCTCCTGCTATCGTCACTACCGCTTCACTTGGTAAAAGACCCCGCAAAACTTAGCCGCGCCGCTTGCCTACGGCGCGCTTAAGGGTTATGTATGCATAGCTAAGTTTTGTACAAAACCCGATTTGGATTACCCCAGATGCCCCCGGTACCCCCCCGCATGGTGGTGGCCGCCCTCAGGGGCGGCAGCGGCAAGACCACCCTCACCCTCGGCCTGATACAGGCCTTGGCCGATTTGGGCCTGGCCGTGGCTCCCTTCAAGAAGGGGCCGGACTACATCGACCCCTTCTGGCTCTCCGAGGCGGCCGGGGCGCCCTGCCGCAACCTGGACCCCTTTCTCATGGGCCCGGACCAGGTGCGCCGCTCATTCGCCTACTACTCCCGCGGGTTCCAGGCGGCGGTGATCGAAGGCAACCGGGGGCTGTTCGACGGCATGGACGCGGCGGGCTCCTACTCCACCGCCGAGCTGGCCAAGACCCTGGAAGCGCCGGTGATCCTGGCCCTGGACTGCACCATGGCCAGCCGCAGCGTGGCCGCCGTGGCCCTGGGCTGCCAACACTACGACCCAGCGCTCAACCTGGCCGGGTTCATCCTCAACCCGGTGGGCACCTCCCGCCAGGAGGGGGTGGTGCGCCGGGCGGTGGAGGACGCCACCGGCCTGCCGGTCTTGGGCGCGGTGCCCCGCCTGAAGCTGGACATGCCCGAGAGGCACATGGGCCTGGTGCCCCCCCAGGAGCATGAGAGGGTGGCCGGCGCCCTGCACAACGCGGCCCGCAGCGTGGCCGCCCACGTGGACCTGGAGCGGGTGCGCGCCATCATGGATCAGGCTCCGGCCTGGAGCGAGGGCCAACCGCCTCAGGGGCTCATGCCCCCCAGCCCGCCCAGCGGCCCCCGGCCCCGCATCGGGGTGGTGCGCGACGCGGCCTTCGGCTTCTACTACCCCGAGAACCTGGAGGCCCTGACCAACTTCGGGGCGGACCTGGTGTTTTGCTCGGCCCTGGCCGATGCCGGGCTGCCCCCGGTGGACGCTCTGTACCTGGGCGGGGGCTTTCCCGAGACCCACGCCCCGGAGCTGGCGGCCAACGCCTCCTTCCGGGCCTCGCTGGCCACCGCCGCCCAAGGCGGCCTGCCTATCTACGCCGAGTGCGGCGGGCTCATGTACCTGGGACGCCGTCTTATCGTGGACGGCCGGCCTTGGGACATGGCCGGGGTGTTGCCGGTGGACTTCGCCATGAAGCGCCGCCCCCAGGGCCACGGCTACACCCAGTGCCGGGTGGAGAAACAAAATCCCTTTTGGCCGGTGGGCTATGAGTTCAAGGCCCACGAGTTCCACTACTCCGAGCCTCACCCCCAGCCCGGGGCCGAGCTGGAGTTGGTTTACCGGGTGATCCGGGGCAAGGGGCTCATCGGCGACATGGGCGGCCTGGTGCTGAACAAGGTGCTGGGAACCTACCACCACGTGCACGTTTTGGGCTCGCCGGGCTGGGCTTCGGGCCTGGTGGAGGCGGCCAAAGTCTAGGAATAACTTGACACCACAGCCAGTGCTGGCTATGGTGTCCTGTGTTGTGAAAAAAGCTCCAATCCTGGGAGGAATACCTGATGGCCACTGAGCAAGAAATCCGCGACCTCGTCATCCAGGTCATGGAAAAGAAGAAGAAACGCATGATGATGAAGGACCTCCTGAAAGAGGTTCAGAAGCTGGACGAAAGCGTGGAAAAGCGTCCCCTGAAGAAGGCGACCACCGCCATGATTCAGGACCAGAGCCTACAGTACTGGTCGAGCGGCTCCACCACCTACTTCGCCCTGCCCGGCGGCAAGCACGCCGAGGGCGAGGACTAAAACTGCGCCAGCTCCGGCCCCACTTTATGGGGCCTTTTTTCTCCTCCGCCATAGACCGGGCCGGCAGGTTCGTTCCCTGGCGGAGGGTTGTTTTTTAGGGGTGAGTCCCCTGAAGGCTAGACGCCCATGAGCAAGATAGAAGACCCCAGCGGCATCCCGGAAGACGATTTTCTGCGGGAAGGGCTGGTAGACCGGCTGACCCAGTATCTTGAGGCCGAGCCAAAGGCCTGGCACGTGCGCTACAACCTTGGGGTGGCCCTGATGCAACAGGGCGATGTGGACGAGGCCCTCATGCAGTTCCGCCAGGTCATGGCCGAGTCGCCCAAGCACCTGGAGAGCATGGTCAACGTGGCGGCCATTCACCTGGGCAAGGGCCAGCCGGAAGATGCGCTAAGGGTGCTCAGCGCCGCCCTTAAGGTTTGGGACATCCCCATGGTGCGGGCCAACCTCGGGGTGGCCTATTTGCAGATGGACCGCCTGGAAGATGCGGCCTATCAGCTCAAGGAGGCCCTCAACGGCGCGCCCAACATGCCCGACGCCCTGACCAACCTGAGCACCGTTTTCTTGCGCACCGGGGAGACGGACAATGCTGAGAAGGCCGCCCGCCAAGCCCTGGACCTCAACGAAAATTTCGCCATGGCCCACAATAACCTGGCGGTGATCCTCAGCGAAAAGGGCCAAACCGAGCAGGCTCGCTTCCACGCGGTGCGGGCGCGGGAGTTGGGATATGAGGTGCATCCCCAGCTTGCGGAGCAGTTGGGTTTGCCCCAGGCGTGACGCCGGGAAAAACAAGAGGAAATTATTCACTTGACCAAACGGCTTCTGACCGTTATTGACAAGAAGTAATTTTCACCCCCGGCGGCCTACTGGCGGCTGATTCGGCCCCGCGCATAGCGGACCACGGGCGGTTGGGTAAAGGCTACGATACCGCTCCCCAGGGGGCGGAAGGATCATAGTTTTTTAGAGATTTCGGGGGCTCCCCGAACAACTTTGCCAATCAAGGAGGACATTATGTTCGAGGTGGTGGTTGACGCTGAAAAGTGCATCGGCGATGAGGAATGCGTAGAGGTCTGCCCGGTAGACGTGTATGAAATGCAAGACGGCAAGGCCGTGCCGGTCAACGCCGAAGAGTGCCTCGGCTGCGAGAGCTGTATTGAGGTGTGCGAGCAGGATGCCATTACGGTGACCGAGACCTAGGCGACCTTCGCTAGCTGAATGTTTCAACCGGATCCCGGCCATTAGGTCGGGACCCGGTTTTTTATGCCCTGGCGTCCTCAGGCGACGGCATGCTGCGTTGCCGGCACCTTATCTTGGGCTCCCTAAGAAGTTTCTCCGAGAGCCGATGCCGGTGGCTGGCGCAGCCGAACAAATAAAAGAGGGGCGGTCCATGGGACCGGCCCTCTCAACCCTCTCTAAATCGCGGCTAGCGAACGGTGCCTATCCCTTGGGATGGCACTCGTTGCACTTGCGGGGGCCCTTCTTGGCCGCCTTGTGGCAGTCGCGGCAGTTCTTATGGAAGGCGTTGTACAGGCTGAGCACCTTGCCCTGGTTCTTTTTGGGGCTGGTGTGGCAAGCCGCGCACTGTTGAACCTTGTCGCCGTCCTTGAAGACGTTCTTGCCGTCCTTGTACACGTGGTGGCACTCGGTACAGGCCAGCTTGTGGTCCACGGAGTGCTTCTTGTGGGTGAACTCCACCGCGCTCTTCTTGGGCTTCTTGAAGAGCTTGTCCTGGATCTTGAAGCTGTCCTCTACCTTGCCCGACTTGGTGTCCTGGGCAACGGCCACCGTGCCAAGCATGGCGACCACGGCAAAAGCCAACGCCACCAATACGGCGATGCTGCACTTCTTCATATCCCTGTAACCTCCCCGGTTGCTACGAGCTTTATAAAAAGCGAAAAACTTCACTAGTTGGGCAATATATAGGACAAGGAGCGGGGGGTTGTCAAGGGTTTTCCCCAGAAACCCGCACACCTAACCCCTTGAAAAACCATACTGCCTCTACTCTATTTAAACCAGACGGGCCTCCTGGGCCTTGGCCGCGGCCCATAGCGCCTCCCGCCTTTCGGCGCTCATATCCTCCAGGGCCACGCCCTGCTGGGCGGCCATGGCCTCCATGGCCTCAAAGCGCCGGGTGAAGCGCCGGTTGGCCTCCCTAAGGGCGGCCTCGGCCCCCAGGCCCTGGTGGCGGGCCCACTGGGCCCAGGAGAAAAGCACGTCGCCCAGTTCGGCCTGCTCATTTTCCGGCCCGGCGGCGGCCAACTCATCGGTTTCCTCGCCGATTTTGGCCCACACCCCGGACGCGTCGTCCCAGTCGAAGCCCACCTTGGCCGCCCGGGAGCCCAAACGCTGGGCTCGGAGCAGGGCCGGAGCGCCTTTGGGCACGCTGTCCAACAGGCCCTGGGGGCTGTCCTGGCGCTCCTGGCGCTTGATCTGGCTCCAGCGCTCTTTCACCTCGGCGGCGTCCTGGGCCTTGGCCTCGCCGAAGACGTGGGGGTGGCGGCGCACCATCTTGGCGCGCACCTCCCCGATCACCTCGCTCAGATCGAACTGCCCGGCCTCGGCGAAGAGCTGGGCCTGGAACACCACCTGGAACAGCAGGTCGCCCAACTCGCCGCGCACCTCATCCGGGGTGCCGGATTCTATGGCCTCGGTGGCTTCGTAGGCTTCTTCCAATAGATAGGCCGCCGCGCTCACCGGGGTCTGCTCCCGGTCCCAGGGGCAGCCGTCCGGGGCGCGCAAACGCGCCGCCAACTCGGCCAGGGCTTCCAGGGCGGGACCGAGTCCATCTCCGCCGGGTTTATCCGTCATGGTTATTTTTTCTGCTTGGGGTCCGGTTTGACCAGCCCGGCCTTTTCCTGGAGGTTGCCCAGGAAATTGTCGGGGATCATGTCCTTGATGAAGTTGCCCGCGCTCACCACGAAAGGGGCCACCATGGACTGGCGCAGGGGGGCCATGGTGTTGAAGGGATTGACCAACAACAGCAGGTTGATGAGCAGGTAGCAGATAAGAAGGCCCTTGACCAGGCCCACTCCCGCGCCCAAAAGGCGGTCCAGGCCCGAAAGGGGGCCGGAGAGAATGAGCCGCTGCAACATGCCGCCTATATAAAGGAAGATGGCGAAGACCACCAGCAGGATTACGGCGAAGGCCAGCGCCGGCCACCATGCGGCCTGCACCCCGCTGAGGCGTTCCAGCATGATTCCCAGATTTTGGTAGAACATCACGCTGGCCACTATGGCGGCCACCGCCCCCACCAGGCCTATGACCTCGCGCACGAAACCGCGCATCAGGGCCTTCACCAAAAAGAAGACCATGATGATCAACAGCCCCAGGTCCAGTAAATTCGGCATCTGTTGCATAGTGCTCCCACCTGTAGCACGGCGGGGGCGAAAAAGTCAAGATGTTCGCTATCGGTCTAAAATAGAATAAACAATAATAACAATAGCTTATACTGAAAAGCCTCCGGCGGGCCCCGGTGGGGGCTTGTTGCTAGGGCGGGTGGGTGCGTGGTAAAGGTTGATTTGGAGATATCATGGCAATTTATCGTCGAATTCTGGAATTGGACGGCACGGCGGACACCGATATCCACGAGGTGACCGGCCAGGTGGCCAAGGTGGCGGCGGACAGCGGCCTGGACCAGGGCAGCGTGCTGGTGTTCACCCCCGGCTCCACCGCGGCGGTGACCACCATCGAGTACGAGTCCGGCGCGCTCAGCGACTTGGGGCGCCTGCTGGAGACCCTGGCCCCGGCGGGCGGCGAGTACGCTCACAACCAGCGCTGGGGCGACGGCAACGGCTACAGCCATCTGCGCTCCGCCCTGGTGGGGCCCTCGCTCACCGTCCCCCTGGAGGCGGGCGGCCTCATGCTGGGCACCTGGCAGCAGATCGTGGTCTTGGATTTCGACAACCGGCCCCGCCGCCGCAAGGTGGTGGTGACCGTGCAGGGCGAGTAGGGGAATATGAGCCAAAGCCAAGAGCTTCGCCTGAGTTTTTCCGATCACGAGGCCCTGCGCACCCTGCTGGGGGCGCGCGACGCCCATCTGCGCCTTTTGGCGGCGGCGGCGGGGGTCAAGGCCAGGGCGCGGGGCGGGGAAATAACCCTGAGCGGCGATCCCGAGGCCCTGGAGCTGGCCGCCCTGGCCCTCAGGCAGCTTTACGATCTGATCCAGCAGGGCTACCCGGTCTACGAGATGGACGTGGATTTCGCCTATCGCATTCTCAGCGCCGACCCCGGGGCCCAACTCAAGGATATCTTCCTGGATCAGGTCTACCTGACCGGCAAGAACCGCATCATAAGCCCCAAGACCCTGAATCAGAAAAAGTACCTGGAGGCCATCCGGGCCCACGACATCGTCTTCGGCATCGGCCCGGCGGGCACCGGCAAGACCTATCTGGCCATGGCCATGGCCGTGGACGCCCTGCTCAAGGGCCAGGTGGACCGCATCGTGTTGGCCCGCCCGGCGGTGGAGGCGGGGGAGAAGCTGGGATTTTTGCCCGGCGACCTGGCCGAAAAGGTCAACCCCTACCTCAGGCCCCTGTACGACGCCCTGCACGACATGATCGACTTCGACAAGGCGGGGCGGCTCATGTCCAAGGGGGTGATTGAGGTGGCCCCTCTGGCCTTCATGCGCGGGCGCACTTTGAACAGCGCCTTCGTGATTTTGGACGAGGCCCAGAACTCCACCAGCGAGCAGATGAAGATGTTCCTCACCCGCCTGGGCTTCGACTCCAAGGCGGTGATAACCGGTGACGTGACCCAGGTGGATCTGCCCGGCGGGGTGATGAGCGGCCTGGTGCGGGCCAGCCAGATTTTGCAGGGCATCGAGGGCATCGCCTTCGTGGGCTTCGACGAGAGCGACGTGGTGCGCCACCATCTGGTGCGCCAGATCATCAAGGCCTACGACCAACTGGGCAATGGTGGAGCATGAGCGTACTGCTGGACAATTCCTGGGAAGGCGGCGAGCTGCCCCAGGGCCTGGTGGAGCGGGTGGATCGGGTCTTGGCCCTGGCCGGGCAGCCGCCCGAGGCCGAGCTGTCGTTGGTGATCTGTGGCGACGAACAAATCGCGGCGATAAACCAACAGTGGCTGAACCGCCAGGGCCCCACCAACGTCATCTCTTTCGCCCAGAACGAGGGCGGCGCTCCGGGGCTCAACCCCGAGATCCTGGGCGACGTGGTGGTGAGCGCCGACACCGCCCGGCGAGAGGCCGCCGAACACGGCCTGGCGACCGACGAGCACTTGATGCGCCTGATAATTCACGGCATATTGCATATATTGGGATACGAGCACGAGCAGGGCGGCGAGCCCGCCCGGCTGATGGAAGAAAAGACCGAGGAGCTGCTCACGGCCAGCGCCGCCTAGACAGCCGTAGCGGCGGCATTCTCGTGGCCGTTATTTAGTTTAGAAAGGAAGGCCAGAATGGCCCGTCTAAGTGTCAATGTGGATCACGTGGCCACCCTGCGCCAGGCCCGGGGCATAGACGAGCCGGACCCGGTGTGGGCGGCGGTGCTGGCCGAAAAGGCCGGGGCCGACGGCATCATCGTGCACCTTAGGGAAGACCGCCGCCACATCCAGGACCGCGACCTGTGGGTGATGCGCCAGGTGGTCAAGGGTCAGCTCAACATGGAGATGGCCGCCACCGAGGAGATGATCGGAATCGCCGGTCAGGTGCGCCCGGACATCTGCACTCTGGTGCCCGAGAAACGTCAGGAGCTGACCACCGAGGGCGGCCTGGACGTGGCCGGCAACATGGAGAAGATGCGCGCTGCGGTGGGCTCCCTAAAGGACGCGGGCATCGCGGTGAGCCTGTTCATCGATCCTACCAGCGAGCAGATCAAGGCGGCCCACCAGTGCGAGGCCCAGGTGGTGGAGCTGCACACCGGGGCCTATTGCAACGCCCCGGACGATGAAGCCCGCCAAAAGCTTCTGGGCGCCCTGGAAGACTCGGCGCGGCTGGCTGCCCGCTTGGGGCTCAAGGTGGCCGCCGGGCACGGTCTGAACCTGCGTAACATCCATCCCCTGCTGGCCTTCCCGGACATCGAGGAATACTCCATCGGCCACTCCATCATCGCCCGTGCGGTGTTCGTGGGCCTGGAGGCGGCGGTGGGCGAGATGCTGGCCCTGGCCCGCAGCCCGGCCCCCCGCAGCGCCGCCGAGCCGCCCCAGCGGCGGCTGTAGGCCATGGCCCAGGCCCACAGGGCGGGAGAGCGGACATGATCGTGGGAATAGGCCTGGACCTGGCGGAAGTGGCCCGCATCGAGCTGGCCCTGGAGCGCTTTGGCGAGCGCTTTCTGAACCGCTGCTTCACTCCCGGCGAGCAAGCAACCTGCCTGTCCCGTCCCCGCCCCGCCTCGGCTCTGGCCATGCGCTTCGCGGCCAAGGAGGCCTTTTCCAAGGCCGCCGGGCTGGGCATGCGCGGCCTGGGCTGGCGGGAGATCGAGGTGACCCACGACCCCAGGGGCAAGCCCTCCCTGGCTTTGCACGGCCGGGCCAAGGCCTGGATGCTGGCCAACGGGGTTGATGCCTCGTATATCAGTCTCACCGATGAGGGCGGCTTTGCCGCGGCGGTGGTGGTTTTGGAGAAGTCATGATTTTGGTGACAGCCGAGCAGATGCGCGCTTGCGACCAGCAGACCATCAACGACGTAGGCCTGCCGGGCATGGTGCTCATGGAAAACGCGGCCCAGGGCGCGGTCAGGGTGCTCACCGACCAGATGGGCTCCCTGGAGGGGGCGCATGTGGCGGTGTTGGCCGGGCGGGGCAACAACGGCGGCGACGGCCTGGCCATGGCCCGCATTTTGGCCAACCAGGGTGCCATGTGCGACGTGTACCTGCTGGCCGAGAAATCCCAGCTGACCGGCGACGCGGCCATGAATCTCCAGGTGGCCCTGGCCTGCGGAGTACGGGTGATCGAGGCCCCGGACCAGGAGCGCCTGGAGGCCCTGAGCGGGGAGATCGCGTGCCACGAGCTGTTCATCGACGCCTTGCTGGGCACCGGCCTGAGCAAGGAAGTCACCGGGCGCTTTCGGGCGGCCATCGAACTGCTCAACCAGTTGGAGGCCCCGGTGATGGCCGTGGACATCCCCAGCGGCCTGTGCGCCGACACCGGCGCTCCCCTGGGCGCGGCGGTGATGGCCGATCTCACCGCCACCTTCGGCCTGGTCAAGCAGGGCTTGCTGTTGGACGGCGAGGGCTACTGCGGCGAGTTGTTTTTGGTGGACATCTCCATACCCCCGGCGGTGGAAATGGGATTGGAGGTGGAGTGCCACTTGCTGGAAGCCGAGTTGGTGGCGGCGCTGATAAACCCCCGCCCGGCGGGAGCCCACAAGGGCAGCTTCGG
>JAIPDO010000067.1 GCA_021737645.1 Desulfarculaceae bacterium
GCCTGCTCGCTGGACACCGCCGCCTGCTGGCTGGCCGCTGCCAAAAGCTCGGCGGTCATGGAGGTGATGTTGGTAGTGGCCTCGCGTATCTGGCCGGCCATGCTCCTGAGGCCGTCGGTCATGGCGTTGAGGTTGGCCCCCAACACCCCCAACTGGTCGTCGGCCTTGGGAGGGGTCACCGAAGCGGTGAGGTCGCCTTGACCAACCTTTTCCACAAAGGCCACGTACTGGCCGATGGTATCCTGCAAGTACTGCTTTACCTCGCGCTCTTCCTGGGCCTTTTGGGCCAAATCGGCTTGGGAGGTGCGCACCTGCGCTACCATTTGGTTGAAGGCCTGGGCCAACACGCCGGTCTCATCCCGGCGCAGAACCGGCACGTCCACCGTCATGTCGCCCGCCCCTATACGCCTGCTGGCCTCTGCCATCTGTTTGAGCGGGCTGGTGATGCGGCCCGAGAAAAACAACGCGGCCAAAATAGCGGCCAAGGCGGACAGCAGACAAACGACCGAAAGCATCCACATGTTCCGCTTGTTGATATCGTCTAGGACTTTGGTTTCCGTGTTCAAGGTCATGAGGGGTTTTAAGGCGTAAGCCTCTTGTATGTTGACGGCCACGCACCATTTGAGATCCGACACGCCCTCTACGTTGAAAAATTCCTTGCCTTGGCTGGAGGCATAGCCGACCACCGCCGGCAGGCCCCCAAGGTTTTTTTGGTTCAGCAGGTAACCTGCCTGTCCCGGAGCAAGGCGCACCGCCTTCATGGCCGGAGCCCACTTACGCTGAAGCAGGTTTATATTCTCGGCCTTTCCTGAATCACTTTTATCGATTTGCCTGGAGTCGGCGATGAGATGTCCTGTGTGGGAAAACAGCAACACCTCTGCCTCTGGAAGCTGTTGGGCGGCCTGCTTGATTCGTTCGCGGATCTTGCTTATATCCAACAACACCTTGAGCACCCCCAGAGGCTGTCCCCTGGAGTCATCAATTCGAATCGCCACTTCCATGGCATATATTCCGGCCGAGCTGTCAAAAGTGACCTCACTGAGAAACGAGCCCGCTTTCCAAGCGGTGTCCCACCACGCCTCGCCCTTTTGCAAGAAATCGCTGGGCTTGCTGGTGTAGGCCACGTTGAAACCGTGCTTGTCAGTGATAATCACTTCTTTGAAAGCCGGCAGGCGGCCGCTCATGCCGCTTAAAAATCCCACCAGGGCTGAATCGTTGTCCAGGGCCGGAGACTCTTTCATGCGAGTCTCCAACTCTGCCTCGCTCATCTCCACCATTCCCATTACATTGGCTTTGATGGCCGCGTTTTTAACCGCAGTTACCACCTCACGGCTGTGGGCGGTCCATACCGCGTCCAAAAGATGCACCCTAAGATAGTCGTCGATGCTGTAGCTGGTTACGAGGGCCAGGCTGGAAACGTCATTGCCGGCCAGTTTTTTCATGTCGGCGCTCAGTTTGGCGACGCCCTTGGCCATGGTTTTGGACTGTTCCTGAGTGGCCATCCAGGTAACCACCGCGAAAGCGGCCAAGGGCACCAGGGATACGAGCAGCACCAGGGCCAAAAGTTTTTTACCAATGCTGCGCCACCCGGATTTTTGGCCGGTTTTCGGGGCCACCCCTGGTTCGCTGAGGTTTCGCGGTTGAGCCAAAGCCATTTTCAATTTCTCCAACTCTGCGGTTCGCTATTCGGCCTTTTCCGGGCCTACAGCCTCAGGTATTAAAACGTCACTCAACTATGATCGTCTGGTCCGACAAAAGGGCTTGTGTGTCCAGCAAGGTGGTCATGGTGGAAGTCACGCCCTTGAAATACTTTTGGGCATCCTCGGAAACCGTGCTCTGGGCGTCTTGAAGATCTTCCAGGCTTATGCGGCTTATCACCGGCAAGGTGTCCGAGATGAGGCACAATTCCATGGCGGCGTCCTTGCCCTTTTGCTCACCATTTACCAGCAGGACATGGGAGTTCTTTCCGACCTGCCGGTTTCTGAGTCCCAAAAACCCGGCGAGGTCCATCACCGAGTACAAGCGTCCCCGGATATTGACCACTCCCACCACGAACTCGGGAGTGCATGGCACCAGGGACCAGTTCAAGGATGCCAGCGGCTGCACCTCTTTGAGGTACTTCAGCTCTATGCCGAAGTGTTCCTTGCCCAGAGAGAAGGTAACAATGTTCAGGCTTCCCGCCGGGTCTCCCTGGTCTCTAAGGCTCCGGGCCAACTCCCGCGCCCGCTTTTTTAGCAGCATCAGCGCTTGGGGATGTTTATCTATGTGGCTAGTCTCGGGCATGTCTTGCACTATCCTCGCATCGCTTGGGCGTTGCTCACGCCGCGTCCAACAACACCCTAAGCATGGCCACGATTCGTCCCGCGGCCAGGCCGTCAGCCTCGGGCACCGACTGCTCCGGCGGCAGGCTGGAGGCCAGGCGTATGGCTTGGCGCCCGTGTAGCAGGGCCTTTTGGCTCTCCCCCATTCGGCGGTACAGGGTGGCCAGTGAAAAATGAGCCGCCAGGTGGTTGGGCTCCAGATACAGGGCCTTGCGCAGATGGTCGCCCGCCAACAGCGGATTGCCTTCTTCCAAGGCGATCAAGGCCCGGCAGTGATGCCCCTCGGCCGACAGCGGCTCGGCTTCCAGGGATTTTTCGCACCAGTAACTCGCCTCGGCCAGCTTGCCCAGATTGGCCAAGCGCCGCGCTCCTTTTAGCCAGAGGTTGGACGTGCCCCGGCGGTTTCCCTTGGCCTGTTCCAGCAGACAGCGGGCCGACTGATACCGGTCGGTTTCCATCATGCGCCGGGCCTGGGACAAAACATCGGGCCCGGCGGTCAAGGGAGGGCGCAGCACCGGCGGCGCGGCGGGCCGTGGCGGCGGCGTCTTGATCTCGGGCGCAATCGGCTCCGGCTCCTTGGCCGCGGGGCAGGCCTCCAAGTCCCAGGCCGTCTGGGCCTGGTTTTCTTCGCTGCTACGAAGCTGGTACACCGCGGCCGATCCCATGTTGCGGGTGATGAAATCGGCAAAGCCGCGCGGGTCGGTCTCGGTGGCGGCCACCATCAGCCAGCCACTCTGGGTCAGGCAGCCTGCAAAGCGCCGAACCATGGCCTGCACCTGTTCGTCCGGCAAATAGATGGCCACATTGCGGCACAGGATCAAATCCATGGCGCAGGTGTTGGTCATCAAAGAGGGGTAGTTGTCCTCGGACAAGTTGAGGTAGGTAAAATTGACCATGGACTTGATGCGCAGGTGCAGCTCAAAGCGGTCGTTTTCCTGGGTGAAAAAGCGCCTGACCATATCCGGCCCCACTTGGCGGAAGGACCATTTTTTGTACCTTCCCCTGCGGGCCCGGGCCAGGGACTCCTTGTTTATGTCCGTGCCCAGTATGGAG
Organism: Desulfarculaceae bacterium; assembly: GCA_021737645.1. Taxonomy (GTDB): domain Bacteria; phylum Desulfobacterota; class Desulfarculia; order Desulfarculales; family Desulfarculaceae; genus Desulfoferula. The sequence continues at coordinate 3,375 of JAIPDO010000067.1, forward strand.
ATGCTCCAGCGGTCCAGGTCCGGGATAATCTCGGTGAGCAGCATGGCCAGGGAATAAGGCTCTTCTCCCGACGCGCAGCCCGCGCTCCAAAGACGCAACCGGCGTTCACCACGGCGGCGCTTGATAATCTCCGGCAAAAGGTGAAAGCGTAGGGCCTCGAACTGCGAACTGTCCCTGAAAAAGTAGGTTTCGCCGATGGTGAGGCCGCTGATCACCTGATCCCAAAGATCGCTCTCGGTGCGGGTCTCGTCCAGCCTCTCGTAGAGCACCTGGAGGTTGGCCATGCCCCTTTGGGCGGCCACCCGCCACAAATGACGCCCCATCTCCTGGCTGCGCCGGGAGGTGATTTGCATACCAGTGCGTCTAAGCAAAAGCTCATGGAACAAAAGGAATTCGCCCTGGCTCAGGCGGTTGTTTTCATTTTGGTGATTCAAGCTGTTCCTTTAGCGCGGCTTCCTGCTCCATGGCTTTGAACAGTTCTTCGTGCTTTTCCCAATCAATAGGCGCCAGGCGATCAGGGTCCAGCACCAGCACCAGTTCGTCCTCGTGTTTGAGCACCCCGGCCAGCACCCGCGAACCCGCTAGGTGGCCGGAAGGCGGCTCCAGGCGACCCTCCTGGGAGTTCAAGACCCGCTCGACCTTGTCCACCAGCAGGGCCACGTTGCGCGGCTCCTGGGATACCACCAGAAGCCGTTGGTCGGGGTGAGGCTCTTTGGCCTCCCGCCCGAACCGCTGCCCCAGATCCAAAACCGGCAGCACCTGACCATGCATGTTGATCACCCCCAGCATCCAAGAAGGAGTCTCGGGGAGTTGCACCGTGGCCACCATGCGCAGGGCCCGCTCCACCCGCTCCAGGGGCAGGGCAAAGGCATCCTGGTCCAGGCGGAAACTCACAAAGCGCCGCTGCTCGCCGGTGGATGGCTGGCCCTTGGCAGGCAAGACTTCTTGGCGCGATTCGCTCATGGCTTCACCAGTAAGATTTCCTTCTCGGGCACTCGAAAGGCCGGCCGGATTGTCGGATTTTTGTTTGCGCGCAGTCATGGCTAATGCCCCTTCCGGACACAAGCCGACACTCCAGCTCTGTCGCGGCGCTGGCAATCGTGTATTCGCATGGAATATCCAAAAGGCAATAGGTGTGCGCGAAGGCCCTGCATATGCCGGGCCTTAACCTGAGCGCTTCTCATAAAAAGGAGAGAGTCGGCCTTGGCCGCGAAGAGCGCTTTGCGCGGACGGAATTCAGGCGCAGATGTGTCACCTTCATGTGGCATGGGCAGGCTCTTAATTTTTGTGTAAGCCGGATTTGCTGGAGATCATGTTGCCATAACCCGTGTCGTCGCAAGCTGGCCACGATTAATCCGGCAAAACAGGCGCAATCGCCCTTGACTTGAACAATCCCTGTGAGGGGTCAGGGACGCAAGCTTAGGTTTGGCGATGGTAAACTATAGCACCCGATTAGGCATTAGACAATGCGTGGTAATACTTTTGATCATCTTTTCCAATAGCCCTAAGTTACTAAGCACTTTCCTGCGACATACTTGCATTAAACACACAAAAAAACAAGGGGCCCGGAGAGTTACACACTCTCTAGGCCCCTTAAAGCTTTTCAAAGCAACACTTAATTTAGTTGCAAATACTCGAAACGGGCAAAACGGTTGAATAGGCGGCCCATGAGGTTAAGCAGGGCCAGGCGGTTTCGCCGCGTGGTTTCGTCTTCTACCATTACCATCACGTCGTCGAAGAACTTGTCGATGGGGTCTTTTAGCGCCGATACCCTGGCCAGGAAGCCCTGGTAGTCGCCCGCAGCGAAAAGCTGGGCCGCTTCGGCTTCCAGTTCGGTAAAGGCGCGGTAGAGGGCCTTTTCCGTCTCCTCGCTCATTGCCGCCTCGGTGGGCGCATCCTGGGGCACCTGGGCCGCCTCTTTTTTGAGGATGTTCATCACCCGCTTGAGGCCCACGGCCAGGGTGGCGAACTCCGCCGTATTCTTGGCCTGGGCCAAGGCCTTGGCCCGGGCGGCGGTGTCTTTCAGATCGTCCAGACCCACGGCCAACACCGCCTGGGACACATCGGTGGGTACGCCCTGCTCGGCCAGGATGCCGGACAGGCGGGCGGCGAAAAAGGCGGTGACCTCCTGGGCCACCGGCTCGGCCGGCGTCTGCATCCAAAGCCCCAGCCCGGCCATGGCCTGGTTCAGCAGGCGGCTCAGCGACAGGCTCAGGTCCTTTTCGATAACCAGGCGAATCACCGCAATGGCCGCCCGGCGCAGGGCAAAGGGGTCGGCCGCGCCCGAGGGCTTTTCATCGGCCGCGAACAGTCCGCAGATGCTGTCCAGACGATCGGCGATGCCCACCAGCACGCCGGTAATCTCCAGCGGCAGGGGCGAATCCGCCCCGGCGGGCAGGTAGTGCCCGGCTATACCCGCGGCCACGGCCTGGGGCTCGCCGTCGCGGGTGGCGTACTCGGTGCCCACCACGCCCTGCAGGGTGGGGAACTCGCCCACCATCTCGGTTACCAGGTCGCACTTGGCCAAACGGGCGGTGCGCTCCACCTGGGACTTTTCCTCGGCACTAAGTCCCAGCTCATCGGCCAGGAACCCTGCCAGGGCGGCAAAGCGCTCCACCTTGTCAAAGCTGGTGCCCAGTTTGGCGTGGTAGGTGACCTGCTTGAGTTCCTCCAGGTAATCGATGAGGGGCTTTTTGCGGTCCTCGGTGAGGAAGAAACGGGCATCGGCCAGACGGGCCCTGAGCACCTTTTGGTGCCCGGCGGTGACCACGGCCATGTCCTTGGGCTGGGTGTTGTTGACCGCGATGAAGTTGGGCAGCAGATTGCCCGCCTGGTCCTCCAGGGCAAAGTAGCGCTGGTGCTCGCGCATGGCGCTGATAATCACCGCTTTGGGTACTTCAAGGAACTCCCGGTCAAAGGAACCGCAGCAAGCGGCGGCCCATTCCACCAGATCGGTGTTCTCGTCCATGAGCGCATCATCGGTCACCAGGCGTCCCCCGGCCTGGGTGGCGGCCGCTTCCACCTCTTGGCGCACCTTGGCCGACCTCTCGTCGCGGTCAGCCAGCACGTAGGCTTCTTTGAGCTTGCTCAGGTAGTCGTCCGCACCGTTTATCTCGATGGCCGAGGGGGCCAGGAAGCGGTGGCCGCGAGTGGTGTTGCCGCTTTTTATCTGCGCCACCTCAAAGGGGATCACCGCCCCGTCCAAAAGGGCCACAAACCAGTGGATGGGCCGGGCGAAGCGGAAGCTCTGGCTGCCCCAGCGCATGGTTTTGGGGAAGTGCAGATCAGCCACCAGGTGAGGCAAAAGCTCGGTCAGCACCTCGAAGGCCGGGCGGCCGGGAATACGTTTGATCACCCCCAGGCGCGGGCCTTTGTCAGTATCGAACTGCCCAAGCTCCCCTACTTCCACCCCCTGGCTCTTGGCGAATCCCAGGGCCGCTTTGGTGGGCTTGCCCTCTTTGTCGTAGGCCGCCTTTACCGGTGGGCCCAGGGCCTGCTCCTCTTTGTCCTCCTGGCGCTGTTTGAGCCCGCTTACCAGCAGGGCCAAACGCCGTGGAGTGCCAAAGGAAAGCACCTCGGCACCCTCTGGCAGCAAACCCTGGCGCTCCAGTTCCTTACGCCCCTTGGCCTGAATCTGCTCCATGGCCGGGGCCACGAAGCGGGCGGGCATCTCCTCGCACCCGATCTCGAAGATTAGATCAGCCATCACGCCACCTCCTTGCCCTTGAGCAAGGGATGGCCCATGGCCTCCCGCTGGGCGGTGTAGTTCTCGGCAACGGACCGGGCCATGCCCCGCACCCTGGCGATAAAGGTGGTGCGCTGGGTCACGCTGATGGCCCCGCGGGCCTCCAGCAGGTTGAACACGTGGCTGCATTTCAGACAGTAGTCATAAGCGGGCAGCACCAGATTTTCGGCGCTGGCCCGCTGGGACTCGGCCTCGTAGAGGTCGAACAGCTTGAACAGCATGGCCGTGTCGGCCACCTCGAAGTTGTAGGTGGAGTGTTCCCACTCGCCCTTGTGGTGCACGTCGCCGTAGCTCAGTTCATTGTTCCAGGCCAGGTCGTAGACGTTGTCCACCTGCTGGAGATACATGGCGATGCGTTCCAGGCCGTAGGTGAGCTCCACGCTGATGGGGCTGAGGTCGATGGAACCGGCCTGTTGGAAATAGGTGAACTGGGTTATCTCCATGCCGTCCAGCCACACTTCCCAGCCCAGGCCCCAGGCTCCCAGGGTGGGCGACTCCCAGTCGTCCTCCACAAAGCGGATGTCGTGCTCCAGGGGGTCGATGCCGAATGCCTGCAAGGAATCCAGGTATAGCTGCTGCACCTCCAGCGGCGAGGGCTTTAATATCACCTGGTACTGATAGTAGTGCTGTAGGCGGTTGGGGTTCTCGCCGTAGCGTCCGTCAGTGGGACGGCGGCTGGGCTCCACATAGGCCACTTTCCAGGGCTCGGGGCCCAACACTCTCAGCAAGGTGTGGGGGTTGAAGGTGCCTGCTCCCACTTCCAGGTCGTAGGGCTGGCCGATGATACAGCCCTGCCCCGCCCAGTAGCGTTCCAGAGCCATGATCAGGTCTTGAAAAGTATTGACCGCCTTGGCGGGCATGGCAAGGTATCTCCCGGTTATTCGCTGCAAAAAGGGCCATTTATAACGGCCTGTTGGAAATATGCATGCTATCACCGGTCGCACGGCCTTGCAAGCCGCCGCGGCAAAAATGGGATGCGATAAAGTGTCTTACGAAATCGTAATGGCCTATTACGATTTCGAGTCTAAACTATGTTTGCAGGCTTTAGCCCGCCAGCCCGGAGTACTCCCCGCGCAGGGAATTTCCCCGCACGCACAGGTGATGGGCCTTGTGCACCAGGCGGTCCATCACCGCCGCGGCGATGGTGCGGTTGTCCATCACCCCCCCCACCCAACTCTCCAGGGGCAGGCACGAGGCCACCAGGGTGGACTTGCTGCGGTAGCGCATCTCCACCACCTCCAACAGGTCCATGCCCTGCTGGGGGTCCAGCATCTCCAGGCCCCAGTCGTCCAAGCCCAGCAGATCCAGCTTGGCCAGTCCATCCAGGAGCTTCTCCCGCCCCCCCCTTTTGGCGCGCGCCTCGTCGATCTCGCGCAGCAGGTCGGGCAGGCGGCGGAAAAGCACCTTGTATCCCTGCACGCAGGCGGCATGGCTAAGGGCTCCGGCCAGATAGGTCTTGCCCGCCCCCACGGTGCCGGTGATGATCACGTTGTTGCCCTTCACAACCCAACCACAAGAGGCCAGGCGGCTGATCTGGCCGCGATCAAGGTCTCGGGGATGGCTGTAGTCGATGCCGTCCAACGTGGTCTTGAGGTTGAGGCCCGCCTTTTTCACCCTGGCGGCCAGCCTGCGCTGGGCTCTGATGGCCTCTTCCCGCGCCACCATGCGCTCCAAATGCAACACCGTCTGGAAGGGTATCTCCGGGGAGGCCGCCATCTGCTCTTCCAGGGCGGCGGCCATGCCGGCAAGGCGCATGGTCTTCATCTTGTCCAGAAGCAGGCCGGCCCGGTTGGGGGACTCGGGCGACATCTTGACCACCTTGCCGCTCCTGAACTGGGGGTTGATGGGAAAGCGGCCCAAGGCCTCGCCCATGATGTCGGGTGCGTTCTTGAAGCTGGACATTTTTATTCCTCCACCCGCCTAACGGGAACCCGAGCCAAGGCCCTTGGTCAACCGCTGGCTGAGGACCGGCATTCTTTTTAGTCTCTCCCTGAGATCCCAAACCTTGCGGTCCGGCTTTGGGGCTGCCTCCTCTGGCTCCCGAGATTCCCGGCGGGCCAGCCGGGCGGCCAGAGGGCGCTTGGTATCTTGGGGCAAATCCTCGCCGTCAAAAGAAACTGGCGGCTCCTGCACGGTCTCCCGCATCGGGGGCGTCACCTCTCGCGTCTGTCCCTCAGGCCGCTCAACCACGGGAGTTTCCTCCATTACCTGCGGCCTGGGCTGCAATGGCTCGGGGTGATCCACCGGCGGTGCGGCGGCCACAGGCGCCACCAACGGGTCTGTTTGAGGCGGAATCACGGGTTGGTTAATGGGAGCCTGCGGCTCTGGTTCGCAATGAGGTGGAAGCGGCGCGGGCGGTTCCACAGTGTCCTCTTGAGCCGCTGCCGCAGGCTCCGGCGATGGCTCCGGCACTTGGGGCTGGGGAGCGGGCTCCGGGTGGCTAACGAAGACCGGCGGAGGAGGCGCGGCCTGCTCGGTCCTGAGGGGCATGATGAAGGTCTCGCTCACCGGGGCGTCGTGCAGCACCCGCTCCACCAAGGCCCGGTAGCCCTTGGCCCCTACCCCGCGCGGGTCGTGCTCGAAGATGGTTTTGCCGAACTCCGGGGCCTCGGAAAGCTTCACCGAGTAACGGATGGACTCAGTGAGGCGGTCCCCGAACTCCTCCTGTAGCTGCTCCATGATGTGGGCGGTCTTTTTCACCCGACCGTCCACAAAGGTGGGCACGATCCATTTCAGGGCCAGGGCGGGCTGGTACTTTTGGATCACGCCCAGGCGCTCCTCAAAGCGGCGCAGACCCTTGAGGGCCACCGGTTCCATGGAAACCGGGGAGAGCACCTCCCGGCAGCAGTACAGGGCGTTGACCAACAGGGTGTCCCAGCCCGGCGCGGTGTCCATGACCATCACATCAAACTCGCCCTCATAGCAGGACAGGGTCTCGTCCAGCACCGCCTCGGGGGCCATCTCACGGCGGGCGATCTCCATCTTGACCCCGGCAAGGGGCACGCCCCCGGCCAAGAGCCAGAGGTTTTCCCGGGCCTGGGCCAAGGCTTCCTCGGGCGAGGCCCACCCGGCGATCAGCTCTGCCAATCCCTTTTCCGGCTCCACCCCCAGCATGTCGTTGCACTGGGCCTGCACGTCGGTGTCCACCAAAAGCACCTTGTGGCCTTTGAGCGCCAAGCCGTGGGCCAAACTGACCGCCGTTTCGCTTTTGGCCACGCCGCCCTTGAGCAAACTGACCACTATCCGTCTCATTGTGCGCCCCTCTCCCCTTGTTGAACCGTAAAGGCTATGGCAGACCCTTTCCACGGCGGACGCAAAGGCTCTACATAATTTTTATGTTTATAAAGCAACTTACGTGCCACGGACCGGGCATGGCCAATATGGCGTTGTGGCAAGGATGGGCAACAGCTAATGCACAACAATAACAGGAGATTTCGTGATATTGGGTTTACTGGAAAGTTTTGGCCGGCACGATTATTGGGGAATTATGGAGCCCGCTTAATTACCATATCGTAATAGTCGCTCCATTTATTGCAGCGCTATCGAAAGTTGAGAGGCAATCGCACTCTACCAGACAGATGTAATCCCATAGGAACCTTGCCAAAACATGTCTTAAAAAGTTAATTTAGACCAAGGTATACGCAAGACGGCATCATAGAGAACGCACCCGCCAAGCCTTAGAGCTTCACGGTTTCAGTTCCTAGCCATCTTTTAGTGCCGATCCCGTTTTGAATTTTGCTTTCACTTGCTTGCCCCGCGCCATTGGCGCACTGCATAACGGGTTGGGTGTGGATAGACGCTCCTTCATAAAACTGCTGGGCACAGCAGCCGTGGGCGGCGCGGCGGGCAAGGCCTCCCAGGCCCAAGCTTCCTTTCCTCCCCCCATGACGGACCTGGCCGCGGCCCGCAAGACCACCTCCATCTGCCCCTATTGCGCGGTGGGCTGCGGCCTGCTGGTCTACACCGACCGTTCCAGCGGCAATATCCTTCACATCGAAGGCGACCCGGAGCACCCCATCAACCGGGGCACCTTGTGCGCCAAGGGGTCGGGGCTCTACCAGATGGCGGTGAACCCGGCCCGCATGACCAAGGTCTTGCACCGCGCGCCCCACAGCGACAAATGGGAGGAGAAGTCCTGGGACTGGGCCCTGGAACGCATCGCCGAGTTGGTGCAGCAAACCAGGGACAACAGCTTTGAGGCCACCAACGCCCAGGGGCAAAGGGTCAACCGCACCACGGCCATGGCCCATCTGGGTTCCGCCGCCCTGGACAACGAGGAGTGCTGGCTGCTGCAAGCCATGATGCGCTCCCTGGGCCTGGTGTACATCGAACACCAGGCCCGAATATGACACAGCGCCACCGTTGCGGCTCTGGCAGAGTCGTTCGGACGAGGCGCGATGACCAACCACTGGGTGGATATCAAAAACGCTGACTGCGTTTTGATAATGGGGGCCAACCCGGCGGACAACCACCCGGTCTCCTTCAAGTGGATCAGCCAGGCCAAGAAAAAGGGAGCCACGGTCGTCAGCGTGGACCCCCGCTTTACCCGCACCTCTTCCCAGGCCCACATCTACGCGCCGCTCAGGGCAGGCACGGACATCGCCTTTTTGGGCGGCATGATTCACTACATCCTGAGCAATGAGCTTTATTTCAAGCCCTACGTGGCCGCTTACACCAACGCCGGTTACATCGTGGGGCCAAACTACAGTTTCAGCGACGGCCTATTCTCGGGCTTTGACCCTGATAAGCGGCGCTACGACAAGGCGGCATGGGATTACCAACGCGACGATAAGGGCGTACCCAAGCAAGACCTCACCATGCAGGACGCCTCGTGTGTGCTCCAACATCTCAAGCGCCACTATGAACGCTACACCCTGGAAAAAGTCTCCCAGGTCACCGGCACCCCGCCCGAGGCCCTGACGCAAGTGTACGAGGCCTTCACCGCCACCGGAGCCCGCGACCAGGCGGGCACCATCATGTACGCCATGGGCTGGACCCAGCACACGGTGGGGGTACAAAACATTAGGGCCATGTCCATCATCCAGCTCCTGCTGGGCAACATGGGCATCCCCGGCGGCGGTATCAACGCCCTCAGGGGAGAGAGCAACGTGCAGGGCTCCACGGACCACTGCCTGTTGTTCAGCATATGGCCCGGCTACATGCCCGCCCCCTCCGCCGATGTGGCCACCCTGGAACAGTACAAAAGCTCCAAAATCCCCTTTAACGCCAATGCCCGCTCGGCCAACTGGTGGCAGAACATTCCCAAGTACGTAACCAGTATGCTCAAGGCCATGTTCGGCGACGCGGCGACTATTGAAAACGATTTCGGCTACGGCTGGATGCCCAAGCTGGACAAGGGGCGCACCTACACCTGGCTGGATATCTTCGACCGCATGCACAAGGGCGAGATCAAGGGCCTGTTCGCCTGGGGACAAAACCCGGCCTGCTCCGGGGCCAACTCCAACAAGACCCGCCAGGCCCTGGCCAAGCTGGACTGGCTGGTTACGGTCAACCTATTTGACAACGAGACCACCAGCTTTTGGAAAGGCCCGGGCCTGGACCCTGCCACGGTGGGCACCGAGGTGTTCTATCTGCCCGCCGCCGCTTCGGTGGAAAAAGAAGGCTCCATCACCAACTCCGGCCGCTGGATGCAGTGGCGCTACCGGGCGGCCGCCCCGCCGGGCGACGCCAAGCCCGACGGCGAAATCATGGTGGAGCTGTGGCAACGCCTGCGCCGCCGCTACGACGCGCCGGGAGCCAAGGCCCCCCAGGCGATACGCAACCTGCGCTGGAGTTGGGATGGCCGGGGTGGTTTTGACGCCCATAAGGTGGCCAAGCTGATCAACGGCTACTTTGAAAAGGACGCCACCGTAAAAGGCAAAAAATTCAAACGGGGGGATCTGGTGCCCTCCTTCGCCTATTTGCAGGGCGACGGCTCCACCTCCTCGGGAAACTGGCTCTATAGCCAGTCCTACAACGCTGACGGCAACCAGGCGGCCCGGCGCTCCACCAAGGACCCCACCGGTCTGGGCATGTATCCCGGCTGGGCCTGGTGTTGGCCGGTGAATCGGCGCATCCTATACAACCGGGCCGGGGTGGACTCCTCGGGCGCACCCTGGTCGCCCGGCAAGAGCGCCATCACTTGGCAGAATGGCAAATGGCAAGGCGATGCGCCCGACGGCGGCTGGCCGCCCCTGGACCAGGCAGACGGCATGCTGCCCTTTATCATGCTGCCCAATGGAGTGGCCTCCATCTTCGGCCCACGCAGGGCCGACGGCCCCTTCCCCGAACATTACGAGCCCATGGAGAGCCCAGCCCCGGTTAACGCCTTTTCCTCCCGCCGCCACAACCCCCTTGCCATTTCCTATCACACCCGGGCCGACTCCCTGGCCGACGGCGGGACGCGCTTCCCCCTGGTGGGCACCACCTACCGGGTGAGCGTGCATTGGCAAACAGGGGTGCTCACCCGCTGGCAGCCCTGGCTGCTGGAATGCCAGCCCCAGCTTTTCGTGGAGATCAGCCGGGAACTGGCCCAACTGAGAGGCATAGCCGACGGCGAAATGTGCCGGGTCTCCTCGGCCCGGGGCCAGGTGCAGGCGGTGGCGGTGGTCACCTCCCGGATGCGGCCTCTTCAAGTGCAGGGGCAAACGGTGCACCAGGTCGGCCTGCCCTATTGCTTCGGCTGGGTGCATCCCAAAAATGGCGGGGACTCGGCCAACCTGCTCACCCCGGCGGTATCCGACCCCAACACCGGCATTCCCGAGACCAAGACCTTCATGGTCCAGGTGGAAAGGTCGGTTGAGGCATGAGCACCCCCATGGCCATTTTGAACGACCTTACCAAGTGCCTGGGATGCCGATCCTGCCAGGTTGCCTGCAAGGCCTGGAACCATCTGCCCGGCCAGCAAACCACCAACCAGGGCAGCTATGAAAACCCCACCCACCTGAGCGATCACACCTGGACCAGGATGTGCTTTATCGAAGCCCTTGAGGGTGAGCGTCATGCCTGGGTGTTCAGCAAACGCCAGTGCATGCACTGCCTGGAGCCCGCCTGCGTGGCGGCCTGCCCGGTGGGGGCCATGCAAAAGACCGCCGCCGGGCCGGTTGTCTATCATAAGGAGCGCTGCATAGGCTGCCGCTATTGCATGGTGGCCTGCCCTTACACCATCCCCCGTTTCGACTGGCACAGCAGCGTGCCCTACATAAGCAAATGCACAATGTGCGCCGACCGCCTGGGGGTGGGCATGGCCCCGGCTTGCACTCAGGCCTGCCCCAACGAGGCACTTTTTTTCGGGCCCAGAGAAGAGGTGCTTGCCCTGGCCCGTGAGCGCCTGCGCGGAGAGCCCGGCAATTACATGAAACATATTTACGGCGAGCACGAGGCCGGCGGCGCTTCGGTGCTCTACCTCTCCCCTGTCGCCTTCGAGCGTCTGGGCCTGCCGGTCCTTGGCCGGACGCCGGTCAGTCACTACTCTTCCGAAGTTATGGAGAAGGTGCCCTTGGCCTTTGTGGGGGTGGCCGCCGCTTTGGGCGCGGTCTATTGGGTCTCCAAACGGCGCGAGGAACTCAAACAAGATAAGCGGAAGCCCGATACCTCCGATGGCTAGGGCCTTGCCAAAGCAGGCGCGCCCCCCGGTCAGCGCCGGAGCGCTCTGGCTGTGGGGAGCACTGGCCCTCATGGGCCTGGCCCTGATCCTCTGGCGCTTCGTGGGCGGCCTGGGCGCCATAAGCAATCTCAACGACGGCCGCCCCTGGGGCCTCTGGATCAGCCTGGACGTTTACAGCGGGGTGGCCCTGGCCTCGGGCGGATTCGCACTAACCGCGGCGGTGTATGTCTTCGGCCTGAAAAAATATTACCCCGTGGTACGCTCCGCGGTGCTCAGTGCCTTTTTGGGTTACCTCATGGTCGTGGCCGGGGTGGCCATAGACACCGGCCAGCCCTGGCGCTTGTGGCACATCATGGTGTTCTGGAACCCCCAGTCCCCCTTGTTCGAGGTGGGCTGGTGCGTCATGCTCTACACTGCGGTGTTGGCCCTGGAGTTCAGCCCCGAAGTTTTCAAGCGCTTCAACATGCAAGCGCCTCTGGGCCTGATCCGGGCCATCGAGATACCTCTGTCCATCCTGGGCATAGCCCTGGCCACCATGCATCAGTCCTCCCTGGGCACGGCCCTGCTGCTGGTGCCTTACAAGATGCATCCCTTGTGGTTTACGCCAATGCTGCCCGTGTTGTTTTTTTTGTCCGCCATACCCGTGGGCCTGGCGGCGGTGATCGCGGAAAGTGCCTTGGCGGGCAAGCCGGGCAACCGGCGCACGGAGTTGTCCGTGCTGTCCGGCCTTGCCCGCGCCCTGCCCTATCTCCTGGGCCTTTATCTGGTGGTACGCTTCGGGGCCCTGGCTTGGGAGGGCAAGCTGGGCCTGCTGGGGCATACCGGCGAATACGACCTGCTGTTTTGGGCTGAAGTGTCCCTGGGATTTGCCTTGCCCCTGGCCCTGTTCTGTCTGCCCCGGGTGCGCCGCAGCCGCCCGGCCCTGTTCGCCGGTTCCCTGCTGGTGATGGCGGGCGTGGTGCTCAACCGCCTGGACTCCAGCCTGGTGTCGCTTACCACCCGGCCCGGGTTCAACTACTTCCCTTCGGTGGAGGAGTTCCTGGTTTCCCTGGGGATCATCGCCATGGGGGTGCTGGCCTACATGGCCATTGACCGTCTAATACATCAGCCACACTCGTCATACTGATAAGCCGCGAAAGCGCCGCCTGCCTGCCGCGGCCTTTGGGTAAAGCAAAGCCGCCGGCCCTCAATTAGAGCCAGCGGCGTTTTATTGCCTGTCGCCTAAGCTAAAAGGCCCAGCTCACGCCCAAGGAAGCCACCGGGTAATACTGCAAATAATTCAGGTTGTCCTCGAGAGTCTTCTCTTCTTCCTTCAGGCTTTGTTCCAGGCCTGGCACAATTTTGCTCATCTCCGAGCTGAGGGTGATGTTCGGCGCGCCCCAGAACATGACCCCTACGTCGCAGGTGAACGACAGCCGGTCCTCGGCGTAAAAGGCTCCGTTGTAGCCGATGCCCAAGTAGGGGGCCAGGGTGTTGAAGTCGGCTTTGGAGTTCAGCTTGCCCAAGGCGTAGCCGGGATAGGTGGTGCCGCCGATCTTGTAGCTCTGGTCAGGGGAAGGAGTGACATCGGCGGTAATGTCGTGACTGTTGAGGATCACTCCACCGGTAATCCTGAAACCTCCGGCCATGGGATGCCAGTCCAGGAACGCGCCCGCCGTGTACAGAGACATGCTGTAGTCGAAATTCAGGTCACTGACATCGGTGCTGATGCTCCAACTGGGCAGAGCGCCGACTCCCAGGCGTGCGGCAAAGCGTTTTCCCATGGGGAAGGAAACCTGACCTTGCAGACCCAAGGTGCCAACTTGACCGGACAGGGCCACTTCGGCGGAGGCGGGTGCAGCGAGGCCTACAAGCAAGGCTAAGCAGAAAATCAAGCTGGTGAAACGAGCAGACCAAGACATCTCAACCTCCCGAGCGCCGCACCCCCGGCCCCTGAAGAAAGCTGTTTAACGCCCCAACCAAACTATCGATTCACCATGCCCTGCCCTAAGGCAGTTGAGTGCAGGTTAGATGCAAGAGCCCATTAATGTCAAACAAAATCGTTGCAAAAATAAACATCCCCGTCCAGCGCTGGACGGGGATGCGGGCTGATGATCGCGCTAAATTTAGGCGGCCAGCTTGCCAATTTCTTTGCCGTAGCCCTGGGCCATCTGGGTTCCACCCTCCAGGTCAACGGTTTTCAGGCGCAGGCAGTCGCCGCCCATGTTCATCTTGAAGATGTGCTTCATGGTCTCGTAGATGCGTGGCGGGGCCTCGCCGCTCCAGCCGTAGGAGCCGAAGGAGCCGCCGCACTTGCCTTCCAGGTCGGCCTTTTCAGCTATGAAAAGAAGCTGTTTCATGGAGGGCATCATCTGGCCGTGATAGGTGGCCGAGCCGAACAAATAGGCGTCGTAGCCGTCCAAATCGGCCGGGTCCTTGATGGACGAGGCGTTTTTTAGCTCCACCTCCATGCCGGTCATGCGCAGGCCTTCGGCGATAAGCTCGGCGATGCGCTCGGTCTGGCCGCTACGGGAGGCAAAGACGATCAGGGCTTTGGACATTTCTTAAACTCCTTACAGAGCGCCGCCGCTCAGGCAGCCCCCTCCACTATCTTGCGGCCCAGGGCGCGGGCCTGGTCCATGGTTTGGGGCATCTGAGCCGCCCCGTCCTTTTTCTCCACACCGCTCAGCAACAGGCCGCCTTCGTAGGTCATGTCCAGGGCGTCGTAAAAATAGCGGGCGGTCAGTTCCATGCACTCGAACATGCGCTTGCCCTTGGTGGCCCCCACGGCCACCAGGTGGCCCTGGCCGCTGTCAAAGCTGCGCCTGGCCTCGGGGGTGGTTTTTTTCAGCACCCGCCCGGACCAGCAGGCCTGGCTGCGGTCGATTAGGGCCTTGCACTGGGCCGGAACGTTGTAAAAGAAAATCGGCGCGGCCAAAACCACGGCCCCGGCCCTGTCCAGCAGGGGATAGACCTTTTGCATGTCATCGTCCACCACGCACTTGCCGGTCTTGTCGCAGCCGCCGCACTCCAGACAGCCGCTGATTTTTAGGCGGCGGCAGTAGACCTTCTCCACCTCGGCCCCGGCCTGAGCGGCCTCGTCCAACACGGCGTCCAGCAGGGTGTCGGTGTTGCCTCCCTTGCGGGGGCTGCCGTAGATGCCCAGAACCAGCATGGGCTAAACCAAGCGGTCGTCAGTGCCGGGATCGGCGCAGTCCGGGGTGTAGCAGCTTACGTCGATGAACTCGCACTTTTCATGACAGGAGGGGCACTCCTCGGCGGGCTTGACGTCGGTGTAGGTGTAGCCGCACTTGGTGCACTTCCAGGTGACCTGGGGAATCTGGCTCATGTCTCTCTCCGGGTATTGAAGTTTTTTTTGCGCAGCGCCGTGGCGCGTGCTTGCCTTATTAAAAGTATAAAGGAAATTGCGGGCCCAAGGCTATGAGCCCTCTTCGGCCGTGGATCCGGGCCCGGCCAGGGGCCGGAACAGCTTCTTGCCCGAACCGCAGCTTGGGCATTTGTATTCCCCGGGAATGTCGTCCCAGCACACCCCCTTTTCGATTTTGCCTTTTTTGCAGCCCCGCTCGGGGTTGTAGATGTAGCCGCAGTTGGTGCCCTGGCATTGGTACATTTCTTCGGGGTTGGGCATGGTGTCTCCGTATCTTGATAATAATTACTAATAAATATGAACCAGAGCCTTACATGTGTCAAGCAACTGCTCCGCGCATATGCAAGCCTATATTCAAAATTAATCGTGGCGGCCCAATTACCCGACAGATCCGCCCGGTTTTTGCCGGGAATCAGCACTTTTTTTTAACGTTCGCTCAAATACGCCTTAATATCCGTCATTATTTAGGTGTTTTAACTTTTTGATTTTTGGCGGATTTATTCTCCCTCTCACCAGGAATCGCTATTATGTGAAAATATTTGAATTTATACGTTTTTTTAATCTGTTCCCCATTGTTTCACATGGCGTGACCTAGGCATAATAGAAATATAAGCACAGTGGCTCCCTAGGATTTACCGGAGCCGCCGCTAAAGCAAGAGGGGGCCATGGCCGAGTCTTGGATAAAAAAACTCTGGCGCATCAAGTTCTTCAAACCAACCTTCTTTATCGTTATGGGCCTGATCCTGGCCTTCCCCTTGTTCAGCCTCACCTACTACAGCATGTACCGCACCTCCACCCCGGAGTTTTGCGCTTCCTGCCATGAGATCCAAGCCGCCTACAACGACTGGCGCACCTCCAGCCACGCGGTCAATGAAAAGGGGGTCGTGGCCGACTGCATGGACTGCCACTTGCCGGCGCCTCACGACACCTTCAACTTTTTTTACGCCAAGACCGCCCATGGCCTGAAGGACGTGGCGGTTCATCTAATGGGCGGCGAGTACGACCGCGCCGAGCAGCGCAAAAAGGCCTGGGCCAATATCAAGAACGACCAGTGCCTCAAGTGCCACCGCAATATTTTGTATTTGCCCTACAAGCGCGGAGCCATGCTGGCCCATCGCAGCGTGCTCTATGCGCGGCCCGGATATGAAAAAAGCTGCCTGGATTGTCACAAGCCTCTGGTGCATATGCCCAAGCCGCTCTACACCTACGGCAGTTAATAGTTTGTTGGGTTTTCAGGGAACTCAAGGGAAGGGATGAGGGAGATGAAAAAGGCGATCACCCTGGCGGGGCTGGCCTTGATGTTGGCCGCGGTCTGGTGTCTGGCGCCCACTTGGGCCCCGGCCCAGGACAAGACCGCCCCCAACCAGGCCAAGGTAAAGGAGTTCCGCATAGTACGCGGCATGTCCAAGCAGGCCCAGGCCTGCATCGAGTGCCACAAGATCGTATCGCCGGGCATATTCGCCGACTGGGCAAACAGCCGCCATGCCAGCGCCAACATAAGCTGCCTGGACTGTCACCAGGCCAAGGAGACCGACCCGGACCTGGCCAAGGCCCACCAAGCGGTCTATGAAAAGGGCGACAACCCCTGGTCCAAGAGCGAGTACATGGCCCCCATCGCCGGAGTGGTTAGCCCCAAGGACTGCTCCCGCTGCCACCCGGACGAGGCCAAGCAGTACTCGGTGAGCAAACACGCCAACACCTTGCAGATCATCTGGACCATCGACCCCTGGCTAAACTTCGGGCTCAACAGCGGCCTGGAGCGGGTCAACGGCTGCTTCCACTGCCACGGCACGGTGCTAAAGCAGGACAAGGACGGCAAGTTGGACCCCATGACCTGGCCCAACGTGGGCGTGGGGCGCATCAACCTGGACGGCAGCAAGGGCT
>JAIPDO010000001.1 GCA_021737645.1 Desulfarculaceae bacterium
TGATGACCGCCATCAGCTCGGTGAAAAAGCGCCAGCCCCAGATCATGGTGGGCAACGTGGTGGGGGCCGACGTGCTCAACTGCCTGTTCGTGGTGGGGGCTGCGGCGGTGGCCCGGCCCCTGACCGTCCCCCCCAACTTCTACAGCTTCCACTTCCCGGCCATGCTTCTGATCCTCTACTCCTTCCGCCTTTTCATCCGCATGAACACCGACGGATGGTTCAAACGCTGGCAGGGAGCCTGGATCCTGGGCATATACCTGGTATACATCATTCTGCAATACGGATTTAATCTGGGGCAATGAGTTGCTATGATCTGAGGGCATCCAAGACCGCACGAACCTTACGAAGGGAAGGATGTGCCCAACAATCAACACCATGCGCTGGAAGGCATCAAGGCGCTGGAGCTTTCCGGAGAAACGGTAAGCTTCTGCGGCAAGCTTCTGACCGACCTAGGAGCGCAGGTCACCCTGGTGCAGCCGCCGGCTAGGCGCCAGAGCGGCCCGAAACCATCCTTCCTCTATTTCCACGCGGGTAAAAACGGCATCACCCTGAATATAAGGCACCCCCGCGGGCGGGAAATTTTCCTGCGCCTTGTGCCCGAAGTCGACGTGGTGTTGGAGGGTTTGCCGACCGGAGCGCTGAGCGATTTAGGACTGGGCTATGACACCCTGCGCCGGCACAACCCGCGCCTGATCATGGTCTCAATCTCCGGTTTCGGGAGGAGCGGACCCCGCCGACATTGGCGCTCCGACTCGGTGGTGGCCGCGGCAACCGGAGGATGGTCCTTTATAAACGGTGCGCCCGATGGCCCGCCATTGGCTCCCCCGGAGACGCAAGCCTATTACCTGGGCGGTCTGAACGGCGCCGTGGGGGTCTTGCTGGCCCTGCGCAAAAACCGTGGCAGGGAGAACGGGGAGCACCTGGACATTTCCCTGCAAGAATGCGTGGCCTCCTCTTTGGATCATGTCTTGCCGCGTAACCTGTCAGAAGGCGTCGTCCCCACACGCCAAGGCGGCGCGCATTGGAACCACAGCTTTTTTGTGCTGCCCTGCCGGGATGGCCACATACACCTGAGCCCTTTTCAGCAGTGGGGAACCCTGGTGGAGTGGATGGGCGACGAAGGCATGGCCGCCGACCTGGGGGACGAAAAATACCTGGACGCCCAGTACCGGCTTGACCATCTGCCGCACGTCCTGGAAGTAATCGGCCGCTGGACCAAGACCCGCGGCAAACAGGAGTTGTTCGAAACCGCCCGTTTGATGCGGTTTCCCTGGGCCCCGGTTTGCGGCATGCCGGACGTTCTGGCCAGCCCGCAACTCGCGGCCAGGGGCTTTTGGGATACCCGTGCTGAAGCGAAGGCAGGCGCCTCATTGAAATTCCCCGGTTACGGCGTGCATCCAAACGACTCTCAGCCCACGGACACACGGCCGGCGCCGGAACCGGGGCAGGACAACCAGGCCGTGTTCATGCAACAGCTCGGTTTGTCCCAAGCGCAAATGGATGAGTTGAGTGGGCTCGGAGTCATCTGAAGGAGGCAAGTGCAGGTCTTAAACGGCATACGAGTTCTGGACTTCACCCGGGTATTGGCCGGGCCCTACGCCACGCGCGTGCTGGCCGATTTCGGCGCGGAGGTGATCAAGGTACAGTGCCGCAAGACCGCCCTGGGAGCCGAGGCCAACCAAACGCCCTATTTCGACATGTACAACCGCAATAAGAAAAGCGTCACCCTTGACCTGGACCAGCCCCTGGCCCGCGAGCTTGTTTTGGCCCTGGTGCAAAAGTGCGACGTGGTGGCCGAGAATTTCTCCCCACGCGTTCTGGAAAACTGGCGGCTGACCTACCCGGTTTTAAAGCAAGCCAAACCGGACATCATCTTGCTGCGCATGTCGGCTATGGGCCAAAACGGTCCCTGGCGCGACGCGGTGGCCTTCGGCCCCACCATCCAATCGCTCACCGGATTCACCCAACTCACCGCATATCCCGGCGGCCCTCCCTTGGGTTTGGGCTTTTCCCACGCCGATGTGGCTTCCGGCCTGTACGGGGCTCTGGCGGTTTTGGCCGCCCTGGAGGTGCGTGACCGACATGGCCTGGGGCAGTGCATCGATTTGGCGGAATACGAGGCCGTTGCCGCTCTGCTGGGGCCGGAGTTGCTGGCTGCCCAAATGCCGCCTGGGCAGGCGCACTCCCAACCGGGTCCTTTCACCGAATGCCTTGCCTGCTCCGGGGAAGACCGGTGGTGCGCGGTAAGTTTGCAATCCGCTGGCCAGTGGAGCTTATTTTGCCGGGTGTTGGAGATACCAGGCATCGCCACAGAGCCGGATTTCCAATCGCTTGCCAGCACAAGCCATCGCGCTGAAGAAATTCGCCGGACCGTGGCGCAGGCCGCCGCCGGTTGGAAAGCCGAGGACCTTGCCCGGCGGCTGCAGGAGACGGGCATCGCCGCGGGCGTGGTGCAAAATGCCGAAGACCTGCGCCGTGATCCTCAGCTGGCAGCGCGAGGATTTTTCAGGCCAATGCCCGGCTTCGCAGGCCAGGATGTGATCACCGACGAATCGCCGATCAGATTTGACGGCGGCAACGGCGACGAATGGCGCGCCGCTCCCCGCCTGGGCCAGCACAACCTGGAGGTGTTTTGCGAGCTGTTGGGTATGAGCGAGGCTCAAGTAAGGGAGTTAGAGCATCAGGGAGTAATCGCCTGAGCTTAGGCTTGCCAAACCACCTCGCCCCCGATGATCGTCTTTTCTACCTTAATATCTTGTATTGCATCGGCGGGTACGGCAAAGGGGTCTTGATCCAGCACCACAAGGTCGGCCAACACGCCGGGGGCGATGGCGCCACGGCTGGAGCTCTCGCCTATGGCTAGCGCCCCTGCCCCGGAGTAGAGGTTAAGGGCCTGGCGCAAGCTGATCTTCTCCCGGCTGTTCACGCTCTGCCCGTTCCGCTCCAAACGAGTGACCGCAGCTTGCACTCCTGCCAATGGCGCCAGGGGCGCCAGAGGCGCATCCGAGCTACCGGCCACTGCCACTCCGCTTTCCAGCAAGGTGCGCAAGGGATAAAGCCACCACCGATCCTCGCGGCCAAGGGTCTCCAGATAACGCTCGCCATGGGCCCACAAAAACGCCGGCTGGGTGACCACCATAACCCCAAGCCCGGCCAGGCGCCTGGCCAGGGCGGGAGGGCACTGAGAACAGTGTTCGATACGGTGGCCATGGCTTGGCCGGGGGAACTCCGCCAGCGCCTTTTCCAGGGAGCCGCAGGCCGAGGCCACCGCCTCGGCTTCAACGGCATGAATGGCCACCGGCCACCCCGCCCGGTGCGCCTCCATGACCATGGCGTCAAGCTCGTCCTGGCCCGGGGAAAACCCTCCCCGGCTTTGATCCAGAATGATCTTCAGCCCCCTGAGTCGTGTTTGCCCGGACTTTTCCAAGGCATCGCGGCTCTCTCGCTTCAGCGCTTGAAAGCCTTCCCAGCCCACCATCACCGATACCCGCGATTGCACGATCCCCTGGTCCCGCCACCTTTCCATGGCGCGCCACTGCTCCAGGCCATTGCCGGCGGTGGCGTCATGCAGCGAGGTTATGCCCGAGGAGAGCAACCGCTGGTTTGCCTGCATCGCTCCTCGCAGCAACGCCTGTTCTTCCGGCTCGGGAATGAGTCGAGCAAGGGTGGGGCCCATCTCGAATAGCAGGCCGCTGGGTTCCCCGCTGGGCAATTCCCGGTCGATAAGCCCGCCTGGAGGCTCTTCGCTGTGCAGGGATATGCCCACAAGTTCCAAGGCCCGGCTGTTGAGCACATGGGCGTGGCCCGAGCGGTGGGTGATTTTCACCGGGTGGCGCGGTGAGCCGGCATCCAGGTCCCGCCGGGTCGGGTGCCGCTTTTCCGCCAAATAGAATTCATTGTAGCCGTGGCCGCGGACCCAGGTGTCATCGGGCGTTTTGCGCGCCTGTTCCCGGATGCACCGCTGCAAATCGCCGAGGGAAAGCACACCAGCGCTAGGGCTGAGGTCCACGCCACCATGGTAGTGCGCCATGGCCGTCAAATGCAGGTGCGCATCTATAAAACCCGGCAACACCGCCCGGCCCCGGCAATCGATCACCTGAGAATAGGAGTGCTCCGCCTCAGCGTCGCGGCCTGCGGGTATGATCTCCTTTATGGTGTCGCCAACAACGACAATGGACCCGCTCCGTCCCGGAAGCGGATCCACTGTGGGCAAAACAGCGTTTTTAAGGAGCAGGCTCCTCATGGCCGATATTTGCCTTTAAGCCGTGGCGCCTGGCTTTTGGCCAAGGTGCGCCAAGCCACTAATCGGAGGAAGGCAGAGGTTTGGCCCCTTGCAACCCCATTTCCTTTTCGCAACAAATCATCGCACCTTCGCCGCCCTTGGTGCAAAGCACTTCGGTGCCGCATTCTTCACAGCGGTAACGCTTACCCAACTGGCTCATGGCAACAACTCCCTCCTCTTATTTCTTTTGCATGGGCTGGCCGCAGCATTTGAGCTCACCCTTGCCCCCTTTGGTCACGATAAATTCTGAGCCGCACTTTTCGCACCGGTATTTTTCCCCAACTTTGGTGGCCATGTCTTACCCTCCTAGATGTAACCCCAAAAAATAATTATTAGCCAATAGATGGTCAGTCCCCGTAAAGCCTGCGAAGCTCCCTCTTTAGCAGCTTGCCCACCGAATTGTGGGGCATGGACTCCACCACGACGAAAGCGGCCGGAACCTTGTAGCTGGCTAGCTTGCCGCGCAGGAACCGCACGATCTCCTCCTCGCCGAACTCGGCCCCGTCTTTCATCACCAACACCGCCCTGGCCTCCTGGCCCCAGTCCGGATGCGGTACGCCGATCACCGCTGCTTCATCTATCAGGGGGTGGGAGCAAAGCGCGTTTTCCACCTCCTGTGGGGAGATGTTTTCGCCGCCCCGAATGATCATGTCGTCGGCGCGCCCGGCCAGGAAGATGTAGCCGTCCTCGTCTATCCAGCCCATGTCCCCGGTGCGCAGCCATCCCTCGGGAGTGATGGCCTGTTTGGTTTTTTCCTCGTCGCCCCAATAGCCGCTCATCACCCTGCCCCCGCGAACCCATATTTCGCCCGGCATCGGGGACTCCAGCAGGTTGCCGTCTTCATCAGCAATCGCCACCTCCACATCGGGGAGCGGCTTGCCGATGGAAGAGGTCAGGCGATTCAACTTGCGCTCCCGCTCTTGTTCGCTGCCTTCCAGCACATGGTCTTCCGGGCCCAACATGGCGATGGTAGAGGCGGTCTCGGTCTGGCCGAACGCGTTGATAAAGCTGACTCCCGGGAAAAGGGCTATGGCCTTTTTTATGACCTCAAAGGGCATGGGCGCCGCTCCGTAGCTTATCACTTTCAGATGCGAAAGATCGAAGCTCGCGAAGCCGGGGTGGTCCACCACCCGCTTGAGCATGGTGGGCACCAGCATGGCCCGGCTGGCCTGGTATTTCTGGGCCATGTCCAGCCACAGGTCCACGTCGAATTGGCGCATCATCAACAAGGTGCGCCCGCCGTACACCGCCGCTATCATGGCCTGAATGCCGGCCACGTGATACAGCGGCACCACCAAAAGGTTGCTTTCCTCCCGGTCAGGGTCCGCGGGTTCCACGTTTTCCAGGGCGTAGGAACTGAGGGCATTGAACTTCAAGGGCACCGCCTTGGGCCGTCCCGTGGTGCCGGCGGTGAACATCAAAATGGATATGTCATCGTCGGTCACCTCGGCCATAACATCTTCGTCCGAGGCGAGCGCCAGGACATTTTCGTACTCATCCATTCCCGAGTGGGGCCCGTCCAAGGAAATGCAAGTTGCGGGAAGGGACAAGTTCGCCACCACCTCCTCAACCATTGGTATGTAGCGCTGGCCCACAAGAATGACCTTGGGGCGGGCGTGCCCGAGCTGAAATTCCAGTTCCGCCGGTTTTACCCGGAAATTGAGCGGCACGAACATGGCCCCAATTTTTGCCGTGGCGAAATAGGCCTCTATGTATTCGGGGCAGTTCACTTGAAATATTGCCACCCGGTCGGCGCGAGTCACGCCTCGCTCCGCCAGGGCGTTGGCCAGGCGATTGACCCTCTCGCTGAGTTGCGAATAAGTGGTCCGGCGGTCCTCAAATATAACTGCATCGCGCTCTGGGACGATGGCGCATGCAATACTCAAAAAATCGGCTGTGTTCACTTTTTCCCTCAAAAATCTTAGATGGTTTTTTAGGCTCAGGCTGGGCCCATCATTCAACTACCCCCGGCCCGCCCAGCATCACACATTCCTGATGGCCGTCATTAGATGGAACGGGCCAAGAGCTTTTCCAGGCGCAAGCCTTGGGATAAAGTCATGTCCTGCCCACGGCGCACCGCCTGCTTGGCTGCCCGCACCGCCTTGGGATTGTAGGAGGCGATCCGCTCGGCCATCTCACTGGCCGCCGGCAACAAGTCTTGCGGCTCCAACAGGCGGTTCACCAAGCTAATGCGCAAGGCTTCCGCCGCATCCAGCCATTCATTGGTCAAGAGCATCTCCATGGCCTTGGCCGCGCCGATGGCGCGGGGCAAGGTCTGGGTGCCGCCTGCGGCCGGAATGATGCCCAGGCTCACCTCGGGCAGGCCGAAGCGGGCGTTGGTGGCTGCCAGCCTTATGTCGCAAAACAAGGCTATCTCGATCCCCGAGCCCAGAACGTAGCCGTTCAAGGCAGCGATCAAAGGCTGGGGTAGATTGGAAAAACGGTCCCAGATATCGCGCTGAAAACGAATCATGCGCGCCTGGGCGGGCGGCGGCGCGCTCAGGAATTCCTTGAGGTCGGCTCCGGCGCAAAAGGCCTTGTCCCCGCCTCCCTTGACCACCACCACCCGGACCTCAGGGTCGTCGGCAATGGCGCCCAACACCTCGTACAAATCGTCGCGCATCTGGATGTTGTAGGCGTTCAGGGCCTCGGGGCGGTTCAGGGTCACATAGGCCACCCCGCCGTCCTTTTCGTAGATTATGGTCTCAAACCCGCTCATGGGCCTATCCAATCGAAGGGCTTTTACTCGCCCTTGAAGTCCGGCGACTTTTTGGCCAGAAAGGAGGTGATGCCCTCGGTGCGATCTTGGGTGGTGTGCAGCAGGAAATACAGGTCCGCCTCAAGGCGCAACCCCTGTTCCAGGCTCATGTCCAGGCCCTTGTTCATGGCCTCCTTGACAAAGCGCATGGCAAGGGGGCCGTTGGCTTGAGCCTTTTGGCCCCACTCCAGGGCGGTGCGCAGGCAGTCCCCAGGCGCCGCCACTTTGTTCAGCAGGCCTATTTCCATGGCCTGGGCCGCGCCGAGCACCTCCGCGCCCAGGATTATTTCCATGGCCTTTCCCAGTCCCACCAGCCGGGGCAGGCGTTGGCTGCCGCCATCAAAAGGCATCAGACCCGCCGCGACCTGCGGCATGGCCAGGCGGCTATCCTGCGCCGCGATCCTCACATCGCAGGCCAGGGCCATCTCCAAGCCCTGGGCGCAAACATCACCTTCCAGCACCGCGATGACCGGTTTGTCGAACCTGGCGACCTGCTCGGCCAGGGCCCAATGCTCCTCGCCATCTTCCTCACGCCAGCTCGGAGTGCCCGGACCGAAACAAAATCCGCCGGGCTCGGAAGCGGTCAGCAGGATCACTCGCAGTTGTTGGTCCCAAGCCACCTCGTCTGCCAACTGGCCCAACTCGTAATGAAGGTTGGCGAGTTGCTCCGCTTGGCCGGAGTGAGCCTTCAGGGCGATCACCCCCTGGCCGTCCCGCCTTTCATAGCTTATGGCCGTGAATCTCATGGTGCGTTGCGCGCTCCCCTAACCGTGTGCCTGCACAGCGGCCCTCGTCCGCCTGAAACTTCCGCCCGTAGCCTGCAAATTAGATTATTTTGGCCGACTTCATCAACTCTTCACACGCAGTGTAGGGGTCGGTTCGCATTGAGGCGACATCCTTGGCCACCGCCTCTATCCGCCCTCCGTTGCCCAAGCGAGCGAAAAACATTTGATTGATGCGCAACTGGAACAGGTCGAGTATTTCTTTTTCCGCCCGTTCTATGCGCCGCTTGGCCAGAAGCTTGCCGCCGTCCGCCGATAATGCATCGTAATGATCGTCCATGGCCTGGAGCAATTCGTCCATGCCGCGGCCGTCCAGCGAGCAGCACGACACCACCGGGGGATACCAGGGCTGGGCTTGTTGGTCACACTCCGAACCGTGTGGGTGAAAAGTGAGCGACAGCATGGCCTTAAGGTGCCCGGCGGTGATTCCGGCCCCGTCCCGGTCCATCTTGTTCACCACGAAAACATCGCCAACTTCCAAAATGCCCGCCTTGATAGCCTGTACGTCGTCGCCCATGCCGGGCACGGTGACGATGACGGTGGTGTCGGCCATGCGCGCGATATCCACCTCGTCCTGGCCCACCCCCACCGTCTCCACCAGGACCACGTCCTTGCCCATGGCGTCCATAACCGCCACTACGCCGCGGGTGGAGCAGGTAAGCCCGCCGAAGTGCCCCCGCGTGGCCAGGGAACGGATGAACACGTCGTTATCGTTGGCGTGGCGCTGCATGCGGATGCGGTCCCCCAGGATGGCCCCACCGGAAAAGGGGCTGGTGGGGTCCACCGCCACCACCCCGACGGTGAGCCCTTTCCTGCGCAGCCTGGTGACCACCGCGTCGGTGAGGGTTGATTTGCCCACCCCCGGCGAACCGGTGATACCTATAACCCGCGCTCTGCCCGTGTGGGGAAACAGCAGCTTGAGCGCACCCACCGCCTCCGGCTGCACATCGTCTATGGCCCGCATCAGACGGGCGGCCGCGGGAATGTCGCCGGAAACGATTCTTTGTGCGATTTCCTCGGGAGTCATTGACTGATTTCCATTCCACGTTAGCGCCCGCGAAAGACGCATTATAGGCCAGTGTCGGCGATTTGGGCGCCGAGGTCGAGACCGGTTTCCCTAGGAACGCCGGTTTGGGACAAAAGGTTCAAGCTCCCGGCTATGATGAGGTACCTGTTTCCGAAAAACTCAATGGCCCTGATTTTCATTCCACCGGCGCCGCCCATGCTTTGCCAAGCCGTGGCCGGTTCCGGGCCTCGAGGCGGATGCCTCGGTGAGTGGCCGCCCCTTACAATCGGGCGGCCACTCCCTTGGCGCGGCAATAAATATTCAACCCAGGTCCCTTCATGAATGTTTCACTACACTTCCAAAATCGTGGTGCCGCTATTGCCCATGAGCCCATAGGTCTGGGCCATGCCCACCCTGGCGTTTTCCACCTGGCGCGAGCCGCATTGGCCGCGCAGTTGGGTCACCACCTCCGCCACCTGCCAAATGGCTTGCGCGCCAATGGCCTCGCCAAAGGATGAGAAACCGCCGCTGGGGCACACCGCCACCTTGCCGCCGATTTCGGTATCACCCTTTGCCAGCATCTTTTCAGCCTCGCCCTCGCCGCAGAAACCGCAGGTTTCCAGGTATTGCAGATAGTGCCAAGAGCTGTTGTCCGGGAGCTCCAGAATGTCCACATCCTCCGGCCCTATCCCGGCCATTTCATAGGCTTGGCGCGATGCGGAGTAGCTCTCGCTGAGCAAAGGCGCTTCGGCCTTGGCCGGAGCAGAGAGCGCGGAGATGCGCAGGGTTGGGTCTCCGTAGATGGAGCTGCCGATGGTGGTGGCGGCCACCTTGACCGGCTTGGATGCATACTCTTTAGCCTTGTCCGACGCGCACAAAATCAGAGCAGCGGCCCCGTCGCTGGTGGCGCAAATCTCGTAAAGCCGCAGGGGATCGCACACCATAACCGAATCGAGCACCTCATCGCGGGTGTATAGCTTCTTGTACCTGGCGTTGGGGTTCTGGGAGCCGTACTTGCTGAGCAGCACCTTCACGTCGGCCAGATCCTGCTCGGTGGTCCCGTACTTCTCCATGCGCTTTTTGCACTCCAGGGCCCAGTAAGGGGGGTTGGACATTCCAACCATGCGCCAGCGCAACACGTCCATGTCTTGTTGGGGATTGTCGGATTTGGCGGTGAGCACGCCCTTGGGGGACATATCCACACCCAGGCACAAAGCCACATCCACCTGACCAGAGGCGATGCTCATGTAAGCGGTGCGCATGGCCGATGAGCCGGTGGCGCAGGCGGCGTACACGTTAACGATGGGCACGCCGGTTTCGCCGAACACGCTGGCGATGTACTGGCCGGACAGATGGCCCGCGTTGCCGCCCCAAATGAAGATGCCCGAGCAGATGGTTTGGATCTCCTCCCACTTCATGCCCGCGTCGGCCAGAGCCTTGGCAACGGCATCCACACCCAGATCGATAAAATTCTTGCCTTCGAACTTGCCCCAGGGATGCATTCCCACCCCTACTATCGCAACATCTCTCATGACCTTTGGATCCTCTCTTGAAACCGCCGCCGGTGTCTACTTGACCGGCCTGAAGCCCCAGGTCTGCACGCTTTGGCCGTCTTCATTGCGGTAAAGGGTGTAGGCCACCGTTTCCATTTCCATGCCCATCTTCAGGTCGTCCTGTGAGCAATCGGTGATGATGCCCACCACCTGGATACCCTCGGGGAATTCCACCATGCCCATTGGGAAAGGCGTGATGTCCTTTTCGGTCTTAAAGGGCTTAGGGGGCATATAGTGCAGGGTGGTGAAGCTGGCCAGCGTCCCTTTCCTGTGCAACAAGACCTCATCCACCGGCCCCCTGGAGCAGCCAGGCCGATGTTGCTGATGGTTTTTGGGGAAGAAATGGGTGCCACAGTCGCCGCAACGGGCGCTCATCAGATGAACCCCGTCCTGTGCCTCGGTGAAAAGCCCCGGATAGGCGGGAACGGCGTTGGCTACTTGCTCTTGCTGACTCATGTTATGAGCCTCCTTCTGCTTACGCCATTTTCAACAATCGTAAGTTTGTTGGTTTTAAACTTGCTCATTTTGGACGGTTTTAAAACCCGGCCGCCGGTTGCCCGGCGGCCGGGCCTCTACCAGCCGCCGCCGTTGACGTAGATGGTCTGGCCGTTGATGTAGGAGCCTTTTTCAGATGCCAAAAAGGCCACCATCTCGCCTATGTCCTCGGGCTGCGCCAGGCGCTCAAAGGGCATCATGGGGTAGGCGTCCTTGACGTCTTCCACCTTGAAGCGAGCCTTGACCATGCGCACGCCCATCTCCGTTTCGGTGATGCCGGGCCCCACCACGTTCACCCGGATCTTATGCTTGCGCTCCTCCTTGGCCAGGATAATGGCCATGGCCTCCACAGCCGCCTTGGCCATGGTGTAGGGAGCGCCCAGGGGGCGGTATATCTGGGTGGCGTGTGAGGAGATATAGATCACCGAGCCCCCGCCCTGCTCACGCATGATGGGGACCACCAGTTTGGTGAAGCGCATGCCGCCCAGGGCGTGCACCTCGTACAGGCGTCTGGCCTCATCTATCTCGGTCTTGACCACCGTGTGGCCTCGGGAGGCCACCCCCGCGTTGGATACGAACACGTCTATGCGGCCGAAGGTCTCCATGGTTTTATCCACGGTGTTGGCCACCATGACGTCATCGGTTACATCGGCATCGACCAGGAGCGCCTTGGCCCCGGTCTTTTCCACCATGGCCGCGGTTTCCTGGGCCATTTCCAGAAAGCGAGACAAATGGCTGACTATCACGTTGGTGCCCTGGCTGGCCAAGGCCACGCAGATGGCACGGCCGATTCCCCGGTCCGCTCCGGTGACGATGGCTACAGGGTTGCTGCTTTTCATCTTCCAAGCCTCCCGATCAGGCATTTACCTTGGCGTTGATGAACTCGATGGCTTCCGCTGCGCTGGAGCCGGCGCCAAAAACTCCGTCGATGTCCAGCTTTTTCAAGGCGGGGATGTCGTCGTCGGGAATGATGCCGCCCACGATTACCAGCTTTTCCCCGATGCCCTTTTCCTGCATGAGCTTTCTTAGCCTCTCGGAAGCGGCGACATGGCCACCCACGGAAAAGGACACGCCGATCACGTCCACGTCCTCTTGCAGGGCCGCGTTGGCCACCTCGTCGATGAGGCCGTGCCGGCTCAGAATCACTTCCATTCCCGACTCGAGCATGCAGCGGGCCAAATAGCGCACGCCGCGGTCGTGAACATCCATCCTGCTCTTGCTCAGGAGCACCTTTATCCTTTTAGGGCTTGCTTGCTTTTCCATTTAGTACACCGTTCCCCAACCGAAAATGCTCTTCATCACGTCGCACATCTCCTGCACCGTGGAGCGGGCCCGGGCGCAGTCGATAAGAGCGGGCATAAAGTCGGCTTTGTGGTTATCCAACACGCCTTGACAGGCGACCTTGAGATCCGCGAGCGCTTGCTCACGCTCTTTTTCCTTCCCGCGGGTGGCCCGGTATTCCTTGATCCTGGCGATGCAGGTCTCCTTGACCTCGGGATCCACCTTGTAAATCTGGGTCTTGCGGTGCACCTCGGAGCGATGCTTGTTGAGGCCCACCACGACCTTTTCACCCTTGTCGATGCGCCGGCGCCACTCGTAGGAGGAGTTGGCCAGCTCTTCACGCAGCCAACCAGTCTCCCAGCACTTCTTGAAGCCGCCCAGCTTCTCGATCTTGTCGAGGTACTTGTCGGCTTCCTCGCAGATCTTCTCGGTGAGAGACTCCACGTAGTAGGAACCAGCCAGGGGGTCGGTGACGTTGGGCACGCCGGTTTCGTACAGGGCCACCTGATGGGTGCGGATGGCCAACATCAGCGACTCGTCGGTGGGGATGCCCAAGGCTTCGTCGTAGGCGTTGATGGTCATGCCGTTGACCCCGGACAACACTCCCACCAGGGCGCCGTAGGCCGAACGGATGATGTTCACGTAGGGCTGCTGGGCGGTGAGCGAAACCGCGGAGGTCTGGGAGTGGCAGCGGATCTGCATGGAGTGCTTGTCTTTGGCGCCGAACCGCTCCTTGTTGATGGTGGCCCACATGCGCCGCATGGCCCGAATCTTGGAGACGTGCTCGAAGATGTCCATGCCCAGGGCGATCTGGAAGCCGAAGCGCGGCAGGAACTCATCGGGCTCCAGGCCCGCGTCCATACAGGCCTTGGTCAGCTCGATGCTGATGGCCATGGCCATGGCCGCCTCCTGCACCGGGGTGCCGCCCGCCTCCTCGGCGAAGTAGCTCACGATGTTGGTGGTGTTCCACTTAGGCATGTTGCGCGAACACCAGCGGATGAAGTTGGACATGATCATGAAGGCGGAGTCGGGGGGATACATCTCCAGGTCGCTCATCCACCCCTTGAACAGCCAGTTCATGGTGTTGCCCCGGAGCTTCTCCTTGGGCACGCCCTGCTCTTCGCCGTAGACGATATAGAAGGCCAGGGCGATCATGGAGTGGATGCCCTGGTTGAGCACCACCGAGGTCTTGGTGAGGTCCAGGCCGTTCAGCAGGCGGTCGTAGTCGTCCAGGGTGGACATGTTCACGCCCACCAAGCCGACCATGTCGCCGTTTTCCGGGTTGTCCGGGTCATAGCCGAACTTGCACACCTGGTCGAAAACCAGGTTGTAGGAGCGCATCTCCCCGTAACCGG
Source organism: Desulfarculaceae bacterium (assembly GCA_021737645.1). Classification (GTDB taxonomy): domain Bacteria; phylum Desulfobacterota; class Desulfarculia; order Desulfarculales; family Desulfarculaceae; genus Desulfoferula. Next base: position 13,513 of record JAIPDO010000001.1, read on the forward strand.
TGAGGCCCAGTTGAGCCAGGTAGTCCATGCGCTCCCGGCAGTGCTCCGGGGTGCCGTGGCCGTGAATCTGTTGCATGACCCAGGGCTGGGCCTGGTACATGGTGGGGTAGATGCCCCGAGTGAAGGGGTATTGCCCCGGGTAGGCGATGTTCTTGAAATTCAGGTCCTGGACGTCATCCGGTCCGTAAACCGGCTTTATGGGAATGCCGCCGTCCGTCTTTAGGTCGAACGGCTTGTCCCCATATCGCTTCTTCATCTGGGCATCAAAGCCCTTCTTCAACTCTTCGACCTGTTCCATGGTTTTCTTGTCAAGCATTATCCAAACTCCCAACTATTGCTGACTGCATAATGGCGTTTAGCGTCCCTTGAACTGGGGCGGCCTTTTCTCCATAAAGGAACTAACCCCCTCCTTGATGTCCTCTGAGTGGCGGCAAATCGCCTGGCCCCAGCTCTCAAATTCCAGCGCGCTGGTGAACTCGCTGGACCAGGCATGCTGGGCCGCCTTTTTTATGAACGCCAAGGACAGGGGCGCCTGCTTAAGGAGCTTGCCCGCCATGTCCTTTGCTTCGGATAACAGCTGATCGGGCTCGACGATCTTATTGACCATGCCTATGCGCTGGGCCTCCTGGGCATCGATGTTGTCGGAGGTCATCATCAGCTCCAGGGCCTTGGCATAGCCGACCACCATCTGGAGGCTGCGGGTCATGCCGCCGTCGGGCACCATGCCCCGGCGGGCGAACACGGCGCAAAATTTGGCGCTGGGCACGGCGATGCGCAGGTCTGCCAGCAGGGCCAGGGAATACCCCACCCCCGCCGCCTGGCCGTTCACAGCCGCGATTACCGGCTTGCCCTGTTCGGCCAAACCCACGGTGAACTGGGTCACGCGTTCTGAAAAATATTTGAACCCAAGTTTGAGCTTGCCGCTTTGAATGCCTTGCAACCGCTCCTGGACGTCCGCGCCGGCGCAGAAGCCCCGCCCGGTCCCGGTGATAATCAACACCCTGATGTCGTCGTCCTCTTGGACCCGCCGAAACAGGTCCGGCAGGGTGTGGTCCAGCATCTGAGAAGTCAGGGCGTTTAGTTTCTCGGGGCGGTTGAGGGTGAGCAAGGCGATGCCTTGATCGTCAACCTCGAAAAGAACCTCATCGGTGGCCATATCGTTCCCTCTAGTTACCCATTTGCGTTGGGGTTAATTAACTTCGTTTTATTTCCGAGCTGGTCATGCGGGCGATCTCTGGGCTTCGCGCCCTGCCAAGAGATAGGCGACAAATGCCATGCCCAGCACTACGCCGACCCCCACGATAGTGGTGTAGCCTTCCGGGAAGGCGGTGAGCAGACCGCCGCAGAAAAGGCCCGCGCGCACGAACCAATTTTTGATGATCCCCACGCCTATCAAGTAACCCTCAAGGGCCGAGCCCAGGCTGATGACCCCCACTGCGGCGAAAAACACGGTGTAGGTGACTTCCCAAGCTGTCCCGTGAGTCAACAGCGCCGGGTTGTAGGCGAAAAAGAAGGGGACGATGTATTTGACCGCGCCCAGGCGCATGGCGGTCCAGCCGGACTTCATGAAGTCCGAGCCCGCCAAGCCGGAAGCGGCGCTTACGCACAGGGCCACCGGCGGGGTGATCTCCGACAAAACGCCCCAGTAGAACACGAACAGATGGGCGGCCAGCGGGTCTATACCGAACTCGACCAGCCCTGGCACCAGAACAATAGCCAAAAAAATGTAGCAAGCGGTGATGGTCATACCCAGGCCGAGGATGAAGCTGGCGATGGCCCCCACCACCAGCATGGGCAGGATGTGCCCCCCCACCATACGAACGATTTCCCCGGAAAAAGACAGGGCCACGCCGGTGAAGGAAAGCCCCCCGATTATCATGCCCGCCGCCGCTAAAATGGCGACCAGTTGCACCACCACCTTGCCGGTTTCCACAACCAATTCGACCATCTTGCGCAAATTCAGGCGGCTTCTTTTCTTGCAGGCGGCCAAGAAAATCAGAGTAGCACTGGCATAAAACGGAGCCCGCTCTTCCAACTTCAAGGTCAACAAGAGATAGACCAGCACCACGATGACAAACAGGTATTGCCAGCCTTCTTTGAGCGTTTGGGTGAAGGAAGGCAGTTCGGCACGGGAAAGGCCTTTGAGATCGGCTTTCACCGCATAGGCATCAACCTGAACATAAAGGCCCAGGTAGTAAAGCAGCGCGGGGATCAAGGCTCCAACCACCACAAAGGCGTAAGGCACGTTCAAAAAAGAAGCCATGATGAACGCGGCCGCGCCCATAACCGGGGGCATAATGGGCCCGCCGGTGGAGGCGCAAGCCTCGATGGCGGCCGCATAGTGGGGCGAGAAACCAGACCGCTTCATGGCGGGGATGGTCATGGCCCCGGTGGTGAGGGTGTTGGACACGGTAGAGCCGCTGATGGAGCCGAAAAAAGTGGAAGCCAGGATACTGATCTTGGCCGCTCCCCCCCGGCTGGTTCCGAGCATGGACTGGGCCAGCTTGAAAAAGAACTCGCCGCCACCGGTCTTCATCAGCACCACCCCGAAGAGCATAAAGCCGATGAGCAGGGTGGCCACGGTGTACAGGGGGATGCCCAAGATGCCGCTCATGCCCATGGCGAACAAACGGGCGGCGGTCAGCGGATCATAAGACGGCCCCGCCAAAAAGCCCGGCATGTATTCTGCCACCATGGGAAAAATCGTCAGGATGATGCACATGATCAGCATGGCGATGTCGGTCACCCGCCTCACCGCCTCCAGCACCAGCAGGCACAGCAAAACACTGCACAGCGTGGGCAGCCAAGGCGCCACGTATTCCCAACCCGAATGCCGTATCTTCATCCCGTGGACTGCGAAATAGATGCAGATGGCGGCGCACATGGCGAACAGGCAGATGTCGTACCAGGGCACCCGGTCATGGGGGGCGGAACCCTTGGCGGGATAAAGGACGAACACCAACGAAAGATAGCCGGCCAGCATTATGTACATGTAGGTGTTGTCGATGAACGTTATGCCAAGCCAAGTCATCTGGAAAATTTGGTAGATGGAAAGAAGAAGCGGAATCCCCGAAAAAATTATCAGCGCGACGTACCAAAGGGGTTTATTGTCAAGCCTTCTCATTTCACGACCTCACTAACCGAAAACAAAACGTTAACAATTTGGAGTTTCCAGATGGTCAAAACTCCATCTCCGACAAATCTTCGGATATGATGAGATCTGGTTCCGTGTTGGCTTGGACCTCTTCCGGCGTAATTCCCGGGGCAACTTCCTTTAAGACTAGACCGGCTCCTTCCAGCTCGATGTAGGCCAGGTTGGTGATGATGGTGTTAACGCACCTCCTGGCGGTCAGGGGCAGGGAGCACTGCTTGACGATACGGGGCTTGCCGTTTTTGTCGGTGTGCTCCATGGCCACCACTACTCTTTTGGCGCCCTGGGCCAATTCGATGGCCCCGCCGATTCCGCCGACGTGATAGCCCTGTAGCTGCCAATTGGCCAAGTCGCCTGTTTCCGAGACCTGATAGGCCCCCAAAACAGCCAGATCCAAGTGCCCGCCGCGGATCATGGTGAAGGACTCGTTGAGATCGAACACCGCCGCGCCGGGCAAAAGAGAGGTGGGTTGGCCAGAGGCGTTGATCAGGTCAGCATCGGCCTGGGTTTCATCGTCGATGACCCCGGCGTAGCGAAGCATCCCGTTCTCCGCGTGCAAAATGATGTCGATGTCCTCTGGGATGAACAGGCTGGTCAGGGTAGGCAAGCCAAAACCCAGGTTCACGTACATCCCGTCTTTGAGTTCCTTGGCAACCCTGAGGGCCACCAACTCCCTGCTTAATCCTTGTTCCACCTATGACCCCCTAGCTCACTCAAACGGCCTCGTGGCCGTCGAGCCACTTGACGATTTTCGGCGCTTTCACCACCCGCTGCACATAGATCCCCTGGATATCGACCCTCTCGGGATCGATATCCCCGACCTCCACGACCTCCTCCACCTCGGCGATGGTCACCGTGGCCGCGCCGGCCATTTCCGTGTTGCGGTTGCGGGCCACGAACCGGCAGGTCAGGTTGCCCAAGCGGTCCCCGAAGTGCCCCCTGATCAGGGCGAAGTCGGCCTCGATGGCCCGCTCCAGCACGCACTCTTCGCCGTCGAACAGCTTGGTTTCCTTGCCTTCGCCGAACACGGTGCCCACGCCGATGGGGGTGTAAAAGGCGGGGATGCCCGCCTTGCTGGCCCGGATGCGTTCCGAGAGGATGCCGTGGGGTACGGTTTCCACCTCCAGCAGGCCGGCCCGCACCTTGGTTTCGATCACCTCGGTTATCTCCGGACGCAGGGAATGGCTGGTAAATCCGGAGATGACCTTTTTGGCCCGATCGTTTTCAACAAAGGGCATCCACTCCGGCGACCCGGTGCAGATGATGGTGAGGTCTTTAGTCCCCTTTTCGATAAGGGCCTGGACGAGGTTGTTGGCGCCCCCCGAGGCCGCGAATCCGCCGACCATAATTCGTGCGCCGTCCTCGATGTCCCTGATCGCCTCAGCAAGGTTTGCGACTACTTTGTTCATGCCTGTCCTTGCGCCTGAAAGGTGGCGGTTGAGCTACTCGCCCGTGAATTTGGGCTCGCGTTTTTCCATGAAAGCTTTGATGCCCTCTTGGTGGTCCGCGGTGGTGTACAGAACGTTTTGGCCCCAACTCTCGTACAGCAGGCCTTCTTGGAAGCTCCTGCCCAGGTTGTGGCGAAGGGCGCGCTTGGTGAAGGACATGGCCAGGGGTGGATTGGCCGCCAGCTTGCCGGCGAAGGCCAGGGCCTCGTCCATCAGGGATTCAGGCGGCACCAGCTTGTTCACCAGGCCGATTCTGAGTGCCTCCTGGGCATCGATGACGTCGCCGGTGAGAGCCAGTTCCAGGGCCTTGGGCAGACCAACCACCAGAGGCAGGGTGTAGGTGCTGCCGCCGTCTGGCATGAGGCCCCGGCGTACGAAGATCACGCTGTATTTGGATTGCTCCGAGGCGATGCGGAAGTCTGCCAGCAGGGCCATGGAAAGGCCCACCCCGGCGGCAGCCCCGTTGATCGCGGCTATGACCGGCTTGGAGATGGCGGCCAGGCCCTGGGTGAAGCCGCCCACCGGCTCTTCCTTTATCCGGCGTTGGTTCTTGATGGCCTTCAGGCCCGCCCCCAGGTTTGCCTGGACATCCGCGCCGGTGCAGAAGCCTTTGCCCGCGCCGGTGATGACCAAGACCCTAATATCCGGGTCTTGCTGCACCCTGGCGAACAGCTCAGGCAAGACATTCATGGTCATGTCCCGGGTCACCGCGTTGTATCTGTCGGGCCGGTTAAGGGTCAAAACAGATACGCCGCCCTCTTTAACCTCGAAAATAACTTCTTGTTCGCTCATTTCGCCGCCTGCATAAGATGCCTAAAGGTTGTTCCGATGATTTTGCTCAAGCTCTTTGGAGTTTGGTTGCCACACTCCGGGCGGGGTGAATCCTTTTCCCGGAGTGTGGCGTGTTCATATTTTGTTAGGAGCCGCGTCTACCAAGCGTACTCAGGCCCGGCCTTGGTCCTGAACTCCTTCCAGTACTTGACCCAACCGTCGCCCTTGGCCTTCTTGCCGGCGCTGGTCAGGGCCTTGCGCCACAGTTCGACCAGAGCCTTTTTGTGGGCAACCAGCTCCTGGTTGCGCTTGTCCATGGCCGGGGTCCACTTGCCAACTTCTTTCCAGTAGCGGATGGCACCGGGATGCACCGGGATCGCGGTGTTCTGGATCAGGTCCAGGCACCACTGCACGGACCAGTTTTCCTTCATGACCGCGGACTTCTTGGCGTAGATGGGGTAGGACTCGGCCAGGTTCTTCACGTACCAGTAGATGAGGTCCGGGTCCTGGCTGGCCATGGTGATGGCGATGGGGTTGGCGTAGGTGGCGCACATCAGGGGCTTTTCAACCGAGACGCCCGCGCCGTTGGTGGCCTTGTACTTGGCCCAGAATGGGTAGACCTTGGCGGCCCTTTCCCAGCCCACCTTGTCGCTGAACGGAAGGGCGATGTAGCCGATGCCGTGGCTGCTGGCCTCCAAGCGGCGAGCAAAGCTGGAGGGGGGCACGGTAATGGCGGTGTCCACCAAACCGGAGATGACGCCCTCGCAGGCGGCGGCATAAGAGGGAACCTTCACCACCTGCACATCTTTCCAGGTGAGCCCGCCAAAGGCCAAGTGAGCTTCGGCTTGCACGTTGAGGCCGGGGGAGCCTTCCACAAAGGGAACCTTCTTGCCCTTGAGGTCGGCCGGAGTCTTCAGGCCGCTGCCGGCGCGCACCATCAGGGTGATACCGGTGATGGCAGGGCACCAAACGATGTTCACGTCCTGGGGCCCCCAACCCATCTCTGCGAATTCGGCTCGGCCCGCGCTGGCAAAGGTCGCCCCGCCACCGATGGTGAGGATGGGAACCGCGCCGGAGCGCAAAGCCGACATCCTGGCGGTGTCTGTGGATGCGGGCAAAAGCCTGAACTTCTGACCGCTGTGCTCGGTAATGGCCTCAGTGGCCATGGCCGTGGTTCGGTAGGCCGAAGACCCCACGTCATAGGTGGCGATGGGAATGAAAGGCGGCAGCTTGAATTCCTTGGCCGTTCCGGCCACCGGAAGGAGCAGCAAAACCGCCAAGAGTGCCACAGCCATGGGCATCAAAAACTTAGTGCCTTTAAACTTATCCTTCATTCGGAAGATCCCCTTTCTCGTGTACATGATCATTTTTTGCCTTGGAAGCTGACAGGCAAATGCCCTTGCCAATTCGCAGGCGGAAAATTTTTGTGCAAAATCTTTGATGCCGAATGATTATGTCGCGGGCTAATGGTGTCGAGATCCCTCTATCTCGATGCTTAAAGAAGTTGCTTTCAGCCAAATAACTACTGAACTCATTGAAGCCAACGTGCGAACACTATTGCATATGGCAATCACCGCGTTAATATCAGTTTAAGCTAGGCAATGTATATAGTATTTATATACATTGCGACTGCGCGCTTTTGGCCTTGCCCATCATATGTTTTTGGAACATAAATATCTTAATTTATTTGGTATTATAGCCATTGGGACAGATTTGATCCTTCAGCTGATGGATACTCCGGGGTAATCTCGACCCCCAAAGGGATGAATCATGAGCCAAAGTGAAGCCGCTGAAGGGAAAGTCCGGGCGATCAGGCGAAAGACCCGCGGGAAGTACTCGGTTGATGTGAGGATCCGCGTTGTCTTGGAGGGGCTCAGGGGCGAGGATAGCATTGCCGAGCTCTACCGCCGGGAGAGGATAGCCCCCAATTTGTATTACAGATGGAGCAAGGAGTTTCTTGGGACGTGCAAACGGCGGATGACGGGCGACACCAAACCCCAGGCCACCAGCGGCGAGGTGCGGACCCCGCTTCTGCAAATCAGCAGATCGCGGGTTGATGATGTTAAGAACACCATGGGCCTGGCCATCACCAAGACCGGGGTTGCCGGGGTCAAGGCAAGGCACCGGCCGCAGCTGCTATCGGACCATGGCCCCTGCTACCTGGCTGGGCACCTGAAGGTGATGACCCAATCTATAAGCTTTGATCAATATAGTAGCTAGCTGATTCCCAGGTCCCGGGAAGCCCGGGCCGCTGCCTCCAACTTGGACTCCCCGCTCAAACGTGCCGCTTGCTTGCCGCGCAACACCATCCCGCCAAGTTATGGGTGCGCACGGCAAATCAAGAAAAATTCACACGGGTTGCAACTCAACCATGTTGATTTATTGGAACGATTAACCGATAGTAAAAAGTCACTGTTGGGGGAGAAATAGAAATCACCCGAGGTCGTCATGTCCCATGCGTTGTCTACACTACTAATAATCCTAGTGTTGTTAGTAGGCCCCGCCTGCGATCGGAATCCAGGCCCCCGCATGCAGCCGCCTCCCACGGAGGTCGGTTTCCTGAAGGACACTTCGGGCAGCATGGACATCACCCAGGCCACATCCGCCCAAACCGCCCCCCTCTACCAAATCAAGCACACCAATCGCATGTCCCTGGGCTTTTGCCGTTCCCCGCTTTGGGTGCGCATCCCCCTGGACCAAGCCCCGGCCAAAGGCAGGTGGGTGCTGGAAATCGCCGCGCCCTGGATGGACCGGGTGGACCTATACCTGCCCGACCCCCAAGGCGGCTGGCAAAAGCAATCCACCGGCCTGGAGCAGCCCCTGGCCGGCAATCGCCAAGGTGTGTTCGCCCTGAAGGCCCCTGCCGACTCTCCCCGCAGTGGTTATGCCTATTTGCGCCTGCAATCGGTGTTGTCGCTCAACGCTGGGCTGCGCATATGGTCGGAAGACGACTTTGAAATAAACAACTCCACCGACATCTTCCTGTACGGTTTGCTCTACGGGGTAATGGGAGCCATGGTTTTGATAAACCTCTTGGTGCTCCTAACCACCCGCGACCAAGCCTACCTGATGTACGTCCTTTACCTGCTCAGCATCATGGCCCACCAATTCTGCCTGCAGGGCCAGATCCTTTTCCTGCCCACCTGGGTGTGGCACCTGGTGCCGTACATCAGCCTGGTGGTCTCCGCCCTGGCGCTGTTCTTCGGCGCGGCGTTTTGCCGGGTGTTTCTCAACACCAAAAAGAACGCCCCCTTTGCGGACTACCTTGTGTTGGGATTCATGGCGGCCTCGCTGGTCCTGTTGGTCCTGGGCGTGGCCGGGCAAATCTGGTGGGGCACTTGGCTGGTGCACAGCCTGGCCCTGGTGGGCCCGCTGATCGGGATATATGCCGGGTTCATGGCCTTGTCTCGGGGGTTCCGGCCCGCCCGCTTCTATCTGGTGGCCTGGGTGGTGCTGCTGTTGGGAGCCATGAGCTGGGGCGCCTGGAGCATGGGCTGGAACTTCCTGGTGCCGCTGCCCCGCTCGCTGATAACCATCGCCGCGGCCCTGGAAAGCGTGCTCTTGTCCCTGGCCCTGGCCGACCGCATCGGGGTCATACAGCGGGAGCGCAACGTGCTGGCCCAGCGCGAACGCCGCTACCGCCAGTTGAGCACCATCGACGAGCTTACCGGATTGTTCAACTCACGCTATTTTAGAAGCAAAATGGCCAGCGAAATAGTGCACTCTCACGAAATGGGCCATCCCTTGGGCCTGGTGCTCTTGGATGTAGACGACTTCAAGCGCTTCAACGACACCTATGGGCACACCGAAGGCGACAAGGTTCTGGAAACTCTGGGCAGGCTCCTGCGCTCGGCGGTGCGCCCGGCGGATTCCCCCTGCCGCTATGGCGGCGACGAGTTCGCCATTCTGCTGCCCGGAGCCGACGCCGAAGCCTCGCGCGTCGTGTGCCGGCGCATCAGCGAGGCCCTCGCCCGTTGTGTGTTCCTGCCCGGAGACGGAGCCCGCGAGGTGGTCACCGCCAGCCTGGGCGCCACTCAAGTTCAGCCGGGCGACGACGCCTACTCTTTGCTCAAACGGGCGGACCGGGCGCTGTACCAAGCCAAGGATATGGGCAAAAACCAAACCGTGGAACTCTCGGGATAGCTGCCTCTCATACACAAGCCAGACTTGTCACCGCGTGGTCATGATGCGCCAAGGCCAAACTATCTCAGGCCATGGGTCCAAAGCGCCAAATCTTCCCCAAGGCATCGGCCACATCTATTTTAACGGTGCGCATTGAGTGGGCTGGGCTATAACACTCTATGTTCCTTAATCAATCACACTCTTTGTCATATATTTTTCACGCGGCACTTTGTTATAATTCGTCCTAATCATACTCTTTTGGTGGGGGCATCAATATGTATCATAAATTAACTACCGTTACCTCCGTTTTCTTATTGGTCGCCCTGTCCATAATCTCCTGGGGCTATTCGGCCCAGGCGGAAACAACTCTTATCATGGGAACCGGACTGCCGGGGGGCAACTATTACAAATTGGGCCAGTTGCTGGCCGATGCGGTCAACAAATACACCGCACAAACCGGCATTCGCATCAAACCCAGGCCCACCGATGGCTCGTTTAGCAATCTCAAGGGTCTGCAAGACGGCGAGTTTCAACTGGGCATCACCCAGGCGGATGCGGAATATATGGCCTGGAACGGCAAGGGCCACTGGGCAAAAAACGGCAAGTTCAAAGGCCTGCGCACCGTATATGAGCTTTACACCGAAGCGGTGACCTGCGTGGCCACCGTGGAGTCGGGCATAAAAACCTGCGCGGACTTCCGCGGAAAGCGGGTGGCCTTGGGCACCGAAGGCTCGGGCACCCATATCAATGCGTTGGAGGCCCTGTCCACCTGTTGGCTCAAGCCCTCGGACCTTGGCCAAGCCTTGTCAGTCAACCCGCCCCAGGCCGTGAAACTCATGACCCAGGGCAAACTGGACGCCTTCTTCTACACCGTTGGCCACCCCAACAACCAATTGCGCAAGTTCATCGCCAACTACGGCCGGGCCAGCATGGTGCCTTTTATGCCAACCAAGGCAATGAGCTCCCAGGCGCCCTATTACCAAAAGTACTTCATCTGGGCCAGCGATTATCCCGGCCTGCGCAATCACGGAATGAAGGTTGATACTTTTGGGATACCGAGCTTTTTGGTCACCACCGACAAGGTGCCTGCCAAGATAATTTACGAAATCGGCAGAATCTTTCTTAGCCAGCTGGAATATTTCAAAAGAAATTTGCCTCCCATGCGGGAGGTTGATCCGCCTGAGCGCCAAAGCAAACGGGACTTGCACTGGGGGGTCAGCGCCCCGTTCCACGAAGGTATAAAAAAACTCTCCAAGGAAAGAGGGATCAGGTAGCAATCGGCGGGGCTTTTGATCCGCAACGGGGCATAGCGCTCTCTGCGGTCCAGCAGCCTTGAAATCCAAGGGAATGAATTTTCGCTCCGCCCGAGGCCTATTCGGTCCCGGGCGGCGCTTTGTGCGCCCGGAGCCATGGCAGTCGCCTTACATCCTTAATATCTTTGGAAAGCCCGCGACGGGCTGATTAGTGGCGCACCATGAGCGCCCGCACCGCCTCGTCCAGGCCATCCAGGGTCAGGGGAAACATGGGGAAAACCTTGGCGATGGTGGAGATGGTGGGATGCATCCAGGCACGCTCAGGCATGGGGTTTAGCCATACGCAGTAGCGGAAATGGTCGGCGATGCGCTGCAACCAATCCAGCCCGGCTATCTCGTTGTGATAGTAGTAGTCGATGGCCCCGCCCACGCTCACCAGTTCCGAAGGCGACATGAAAGCGTCGCCCACGATTATCACCTTGTAGTCGGCCCCCAAATTGCGGATCAGGCTCCCGGTGGGCTCGCTCTCCGAGGTGTAGATGTCGGTGAAAATGTCCTGGTAGATGCAGTTGTGGAAGTAATAGGCCTTCAGGTCGCGGAAGTGGGTCATCTGGTGGGCGGCGGAAAACAGGCGGTCGGCCAGGCGGGCGTAGGGATTCATGGACCCGCCCGAGTCCATGAGCAGAAGCACCCGCACCGTGTTCTTGCGCTCACGGGTGAAGACCAGCTCGATCTCGCCCGCCTCCTTGCAGGTCTTGTCGATGGTGGCCTCTATGTCCAAAAAGTCCTCCGGGCCCTCCTTGGCAAAGCGCCGCAATTTCTTTAGGGCCAGCTTCACCTGGCGCACGTCCAGGGTCACATCGGTGCGGTAGTTCTTAAAACGCCGCGCTGCGGCGATCTGCACCGCCCGGCCTCCCCCGCCCGGCCCGCCGATGCGGATGCCCGCCGGGTTGGCCCCGGAGTGGCCAAAGGGGCTGGTACCGCCGGTGCCGATCCAGCGCCCTCCCCCGTCGTGGCGCTCGTCCTGCTCCTCCAGGCGCTTTTCCAGCTCCCGGAGCAGCTCCTCCAAATCCATCTGGCGTATCTTGGCCAGCTCCTCCTCGTCAAGCTCCAGGCGGTTCAGGGGATCGTCCAGCCAGTCCAAAATTTCCTGGCGGATGTCCGCCGGAAGCTCGGCGTCCTTGAACACATGGGCGAAGGCCTGGTCGTATTGGTCGTAAAAAGCCTCGGACTTGATGAGGATGGCCCGGGCCATATTGTAGAAATCCACCAGACTTTCCTGGGCGTGGCCCTTGTCCAGGGCCTCCATGAGGGTCATCCACTCGGTGACCGACACCGGCACCTTGAGAGCGCGCAGGGAATAGAACAGGTTCAGGAACATCGGCTATCCCTTGGCGGTGGCGTGGCCGCCGGTCAATTGCCCGTATCTAAAGCATCCGGTGAGGTGGTCGTTGACCATGCCCACCGACTGCATCAAGGCGTACATGGTGGTGGGCCCCACGAAACCCATGCCCCGCTTCTTTAGGTCCTTGCTCATCGCCCGCGAGGTCTCGTCCTCGGCCGGTATCTGAGCCAGCTCGGAATAGGCGTGTTGCACCGGGTGGTGACCCACGAAGGCCCACAGGTAGCGCTCAAAGGAGCCGAACTCTTTTTGCAGTTCCAGAAACACCCCGGCATTGTTGATCACCGCCTTGATCTTGGCCCGGTTGCGCACAATGCCCGCGTCGCTCATCAGGGCCTCTATCTTTCCGTCCCCGTAGGCCGCCACCTTGACCGGGTCAAAGCCGTCAAAGGCGGCCCGGAAGTTCTCCCGCTTGCGCAGGATGGTCAGCCAACTCAGCCCGGCCTGGAAGCTCTCCAGCAAAAGCATCTCGAACAAGCGCCGGTCGTCGTGCAGGGGCACGCCCCATTCTCGGTCGTGGTAATCGCGGTAAAGCGGGTCCTCGCCGCACCAGGGGCAGCGGGCAACAGAAGCTTGCCCCACCCTAGAACCGGCCGCGCAGGCCCATGCGGTTGGCGGGGCCGCCGGCCCGGCTCAGGGCCGCGTCCAATACCTCCAGGTCTTGTTCCTTCTTGATCAGCGCCCCGGCGAAAGGCAGCTCCTTGGCCACCTGGTTCGGGTCCATGCCCCCGGCCACCAGAGCCTGAATCCAATCCAACAGCTCGCTGGTGGAAGGCTTCTTGCGGAAGCCCTCGATCTGGCGCAGCCAGTAGAAGCGCTTGAGCACCTCCTTCAAGAGTTTCTCGGCCAGGTCCGGGAAGTGCACCCCCACGATGCGGCGCATCAACTCCTCCTCGGGGAACTCGATGTAGTGGAACACGCAGCGCCGCAAAAAGGCGTCGGGCAGCTCCTTCTCGGAGTTGGAGGTGATAACCACGATGGGCCGGGTGGCCGCGCTTATGGTCTCGTCGGTCTCGGGGATGTGGAAGCTCATCTCGTCGAGCTCGTTGAGCAGATCGTTGGGGAACTCGATGTCCGCCTTGTCCACCTCGTCAATGAGCAGCACCACATCGTGAGCTTCAGAAAAGGCCCGTCCCAACTGGCCCAGGTGTATGTAACGGGCGATGTCGCTGACCTCGCCGGTGCCGAAGCGCGAGTCGTTGAGCCGCTGCACCGTGTCGTAGACGTACATGCCGTCCTTGGCCTTGGTGGTGGACTTTACGTTCCACACGATGAGCTTCTTGCCCAGGCCCCGGGCGATGTTGTGGGCCAGCAGGGTCTTGCCGGTGCCCGGCTCTCCCTTGACCAAAAGGGGCCGTCCCAGGGCGATGGACACGTTTACCACGTCCTTTAGTTCCGGGGAGACGATGTATTTGTCGGTGCCGGTGAAGCGATCGAAGTCGGCGGACATCTGGACTCCTTGTCCTTGGCGCGGGCGGTTTGTGGCAGGGCCGCTCCCTCTTGCCCTTTGGCGGGGGAACTGCTGCAAGTAGCTACAATGTAACACGTTTGGAGCCATAATCAAGGGGCGGCTGATCCAGGCTCCCAGCGGGCGGACGCCGCCTTGTTCCTTGACTTTGCGCGACCCGCCTTCGTATAGTGTGACTACATTGTAGCTGGTAGCGAGGTCGCCAACCACTCAATCAAGCACGAAAGTTTGGACGGCGACCGCAGACACCATTCCGGGGGGTTCCTCTCCCCCCACCGAGCTGGAGGAATCCTTTGCTAGGCATCGCGAGTCCAGAGCTGGCCCTGGCTTACGTGTTGTGCATAGCCGCCTCGGTGCTGTGCATAATCTACGGCATTATCAAGTGGAACGACAGCGGCCCACTAACCGAGGAACTCAGGGACCTGAACCAATGGGCCCCCGAGGGCGAAGGCAAGTAACCCCGGCTGCGCCGCCGGTCCCGGACGGCGCATCACCATAGCGGACGAGGAGGCAGGATGACCGTCAAGATCATTTTGGCGTTGGCGTATCTGGCCGTGGTTTTCTACCTGGGCTACAAGGGTTGGCGCGAAACCCGCCAAGCCAGCGACTACATGTTGGCCGGGCGCCAGATGAACCCCTATGTCATGGCCATGAGCTACGGGGCAACCTTCATCTCCACCTCGGCCATCATCGGTTTTGGCGGAGCGGCGGCCCTGTTCGGCTTCCCCTTGCTGTGGCTCACCTTCCTCAACATATTCGTGGGCATCTTCATCGCCATGGTGTTTTTCGGCAAACGCACCCGGCGCATGGGGGTGGCCCTGGACTCCCACACCTTCCCCGAGCTATTGGGCCAGCGCTATCAGTCGCGCTTTATCCAGGGCTTTTCCGGGGTGGTGGTGTTTTTGTTCATCCCGGTCTACGCCGCGGCGGTGCTCATCGGCATCAGCCGCATGCTGGAGGTTAGCCTGGGCATCAACTACTACGTGGTGCTCCTGGGCTTCGTGGCCATCTTGGCCTTCTACGTAATCACCGGAGGGCTCAAGGCGGTGATGTACACCGACGCCTTCCAGGGCAGCCTCATGCTGGTGATGATGGTGATCCTGATCATCTTCACCTACTCCACCCTGGGCGGGGTCACCGAGGCCCACCAGGCGCTCACCGACCTGGCTCCCCAAATGCCCGCCAGCCTCAAGGCCGGGGGCATGCTGGGCTGGACCCAGGGGGCCAAGCCCTTCACTCCCCTGTGGCTGGTGATCTACACCACCATCATCTACGGCGTGGGCATCGGGGTCTTGGCCCAGCCCCAGCTGGCGGTGCGCTACATGACCGTGGCCAGCGACCGTCAGCTAAACCGGGCGGTGCTCTTCGGCGGCATCTTCATCGTGTTGATGACCGGCGTGGCCTTTGTGGTGGGCGCTCTGAGCAACGTGGTGTTCTTCCGCGATTTGGGCAAGATATCGGTGGCCGTGGCCGGGGGCAACATAGACAAGATCATTCCCCTGTACGTCACCAAAATAATGCCCGACTGGTTCGAGATACTCTTCCTGCTGGCCATGCTGGCCGCGGCCATGAGCACCCTGTCAAGCCAGTTCCACGTGGGCGGCACCAGCCTGGGCCGCGACTTCTATGAAAAAGGCCTGGCCTCCGGCGGGCGCGGCGAGCTGCGCATGACCCGCCTGGGGGTGGGGGTCACCATCCTGGTCACCCTGGTGTGGGGGCTGTTTTTGCCGCCTTCCATCATCGCCCTGGCCACCGCCTTTTTCTTCGGCCTGTGCGCGGCCAGCTTTTTGCCCGCCTACTTCCTGGGCCTGTACTGGAAAGGCATGACCAAGCTGGGGGCCGTGGTCTCCATGGTGGGCGGTTTCGCCACCAGCTTCTTCTTCCTGCTTTTCGTGCACACCAAGGAATCCGCGGCCATCGGCCTGTGCAAGGCGGTGTTCGGGGTGGACAGCCTGGCCCAGAGCGCGACCCAAGGCTCGGGAGCCTGGCTGCTGCAATTCACCGACCCCAACATCATCGCCCTGCCGGTTTCGCTCATCCTGGCGGTGGTGGTCAGTCTGGCATCCCCAAAGATGGATCAGAAGCACTTGCAGCTTTGCTGGCGGAACTTATAGAATGCCCCAGATATCCCGCCGGGCATCGGTTGGGCCGGTGTCCGGCTATTTTCTTCCACACCCGGGGGTGAAAATTCATGAGTGATCAGACCAACCAATCCGGCGTCAAGCTGGATATCGGACAGACATCCTCTCCCCAAAGCCCCCCCCCGGGTTCCTCACGCTGGCCTTGGCTTTTGGCCCTGGTGGTGATCCTGGCCGTCGTGGCGGCCTTGTGGGTCTATTGGGGCGGCGATTCCAGCCAGGGAACCAAAAAGGCCAAACCCTCCAACGCCACCGGGCAAAGCGCCGGACAAAATCAGGCCAACGGGGTTCCCGGCCCCAGCCAACACGGCAACACCATCAAGGTGGACGGCAACCAGCAAAGCGAGCAGGACCAGCGCAAAAAACCCTTTGGACTGGACAAGTCGGTGGACGCGGTGGCCCGCAGCGACGAGAGCATCCAGGTAGGCGACAAGAAGGTCCCAGTTGAGGAGTTGGAGCGCAAGCTGGTGGTTGAGCAGCGGGGCGAGGTCCGCGAAAAATCACTCCAAGGCGGCAAGGTCAGCGCCTGGGGGGTTCACATGGTTCGCCCCGGCGACAACCTGTGGCAAATCCACTACCAACTGTTGCGCGAATACCTAGCCGGCCGTGGGGTCAACCTGCCGCCACGGGCCGACCAGCCCCAGCCTCGTGGCTATTCCACCGGCGTGGGCAAAATACTCAAGTTCGCCGAGCACATGGTGGGCGTGTACAACCTGCGCACCGGCCAGATGACCAAGGATCTCAACCTGCTGGAGCCGGGCCGAAAAGTGGTGATATTCAACCTGAGCGAGATATTCGCCCAGTTGGACAAGGTGGACCCCAAAGAGATCAACGGGGTGCTCTACGACGGCCGGGTGCTGTTCTTTCCCAAGCCTGATCAGGTGGAGGTGACCACCAAGGAAATGGAGTCACCCGCCAAGACCACGCCGGGGCAAAAATAGCCATGCCCGTGGGGGTGGTGAGCGACCCGATCTTCCGGGAGCATGACACCGGTCCCTACCACTGCGAGGTGGGAGAGCGCCTGGCGGCCATAGACCAGGCCATCTCCCGCTGGGACGGGCGGGAGGCCCTGGAATTCATGCCCCTGCGTCCGGCCCGCGAACAAGAGCTGGCCACGGTGCACCACGCCAGCCAGTTGCGCCGGGTGGCGGGCACCGCCGGGCGAAGCGTCAGCCTGGACCCGGACACGGTGTGTTCGCCCCGCTCCTGCGAGGTGGCCCTCCTGGCCGCCGGAAGCCTAATCGACCTGTGCGACGCGGCGCTGTCCGGCGAGGTGGACAACGGCTTCGCCTTGGTGCGCCCGCCGGGCCACCACGCCACTTCCACCCGATCCATGGGTTTTTGCCTTTTCAACAACGTGGCCGCCGCCGCCGCCCATTTGATGCTCAATCGTGGCCTGGAGCGCATCCTGGTGGTGGACTGGGACGTGCACCACGGCAACGGCACCGAAGACATTTTCTACCCCGAGTCGCGGGTGCTCTATTTCTCCACCCACCAGTCTCCCATGTACCCCGGCACCGGCCAGGTGAGCGCGGTGGGACAGGCCTCGGCCAAGGGCCGCACTATCAATGTGCCCATGCCCCCAGGCCTGGGCGACCGGGAACACTTACAGGCCTTTGAGCGCCTCTTGTTGCCGGTGGCCCGCCAGTTCAGGCCCCAATTCATCTTGGTCTCCGCCGGTTTCGACGGTCACCGGGAAGACCCCCTGGGGGGCATGATGGTCAGCTCAGCGGGTTTCGCGGCCATGGCCCAGCGGCTGACCGAGATCAGCCAGGAGTTCTGTCCCGGCCGAGTGGTGGCTTCCCTGGAGGGCGGCTACAACCAGGCCGCCCTGGGCCGTTCGGTGGTGGCGGTGTTGGAGGCCCTGGCCGGGCGGCGCCGGGAGGACGAACTAATCGCCCAAGCGGCCCAGACCGATCCCAGCACCTGGGTGGACCGGGCCATGGAAGCGGCCAAGCACTACTGGGAGCTGCCCTAGCTAAAAACCCGCGTTGCGCCGCACAATCGGATCGCAATGGCCGCCCCCGCCTTGTCCCCACCGCCCGCCCGTGATAAAAACCACCTAGCTCAATTTGTGGAGACAGGTGATGAAAATCAGTCCTTCCGAGGTGGCCCACGTGGCCGCCCTTGCCCGGCTCAGACTAAGCGACGAGATGAGCGCCAAGCTCACCGTGCAGCTCAACGATATCCTCACGGCCATGGACAAGTTGGCCCAGTTGGACACCAGCGGAGTGCCCTCCACCAACCACGCCCTGGATCTGAGCGGAGCCATGCGCCCCGACCAGGCCCGGGACAGCCTGGACCACGAACAGGCCCTGGCCAACGCGCCCGACAGCGACGGCCGGAGCTTCATCGTGCCCAAGGTCATATAAGGAGGCGGGCGGTGGAACTGTACGAGCTAAGCCTCACCCAGGCGGTTGATATGCTGGCCAAGGGCGAGGTCTCCAGCCTGGAGCTTACCCAGGCCCTGTTGGGGCGCATCGAGGACACCGAGCCTCAGGTCAAGGCCTACCTTACCCTTACCGGCGAAGCGGCCCTGGAGCAGGCCAAGGCGGAGGACCAAGCCCGGGCCAAAGGCCAGGCCGGCCCTCTGGGCGGGGTGCCCGCCGGGCTAAAGGACGTGCTTTGCACCGCCGGAGTGCGCACCACCTGCGGCAGCAAGATTCTCAATAATTTCGTGCCCCCCTTTGACGCCTTTTTGGTCAAAAAGCTCAAGCAAGCTGGCATGGTGCTCTTGGGCAAGCACAACATGGACGAGTTCGCCATGGGCTCCTCCACCGAGAACTCCGGCTTCGAGGCCAGCCACAACCCCTGGGACCTGGCCGCCATTCCCGGCGGCTCCTCCGGGGGCAACGGGGGCCGGGTGGGCGCGGGCAGCAGCCTATTTTCGGTGGGCACCGACACCGGCGGCTCCATCCGCCAGCCGGCCAGCCACTGCGGGGTGGTGGGTCTCAAGCCCACCTACGGCCGGGTCAGCCGCTTCGGCCTGGTGGCCTTCGCCTCCAGCCTGGACCAGGCCGGGCCAATCACCCGCACCGTGGCCGACGCGGCCTTGGTGCTGTCGGTGATCGCCGGGCACGACCCGGCCGACTCCACCAGCGCCCCCCGCCCGGTGCCCGACTACGCCGCCTCCCTGGGGCGCGGGGTCAAGGGCCTCAAGCTGGGCGTGCCAAAGGAGTTTTTCGTGGAAGGCCTGGACCCGGAAGTGGAGGCCACGGTCAAGGCGGCCATGGCCGAACTCACCAGCCAGGGCGCCGAGCTGGTTCAGGTGAGCCTGCCCCACACCGAATACGCTCTGCCGGTGTACTACATCATCGCCCCGGCAGAGGCCTCCTCCAACCTGGCCCGCTACGATGGCGTGAAATACGGCCTGAGCGTGCGCGCCGAGGGCGGCGGACTTTTGGACATGTACCTGGACTCCCGCAGCCAGGGCTTCGGCCCGGAGGTGATCCGCAGGGTGATGCTGGGCACCTACGCCCTGAGCGCCGGTTACTACGACGCCTATTACGGCAAGGCTGGTCAGGTGCGCACCCTCATCCGCCGCGACTTTGAAGCGGCGTTTGAAAAGGTGGACGCCATCGTGGGGCCGGTGACCCCCACCCCGGCCTTTGACATCGGCCAAAAGGTGGACGACCCCCTGCAGATGTACCTGAGTGATGTGTTTACTCTGTCCACCAACCTGGCCGGGCTGCCGGGCATCAGCATCCCCGCCGGGTTCTCCAAGGCCGGGCGGCCTATCGGCTTGCAGATAATCGGGCCGCACTTTGCCGAGGAAACGCTGTTCGCGGTGGGCCACGCCTATGAGCAGGCCACGGACCACCACCTGCGGCGGCCCCCCCTATAGAGGCCTAAAGTGGAACCCCTGGACAGCCGAGCGTTTTACGACCGGGTGGCCGGGGTCTACGACCAACGCTACGCCTATCCCCCGGCCCTGGGCCTACGCCAGGCCCTGTGGCTGGCCCGGATCTTCGCGCCGGGCACGGTGCTGGATTTGGGCTGCGGCACCGGCCGCATGCTGGGCCCCCTGGCTCAGGCCGGTTTCCGGCCGGTGGGCCTGGACTGCTCCCGAGCCATGCTGCGCCGGGCGCATCGCAAAACCGCGGCCCACTTGGTGCTGGCCGACGCCCGCCAGGGGCTGCCCTTCAGCGACGCCTCCCTGGATCTGGTCATCAGCCTGCACGCCACCCTGATCCATTTCACCAAATCCCAGGAATTGGAAAACCTGTTCGGCGAACTCCGGCGGGTGCTGACTCCGGGCGGGGCCCTGGTGGTGGAGCTGCCCCACCCGGCGACCTACCCGGCCGAACCGGTGCCCGGAGCCTGGCGGGAATACCAACCAGGCATGCGCTGCCGCACCGCCGGACCTGGCCTGGAGGAGATGAGCCTGGTTGAGGAAGGCGGTCTTTGCACCCTCATCCGGGTGCTCAGGGTAGCCGACGTAAAGAGGCTGTTCAGCGGATGGCGGCGGGTGGAGCTGCACCCCGGCTTTCGAGGAGGGAGCTTCCGGCCCGACCAGGGCGAGGTGATGGTGGTTGCGGCCTGGACCTAGCCTATCTCATACTTCTTTAATTTGTAGGCCAGATTTGATTTGGTGAGCCCAAGTGCCTCGGCGGCATGGGAGGCCACGCCCCCCGCCTCGGACAAGGCCCTGACGATCATGCGCCGCTCCAGGTCTTCCAGGGCGTTGTTGAGGCTCATGTCCCGGGGTAGCTCGGTGGCCGAGGCGGCCTCTTGACCGGGCCGTATCTCCAGGGGCAGATCGCCGGGAGTGATGCTGTCGCCGGCCAGGATCACCGCCCGCTCGATGGCGTTCTCCAACTCACGCACGTTGCCCGGCCAGGAGTGGCTGTAGATCAGCTCCATGGCCTGCTTGTCCACCTGAGGGGCCGGACGCCCCACCTCGGCGGCATACTTCTTTACAAAATGGGCCACCAGCACCGGCAAATCCTCGCGCCGCTGTGACAGGGGAGGCACGTCGATGCGCACCACGTTGAGGCGGTAAAAAAGGTCCTCGCGAAAATCGCCGGACTCCACCGCTTGGGTCAGGTCGCGGTTGGTGGCGGCCACGATGCGCACGTCCACGCTGAGCTGCAGATTGCCGCCCACCCGCTCGAAGGTGCGCTCTTGCAGCACCCTGAGAAGCTTCACCTGCAAGGAGAGGCTCATCTCCCCTACCTCGTCCAAAAAAAGGGTTCCGCCGTGGGCCATCTCAAAGCGTCCCTTGCGGCGGGAGGTGGCCCCGGTGAAGGCCCCCTTCTCGTGGCCGAAAAGCTCGCTCTCCAGCAGGGTCTCGGTCAGCGCCATGCAGTTCACCGCCACGAAGGGCTCTTCGGCCCGCGGCGAACGGGCGTGGATGGCCCGGGCGATAAGCTCCTTGCCCGTGCCGCTCTCGCCGGTGAGAAGCACTGTGGCCTTGGTGGCGGCCACCTTGTCGATGAGCCCGTACACCTGGCGCATGGCCTTGCTGTCGCCGATGATCTCCCCGTAGCCCTGGAGCTCTTCCTTGAGCAGGCGGTTCTGGAAAAGCAGACGGCGCATCTTCAGCGCCTTTTGCACCGTTAAGAGCAGCTCGGTGTTTTCAAAAGGCTTGGAAATATAATCGGTGGCCCCGGACTTCATGGCCTCCACCGCGTTTTCCACGGTGCCATAGGCGGTCATTACGATGATCGGCATTTCATTGAAGCGGGCCTTGAGCCGCTGGATGAGGTCCAGGCCGCTCATCTGGGGCATGCGCATGTCGGTGATTACCAGGTCCGGCTCTTCCTCGGCGGCCAGGGCCAGGGCCTGAGAGCCGTTCTGGGCGGTAAGCATCTCGTAGCCGTTGTCAGCCAAAAGGGCCTGCAACACCACCAGGTAGTTTTTTTCGTCATCGACTATGAGGATGCGTTCCACGCCATTAGCCTCTTTTAAATTTTCAGTGGCCGGCGGCCTGGGGCAGCAGCACCACCACCTTGGCCCCTCCCTGGGGGGTGTTGTCCAACTCGACCATGCCCCGGTGGCTGGCCATGATATTGCTCACGATGGACAAACCCAGGCCGGTGCCTTTTTCTTTGGTGGTGAAGAAGGGGTCCAGCAGGCTGCCCTTGGCCTCGGGGTCGAAACCGGGGCCGGTGTCGCTGACCACGATCTGTACGTAGGACCGTTCGCCCCGCTCCACCTGTTCGGTGGACACGCCCAGCACTCCGCCATGCTCCATGGCCTGCAAGGCGTTGTTGAAGATATTGAGGAAGGCCCGGTAGAGCAGGTCCTGATCGCCCAGCACCAGGACCGGCGCCCGCGGGTAGCGGGTCTCCACGCGCACCCCCAGGCGGTGGGCCTCCGGGGCCAGGAACTTGAGGTTGCGCTCCAGAACTTCCTCTATCTTCAGGGCTTCCAGACGGGGTTTTTGGGGACGGGCGAAATCCAAAAACTCGGTGACGATTTGGTTCAGGCGGCTGCTCTCTTCCACGATGACCCCGGCCAGGGGCTTGCTGCTCTCGTCCACCCGGCTGCCCAAAAGCTCGGCGGTGGAGCGCACGATGCCCAGGGGGTTGCGTATCTCGTGGGCCACGCCCGCCACCATGCGCCCCAGAGAGGCCAGGCGCTCGGCCTGGTTGAGCTGCTCCTCCAGGCGGGTCTGCAAGGCCGCCCGGCGTCCCATGATACGCTGGCCCCGGATGACGATGGAGCGCAGGATCACGAACAGCAAGGCCATCATCACCAACATGGTGGCCAGGATCAAAAGCTGGTTGATCCACACCTCGCGGAACTCCTGGGACAGATCCAGAGTGATCTCGAACACTGCCCGGGGCGGGCCCAGCTCGGCGGTGCGGCGGCGCTCGTCGCGCAGGGGAATGAAGGTCTTGAGCACTCTCTGCTCGCCGCCCGCCTGGAAGAAGTTGGGCGGCGGCTCGATAACGCTGACCGGCCTGCCGGATATGGCGCCCTGAAAGGCCTGACTCTCATCGCTCACCCGTCCGATGTAATCGGCCTGGGTGCTGTAAATGATGTTGCCTTCCAGGTCCAGGATGTTGACCTTTAACACGTGCAGGGAGTGAATGGTGTTCTTGACCACCGCGTCCAAAAGGGTGAACTGCTCGGGCTGGCCCACGTTGATGCCGCCGTGCTCGGTGATCGAGGGCACCACAAAGCGAGTCATCACCTGGTGGTTCAGG
The DNA here is from genome assembly GCA_021737645.1 of Desulfarculaceae bacterium. Taxonomy (GTDB): domain Bacteria; phylum Desulfobacterota; class Desulfarculia; order Desulfarculales; family Desulfarculaceae; genus Desulfoferula. The sequence goes on from JAIPDO010000001.1 coordinate 36,420, forward strand.
TTCTCGGCCAACAAAAGAGCGTACTGCTCCCGCTTACTGAGAAACAGCTCCGAGGCCCGGCGGCTCACCGCGGTGGAGATAAGCAGGCTGAACAACAGGATAATGATCAAGCTGGTCACCGAGAAATACTTGACCAGCTTGAAAGGCTTGGCAGCCTCGCTCTGGCTGAACTCCCCTGGCGGGGGCAGCGTGGCGGCAGCTTCTGTGCTCAAGCCGTTCTCCTAAACAAGGTACTGATCGCCGGCGTCCAGGGATTGCATCTGCTTGGCTTCGGCCTCAAAGCCTTTGCGCCCCATGAGGCCGTAGGAGAGCTTCTTGCTTAGCTCCACCCCTGGCTGGTCCAGAGGGTTGATGTTCATCAGCCCTCCGGTCATCACCGTGGCCAACTCCAGCAGGTATAGCACCTCGCCCAACACCTCGGGGCCGATGCCCGGCAGGCGCAGGCTGTAGCTGGGCCGTCCCTGGCTGGCCAAGGCGGCGGCGGTGGCCTGGGCCTCGGCCTGGACCAGCTCGGCCAGGGAGCGTCCGCCCAGGTAAGACAAGGCGTCTATGCGGGGATAAAGGTCGGGGATGGACAGGTCGCGGCCGTAGTTGCCCAGAGTGAGGAACATGATCAGCTTGTCCTGGGGCCCCTCCATGTAGAGCTGTAGCTGGCTGTGTTGGTCCGTTGCCCCGATGGCCGCCACCGGGGTCTGGCCCAGGTTTACCATGGAGCCGTCAAGGGCCTGGGCCTTGCCCAGGGACTCGGCCCAAAGCTGGGCGAACCACTGCGCCAGGCCGAACAGGTCGGTGGCATAGGGCATCATCACCAGAATGTTGCGCTCCCGCTGGTAAAAGCCGAAGTTCAAAGCGGCCAGCATGTAGGCCGGGTTCTTGGTGGTCTCCGGGCTCTTGCAAGCCTCGGCCATGGCCCCGGCGCCTGCCAGCAGGGCTTGGATGTCGTGACCGGCGCAGGCCAGGGGGAAAAGGCCCACCGGGCTGAGCACCGAATAGCGCCCGCCAACGTTGGGCGGCACGCTGAGGATCGGCACCGGCTCGTCCTTGGCGATAAGCCTGAGGTTGCCCTTTTCCGGGTCAGTGATGAACACCAAACGCCTGAGGGCCTCTTCCTTACCCAGGCGGCGCTCCAACAGCTCCTTGACCACCAGAAACTGGCTCATGGTCTCCGCCGTGGAGCCGCTCTTGCTGATCACCGCGAAGGCGGTGCGCTCCAAGTCCACGCGGTCCAGCATGGCCCCGAAAAAACGGGGGTCGCTGTTGTCGGCCACGAACAGGCGCATGCCTCCGGGTCCGGCGGGCTGGGCATAGCGCAGGGCCCCCTTGAGGGCCATGTCCACAGCGGTGGCCCCCAGGGCGCTTCCCCCGATGCCCAACACCACCAGGTCGTCGGCAATGGAACTCAGCCGCGCAGCTTGTTCCAGTATGGTTTCGAGCAACTCAGGGGACTGATCCGGCAGGTCCATGAAACCCAGCTCGCCTGCTTGGCGCTGTTCGCCCAGGTGTTGGTGCACCTGAGCCACCTTGGCGGAAAGTTCGCCCAGTTCCTTGTCGCCAAGTCCCTGGGCCCCTATCACTTTGCCGAGGCAATAGGCATAGTCGAGCTTAACCCCTCGTTTGGCCATAACCGCTTATCCTTTCGAGCTTGTTCCCGCCCATCGGCCGCGGGTCTTGAGCTGTCTACAGCTGATTACTGGTCGAGTTGATTATACGTTGCCGGCCGGGCCCTCTCAAGGCTAAGGATAGTATCAATAAATTTGACAAAAAATCCCAAAAGCGCTATTAGAATGAAATTAAATTCATTTAGCCTTATCGATGTAGCTGTAGTCAATCTTACCATGGAGGTAAGCGTGCGGGAGATGGTGGATCATCTAGCGGACCAGATATTGGATCTGGACGCCGACGAACTCAACGAACTTCTGCCCGAAATGCAGCACCGCATGGAACACTGTGATAACTCTCAAGAATGGGAGCGTTCGGTTATCACTTTCTTCCTGATCAACGCGGTGCGCTTCAAGTGTTCCCTGGCCAGTAAACATGCCCAGAAAAACTGTCCCCAGATCGAGGAACACCCCAAACTAAGGCTGGTCAAGTAGACGGGTCTTTTTTCTTGTCCTGGGCCAGCCGGGCCTTTGCCTGCCTGAGCTTCTCCAGACGCTCTGCTAAAAATTTTTCTCTGCCCCGTTGGCTGGGCCGGTAATAGCGCCGGCCCTTGAGGCGTTCGGGCATGAACTCCTGGGCCACCACCGCGTCGGCGAAGTCGTGCGGGTACTGGTAGTCCTTGCCGTAGCCCAGGCCCTTCATGAGCTTGGTGGAAGGGTTGCGAATGTGCAGCGGCACTTCCAGGGGACCCAACTCCTTGGCGTCCTTCTTGGCCGCCAGAAAGGCCATGTACACCGCGTTGGTCTTGGGAGCCAGGGCCAGATATACCACCGCCTGGGCGATGGGCAGCTCCCCCTCGGGCCGCCCCATGAGGTCATAGGCCTTCAGGGCGGCCATGACCTGGTTCAGGGCGTAGGGATCGGCCAGGCCCACGTCCTCGCAGGCGAAGTTGGTCAGGCGCCGCAAGATGTAGTGGGGATCTTCCCCGGCGGCCAGCATGCGCGAAAGCCAGTACAGGGCCGCGTCCGGGTCCGAACCCCTGAGGGACTTGTGCAGGGCGCTGATGAGGTTGTAATGCTCTTCCCCGGCCTTGTCGTAGCGCAGGGCCTTTTGCCCCACCGCCTCCTCGGCCAAGGTTAGGTCGATAAGCTTGCCCCCGCCCTTGCCCAGGGGGGCCGCCGCCGCGGCCACCTCCAGGGCCACCAGCAAGCGGCGGGCGTCGCCAAAGGCTGCGTTTACCAGATGCTCGGCCGCCTCGGGAGTTAGCTCCACCCCCAAGCCGCCCAGCCCCTGTTCCGAATCGTTGAGCGCACGATCCAAAATGGGCCGCAGCTCCTCCGGCCCCAGAGGGTGCAGCACCATGACCCTGAGCCGCGACAGCAAGGCCGGGATGATTTCGAAGCTGGGGTTCTCGGTGGTGGCCCCCAGCAAGGTGATGACCCCTGACTCCACGTGGGGCAAAAAGGCGTCCTGCTGGGCCTTGTTGAAGCGGTGGATCTCATCCACGAACAACACGGTGCGCCGGCCGCTCTTGAGCATCACCCGGGCCTCTTCCACCACCCGGCGCACCTCGCCCACCCCGGACAGCACCGCCGAGAACTCCACGAAGCGGTAATCCCAGGAGCGGGCCAAGATGCGGGCCAGGGTGGTCTTGCCCGTGCCCGGCGGGCCCCAGAAAATCAGGGAGGCCGAGCGCCCCGGCCCCATGAGCTTTTGCAGCGGCTTGTCCGAGCCCAGCAAGTGCTCCTGGCCCGAGTACTCCTCCAAATTCTTGGGGCGCATGCGCTCGGCCAGTGGCACGGCCATGGCCGCGGCTTGAGACTCCTGGGTATCGTCGAACAAACTCAAGACGATCTCCTTGCGCCTCGGCCCAAAGCCCGGCGCCACCACGGTGCCTGGGGCTTGAGTATAGCCTCAATCTTATCCCAGGCCTGCTCCGCGGCTTTGGCCCCCTGCTCCATGATCCAGGCGGACTGGCTGAAATCAGCCCAGTGCACGTCTTCCAAGGCGGGGCGCAGCACCAGCTCAGCCAGGTTGCACAGCATCTCGGCCAAATGATAGCCCTGTATCTCGGTGGCCCGGAGATAATACTCCAGTGACTGACCCGGCAGATCCTGGGTGCCGATCTGCCGGTCCACGTTGATCGCCATCACCGGGACGGGAGCCAGGCGGCGGGCAACAGGGGTGGGGACCAGGCAGGAAGCCCCGCCGTCCACCAAATAGCGTCCGTTTATCCTCACCGGGGCAGCCACTCCGGGCACCGAGCAACTGGCCAGCACCGCCCGGCGCATGTCGCCTTTATCCAGAACCACCACCTGGCCGCTTTTTACGTCCGTGGTCACGGCGGCGAAAGGAATATAGGTGTCCTCCAGACGAACCGATGGCAGGAAAAAGTCCACCATCTCCCGAAAAAAATCACCACCCATCAAGGAATCGTCCAAAAAAATGGACTTTACCAAAAGGCCTTGGCAATAAAGGCGGGCCAGCTTGTCGGTCAGGCCCAGGCAGGCCTCCTCACCGCCGCCGCCCAGGGCCTTGAGGCGGGGATGACGGGCCAGTGGGCTGCCCGCGAATTCCATTACCCGCTGGCGCATTTCCTCGTAGGTGAAACCCAGGGCAATACCCGCCCCGGCCACCGCGCCGGAACTGGTGCCCGCTATGCCCCGGATGGGAACTCCCCGATCTTGCAGGACATGGAAAACGCCCACATGGGCGAAGCCCCGCGCCCCGCCGCCACCCAGGGCCAAAGTAAAACCGGTGTCCGAGTTTTTCATAAAAAAATGATACACCCCAATTAATCGCTTTACAGCTTGTAACTGTATGGCTATATTTACCAACTGCTTCCACTGTGAAGCGGCGGACAGCTAAGATGTCAAACTATGCTATAGAGGGTGGTGATTACTGTGCAAGTCCATGTAGTGGACAACAATGTCGAGAAGGCCATCAAGGTTCTCAAGCGCAAGCTTACCAAGGAGGGCGTTTTCCGTCAGCTAAAGGAAAAACGTTGGCATGAAAAGCCCTCTGATATGCGCCGACGCAAAGAGCGTCAAGCGCGCCGTCGCCTGCGCCGCCAGATGGCCAGGGCTCGAGCCCGCACTCCTCGCGGTTAAAAGCCAGCTCGCATACGAATCAGCGGCCGCTCCCGCGTGGGGCGGCCGCTTCGTCATGTCCAAATACTGGCGTCCGGGCCCTGAGGGCTCCATACTATCGTGAACCCGCATGGAAAATGGAGCGGGCATGATATCAGACAGGTACCTAACCGGCTGGAAAATGCTGGCTGAAATCGACGGCGAGCAGGGAGAAAAAGTCGTTGAGGCCCTCAAAGACATTTCTCCCGATTTTGCGGACCTGTTGATCGAATTTCCCTTCGGCGATGTCTATTCCCGGCCGGGCCTGGATCTAAAATCCCGCGAGGTTGCCACGGTGGCGGCCTTGACTGCCATGGGCACCGCCGCGCCGCAGTTGAAAGTGCACATTCACGGCGCTCTCAATGTTGGCTGCTCCCGCCGGGAAATCATCGAAATTATGATTCAGATGTCAATTTATGCGGGATTCCCCGCCGCCTTGAACGGCCTGTTCGCGGCCAAAGAGGTCTTTGACCAGCGGGACGCCCAAGCAAGTCAATCCGAATAACGAGTTGACTCCCTAATTAAGCAGCGCCCAACTGATCCCAAGCGAACCAGGCGAAGTACACCGCGAAAACAACCAAAAAACCGGCGCAGCACCCCACCAGCCAGCGGTATGCCTTATCGTTGATAAAGCGCCGCCCCTTGGCTACCACCAGGGCCACGAACCAGAACCAAACCAGATCAGAGCTGATGTGCCCCACGTAGAACACCCCCAGGCCCCACCAGCCCAACGGGGTCTCCAGGGCCATGGTGGTAAGCGATAGGCCCACCGTGGCCCACCAAAGGGACCAGTAGGGGTTGGCCAGGCTCAGCAGAAAACCGTCGCGCACCGGCCCGGATGCCCGCATGGCCCCCGGCTCCACGGCCAGAGTGAGCCTGGGCAGGGAGCGCAGCATGCCCCAGGCCAACCACACCAATATCAAGGCCCCTGCCCCGCCTATGACCCCGGCCACCGAGGCGCGGGTCAGTAGTGGCCCCAGGCCCAGCACCAGGGCGGTGAGCAGCGCCGCTTCCAAAATGGCGTGGCCCAGCACTATCAGCGGACCGGCGGCCACGCCTTGCCGGGCGGCGTGGCTCACGGTCGCCGCCAGCACCGGGCCGGGCATCACCGCGCCGGACAGGCCGATTACGAACGAAGTAAATAGAAGCCCCCAGGCTCCGAGGCTGCCTGGGTCGGGCAAGGCGGTCATGGGGCTGTCCTAGAAGTATTTACATCCCGGCAAATGGAACTTGGCGTAGCCGATGATGGGGCAGTCGCAATCGGGCATGGCCGGAGTGCAATCCTGCCACTGGGGTTGGCCCTGGCCGCCCTCCTTGGCCTGACGGCACATGGGGCAAGGCCCCTCCTCTTCCACCGGCTGCCCGCAAACCGGGCAGTGGTGGGTGAATATGCCTATGGGGCCGCTCATGGCATGCGCCCGGCGCGGCTCTTCATATCCGGGGCCTCATAAAAGGCTTGGTAGGCCATCAGCGAGCTGTAGATGTCGGCCTTGGCGCTGATTTCAAAGGGCGAGTGCATGGCCAGCATGGCCGGGCCCACGTCGATGATGTCCATGCCGTAGACGGCCATGTGCTTGGCGATGGTGCCGCCGCCGCCCTCGTCAATCTTACCCATGCCCGCCGCCTGCCACACCACTCCGGCGTCGTCCCATACCTTGCGCAGCCAAGCCACGTATTCCGCGTCCGCGTCGCTTGCCCCGTATTTTCCACCGTGGCCGGTGTATTTGGTCAGGCACACCCCGTAGCCAATGAAAGCGGCGTTGCGCTTTTCATGCACCTCGGGGTAATCGGGGTCATAGGCCGCGTTCACGTCGGCGCTGAGCATTTGGCTTTCGGCCAGGCAACCCAGGACTTGGCGGTAGGAGGCGCTTTCCCCGGCAACTTCCAGCAGGGATGCGGCCAGGTGCTCCAAAAAGCGGCTCTGGGCCCCGGTGGCTCCCTCGGAGCCGATTTCTTCCTTGTCCAGGAACACCGCCACCGAAGTAATGGCCGGGTTCTTAAGCGCCAGAATGGCCTCCAGGGAGGCAAAGGCGCTGGATCGGTCGTCCTGGCCATAAGCTCCCACCAGAGCCCGGTCCAGTCCCACGTCCCGGGCCTTGCCCGCGGGCACCAGCTCCAGCTCGGCGCTGATGAGGTCGGCCTCGGTGATACCGTAGCGCTCGTTCAAAAGCTGCAACACGGCCAGCTTGGCCTTGTCCTTGCCGCCATCGGCGTCCAACGGAGTGGCCCCGATGAGCAGGTTCATGCGCTCGGCCTCCACCGCGTCGACCAGCTTTTTCTGCTCCTGGCCCCGGCGGCTGAGGTGGGGTAAAAGGTCCAGCACCGTGAACACCGGGTCCCCCGGCTCGTCGCCCAGGTGGATCTCCACGTTCTTGCCCGCGCTGGTGCACACCACGCCGTGGATGGCCAGGGGCCGGGCCAGCCACTGATATTTCTTGATGCCTCCGTAGTAGTGGGTCTTGAGGAACACCATCTCCTGATCCTCGTACAACGGCTGCATCTTCAGGTCCAGGCGAGGGGCGTCGATGTGGGCCCCCAGCAGGCGCATGCCCTGGGCCGGGGAGCGCTTGCCCAAAACCGCCAGAGCCACCACCTTGCCTTTGTAGTCAAAGTACAGCCGCTTGGCCTTGGTGCCCTGCTTGTAGGGCTTGAAGCCCTTGGCCTTGGCCCTGGCGATGATGGTGCCCACGGCCATGCGCTCGGTCTTGGCCTGGTCCAAAAATTCCTTGTAGCTCTCGCCCAACTCCATGATTTTTTTGCGCTGGGCCGGTTTGGCCTGGTCCCACACGCTTTTCTTGGTGATGGAGAGCTTTTCGCTCAGGTCCTTGAATTGCTTCTTGCTCAGCTTGGCCATGACCGCTCCAGCCGGATTTGCATAATTTTAGTTTCAACCGGCAGGACGCTTTGGCCCTCGCACCGGTCGAGTGCTTAATTCTAATGTGCCGGACGCCCGGCGTAAACCGCTAAGCCCCTGCCCCGTCCGCCTTCGGCTTGCCGGCCAGGATAAAAAACTCCTGGTTGCCCTTGGGCCCCAGGATGGAGCTGGCCGCGCTGCCCAGCACGGAGAGTCCCAGGCTCTGCAAACAATCAGCCACCTTGTCCACCGCCGCCTGGCGCAGGGCCGGGTCGCGCACCACCCCACCGGGCCCGACTGCCTCGCGTCCCGCCTCGAACTGGGGCTTGACCATGGGCAGCAGATGCCCCCCTGGCTCCAGGCGGGCAACCAGGGGCGGTAAAACTAAAGTAAGGCTTATAAAGGAAACGTCCACCACTATGAGGCCAAAAGGCCCGGGGGCCATCTCCGGCGGCAGGTTGCGGGCGTTGGTGCGCTCGAAAAGAGTGACGCGCGGGTCTTGCCTGAGTTTCCAGGCCAGTTGTCCGTAGCCAACATCCACGCAGGTTGCCGACACGGCGCCCCGTTGCAGCAGGCAATCGGTAAAGCCGCCGGTGCTGGCTCCCACGTCCAGGCAGGCGAGGCCGTCCACCGCCAAGCCGAAATGGTCCAGAGCCCCGGCCAGCTTGACCCCGCCTCGAGAGACGTAGGGATGCTCCGGGCCATCCACTTGTACTTGAGCTTGGTCTGTAATTAGTTGGCCCGCTTTGGCCGCCGGTCGGCCGTCCACCTTTACCAGACCGGCCAGGATCATGGCCTGGGCCTTGGCCCGGCTGGGGGCCAGGCCCCGAGCAACCAGTTCCAGGTCTAGCCGTTGGCCCTTGGCCACAGCCTAACTCAACAGTTCGCGGGCGGCGGCGGCCACCGCCTCGGCATCCACCCCATAGAGGCGGCGCAGCTCGGCCTGGCTGCCGTGCTCCACAAAGGTGTTGTCCAGGGCCACCACCTTGAGTTTGATATCGTACAATCCCCGCTTGGCCAGAAGCTCCAGCACCGCCGAGCCGAAGCCGCCGGCGGCCTCGTTTTCCTCCACGGTGACCACCCGACCGCAGGTCCGTGCCAGCTCGCAGATAAGCTCTTCGTCCAGGGGCTTGGCAAAGCGGGCGTTTACCACCGCCGCATCCACGCCCTCTTTAGCCAAGACCTGGGCTGCCTGGGAGGCGGCCCCCACTCCGACCCCTATACCGATAAGGGCCACGTCCTTACCCTTGCGGCGCAGTTCGCCCTTGCCCCAATCCAAGGCGTGCAGCGGCTCATCCAGGGACACCCCCTGGCCCTTGCCCCGGGGATAGCGCAGGGCCACCGGGCCATCGTGCTGCAAGGCGGTCAGCAGCATGTGCCTTAGCTCGTCCTCGTCGGCCGGGCTCATCAGGGTTAGGTTGGGCACGCAGCGCAAAAAGGACATATCCAGCAGGCCCTGGTGGGTGGCTCCGTCCTCGCCCACGATACCCCCCCGGTCCATGGCCAGCACCACCGGCAGGTTGGTGAGGCAAACGTCATGCACGATCTGATCAAAGGCCCGTTGCATGAAGGTGGAGTAGATGGCCACCACCGGCCGGAAGCCCTGCACGGCCAAACCTCCGGCAAAGGTCACCGCGTGCTGCTCGGCGATGCCCACGTCCACGAAGCGTTCCGGGAACTCCTCGGCAAAGGCCGTGAGGCCGGTGCCTTCGGGCATGGCCGCGGTGATGGCCATGATCTCCGGGCGCTCGCGGGCCAACTCCACCATGGTGTGGCCGAAGACCTCGGTGTAGCTCTGGGGCGGCGGGGGGGCGTCAGGGGCACGCAACGGCGGCCTGGCCCCCACCCCGTGGTAATGGGAGGGGTTCTCCTCGGCCGGGGCGTAGCCTCTTCCCTTGGTGGTGATCACATGCACCAACTGGGGGCCTTGCAGGGGCTTGACGTTCTTGAGAGTCTCGATGAGCCGCTCTATGTTGTGGCCCTCGATGGGCCCCACATAGTTGAACTTGAAGGCCTCGAAGAGCATCCCCGGAGTGTAGAAGGCCTTGAATGACTCTTCCGAGCGCCGGGCTATGTCCAAAAGTTCCTCGCCCATGGAGCCCATGGCCTTGAGGCGGCGCTCCATGGCCTTGCGGAAGGTCTGGTAGGCCTTGCCCGACAGGGCTCGGGACATGAACTTGCTCAGCGCGCCCACGTTGGGGGCGATGGACATGCCGTTGTCGTTGAAGATGACGATGAGGTCTTCGTCCAGGTCGCCCGCCTGATTCAGGCCCTCGAAGGCCATGCCCGCGGTGAGCGATCCGTCGCCGATCACCGCCACCACCCTGCCCTTGCCCTTTTTCAGGCGCTCGCCCACGGCCAAGCCCAGGGCGGCGGAGATGCTGGTGGAGGAGTGGCCGGTGTCAAAAGCGTCGTAGGGGCTCTCGGCCCGCTTGGGGAAGCCGGAAAGGCCGCCCAACTGGCGCAGGGTGCCAAACTGCTTGCGCCGCCCGGTCAAGAGCTTGTGGGCATAGGTCTGGTGGCCCACGTCCCATACGATCTTGTCCTGGGGCATGTCGAACACGTAATGCAGAGCCAGGGTCAACTCCACCACCCCCAGACTGGGGGCCAGGTGGCCACCCACCTTTTCCACCGTGTCGATGATGCGTTGGCGCAACTCGGCGGCCAGGCTCTCCAACTGGCGCAGGTTCAGATCCTGCAGGTCAGCCGGTGAGTTTATCTGGTCCAGCAGAGGAACCGGTAGTTGCTTAACGGCGCACACTATCTCTATATCCTCAATGGGTGCGGGCCATGATGTAGCGGGCCAACTCGGCCAGAGGGGCCGCCTGTGGCCCCAGCCCATCGGCGATGGCTGCGGCCTGGTCCACCAACTCCTGGCCCATGTTGCGGGCCTGGGCCGGTCCCACCACCGCGGGATAGGTCATCTTACCCCTGGCCTGGTCCGCGCCCACGGTCTTGCCCAGGGCATCGAAATCCCCTTCCAGGTCCAAGAGATCGTCGGCGATCTGAAAGGCCAGCCCGATGCGCCTCCCGTAGCGAACCAACTTACGGACCTGCTCTGGGTCGCCACCGGCCAGGATGGCCCCGGACTGCACCGAGGCGGTGATCAGCGCCCCGGTTTTCATGGCGTGCATGTACTGCACCGTGGCCAGGTCTGGCCTAAGGTTCTCGCTGGCCAGGTCAACCGCCTGGCCACCCACCATGCCCAGGTATCCGGCGGCCTTCATCACCACCTGGGAGGCCTCCAGCACCCGGCTGGGGTCCAGCCCGGCGGTTTCGCCTGGGTCCGATAGCAACACCATGGCCTGGGTCAAGAGGCCGTCCCCGGCCAGCACGGCCATGCCCTCGCCGTAGACCATGTGGCTGGTGGGCACGCCCCGGCGAAACTCGTCATCGTCCATGGCCGGAAGATCGTCGTGGATAAGGGAGTAGGTGTGCACCATTTCCATGGCGCAGGCGCAGAACATGACCTTGGCCGGGTCGCCACCCACCGCCTCTGCCCCGGCCAGGCACAGGATGGGCCTGAGGCGCTTGCCTCCGGCGAAGATGCTGTAGCGCATGGCTTCCAGAATACGGCCGCCCGACTCATCGGCGGGAAGCAGGCGCTCCAAGGCCGCGTCCACCATTTCCCGGCGGCTGTTCAGATAGGCCTTGAGGTCCAAGCCCTACTCCTCTTCGTCCTGGTCAAAGGGAGCTTCCACCAGGGCGCCCTCGTTGTTTTTGAGCAACAAGGTCACCTTTTTCTCAGCCTCGTCCAGGCGCTGGTTGCAGGCAGTGGCCAGCTTGACCCCCTCTTCGAAAAGGGCCAGGGACTGCTCCAACTCCAGGTCGTCGTCCTCCAGACGCTCCACGATCTCTTCCAAGCGCTGCAAGGACTCCTCGAAACCGGGATCTTTTTTCGCTTTGGCCATGCTCACTCTCCCAAGCGCTGGGCTAACACCTGGCTCAGGGCAACCCAATCCTGGGGGTCCACCCGCGCTCCGGCCAGTTTGACCCCGAAATCCAGATGAGGCCCGGTGACCCGGCCGGTTGACCCTACTTTACCTATAATCTCGCCCTTTTTCACCTTTTGCCCCGATTTAACCAGGGCTTGCGACATATGCAGGTAACGAGTCACCACCCCCTGACCGTGGTCGATAAGCACGGTGTTGCCGCTGAAATAGGCGTCGATGACCAAGGCCACGGTGCCGTCGGCCGCCGCCGGGACCGGGGTGCCGGTGGAGCCGCGCAGATCCACCCCGCCGTGGGGGCTGCGTTCCACCCCGTTTACAAAGCTGCGCCTTCCGAACAGGCTGACCACCTTGCTGTCCAGAGGCAACATGAAACCGCCGCGCCACTGGTGCGAGGGGGTGAAGGATCCGAACACCGCCTGCATCTGCTTGCGCTCCCTTTTGTAGCGCTTCAGGGCCTCGGGGCTAAGGGTGAGGTATTTGGGGTTCACCTTGAGCTTGCGGGCTCCCCGGTCGCGGCGATAGAGCTTAATGCGCGCCGCGGCAACCTGCTTACCGTCGGCCTTGGCCCTGACCACCGCCTTGCCGGTCTTGTCTTGCAGGTCCGGAGCCACCGCCCCATACCAGCAGCCGTCGGCGCCTTTGGCCAGGGCAGTCTCTCTGCCGTTAAGCTCGGCCCGCACCCTGGCGGGGTTGCCCGGCAAACACAGCCGCACCAGGGCCGGTTGGCCCAGTGCCAGGCTCTTGGGCTCCACCTGCAAACTCGCCGCCCAGGCGGGCGCGGCCAAAATAAGCATCATCATGGCGCAAAAACCGGCCTGCCAGAACCGCCTCACTGCTCTATCTCCTCAACCTTGGCCCGCAGTCTTCCATGAGCCAAACGCACGCTAATTTTTTGTCCTTTGCCGGCCTGATCGGCCCGGCGCAGCACTTGGCCTTGCTCGTCGCTGACCAGGGCGTAACCTCGTCCCAAGACCGCCAAGGGGCTCAAGGCCCTGAGGCGCGACTCCAGGGCCTGCACCCTGGAGCGCCGCAGGGTTATGCCAGAGGCCCCGGCCTGGGCCAGGCGTCGGGCCATTTCGCGTTGCCGCCCCAAGGCCAAGGCCAAGCGGCGCTCCGGCCTGGCGGTAAGGGCACGCTCCCGCAAGCGACCCACTTGGCGGGCTCGGCGGTGCAGGCCACCCTCCAGGGCGTGGGCCGCCCGGGAGAGCAGATCGTCCACTCTGAGGCGCTTGTCGGCCAAGCGGCGGCTGGGATCACCCAGGGCTCGAGTCAGGGACTGCACCCCACCCCGCCTGGCTTTGACCAGCCTGGCTCCGGAGCGGCCCAAGCGCCCGGACAGGGCCTTCAGCCGCCGAATGAGATCGTCGCGGTTGGCCACCAAAAGCTCGGCCGCCGCCGAGGGAGTGGGCGCGCGCAGATCAGCCACCAGGTCGCTGATACTCACGTCCACCTCATGGCCCACCGCCGAGACCACCGGTATGGGACAGGCGGCGATGGCCCGGGCCAGGGCCTCGTCGTTGAAGGCCCACAGATCTTCCGGCGAACCACCGCCCCTGGTAAGCACGATCACCTGGGGCCAACCCCAGACGGCCAGGTCCTGCAGGGCCTCAACCATCTGGGGCGCGGCAGACTCGCCCTGCACCCGCACCGGATACACGGCCACGGCCACGTTTTGGTCGCGGCGGTGCAACACGTTTAGAAAGTCGCGGATGGCCGCACCCGTGGGACTGGTGACCACGGCCACCCTGGCGGGCACCTCGGGCAGTTCCTGCTTGCGCTCCGGGTCGAAGAGCCCTTCGGCCTCCAGGCGCTTGCGAAGCTGTTCAAAGGCCAGGGCCAAGGCCCCGGCCCCGCGCGGCTCCACCGCGTCCACCACCAGCTGCACTTCGCCCCGGGCCTGATACACGCTCACCCGTCCTTGGCAAAGCACCTGCAAGCCCTCCTCCAAGGCGAAACGCAGCAAGGAGGCCTGGCGCTTGAACAGCACCGCCCTAAGGGTGGCGTCGCGGTCTTTCAGGGCAAAGTAGACATGGCCACTGGGAGGGGTGCGCAGGCCGCTGATCTCGCCTTCCACCCACACGAAATCAAAGGTCTCCTCGGTCAAGCGCTTGAGGCGTCCCACCAACTCGCTGACCGTGAGGATTTCCCGCCGGGTGAAAAGCTCCAGGGGCTCCAAAATCTTGCTCCCATCAACCCGCAGCCCCCAAGAAAGGGGCTAATTGATCAAAACTAACACACGCTCCAGAGGGCCACAAGGAGGCCTACTCGGTTGCGGGCAGGGAATCCAGCCAGCGCTTGGCCTGTTTGCACGCCTCGCAGTCGCCTGCCTCGCAAAGCGGGTCCGCGTCCAGGCTGCCCTCAGGCCACGGCCCCCCGGCCAGGGCCTGGTTCAGGTCGCCGGCGGTAAGCTCCATGGCCGAGAGCAGGCCGTGCTGGTCCTGGGGCGAAGGCCACCGGGCGGTCAGCACCCCGCGCACGTCCAGGTCCTTGTCCCGCCAGCCAAGCCAGGCCACGTACAGGGGCCGGGCGCTGTGCCCCAAGGCCCAGCCCAGGGCGTTGCCCGCCCAATGGTCCGGGCGTTTTAGGCGTCCGGAGAGCCAAAACACGTAAGGCAGGCGGCGCACCTCTTTCTGATGAGCCTGCATGGCCTGCTCCAGCACCTCCAACGCCACGCGGCGGCCGTATACCTTGGCCAATACCCGCTGCCACAGCCCCAGGCCCGGCTGCCAGTCCAGGGGCGCCAGCCACAGCCACCCGCCCTGGCTACGCGAGAGCAGCCAGCAGTCCAGGCCCCACTCGAACTGCTTGTGGGCCAGCATGGTCTGGGAATAGGGCCCGCCGGTAAAGGCGTTGACCAGATCGCGGTGAGTGCGGATATCCAAAAGAGCGTGGGAGAGCCAGCCCAGGGCAAAGGCCCACTCGCCGGGATTTTGGGCCAGGGCCAGCATGGCCTGGGTCACCTGCCAGGGCTTGACCAGATGCACCGCGTAGGCCAACGAGCTTTGCGCGCCGGGATAGTATCCCGCGTCGTGGGCTATGGCCCCGGCCAGAAACACCGGCCACAGCCGGTCCCGCTGGGCCTGGGTGTGCCCCAGGCGGACGGACAGGGTGGGCCACAGCTTTTGGCAAAAAGTGAAGTGGCTGAAAGGCCCCACCGCCCCAGCCGGGGCAGCTGGAGCCAACAGGGCCAAGAGCAACAGCAGAGCGGGTAGCCTACGCACGATCCAGGACAAGTACGGCCTCCGTGTGGCCGGTGTGGGGGAACATGTCCACCACGGCCAGGCTGTGCATGCGATACCCTGCCTCCAGCAGCACGGCCGCGTCCCGGGCCAGGGCCGCCGGATGGCAGGAAATGTAGATGATCCTCTTGGGGGCCAGGGATGCCAGGGAGGCCATCACCTCCTTGGCCCCGGCGCGGGGCGGGTCCAACAGGGCCAAGGCGAAGCCCCGACCCTGGGCGGCCAGCCCGGCGGCGGTTCCAGCCACCTCGGAATGACGCAGCTCAACACTGCCGGACAGGCCTTCGCGCTGGGCCAGGGCCTTGGCGCTGGCGTGGCTTTCCGGATCGCCCTCCACGGCCAACACCGCGCGGCCCTGCTTAGCCAGAGGCATGGTGAAATTGCCCCCGCCCGAGTACAACTCCAGCACCCCGCCCTCCGGGGCCGAGGCCGCGGCGGAAAGCACCAGGCGGATCAACTCGCGGTTGGCCCCGAAGTTGGCCTGCACAAACTCGCAGGGATAGGCGCTCAGAGTGAGGCCGTCTTCCTTCCAATAGTCCACCCCGGTTTCCGGCAGACGTTCCCAAGGCTCCACCCGGCCGCCCTGCTCCAGGCGGGTGGCCGCTGCTCCGGCGCCTCGGCACAGGCGGCGCAGCTCACCCCGCCAGCGGTTGGACAGAGGCCGCTTGGGGTCCAGGCCCATGGTGACCAGGGAGCGATCCTCGCCGCCCAGTATCTCCAAGTAGGCTATGCGGGTGGTGTCCATCTCGGCCAAGCCCTGGGCCAAACCAGGCAAAAGACGGTTCACTCCCGGCGCGGCCACGGGGCAGTGACTCACCGGCACCACCCGGTTGGTGGCCGTGGCCAAAAAGCCCAGGCCTTGTTCGCCCACGGTGAGGCGCACCCGATGCCGCCATTCCCAGACCTGGGGCGAGGGCACCTTTACCAGAGGCGGCAGATCTCCCAGACGAGACAGGGCCCGGCGCACCCAGGCCGCCTTGGCCTGAACCTGGGCCGAGTATTCCAAATGCTGCATCTGGCAGCCGCCGCACTCCCCGAACAGGGGGCAGGCAGGCTCCACCCGCGCGGGCGAAGCTTCCTGAACGCCAAGCAGTTCGGCCCGCCCAAAGTCGCGCTTGGCCTGGACCAGCTTGGCCCGCACCTTTTCGCCGGGCAGGGCTCCGGGCACGAAGACCACCCGGCCCGAGGCTTCACGGGCCAGGCCGTCGCCGCCGGAGGCCAGCTCTTCGATGGTCAGTTGCATTTCTTGGCCGGGTTGGGCAGGAGTTTCCAAGCTCAAGCGATTCTCCAGGGTATGGGTTCCATAAGGGCTTACATGCTATCTTACCGCATGAAATATTCTTACCCAGCCCCAGGGAGGTAAAGCGTGAGCCAAGAGGCGGTGGACAAACTTTTCAAGCGTTGTAAAGACGAGCCTTACCCCAAGCTATTGGACATAGAAGTGCTGGAGATCGAGCCCGGCCGGGCTCGCACGGCCATGACTGTTAGGCCGGACATGCAAAACATCTTCGGCAAGCTGCACGGCGGCGCGATCTTCTCGCTGCTGGACGAGGCCTTTCAACTGGCCTGCAACGCCCACGGCCAGGTGGCGGTGGCCCTGTCGCTGAGCATCTACTATCTGGCTCCGCCCGACGAGGGCGCGCGGCTGTTTGCCGAGGCCAAGGAAGTCAACGCCACCCGCAAGACCGCCCTGTACGACGCCGAGGTGTGGCAGGAGGACGGCAAGAAGATAGCCACCGGCCAGGCCCAGGCCTACCGGTTGGGTCACCCCCTGCCCATAGACGAAAACGGCAAGCTCACAACTTAAAGCAATTTATCAAATAAATGGTGGTAAGTATTGTTTTTACTAATTATTTAATACAGCATCCGCCAGGGTGGCCAGGGCTTCCCCAGCGGGCCGCCTAAAGAGCAGAGTGGCCTTGGGGTCCATGTGGGTCAGGTCGCGGTTGATGATCACCAGGTCCCCGCCTCCAGCCAGGGTGTAGCGGGGCAGCTCTGACGCCGGGCTGACCACCAGGCTGGAGCCCACCACCACCAGGGGCCTGGCCTCGCCGCACATGTGCCGGGCCAACTCCAGATCGCGCAAATTCAAACCCTGGCCAAAGGATATGGTGCCGGGCTTTAGCCGCCCGCCGCAGGAGGGACAGGTGGGGTCTTGTTGCTTCTTTTTAAAGCGTCTTAGCACCTCGGCGGTGGGTTCGCTGAAGCGGCCGCAATCCAGGCACCGGGTCTCGAACACGTTGCCGTGCAGTTCCACCACCGCGCCAGAGGGCACCCCGCCCGCCTGGTGCAGGCCATCCACGTTCTGAGTGATCACCCCGGTGAGCTGCCCCGCCGCCCACAGCCGCCCCAGGGCCTTGTGCCCCTGGTTGGGGTAAGCCTTGGTAAAGCCGGGATACCACTCCTGGTAAAAACGCCAGTAATCGCAACGAGACTCGGGGCTCTCCAGAAACTCGGCAAACTGCACCGGCTTGTGGCGGCTCCAGATGCCTCCGGGCGAACGATAATCAGGGATGCCGCTCTCGGTGGACATGCCCGCCCCGGTAAACACCACCAAACCACCGCCCTTGGTCACCAGTTCCGCTAATTTTTCTATTTTTTGGTCCATGAACCTCACCTGGGTTGACAGCAGCATGGCCCTAGTCTAGAGATGTGCCCATGACTAATCAAGAAAATGCCGTAGACCTGAGGGACCTGCCCAGGCCGGTGGTGGCGGTGATGTCCTCGGGATTTTTCGGGTTTTTCGCCCACGCCGGTTTTTTGCAGGGCCTGGCCGACCTGGGACTGAGCCCGGACGCCTACGCCGGAAGCTCGTCGGGAGCCCTGGTGGCAGCCTTTGCCGCGGGCGGAGCCTCTCCCGGGCGCATGCTGGAGCTGTTTAGCCAACTGGGCCGTGGCGACTTCTGGGACCCGCCCTCCCCGGCCGACACCATCCGCTGGCTCCTGGGGGGCCTCAAAGGGCGCAGCGGTTATCTGGCGGGCGAGGCCTTTGAGCGCCTGCTGGGCGAGTATCTGCCGGTCACCCGCTTCGAGGACTGTCCCAAGCCCTGCCTGATGAGCGCCCTGGACCTGACCAGCGCACGCCGGGTGGTCTTGACCAGCGGCTCCCTGCCCCTGGCGGTGCGAGCCTCGGGCGCGGTGCCCGCCCTGTTTGCGGCGGTGCCCCATGAAGGCGGCCTGCTGGTGGACGGCGGGCTAATCGACAAGGCCCCGCTCACCGCCTGCGCCAAGCATTTAGGCGCGGCCAGCCTGGTGGTGCACATGCTGCCCAGTTCCAGCCTGGAGCGCACCCCGGCCCAGACCCTGGCCCGCACCATGGCCCTCTTGCGCATCCAATCCCGATCGGTGGACGCAGCCCGCTGGCAGATGTATCTGGATCAAAAAGAAGCGGTGTTGGAGCGCGGCCTGGCCTTGCGCGAGGTCATGGCCAGGGACCTGCCCCGCTGCGGGCCCAAGCGCATGCACCACGGCCCGGCTGCATTTGCCGCGGCCCGTCAGAACGCCAAGAATGTCCTCGGGGCCTACTAACTAGGTCTTTTCAGCGATTATAGGCAACCCGATACTGGGGGCCTTGGTTGGTCCCAAAGTCATGCAGGAGCGCACCCGCTCCCAGTTCACCGTGCCCTGGCGGCAGTTCTGCCGGTCCATGAGCACCCCTTGCAGGGGAGCGACTGTCTTTTCCCTGGGCTCGTCGCTGGCCACGGAGGTGTAGTTGCCGCCGCGCAGGGTGTACTTGGCCAACAGACGGTTGCGCAGATGCCAGGGGCAGGTCACCCCCAGGGCCGCGCCCGGCGCGTGGGCCTTGATCTTTTTCTTGATGAACTGGTCGCTGGGCAACAGTCCCCGGCCCCTTAGGATGCGCGAGCTGGGCACCACGTAGACCGCGGCGTAGCCCAGGGCCAAGGCCTCGGCCCGCACCTGGCCCACCTGGCAACCGGGGCAGCCGCCGGTGCACAGCAGGCCATTGTCCGGGTCCACCTCGGCGGCGCAGTCCAAAGGTTTCAGGCAGAAGGGCAAAAACAGAACCCGGCGGGAAAAAGGGGTGGCTGCGAAGGCCTTGCGGAAATAGCGGTTGCCCGCCCGCACCATGAGGCGCAGGTCCAGACCAGGGCTGATGCGGTCCAACAGGCCTTGCAACAGCCAGCTAAAGCGGCGGAAAAGCGCCAGGGTGAGGCGGGGGCACAACAGGCGGCCCAAAAGCAAGGGGCCCAGCACCGCCACCGTGAGGCCCACCAGGCCCAGAGCGATCCAGGCCAGCCAAATCCATGTGCCGCTTTCATTCATGGGATGAAGTTTGCCAGAGGAACCACCCGCGGACAAGGGACAGTATGGTTAATTTGCCGGGACACGCTTATACTCGCCGCCCTACTCTCCTTGGCCCAACTCATAGCCCCGCATGGCCAAAAGATAATCTTCCGGCAAATCACAGGCCCGGCCGGTGGCCGGATTGAAGCAGGACACCCTGGTGGTTCCCTCGGCGGCCAGAAGGTCCTCCTCGGGCAGCCACAGGGCGTAGTGGAAGCTGAAAGAGCGCCGTCCCCAGTCGGCGGTGCGCAAAAACACCTGCACCAGATGGTGATGCTGCACCGGCAACTGGTAGCGGCAGGTGTCCCGCTGCACCAGCAGGCACAGCCCCGAACCAACGGGCGCCAACAGGCCCAAGTGGGACAGGTAGGCCACGCGCGCTTCTTCGAAATAGGTAAAAAAGCGCGAATTGCTCACCCGGCCCAGCGGGTCCAGGTCTGAAAACCGGGGACGAAACTCCAGGTTGAACCTGAAGGACTGCAGGGGATGGGGGCGCTGTTTGCTTGCTCGCGGGCTCATGGCTCCCTATTGTTTCTAGGCCTTATCAGCGTTTGTTGCGGCGGCGGGACAGGCTAACCACCTTGCCGCCGCCCTTGTCTTCCGGTGCGGTGCCGTCCGGCTCTGGCTCCGGCTCCTCGGCCGCCGGTTCGGCGGGCTGGGGCGGGGCCAGACGCTCCAGGCGCACCGGTTCTCCGCCCATGGTGAAATCTCCGCCGTCGATGTATTCCTCCCGCAGTATCCAGGTGGCTTCCTGGGCCGGAGGATGCAAAACCAGCAGGCGGATTTGCCACCAGCCTGGTTTGCGGTCGGCCAGAATCTCCTCCACCCGGGCGTAGGCCACCGGCTCTTTTTTGCGATAGATCAAGACAATGTCGCCGGACTGCGTCTCCACGGGCGCGGCTCCTTTCCTGTTCGTCTAGTATGCTGTCTACGGGCCGCCCGCTGTCAAGCCGCCGCGCCACCGCCCAGAGCCTCAAGACGCTGGGCGAACTGGGCCTGGTCCACCTCGTACTCCTGGGTGCCGTAGCAAGCCACGGCATAGGAGGCCAACACCGCACCCCACAGGCAGGCCTGGGACAGATCCTTGCCCAGGGCCAATGCCTTGAGCAGGCCGGAGCGATAGGCATCGCCCGCGCCGGTGGGGTCCAATACCTGGCTGGCCGGGCTGGCGGGAATGTCGGTGCGGTCCTGGCCGCGCCAGAGCACCGAGCCCTCCTCGCCCTTGGTGGTGATAAGAGCTTCCACCTTACTTAGTATCTGGCTCAGCTTGAGCCCGGTCATGCGCTGGATCAACTCCAGCTCGTAGTCGTTGCTGATGAGAATTTTGGCTCCGGTGAAGGCCTTGGTCAACGCAGGGCCCTTCCAGATGTTGAGCGACTGACCTGGGTCGAAAATAAAGGGAATGCCCCGGCGCCGGAACTGGGCGGGCAGTTCGGTCATGTCTTCCAGGTTGCCGGGAGCCACAATGGCCAGGGAGGCGTCGGGCTTCATATCTTCCACCGAGCACTGGCAGGGAAAGTTCATGGCTCCGGGGTTGAAACCGGTGATCTGGTTGTCCGACTTGTCGGTGGTGATGAAGGCCCCGGCGGTGAACTCTTCGGCGATATGGCGCACCTGGCGGGTGTCCACCCCATGGCTGTCCATCCATTCCAGGTAGCGGTCGCCGTCGCGCCCCAGGCAGGCCAGCAGCACCGGGCACTCGCCCAGCTGGGCCAGGCCGTAGGCTATGTTGCCCGCGGTGCCGCCCAGCTTTTCCTGCAGGCCGTTGACGTTGAAGCATACGTTGAGCACGTGGATCTTGTCGGGCAGGATGTGGTCGGCAAAGCGCCCTTCAAAATTCATGATGCGGTCGTAGGCCAAGGAGCCCGACACGTAGATGCGCACTGAGTTGTCTCCTTATGCTCGCGAAAAAACGCTGGGTTTGTCCAAAGCGGCCAACAGGCGCTCCACCCAGGCCCTGGCTTCATCCAAGGCTTGGGGGGATGAGGGCTCGGGGCAGGCCTCCTCGCTGAGGTCCAGGCTGAAACACTCGGCCCGAGCCACCCGGCACACGGTCCAGCCAGGCATTCCCGGCGGCACGTGGGGGCGTTCGTTGATCCGGTACAGGCTGAAGCACTCAGTGTCGCAACGCGCGCTGTAGGTGCGCCCGTATACCTCCACCCGGATTACCTGGCCCAGCAGGCCGCGCCTAGTGAACTCACGGTGCACCAAGTCGAACAGGTCTTGCCCTCGCTCAGTATCCCTGTGTACGGCCATAAGCCCTCCCAGCGGTGATGGGCTGAAATGCCGCGTAGTTATGCAATATTAGAACTCCCGGCCCCGCCTGTCAAGGCGAGGCGCGGGGCTCTGGGTAGCTTATGGAATGCCTTAACGCTTTTTACTATCGGCCAGCATGTGGCCCAGGGCTTGGTTGGCTCCCTTGTTGGCGCAGAACTCTCCGCACATGGTGCACACGTGGGTGTCGCTGGGCGAGCGCTCGCCCCGGATGCGCCGGGCGTCGTCCGGGAACAGGGCCAGCTTGAACTGGGCCTCCCAGTCCAGGTCGCGGCGGGCCTTGCTCATGGCCAGGTCTCGGTCACGGCGTTCCGGGTATTTGGCCATATCGCCGATGTGGGCGGCCAGGCGGGCCACCTTGACCCCTTCCACCACGTCGCCCAGGTTGGGCAGGGCCAAGTGCTCGGCCGGGGTGATGTAGCAGATCAGGTCCGCGCCGTAGCGGGCCGACTGGGCCGCGCCGATAGCCGCCACCACGTGGTCGTAGCCAGCGCCCAGATCGGTGGGCAAAGGCCCCAGCATGTAGTAAGGCGCGCCGCCGCTCATGCGCTTTTCCAAAATGATGTTGGCCTCCACCTCGTCCAAGGGCACGTGGCCCGGCCCTTCCACCATCATCTGGCAACCCATGTCCCGGCCCAGTTCGGCCAGTTCGCAGTTGATCAGAAGCTCCTGCACCATGACCCGGTCGCTGGAGTCGGCTATGGACCCGGCCCGGAAACCGTTGCCCAGGCTGAGCACCGCATCGTACTTCTTTAAGATGCCCGCCACCCGGTCAAACTGCTCGTACAGGGGGTTCTCGCGCTGGTTGGCCTGCATCCAGGCCACCATGGAGGCCCCGCCCTTGCTCACCAAACCGCCGTAGCGGTAGCCCTGGCGCTCCAGGCGTTCCAGGGTGAACAGGTTGATGCCGCAGTGTATGGCCATGAAGGAGATGCCGTCGGCGCACTGGCGCTCGATGAGCTCGAACAGCTCCTCCGGGTCCAGCTTGTTGGGATCGCCGTGGCGCTTGGTGGCCTCGCTGAAGGCCTGGTACAGGGGCACGTTGCCCACCGGCAACTCCACCGCGGCCAAGACCTCGCGGCGCACCAGGTCCAGATCGCCGCCCACCGACAGCTCCATCAGGGTGTCCGCGCCCGCCTCCTGGGCGGCCAGAGCCTTGGCCACTTCCTCGGCCACGTCGGCCAGGTCGGTGCTGGTGCCGATGGAGGCGTTGATCTTGGTGCGCATGCCCCGGCCGATGCCCGTCACCCGGCAATCATGGCTGGGGTTTTGGGGCACCACCAGGTGGCCCAAGGCGATCTCTTGGCGCACCGCCTCGGGGCTCAGGCCCTCCTGAGCCGCGATGGTTTCCATGACAGGGGTGATTCGGCCCGCCTGGGCAGCTTGTAGGGTATTCTCCATGTCCGGTCCTCCAGAGAGATGGGGAGCAACTACCGTGCTCCACAAAAAAGCCCCGTCCCGCATGAATTACGGGATCGGGGATTTACCATCTCCCACGACCGGGGCGTTCATGGTGTGGCCGGTCTTCTGGCTCGTGGATCAACCTACTCCCCGCGCCTTCCCGGCCCGCGCCTCTCTGAGAGGCTGGGCCAGTGGCTTTCTGCGGGTTTAGTCCCCACTCACAGCGGCGGGTCCGCGCCGGATTCGCACCGGCTTCCCATGCCCTTTTCAGGGCGCCACACCACATGGCTTTGGCACTTAGTTATCATCGCCATGGCCACCGGTCAAGCCCCGGGGTTATCCTTGGCATTGACCTGGGGCGGCAAAAAGGCTATCCCAAGAACAGGCAAACAAGGCTTGGTTCCTACCGGCCCCTAACATGGAGAGGCGCATGGATTTCACGGGCGAAGTGGCCCTGATCACCGGAGCGGGCCGGGGCATCGGCCTGGCCGTGGCCGAAAAGCTGGGCAACCTGGGGGCGGCGGTGTTGCTGGCCGACCAGGACCTTTCCAGCGCCGAGGCCGGGGCTTTGGCCATAGAGGGAGCCGGAGGCCGGGCCATGGCCCTGGCCATGGACGTGCGCCGGGCCGATGACTGGCAACGGGTGGTTGACGAGGCGGTGCGCCGCTACGGTCCGCTAACCGTGCTGGTGAACAACGCGGGTTTCGACCGCCCCGGCGGGGTGGCCGGGCTGGGGCGGGACGACTTCGAGGCGGTGTTGGAGGTGCATCTCACCGCTTGCCTGCTGGGCATGCAGACCGTGCTACCGGTGTTCGCCCAAGCGGGGGCGGGCTCCATCGTCAATGTGTCCAGCGTGTACGCCAAGATCGGCGGCCAGGGCGAGGCGGCCTACAGCGCGGCCAAGGCGGGCATGGTGGGGCTTACCAAATCGGCCGCCAGGGAAATGGCCCGCCAGGGGGTGCGGGTCAACTGCGTGTTACCCGGCCTCACCGACACCCCGGCCATCCGGGCGCTGATGTCGGAGAAAATCAAGGCCAAGCTTTTGGCCGAGACCCCGCTGCGGCGCATGGCCCAGCCCGGCGAGATCGCCAACGTGATCGCCTTTTTGGCCAGCAGCGAGGCCAGTTTCGTCACCGGCGCGGCGTGGGAGGTGTCCGGCGGCTGGAACATGTAATTAGGCGGCTTCGCCAGAAACCAGCATACCGCGTTGCCGACGTCGCTCGTCTCCTCGGCGTATGGATCAATACGCCTGCGGGCCTCGCTAGCCCGACGCCTTGCCTGGTCGCCTCTGGCTGTGCCGCAGCGACGCCTTACCAAATAAAGAATTTACTTCTGCGGGACCGTGCCAGAGAGCAGGGTGACGTGCAGGCCGCCAAAGGGCGCGGTGATGAGGGACGGATTCATTAGCCCCAGCAGCTCCACCCACTCCGGCAGATAGAGCACCACCCCGCAGCGCCAGCCTGGGTAGGCCTGGGCCAAACGCTCTCCCAGGCGACCGGCCAAGTCCTGGGCCTGGCGCACGCTGCCCATGCGCTTGCCGTAGGGCGGGTTCATCACCACCAGCCCCGCCCCGTCCGGTGGCTCAGCCGCGAAAAAGTCGGCCGTTTCCAAGACAAGCCCCTGCCCCAACCCGGCCAGGTCGGCGTTACCCCGGGCCAGTTCCACGACCTCACCGTTGCTGTCCCGGCCCACTATGGGCGCGGGCGGCGCCGGCAAGGCCTGCTCCTGGGCCTGGCGCTTCATATAATTCCAGGCCGCCTCGCGGTGGCAGGGCCACTGCTCAAAGGCAAACGCGCGTCCCAGGCCGGGCGGCAGGTGCCGGGCCATGGCCGCCGCCTCGATGACCAAGGTGCCGCTGCCGCACATGGGGTCCAGCAGGGGAAGCGAGCCGTCATAGCCGCAGTGCAACAGCAGGGCGGCGGCCAAATCCTCACGTAGGGGGGCGGCCCCGCCTTGGGCCCGCCAGCCCCGCTTGTGCAGGTGGGCTCCGCTCATGTCCAGGCTAAGGGAGGCGCGGCGGTCGGAGCCGCGAATTTGCAGGCGCTGGGCGGTCTCGTCGCCGGGTTTGGCGGGCATCGGCGCGGCCAGGCCCATCTCCCGCAAACGGTTGGCCGCCGCCTGGCCCACCACCTCGCCGATGCGCCCGGTGTGCTTGAGGTTGCTGCCGCTGAGCGCCACCTGGATGTTCAGCGGCGCGCCGGGGGTGATGAACACCTCCCAGGGAACCGAACCGGCCTGGCGCAGCAGGTCTTCCCAGAGGCGCACCCGGAAGTCCTTGAGCCGCAGCCACACCCGCCCGGCGGTGGCCAGCCACAGGTTGGCCTTTATGGCTGTCTCCAGTTTGGCGCTGAAGTTGACCCCGCCCGGCTCGGGCTGGATGTCCAAGGCCCCCAGGGCGGCCAGTTCGCCCGCGCAAAGGGGCTCCAACCCAGGGGCGGTCACCGCGAAAAAGCGGTGCTCCGGGGCCCAGGCATGACGTTTGATGCGGCGTTCTAAATTAATCTCAGGCATGGCCGAGGTTTACCACGCCGGAGGCGCGGGGGCCATGGCTTAGTAAAAAGCCAGGCCAACAAAGCCCCCGGCTTCCAGGCTGCGCCGTCACACCATCGAATCGGCCAGCTCGTTCAGCAGATCGTCGGCGTCCTGCCCCGACGCTTCTATCTTCGCCAGGTTGGCCTCCAGGTCGCCCCGCAGGCCCATGCGGTCGATGTCCCGAGGCTCGCGGCAGCGGCCCATGCGGCGGCACATGCGATAAAGCAGGCGCTCATGATCCGGCAAGGCCAGGTACTTGTCCATGATGGCCAGCATCTTGGGCTTGTCCTCGGGCAGCTTGCCGCCCACCGTCTCGATAAGATTCATGATGTGGTCGCTGGTGATGGTGGAGGTGATGCCGTCCAGGGTGGCGATGAACAGGCGAATCTCCTCCACCGTCTCGTCGTCGGAGCGCTTGACGAAGTCGCCCGCCACCAAGTCCTTGTGCAGCTCGATGCGCTCGGGCACCCGGAGGGTGCGCAGGCGGATGAAGTCCGGGTTGATCTGGTTGAGCACCTCGGCGGTGGCCGTGGCGTGCTCGCGCCACCAGCGCTGACCGCCCAATCCGGGCATCACGTACTCGCTAAGCTCCATGCCCGCGGCCTTGATGTTCTGCCCGCCCTTGATTTGCTTGGCCGCAGTCACACCCTTGTTCATGAACTTGAGCAGCGGGTCGTAGCCGGTCTCCAGGCCGATGTGCACCCGGTTCAGGCCCGCCTCCCGGATCATGGTCAACTCTTCCACGCTGCGCTGGGCAGCGGTGGAGGAACGGGCGTAGGTGGTTACCCGCTTGGCCTCGGGCAGCTTTTCTCGCAAATAGTGCAGGGCCTCGGTGAGCACCGCCGGTTTCATCACCAGGTTGTTGGCGTCCTGCAAAAACACGTTGCCCGTGCCGTAGTAGAGCCAGGCGGCAACGTTGCGGAAGGCGTCGCTGACCGTGGGGGTGGAGAAGACCCGGTTGACCACCTCCGCGTTGAACTGCCCCCCCTGACCCATGGCCTGGGACAGTTCCACGATCTCCCGGCGCATCTCCGCCGCCGTGTCGATGTCGGCCTTGATCTCTTCCAAAGAGCGGCGGCTGAAGGTGCGGCGCTTGTACACCGGGCAAAACTTGCACTTGTTCCAAGGGCAGTTGCGGGTGAAGCGGAGCAGCAGGCTCTGGGCCTCGCTGGGCGGGCGGATGGGGCCTTGCTCAAAGGTCAGGCTGGGGTCCAGGGCGGGAAGCGCGGTCACGTTCTCTCCTCGGCTGGGTTGGTCGTTAGGTAATAAGTAAGGGGAGCGGGGGGCGGTGTCAAGGATAGTCGGTTGGGGAGGTGGTGGGTTATGATGGGCGGGCGGCTGATGTGGGGCGTGGGGAGAAGAAAGAGTTGGTAAGGAAAAGGGGGAGCGGCGTGGCTAATCCGGAACATGTGGAAATTTTGAAGCAGGGGGTGGAGGTTTGGAATGAGTGGAGAGAGGAAAATCCAAACGTCAGGCCGGATTTGGCTGGCGTAGGTGTCACCGGCAAGAGACTTGACAGAGTAAATTTCAGAAACGCCTCACTAATCAATGCTAATTTTAACTCATCTGAACTTTTTCAGGCAGATTTTCGCAGAGCCAATCTTGCCAGGACAAACCTGAGTTGGACATTTCTTAACGAGGCAGACTTAAGAGGCGCCGATCTAATTAAAACTGATTTAAGCTGGTCTTTGGTGTCCGATGCAAGATTCGAGTTCGCCCGTATCGCGTACACAACCCTCGCGGCCATGGACTTAAGCAAGGTCCGTGGGCTTAACTCAACGGTACACGACGGACCTTCGGCTATTGATTTACTGACCATTTATAAATCCAAAGGCAAAATCCCCGAATCTTTCCTGCGCGGCTGTGGCGTACCGGAAGATTTCATCAATCTCATCCCTTCCCTAACTTTCCAAACAGACCAATATTCATCCTGCTTTATAAGTCACAGTTCTCATAACCAGCTTTTCTGCAAACAGCTGTGCACTGATTTAAGGTCCAGGGGGGTTGATTGCTGGTATTTCCCTGAGGACGCCAAGTGGGGGAGATCACTTTGGGGAGAAATCGACAAGCCTATTAAAATCTATGACAAGCTGCTTCTTGTTTGTTCAAAACAGTCTTTAAATAGCCCCGCAGTCCTGCGGGAACTTGAGCGTGCCTTGCAACGCGAGGACGCCGAGGGAAAGCACATCCTCTTTCCCATCCGCATAGACAATTACCTTCTAGGTAAGAACGGGTGGGAACACCCACGCAAGGCCGATGTCGTAGCCAAGGTGGCTGGTGATTTCCGCAACTGGAAAGACACGGCCATATACCATGAAAAGCTCGACCGCCTGCTGCGCGACCTCAAGGCCTCGGAAGAGTAACACCGCCTCCAGCAATAGCTGTCATCGCGAGGAGCGGCGGCCACGGCGGGCTGCCTGCAAAAGGCCGCCATCCCGTTGCTCCGTGGCGACCTTCCTTTTCCCTTGTCATGCCTGCGAGAGCCCAAGGAAGCGGAAGATTGCCACGGCCAGCCGCGACAAGGCCCTTTTCCAAACCGACGCCCCAGGCGGCGGCCCTCGCAAAGACTCACTAATGCCAGATAGCGAACGCCTCCCCTCCCCCCCCCAGAAAAACAAACCCCCGAGTCCTGGCGGACCCGGGGGCGCGAACCGGCTGTCCCCTGCCCTACGGCGCGGGCACGCTGGCATGGGCCAGCCATTGCCAGCCCTTGTTGTTGTGGATGAACACGCTCATGCGCGGGGAGGTCTTGCCGTCCACCCGCATGACGCCCTTCATCTCCTCCACCTTGGCCAAATAGGTGACCACCGCCACCGGCCCCTGCTGGGTGGTGCGAAAACCGCTCAGCTCGAACTTGATGAAAGTGACCTCATCCAAATTGGCCATTTCCTGGGCCTTGTTGCGAGCCCCGGAAGGATACACCGACTGAAAGGCAGGGGAGATCATCCCCGCCTGTTGGGCCAACTGCTTGGTGGCCGAGGAGGCCCACAGATCCCGCACCAGCTTTTCGCCGTCCGCCTGGGGCTCGGCCCAGGCGGTGGCGCTGGTCAGCAGGCACAGGGCCGCGAGCAGGCAAAAGAGACGCCGCATGGTCTTAGCCTTACTTCACCGGCTTCAGGTTGGCGTGGGCCAGCCACTGCCAGCCCTGGTCGGTTTTTATGAATACGCTCATGCGCGGGGCGGGCTTTTTGTCCAGCCGCTGGCCGTTGATGGTCTCGGCCACGCTGACCGTGTACGTGGCCACGATCACCGGCCCCTGCTCGGTCACCTTGAAGTTACTCAGGGTGTAGGGCCCCAGGTCAAGGCCCGCGGTCAGCTTCATTTGCTTGGCCTTGCCATAGGCCCCGATACTGCGCACCGATTGAAAGGCCGGGCTGGTCATGGCCTCGATCTTGGCCTGGTCCTTGGCAGCGAACAGGGCCCACAGGTCCCGCACCAATTTTTCCCCCTGGCTCTGACCGGCCTGGGCCAGTCCCGCGCTCAGCAGCATCCCCACGGACAGAGCAATCATCAAAAACTTTTTCATGAATCCCTCCGATAAAATAAATTTGCTTTTCATTCTATGCCGGGCGGCGCGCTAAAAAAAGCCCCTGGACCGTAATGGCCCAGGGGCTGAATATTGCATAGCAGGTTTTTATAGCTGCTCGGCGATAATCTCAACCAGGTCCTTGACCTCTATTTTTTCGTCCACGTTCTCGGTCTTGGCGCTGTCGACGAACATGTTGACGCAGTAGGGGCAGCAGGTGGCCAACACCTCGGCGCCCTTTTCATCGGCCTCGCGGATCTTGTGGGTGCTGAAGCGCTGCTCGGGCTCGGCTTCCATCCACAGGCGTCCGCCGCCGCCGCCGCAACAGGTGGCCATGCCCTTGTTGCGCTTGAACTCCAAGACCTCCGCGCCGGTGGCGGCCAGAAGCTCGCGGGGCTCGTCGAACACTTCGCTGTGACGGCCCAGGTAGCAGGGGTCGTGGTAGATCACCTTCTTGTCGTAGCCGCCCAGGCTCAGCTTGCCCTCGTCCAACAGCTGCTTGAGCAGTTGGGTGTAATGCACCACCTCGAACTCGCCGCCGAACTCGGGGTATTCCTGGGTGAAGGTGGTGAAGCAGTGGGGGCTGGTGGTGAGAATCTTTTTCACGCCCTTGTCGTTGAACAGCTTGATGTTCTTACCGGCCAGGTTGGTGAACTGCTCTTCGTCGCCCATCTTGCGCAGGGCCTCGCCGCAACAGCTTTCCTCGTTGCCGATGATGCCGTAGCTCACGCCCGCCGCGTTCAGCACCTTTACCAGGGCCTTGGCGATCTGCTGGGAGCGGGGATCATAGGCCGAGGTGCAACAGACGCTCAGGAAGTACTCCTGGCTGCCGTCGAAGCGCGGCACGTCCAGGCCCTCGGTCCACTTCTCGCGCTTGTCGCGCTCCTCGGACCAGGGGTTGCCCTTGGAGTGGATGGAGCCCATGATGGAGCTCAGGCTCTTGGGGGCGGCGCCGCTCTCGGCGATCATGGCCCGCATGGCCCGGATCACGTCGATGATGGCCACCTCGCGGGGGCAGTTGTTCACGCAAAGCTTGCAAGTGGTGCAGGCGTAAAGAATGTCATCGGACTCGAAGCCCTCCAGACCCAGTTGGCCCATCTTGATGAGCTGGCGGGTGCGGAAGGGGCTGTCCACCGAGGGCCAGGGGCAAAGCCCCGAGCACAGGCCGCACTGCATGCACTGGTACAGGGTCTCGCCGCCCATAAGGGCTATGGCCTCACTAACCTCCAGGAACGGTGTGGCGGGCATACCGTGGTTCTCCTTATCATCCTAAAATCAGCCGAAGCGCCCAGCCCCGGGGCTGCGCGCTGATCATGCGGGTGCCCATGATGAATAGCACCATCATAATTTAGTGTCAAGAAAATGGGACGCCGAAAAGCCCGGTTTAACGGTGGGCTATATTTTTAGGCCAATCCGTCCTTGAAGGCGGCCAGGGCCTGGGGAATCACCGAGCGCACCACCGCCTCGGGCTCAAGGTTCATGCGCCGCTCCACCTGCTGGTAGGAGGGGTAGGCCCGGGTCAGATGCAGGGGCTCGCGGCCCGCCTCGGCTTGAAAGCTGCGGTAGTCCTGGGCCATTTCCAAGATGCCCGCCCCGCGCACCGGGCCGGGATTTAGCCATCCCAGGCGCACCATCACCTCGAAGCGCACCTGGTCGGCCAAAAACAAGAACACATCCAGGGCCTCCAGCTTTTGCCTGGCCTCCAAGTCCGGGTAGCGCTCGCCCGGCCCCAAGCCGCGCACCCCCAACACCACGTCGTACAGGGCCAGTGTGGCTTGATGGCCCAGCTCGGCCAGTTGGTGCAAGGCGGCGTCGGGCAGGTCCGAAAGAGCGGCGTCGGCGCTTGGGCGGTGGTCCAGGCGGCTCTGCCAGCGCCCAAAGGCGGCCCTGGCCTGTTTGTCTCGCCTAACCTGTTCCAGGCTCACCACCTCGGCGGCCATCGTTCCCCTTCCTTTCTACTTCAGGTAGGCCCGGCCCTCTTCGGCCGCGGGCAAGGTCACCAGGAAGGAGGCCCCCTCGTCGCCCCGGTTGTGCACCTCCACCTGGCCGAAGTGCCGGGTGACGATCTTGTGCACGATGGACAGGCCCAGGCCCGAACCGGCGTCCTTGGTGGTGAAGAAGGGGTTGAAGATGTTGTGCACCACTTCCATGGGGATGCCGCCGCCGGTGTCGCTCACCTCCCCTGCCACGAACTGCTTGCCCTCGCGCATCACGCTGAAGGTGCGCATGGTCAGCCGCCCATGGTCCGGCCCCATGGCCTGCACGGCGTTGAGCACCAAATTGAGGAACACGTGCTTTATCTGGCGGTCGTCGCAAAAGACCGGAGGCAGGCCCTTGCCCAGCTCGCGCTGCACCTCCACGTTGTTCTCCGCCAGCTCCCGCTCCAACAGGTCCAGGGACTGGTCGATGATCTCGTTGAGGTCGTGCTCCTCGAAGTGCCCCCGGGCGTCCGAGGAAAAGTCCAGCATTTCGTTGAGGGTGCGCTCCAGGCGCGACACCTCCTCGATTATCACATCCAGATAGGCGGTGATGGGCGAGTCGTCGCCCACCTTTTTTCGGATGCGCCGGGTGAAGCCCCCGATGGAAACCAGGGGATTTCTGATCTCGTGGGCCACTCCGGCGGCTATCTCGCCCAAGGCGGCCAGCTTGTCCGCCTCCAGCAGGCGGTTGCGCATCTGGGCCAGTTCCTTGTTGGCGCTCTCCAGGTTGTGGTATAGCCGCGCGGTCTCCAGGGCCAGCCCCCCCAGGCTGGCCAGCATGCCCAGCAGCTTGAGGTCGCGTTCGTCAAAGGGGCGGCCGCTCAGGTAGTTGTTTACCAGGACGGCCCCCACCACCTTGCCCTTGGCAAACATGGGCACGGCCACGAACGGCTCTTTCAGGCTCAAGACCTCGACCAAATTGGGATCGACCCTGGGGTCGTTCCGGGGGTCCTCCACCACCACGCTGGCCCCGTTGCTCATGTATATGGAGGTGTTGCTGTTTTTGGTGTCAAAGGGCACCTCCAGGTTGGCCAAGCGCAAGTCGGTCAACAAGGGCCGGTGGGGCCGCTGATCCCTCAGCTCGTTCAAGCTCTGGGTCAGCTCCATGTGCATCTGGTTATCCGGGTCCTTGCCCATGTTGGCGATGGGGCGCATCACCCCTTTTTCCTCGTCCAAGAGGAACAACACCACCCGGTCGTGGTCCAGGCCGGCGGGGTGGATAACCGCGTCCATGACGATGAGCACCGTGGCCTCGAAATCCATGGTGGTCATCAAAACGGTGCTGATCTCGTACAAGGTGGCCAGGGAGCCCACCATCTCCTCATTGCGCTGTACCAACACCTCCATGCGCTGAAATATAAGGGCGTTTTCCATGGCCGAGGAAATCATGGAAGCCATGGTGACCAGCAGGTTGTGGTCTTCCATGTTGAAGCGCGGAACCGCGTCCTTGTCCAGTACCATTTTCTCGAATACGCACAAATGGCCGTTGTAGTTGCCCTTGAAGCTGAGAGGCACGCACATGCCCTTGGCCTGGCCCCCGCCATCCAGGGGAGATGCGTCATCCGGAGT
This sequence comes from Desulfarculaceae bacterium, assembly GCA_021737645.1. Taxonomy (GTDB): domain Bacteria; phylum Desulfobacterota; class Desulfarculia; order Desulfarculales; family Desulfarculaceae; genus Desulfoferula. Next base: position 68,779 of record JAIPDO010000001.1, read on the forward strand.
GTAGAGTTGGCACTCGCCCAGGCAGTCCCCAATATCCGTGCATTCCGGTGGCACCTGGCCGAAAAGGGCCTGCAAGCGGGGGGGATCATTGGTGGGGGCGTTGATGCACACCTTGCCCCCCCGGGCTCCCAAAAGCTTGGCCACCATGCCCGCCACCGTGTCCAAAAGCTCGTCCAACTCGATGGTGGAAACCGCCGCCCGGCCCAGCTCACTGATCACGTTGAGCTCGGTGATGCGCCGTTTGGCCTCGAAGTAGAGTCGATGGTTACGGATGGCGCCGGCCATCTCCCGGGAGACCATCTGCAACAGGAGCACCTCGTCGTTGTCCATGGTGCGCCCAGGCTCGAAGACCAAAAGCAACACGGCGTAGAGCCGGTTGTCGTCCATCACCGGGAACAGGGCGGCCAACTCGCCTTCCTGGCACAGGGCGTCTATGGCCGGGTCATCGCTGGGCAGGCTCACCTGCACCAACTGGGGTTCCCGGTCCCGGGCCGCCCGGCCCACCAGGCCCTGGCCAAAAGCCACCTCCAAGGGATTGCCGCCTCGTGGTTGGCGGGGCCAAACGTTGGCCTGGGTCAGTTGGCTTTTGGCGGTTTCTTGCAGAAACAGCACCGCCAGGTGCGACCCAAGGTGCTTGTTGATGGTGCCCAGGATGCTGTCCAGACGCTCATGCACCTCCACCGAGGCGTTGGCGATCTCCACCACATGAGCCAGTACATCGAATCGTTGCTCATGATCCATGGCTTAGGCCCTCTGCCTCTGGCCCGCCAAAGCTTGGGCCTTTTGGTATATCTGAACGTAGCGGGGTGCTGCCGCTTGCCAAGAGAAGTCCTGGTCCATGCCGCGGCGCATCAAGCCTTGCCACTGTTCGGGTTGGGCGTAGGCCTCCTTGGCCCGGAGCAGGGCCTGAAGCATGGCCTCCATGGTGAAGGGACCAAACTTGAACCCGGTGCCCTCACCCCCCGTCTGGTGATCCACCACCGTATCGGCCAATCCGCCGGTGTCGCGCACCACCGGCACCGTGCCGTAGCGCAGGGCCTGCATCTGGTGAATGCCGCAGGGCTCGTAACGGCTGGGCACCAGAAGCATGTCCACCCCGGCCATGATGCGGTGGGCCAGGTCTATATCAAAGCCTATGGTCACCCCCAGGCGGCCGGGATAGCGCTGGGCCAGCTCACTGAGAGCCACATGGTAGTGGTCCTCGCCGTAGCCCATGACCACCAGGTTTAACCCCATCTCAAAAAAACGTTCCATGCCCGCGGTGATCAAATCCAGGCCCTTGCGGTCTTCCAGGCGGCCCACCACGGCCACCAGGGGCCTTCCCCCGTCGTCATTGAGGCCGTAAAACTCCATGAGCGCCTGACGGCAGCGGGCCTTGGGGGCCATGTCCTCGCGGCTGTAGTTGGCCTCCAGGCGGCTGTCCCCCGCCGGGTCCCAAAGCTGGTAGTCGATGCCGTTGACCACGGCGCTCAGGCGATCGCGCCGGGCTCTGAGCACTCCCTCCATGCCGTGGCCCAGTTTGGGGGTTAGAATCTCCTGGGAATAGGTGTGGGACACCGTGGAGATCATGTCCGCGAACACCAAGCCGCCCTTGAGGAAATTTATCTGTCCGTAAAATTCCAGGGCCTCGGGAGTGAAATACTCCCACCCCAGCCCGGTGAGCGGCATGTCGTAGTGCCAGAACTGACCCTGGTTGCCCAGGTTGTGCACTGTCATCAGCGAAGCGCTGGTGTTGAGTTGGGGATCGTCGGCGTAGAGGGTTCGCAGATACACCGGCACCAGGCCGGTGGTCCAATCGTTGGCGTGGAACACGTCGACCTGCCAGCCCATGGACCGAGCCAGCTCCAGGCAGGCGCGGGAGTAGAAAATAAATCGCTCGGCGTTGTCCTCGTAATCCCCGTAGGCGTTGCCGTAGAGCCCCTCGCGGTCGAACAGGTGCTCGTGACCGACCAGGTACACCTCCACCCCGGAAGGGTCCCGGTGCCGGTATATTTCGGCCAGGTGGCGCTTCCAGGAAACCGGCACCTCCAACACCACATCTAGGCGTTCCAGGCCTTGCTCCAGTTCCGGGAGCAAACGGGGCTTGGGCGTAACCACTCCCACGGTGTGCCCCAGGGCGGCCAAGGCGCGGGGAAGATCGTAGGCGACTTCGGCCAGTCCCCCTACGCGCTTGAAGGGCCAAACCTCTGGAGCCAGAAACAGAACGTGCATTACCAATCTCTCCGGTTGATAGCTAAAATATATCATGACCTAGGCCGCGACAAAACAACAGCAAACAAGGTGCCCGTGCGTTGACACTCTCCGGCCGGCGGCGCTAAGGTGGGGCCAAACTATGAATACGAATAATTTTTCCAAATTTTGGGCTTGGCTTATTCCGGCGGCGGCCGCGATCTGCCTGGCCTGGGCGGTGTTGGGCGGCTACCTGGACCTGTTGGCTTGGCAGCGGTCGCCCCAGGACCTGGCCTGGCGCCAATGGCTGGGGTGGTCCCTTTTTATGCGGGGATTGGGCTTGGCGGCGGTGATGGCCGCCCTGGTGGGGTGGATTATGTTGCGCCGTCGCCTGGACCGCCGGATCGATGCCATGGTGGAGGCCTGCCACTCCATGGCCCTGGGCGAGCCGTCCCCACTGCCCGACGCCCCTCAAGGCCTACAGGGCATGGGACGCCTCTCCCTGGCCATCCAGGTGATGCACGAGGCCCTGCTGGACTACCTGAACCTTTACCGCCGTTTTTTCGATGCCGCGCCGGACATGTTCCTTTCCCTGGCCCCGGCCGGTCAGCGCATCCTGGACGCCAACACCGCTTTTTGCCGCACCCTGGGTCTGCTCAAGGACGAGGTGCTGGGCCAGCCGGTGGAGCACTTCGTAAAGTTGGACAAGGGCTGGGACCGGGCTCTCGGCGAGGGCGGAGAGTTGATAATCGGCCAAATCCAGGGCCCCGGCGGTATCATCAGGGTAGAGGCCAGCATTTCCCTGGAAGGCGGCCCAGGAGGCCAGCCGTGGGTTCTGGGCGCTATTTTGCGCGACGTGACCCTGCGCGACGCCCTTTACAGCGAGTTATTGCAAAAGTCCACGGCCCTGGAAAAGGCCCTGGAGGAGATAAAAAGCGTGGAAGAGCTAAAAGACGAATTCCTCACCACCCTGAGCCATGAGCTGAAGACCCCGCTGGTTTCCCTAAAGGGTTTTTTGCAGCTGCTTCGCCAGGGCAAGGCCTCGGGTGAACAGGGCCAAAACTATCTGGAGATCTGCTGGCGCAACCTGGGGAAGCTGGAAACCCAGATCAACAACCTTTTGGACCTGGCCCGACTTAGCCACTCCAAGGAACAATATTCCCTGGAGCCGGTTGACCTGGCCTCCCTGGTGCGCACTTCGGCTGAGAACCTCCAGGCCGCGGCCGCTGAGCGCAAGGTAAAGCTGGACGTGAGCCGCTTGCCGGAGCAAGCGCTCCGGATCATGGGCAACCACGGCAAACTGGTGCAACTGGTGGACAACTTGTTGGTCAACGCCGTGAAATACAACAAGGAGAACGGTGAGGTTCGCCTGGATTTGCACGGGGATGACAACAGCGTGGTGCTCAAGGTGGCCGACTCCGGGGTGGGAATCGACCGAGAGCACATGGCGGTGATCTTCAACCGCTTCTACCGGGCCGATCTGAGCGGCACCGGCCGTTTGGAAGGGCTGGGCATCGGTTTAAGCTTGGTTCAGGAGATAGTAAAGCTGCACAATGGAGACATAAGAGTGGAAAGTGAGCCGGGCGTGGGAACCACCTTTACCGTCACCTTGGAGGCCTCTCCTTGAAACATCCCTTGATACTTCTGGTGGAAGACGACGAGGACATCGCCGCTTTGTATGGGGATGTTCTCAGCGGCGAGGGCATGGAGGTGGTGCTCTGCCGCAGCCGGGGGCAGGCCCGCAACTGGTGGCAGAGAACCCAGCGTCAGCCCGACTTGGTGATCCTGGACGTGCGCCTGCCCGACGGCAATGGACTGGACCTGTGTTGCGAGCTGGGCGAAATGGGCTCGGGCGCTCCCCACCCTCCGGTTCTGGTGCTCAGCGCCCACGGCGACCCCCGCATGCCGGTTTTGTGCAAACAGGCCGGCGCCTCTGAATTCATGGATAAAATGGAAGGCCTGGACAAGCTTCTGGGCAACGTCTACAAATTACTATCATAATTTACCAATACCACCCATCGGCCAAACTTCGGGCTATTCTTACCTAAAAAGTTCACATCTATGTTATCGGGAATTTTAGCCCGATTTATTTAGGGCACTATTGCCTTGTTTAATTGTAGAGGCACGCATTGCGGAAGTTGTGCCTCACTGCGAATCCTATCGGTCTCACAATGCAAAACACCGGCAAAAAGTAAGTCTAACCACGCGAACCCCTTGAAATATAAAGCTATGTCATTTATGACATAGCACATAAAAAAAGGAGCGCGCCTTTGTTTGTCATCCTCCCTGCCTGCCCCTCTAGGGAAAATGTCGCACTCAGGCGCGCATCCTGATTGGAAATAAATGCAAAACGCAGGCCAAATGCTGGAAAGCGGGCCACCGTTACAATTTTTATCTGCGGCGAATCAGACTCCAGCCCACCAGCATGAACACCACCCCGGCGATACCCACTACAACGACGAAGGAAACCCCGGCCATCATGTTACCTTGGCTCCAGGCTTGGTCCACCACAAAGCCGAACAACGGCACGGTCAGGCCAATAAATAAAAATCCGATTAAGGCCAGTACCAATCCAGCTTTTCTGTGCATCTTCCACCCGTTGCGCTTGCCGGGCAAGACTCGGAGCTATAAAGCAGCCGCCAAAAGGATCGCCCTGGCTAATCTATGATCTTGACGTAGTTTTCCGAACGCAGTTGCTTCATCCACTCCTTGAAGCGCTTCTCGGTCTTTTGCTGGGCCAACTTGGATCTGATTTGCTCTTTAACCTGATCCAGCGCCAGTTCCTTGTTTCCCTTACGGCCGATTAGCTTCATGATAACAAATCCTTGGGGGATCTGTAACACTTCACTCACCTGGCCGGCCTTCAACTCGCCCAGGGCCTGGCGCATGCTGGGCAAAAGATCATCCGCTTTCACCGGCCCCAGACGGCCGCCCCGCTCCGCCCCCGGCCCCTGGGAGTATTTCTGGGCGAGTTTGGAGAAGTCTTCGCCGCCTTTGATCTTTTGCAAGATATTTTCAGCATTTTGGCGCACCGCGTTCTCAGCGTTTAGCCCGGCCTGAGGGTCCACCCTTAAAAAGATGGCCATCATATCGACCTCGTCCATGTTCTGGAACTGGTCATAGTGGGCTTTGTAGTACTGCTCCACCTCAGCGTCGCTGATAACCACGTTCTTTTTCACCTCTTGGTTAATCAGACGCTGCTTGAGAATGTCGCGGCGCAGGTCCTCACGATACTCCTTGAGGGTCATTCCCTGGCGGCTCAGGCTGGCCACGAAGTCCTCGTCACTGAGTTTGTTGGACTGCTTGATGCGGTCAATATAACGATCAAGTTCCTGGTCATAGACCACCAGACCTGACTTCTTGACCTCTTTGGCGAAGATCTTTTGGTCGATCATCCGCTCCAGGGCCATGCGCCGGACCTGGGCCGGCGGCACCCCGCCGCCCCTCTGGGTGGCCTCCATGCGGGCCAAGTCCATCTTCAACCGGCGAATGGCCCGATCCAGGTCCAAGGAGGTGACTACTTCGTCGTCAACGATGGCCACCACCCGGTTGACCACCACTTCCTCGGCATGGACCCACCCCACGGGAAGCGCCAAAATAACCGCCAAAAGGAAGCAACATACGAAACGCTGCGGCATCATTTACTCCTTACAGGGGCCAGCCGGCCTTCTTCCAAGAATTGCTGGTCATAGATTATATCGGATTTGGCCTTAAGCTCCTCCAGCAGGGATATTGCCAGGGCCTCCTGCTTTTGAGCCACCAAATTCTTTTGTATCTCCGGCGCGGCCTGGGTCAGGCTGAGCGCCATTGCCGGACGCTTGGCCTTAACCCTTACCACGTGAAAACCATAGGGGCTGGGCAAGGGTCCGGCCAGTTGGCCCGGCTTGAGGGCGAAAACCTTTTTCTCCAGGCCCGGCGGCATATGTCCCCGGCTGAGCCAGGTAGGCTGCCCGCCCCCGGCCAGGGGTGCGCCCATCTGGTCCGCGGCCAGGCTCATGTCCATACCTTCCTGCACCTGGTTCACCAGTTTCTGGGCCAGAGGCTTGCTGGGCAACAGCGCATGCTGGGCCAATATCTGCTCCGGCCGGTGGAACTCACTACGGTGATCCCGGTAAAAGGCGGCGATTTCATTGGGCGTCACCCGGATTCTGGGGCGCAGGATCAGGCGCAAGGCCTTTTCCATAAGCAATTGTTCGGCCAACTCCCGGCGCCACTGCTCCAGGCTGATGCCGTGGATGGCCAAATTGTGCTTTAAAGCCTCCGGATCCAGTCTACTGAGTAGTTGCTCCTCGCGCTTGTCCAACTCTTCGGGCAGCAGGACCACCCCCTGGCGCTCGGCCTCGGCCAATACCAGGGCCCGGCCCACCAAATCTTCCACCACCGCCCGCCTCAACTCCGGTTCCAACAGGGCGGGGTCGCCACCCAGTCCCATGAAGGCGGCCCTGGAATTGAATTCTGCCAGAGTTAGCGGCTTGCCGTCCACCCGGGCCACGGCAGGAGGCCCCTCGGGATCTCCAGATGAGCAGGCCGCCAAAACCAGGGCCAGCAGAATCCCCACGGCCCAAAGTATACCCCTGGGAACCCGCCGGGCGGCCATCTGCTGGGATGTTATTAATCCCGCCATGTTACCGGCTCTAGTTACCACCGCGGCTGATGTATTGCAAGAACTGCTTGGCCTGTTCCAGGGGCGGACGGTCCGTGGCCAAGGTCAGCTTGACCCGGCCATCGGGGAACACCCGCACCTTGTTGGGCTGCTCCTGGGCCATGGCCAATAGCCGGTCCAGGTTCAGGCCCTCGGTTTGGGTGAAATAGGCCATGAGGCCGTCGCTGGACAGATCCAGGCGGTCCGAGCGCATGCGGCGCAAAAGCACCTTGAGGTCCACCCCGGCCAACAAGTTGCCCGCCGCCGCCGGAGGAGGCCCGAAGCGGTCACCCATCTCGGCGGCCACCTGGTCCAGTTGCTCGGGACTGCGCACCCCGCTGAGGCGGCGGTACAGGCTCAAACGCACCTCCGGGTCGGGCACGTAGCTCTCGGGCAAATGGGCGGGCAGGCCCAGCTTTAGCTCGGGCTCCGGCCCCTCGGGCGGGGCCTCGCCCTTGAGCCGGGCGATGGCTTCTTCCAGCATGCGCAAATACAGCTCGTAGCCCACCTCGGCGGCCACCCCGCTCTGAGCCTCGCCCAGCATGTTGCCCGCCCCGCGAATCTGCAAGTCGTGCATGGCGATGGCGAAGCCGGCCCCCAGTTGGGTGAAGTCCATGAGCGCCTTGAGCCGCTTGGCCGCCTGGCGGCTGAGGCTCTGCTCCGAGCGCACGAAAAGGTAGGCATAGGCGCGGCGTCCCGAGCGCCCCACCCTGCCCCGCAGCTGGTAAATCTGGCTCAGGCCGAATTTGTCGGCGTTGTTGACGATAATGGTGTTGGCGCTGGGGATGTCCAGGCCGGACTCGATGATGGTGGTGCACACCAGCACGTCCAACTCCCGGCGCACGAAGCTCATCATCACCCGCTCCAACTCCTTTTCGGGAAGCTGGCCGTGAGCCACCCCCACTCGGGCGCTGGGCACCAGGCGCTGCACCATGGTGGCCATTTTGCCGATGTCCTGCACCCGGTTGTGCACCAGGAACACCTGGCCTTCGCGGGCCATCTCCCGCTCCACCGCCTGGGCCATGGCCTTGGGGGTGAAGGCGGCCACGTAGGTCTTGATGGCCTGGCGGTCGGCCGGAGGGGTGTTGATCACACTCAGGTCCCGAAGGCCCGAAAGGCTCATCTGCAGGGTGCGGGGGATGGGTGTGGCGGTGAGGGTGAGCACGTCCACCAAGCGGCGCATTTTCTTTAGCCGCTCTTTGTCCTTGACCCCGAAGCGCTGCTCCTCATCCACCACCATGAGGCCCAGATCGTTGAACTCCACGTCCTTGGAGAGCAGGCGGTGGGTGCCGATAACGATATCCACTGTGCCGGCCTTGAGCCCGGCCAAAACTTCCCGCTGCTGGGACGCGGTCTTGAAGCGGCTGAGGGAAGCCACCTCCAGGGGCTGATCCACCAAGCGCTCCACAAAGGTCTGATAGTGCTGTTCGGCCAGCACCGTGGTGGGGACCAAAAAGGCCACCTGGCGTCCCTGCATGGCCACCAGATAGGCGGCGCGCAGGGAAACCTCGGTCTTGCCGAAGCCCACGTCGCCGCACACCAGCCGGTCCATGGGCTTGGGGGCCGCCAGGTCGGCCAGCACGTCCTGAATGGCCCGGGCCTGGTCCGGGGTCTCCTCCCAGGGGAAACCGGCCTCGAACTCACGGAACCCGCTGTCCGGCGGGGTGAAGGACTTGCCCTTGGCCACGCTGCGGGCGGCGTATAGCTCCACCAAATCGTGGGCGATGGCCTCCACCGCCTTTTTGGCCCGGCCCTTTACCCTGAGCCAGGCCCGCCCGCCCAGGCGGTCCAGCTTGGGCTTGGCGTCCTCGGGGCCGCGGTATTTGCTGATCAGCCCCATGCGGTCGGCGGGCAGATAGAGCTTGTCGCCACCGGCGAAACTCAGATGCAAAAAGTCGCTCTCCGCAGCGCCCACGGCCACGGTGGTGAGCCCTTCGTAGCGGCCAACCCCATGGTCCATGTGCACCACCAGGTTGCCCGGCTCCATGTCGTCCAGGGCGGCCAGCATCTCGCTGAGGCGCGGCGGGGCCTTGTGGCGCACCACCCGGGGCGCGCCGAACACCTCGTCCTCGGTGATAAAGCACACCGGCAGCTCGGCCGGAGCCAGCCCGGCGGTGAGCACCCCGTCCATGAGGAACAGGGGCGCCTCCCCCGGCGCGATGGGCCAAGTCTCCGAGGCCACCCCCACCACTTTCACCGCCACCTCGCGCTCACTGAGCAACTCGGCCAGGCGCTCCACCTGGGAGCGGGAGCGGCACACCAGGGTCACGCTGCGCCCCTGTTCCCGCTGCGCCCCCACCCAGCCCAGGAAACGGGTGATCACCGATCCCTCGCCACCGCGCTTGAGGTCCTGGTGCAGGCCGGGGAAGGTCTCGGCCTTCAGGCGCACCAGAGGCGCGTCGCCCGGCTCTTCCAGGCCCATGGCCAGAGCCCGGCACAGCAGGTGGGGCCGTTCGCCCAGGCGCTGGGCCATTTGGCCGTAAGTGCGCCTGAGCATGGGCGGAGCCAGCACCAAACGGCCGTCTTCCCGGGCCTCTTCGAATTGCCGCTCCATCTCCTCGGCCTCGCCCTTCAGGCGGTTGTCCACCTCGGCGGGCTCCAGAATGTAGAACCAGGCGTCTTCCGGCAAATAGGTGAAGATGTCCCCGGCGTTTTTGAAAAACACCGGCAGCAATGACTCCAACCCGCTGAAGGGGGCGCGCAGTTCGATCTTTTCCACCAACTCGGCCAGGCGTCGGGTGGAAAGCCCCTCTTCCCGGGCCAGCTTGCGCAGGCGTCCCGCCGCCCGCTTGGCTGCCTCGGGGGACAGCTCCACCGGCAGGCAGGGGATCAGCCCGGCCTCGCGCAGAGGGAGTTGGGACCGCTGGTCGCTGGGGTCGAAACGCCTGAGGCTCTCGATCTCGTCGCCGAAAAACTCCACCCGCACCGGGTCGTCCAGCAGGGGGCCGAAAAAGTCCACCACCGAGCCGCGCACCGCGAAATCTCCCACCTGCTCCACCAGGCCCACCGGGGTGTAGCCCCCCTGAGCCAAGGCGTTGACCAGGGCGTCACGCTCCAGGCGCTGGCCCTTGCTCAGCTCCAGGTAGTTGTCCAAAAGGTGCTCGGGGGGACACAGACGAGAGGAGGCGGCCACCGCCGAGGTGACCACCAACAGGGGCTCTTCGGCGGCGATAAGCTCCCACAACACCGACAAGCGGCGGCTGGTTACCTCGGGCGGGGGGTCCAGTTCCTGGTAGGGGCTTACCTCGTAGGCCGGGAAAAGGCGAACCGGCGATCCGCCGTTGCTCTGGCCCGCTAAAAAGAATTCCAAGTCGCGAGTCAGGGTTTCGGCCACGGCCAGGGTTGGGCACACCACCAGAGTGGTGCGGGGAGCGTTTTTCCACAGCCGGGCCAGGGCAAAAGCCCTTCCCGCGCCCTCCAGGCCGCCCAAAAGGGCCGCGCCCTGATCCTGCAAAAGATGTTGCGCCTGCTCCAGACGCTCACCCGCAGGCCAGTAGCCCGAAACCCTATTTTTCTGATTAAGGTTCATTCCCAGTGCTTTTGCCACCCTGTGAATTTATAACTCCCGCGACTAGATCGGGCTCCAATTAACTCCGCTGAAAAGCTGGCTCAACTAACTACTTTAATTTTAAAGAAAATAATTATAACTATCTTTTCGAGCGGTTAATTATTTTTCTTAAATAATGCAAAATCGCGCATTTTCCCATAAAGAATCACAACTTAATCACAATAAGGGCTAACCCCTTGTTTCCGTTCGATCAAAGATAACCGAGCCGGGGCCGGGCGGCAAGAGCCTCCGGCTGGGAGATGCGCCCCGCCTGGGGTATACTGTTGCTCCACGCAAGATCGCCCGCCACGCAACGAGGAGTTTTTTTTGCTGGACATGGTGGAGATAAAAGACGGCGGAGCGGCGCGCAACGCCGGCCTGCGCATTGGCCTGGCCCTTAGCCTGATCACCGGACGCCCCCTGCGATTGGGCGGCCTGGTGGACGACTCCCCTCGCCCTCGTCCCGGCCTGGCGGCCGGCGGCCTCACCCTGGCCGTAGCCGCCTCGGCGGTGAGCCGGGGACGCCTTCAGGCCGAGGCCGGTTCGCCCGAGCTCACCCTCACTCCCGGCGGCCCGCCCCAGCCCGGTGATTATCACCTGGACGTGGCCCATCTGGAGCCCAGTTGTGCCCCCTTCAGCTCCATGCTGGAGATGCTCTTGTTGCCGCTGTCCATGACCGGCGGCACCAGCGGCCTTATCCTGCGCGGCGGAAGCCACGTAATGGGCGGGCCCACCAGCGATGAGATCACCAAGGTGTTCTTGCCCAACTGGCGCACCCTGGGCCTGAACGCCAACTACAGCGAGATAGCCCCCGGCTTTTTCCCCAGCGGCGGCGGCGAGGCCGAGGCCACGATTGTGGACGCGGGCGGCGCTCTGAGCCACATCAGAGCCGAGGCGCCCTTTGAGCCCCGCGAGGTGGGGGTGGAGGTGCTGTGCTCCAACCTGCCGGTGCATCTGGCCGAGCAGTCCATGCAGGGCGCTTTGGACCGCCTGGCCATGCACGGTCTAAACGGTGAGGGAAACCTGCGCCGGGCCAAGGGCGGCAAGGGCCAAGCCCTGTTGGTGTGGGCCAGCGACGGCCACATGCGCATCGGGTTCTCCACTCTAGGCAAACGGGGCAGCCGCCCCGAAGCCCTGGCCCTGGAAGCGGTGGAGGCGATGACTCATTTTCTGAAAAGCCAGGCGGGCCTGCCTTCGGCCCTGGCCGCGCGCCTGCTGCTGACCCTGGCCTGCGCCAAGGGCATCAGCCGCTTTACGGTAAGCGGGCCGCCCAAACCCTTGAAGGCGGCCATGAAGATCATCAACGCCTTTTGGCCGGGCACGGTGCGCCTGTCCTCGCCCCGGGACGAGGCCCTGCTGGAAGTCAAGGTCATCGGACGCGACTGGGGCCGGGTCCTCTAGCCCGACGCCCTCCCGCATCACCTTCCAACGATCCCTTGGTCAAACCGCCGCCCCAGGCGACCTGATAGAGTCGGTGGGCCTTATTCCTCGGGGAAGTTGGGCTCCCGCTTTTCAATGCCCGCGCTGAAGCCTTCCTGGGCGTCGGGCAGCAAGGCGCCGATGGCCATCATCTCCTTGGCGTAGTGGTAGGCCTGGTCCTCGGTCATTTCGATCTGTGCATAGAACACTTGCTTGGAAATACCCAGCACGATGCGCGATCCCTTGGCGATCTCCCTGGCCCAGGCAAAGGTTTCCTGCTCCAATTGGTCGTCGGGCAACACCCGGTTCACCAGGCCCATCTCCCTGGCTTCTTGCGCACTGTAGAGATTGCCGGTGAGCAGCATTTCCAGGCACTTTTTCTGGCCTACCGCCCGGCTGACCGCCACGGTGGGCGTGGAGCAGTTGTAGCCGATTTTCATCCCGGTCATGCCGAACTTGGCGCCGTTTTCCGCCGCCACCACCAAATCGCAGCCGGCCACCAGATGGCAACCGCCCGCCATGGCTATGCCGTGCACCTGGGCGATGATGGGCATGGGAACCTGGCGCATGCAGCTCATCATGTCGTAGGAGGTCTGGAAAAGGTTGCGAATGGATGAGGGGGTGCCGTCACGCACCTCCAAGCGATCGTGGCCCGAGCAAAACACCTTGCCATTGGCCTTGAGTATAACTACCTTGACATCCTTGCCTTTTTCCCAGCTTTGCAGGCAATCGGTTATTTCCAGCTCAACCGCCGCGCCCAGAGCGTTCATCTTGTCGGGCTGATTCAAAGTGATGAGGCCGATACGGTCCTTGACCTCGGTTAGGATGTATTCGTAGGACATCATTCCTCCTCCTGATAACGTCATCTTCCCCATAGTCCACGCTGCCGGCGGCCTGAACCAAAAGACTGCCAAGACTCTAATGCATCGCGGCGCAAAGCTTCCATGGTTTTCTTGGGCAAACGCGAAACCATCAGACGCGGGTTCTGCGAATATCCCGATAATGATAATATACTTTCCTAGCCAGGTGCACCGAGCCGTTGATCGCCCGCCAAGCCGGGCCAAGGAGGTTGCTATTGCGCAATAAGCTGATGTCCATGCAAGATGCCGTGGCCAACTACACCTGGGACGGCATGACCTATTGTCACGGCGCCGCCTTCCCGGTGGGCTCGGACTCCATCGCCTTTGGCAAGGAGATGGTCAAGCAGGGCCGCAAGGACCTGAACGTTATCTGCCACTGCGGCTCCAGCCAGGTAAACCTGCTGGCCGCGGTGGGGGCGGTGCGCCGGGTGGAGGTGGGCTTTTCGGGCCTGGAGGTATACGGCTTCGCCAACGGGCTCAACCGGGCGGTGACCAGCGGCCAAACCGTCATAGAGGACTACTCCAACGGGGCCATGGCCTTCCGCTTCTTCGGCGGGGCCATGAACTGGCCCTTCGTACCGGCCACGGTCAACATCTGCAACGACCAGCAGTGGTGCTCCGGCGACAAGCCCGAGGTCTACCCGGCCACCGAAAAAATCCCCACCATCACCGACCCTTTCACAGGCCAGACCCTGGGAGCCTTCCGCTCCCTGCGGCCCGAGGTGGCCGCCATCCACGTGACCATGGCCGACATTTACGGCAACGCCATCATGCTGGGCAGCGAATGGAGCCGCTTCGAGATGTCCCGGGCCGCCGAAAAGGTGGTGCTGGTGGCGGACAAGATCGTGGACACCGGTTGCATGCGCCAATACCCCAACCTGGTGCGCATCATCGCCGAGGTGGTGGACGCGGTGGTCTACTGGCCCCTTTGCTCCTGGCCCCAGGCCTCCTGCGGGCTCTACGACTCCGACGAAGAGCACATGTTCTACATGAACAAGGCCATGAAGAGTGCCGAGGACACCGAGGACTACTGCAACAAGTGGGTGCGCTCCTATGAAACCCCAGAGCAGTATCTGGAGCTTATCGGCCAAGAAAAAATCGCCAAGCTAACGGCCACGGAAACCGCCTTTTTGATGGACCCCTACCGCAAATGGATTAGGAGCGATATCGAGGTGGCCGAACTGTTGGAACGGGCGGAGGGATAGGCGCGATGGAATACACCAAGCAGGAGTTCATGGCCATCGTCACCGGCCGGGAAATCAAAGACGGCCAACTCATCATCCTGGGGGTGGGGCTGTCCATGCTGGCCGGGTACTTCGCCCAGCTCAACCACGCCCCCAACCTGATGGCCTTCACCGAGGGCGGCATATACGGCTCCACCCCGGTGGGTGGCTTGCCCTGGGGCATCGAGTGCAACCGCATCAGCGCCAACGCCACCAGCTTCACCAACGCCATCGACGCCCTGGGCTTTCTGGTGGCCTCGGGACGCTGCGACAACGCGGTGATCGGCGCCGCCCAGGTGGACCAGTACGGCAACGTGAACACCACCGGTATATGGGAGGAGCCGCCTTGGAAAGCGGGGCGATACGATCCGCCCCGGGTGCGCCTGAACGGCAGCGGCGGGGCCAACGACATCGCGGTGGGGGCCAAGAGCTACTTGATCATGGCCTCCCACGAAAAACGGCGCTTCGTGGAAAAAGTGGACTATATATCCAGCCCCGGCTATCTGGGCGGCGGCGACGCCCGTGAGCGTTGCGGCTTCGTGGGCGGCGGCCCTTCGGCCATCATTTCCACCCTGGGCATCCTGCGCCCGGACTCGGTGAGCAAGGAGTTCTACCTGGACGCCTACTTCCCCTTCACCAACGTGGAGGAGGTCAAGGCGTCCACCGGCTGGGATCTGAAGGTGTCGCCCGAGGTCAAGCTGGTTCCCGAGCCCACGGACCGGGAGTTGGCCAACCTGCGCACCGTGGACACCACGGGGTCGCTACGTAAAAAGGGCTAGCTTTCGCCTGGCGTGAACCGCACGCTTACCAGAGGGCCCACACCACGGTGGAACCCTCGGGCCAATCTTCCGGCCATTGCTCCATCTTGGGCGCGTCCATGGGCTTTTCCCCGCGCATGAGAGCCAACAGGTCTTCGCGGCTAAGGCCGGGGAAGGCCAACAGGCTGAGCCCCCGAGGCTTGCCCCCGGCGCTCACCCCTGCCTGCTGCACCAGATCGCCATAGGCCTGGGCCAACTCCTGGGCCTCCTGGGCCAGTTCAGGGGCCAGGCCGGGCCACCACTTTTCCCCGTCCACCCGCTGGGCTAAATGGTTCACCCTCTGGCGCAGCAGGTCCATGTCCGAAGACTGGTCCAGCTTGGCGGCCAGGTCCAAAAAGGCCTGGTCGTCCAGCTCCGAGAGATCGGGCAGCACCAGGCGGGCCGCCTCCTGAGCCAGAGGGTTGTCGGGACGGGCAGCCATTGGGGCCATGGTCAGGGGCGACACCGCACCGGCCGGGGTGCGGAACTCCTTGACCGGAGGCTGCACCAATTCGTGGGCCCGTTCCAACAGCAAACGGGCGGCCGCGGCGCTGGTGGTGGCCGGCCAACCGGCTTCGGCGCCAAACCCCTGAGCCAGGGTGCTCCAAGCCTTCAGGCGGCTCTCAAGCAGGTGCTCCTGGGGCAGGGTGTAATCCACCGGGGCCAAATGGTCCATGAGCGGGGCCTCGTAGTCCACCGGCTGGTAATCATCCTGGTCCTGGCCCATGGAGTGGCGCAAACGGCTCTCCCCTTGGCGGGCCTGGGACAAGGCCTGCTCCAACTCGGCCGCCTCCTGGTCCTGGATGTGAGCCAGATTAAGCAAGAGGTCCGCCTCCACTCCGGGCAGGCCGGGATCGCCCTGGCCCTTGGGGCCTTGGTAGCTTT
This sequence comes from Desulfarculaceae bacterium, assembly GCA_021737645.1. GTDB lineage: Bacteria > Desulfobacterota > Desulfarculia > Desulfarculales > Desulfarculaceae > Desulfoferula. The sequence goes on from JAIPDO010000001.1 coordinate 84,321, forward strand.
TGATCTCGCGCATCACCGTGCGGAACGTCTCCGGCGGGGTGGGAAGCTCCATGCCCGCCTTAGGGGCCTCCGCCGAACTGGAGCCCTGGTGGGAGGCCAGCCATTGCTGCCATTGGTCCAGCAGCTTGGCCGCCTGGCGGGCCTGGGGGTTGTCCGAGCCCACCGCTCCGGCCTGGCCCGCGGGCCTGAGCATACGGGCCAGGATCTCCAGCCCCGGCGGGGTGGCATGGGCCCCCTTGCCCAGGCTGGGCGGCTCCAGCACGTTAAGGGGCTTGAACAAGGGGCACAGGGCGGTGAGGGCGCTTCGCCTGAGGGCGGTGGCCGGAAAGATGAGGGCGCTGAGATCCATGACGGAAATTCCTTTTGCAACCGGCCTGGCCGGTGCGAGGGCTCGGCCCGGCACGGCCGGTGTGGTAATTTACTGGTAAGTCATTGTCCACTTTAGCGGCCTGTTGGGGCAAGGGAAAGCGAGAATATGGACCAACGCATCTTTGAGCAGGGCCTGAGCGTGGAAGCCACCAGTTTGTATCTTTTGCTGAGTTCGTTGTCGGATTCGGGCGTGCCGCTCATCCTGGAGCGGGTGGAGCCCATATGGAACGCTGATATAGAAACCCTGGGCCCCTCGTTCGAGGAGTTGGCAGGCAGGGCCATCGCCGTCCAGGACGAGGCCGGGGCCTGGCACCTGAACCCCGCCTCCCAGTGGCGGTCCGCCTAGGCTAGCATCACCAACCCCCCCAAAGCCTTGAGCCCGTCGTAAACCTCCAGCACCTTCTCGGAGCTCCCCACCTTGGTGTCAATGGTCACGGCCAGGTACTTGCCCCCCGCCGAAGGCCGGGATCGCAGTTCGCCCCCCCCGGTGATGGGACCCAATACCGCCTCCGCCGCGCGGCGGACCTCCTGGGCGAATTCCCCGGAATTGTAGCCGATCGCCTTGAACATATAGACACAGGGAAAGCTGTGGTGTTCTTCGAGCATCCTCAGGGCTTCTTGGCGCTCGGCGGCGGAGAGACGGGCGGGGGTGGTGTCGGTCATGAGCGGCCTCGGGTGAAAGTGAGTTTCTTTAATAATTCGGAGCCTTGTTATCTTTAATTCTAGGAGGCGCCCCCACGGGTGTCAAACCGCGCACAAGGGCACATTTTCTTGACTTCGCTGTTTCTTCTTGATATGAGTCGGCATTTCTACATATAGCATCCGCGTCTCACCACCGTCGGCAGCCCGGCGGTAACCAGCCACCAGGAGGCCTCATGGCAAAAGGCAAAATCACAATCGACCGGGAAAAATGCAAGGGCTGCGAGCTCTGCGTCTCGGTCTGCCCCAAGCAATGCATAGCCATAAGCACGGGGCTCAACGACAAGGGCTATTATCCAGCCGAGTTCAGCCAGGGCGAGGAAGGCGACTGTTGCACCGCGTGCACCCTGTGCGCCCTCACCTGCCCTGACATTGCCATCGAGGTGTACCGTGGCTAAGCAACTAATGCGAGGTTCCCACGTATTGGGCGAGGCCGCCGTGCGGGCCGGCTGCCGTTACTACTTCGGCTATCCCATCACCCCCCAGAACGAAGTGCCCGAATACATGTCCGGCCGCCTGCTCCAAGTGGGCGGCACCTTTGTGCAGGCCGAGAGCGAGTTGGCTTCGGTCAACATGGTCATCGGCGCGGCCATGGCCGGGGCTCGGGTGATGACCTCCTCCTCCAGCCCCGGGGTGAGCCTCATGCAAGAGGGCATCAGCTACCTGGCGGGCCTGGAGCTTCCGGCGGTGATCGCCAACGTGGTGCGCGGCGGGCCGGGCCTGGGCAACATCGCCCCGGCCCAAAGCGACTATTTCCAGGCCACTCGGGGCGGCGGTCACGGCGACTACCGCACCATAGTCCTGGCCCCGGCCTCCTGTCAGGAACTGTGCGACCTGACCTTCAAGGCCTTCGACCTGGCCGACAAGTACCGCAACCCGGTGATGATCATGGGCGACGGCATGATGGGCCAGATGATGGAGCCGGTGGAGTTCCCCGAGCTCATCGATCCGGCCGACTTGCCCGCCAAGGACTGGACCATAACCGGGGCCAAGGACCGGCCCAGCCGGGTCATCCTTTCCCTGCTGCTCAACCCCAAGGTTTTGGAAGACCACAACTTCAAGCTGGTGCGCAAATACGACGCGGTCACCAGGGAAGAAACCGACTGGGAAGAGTACATGCTAGAAGACGCCCGCCAGGTGGTGGTGGCCTACGGCACCGCGGCGCGCATCGCCAAGGGAGCCATCAAGCGGGTGCGCGAGATGGGGCTCAAAGTCGGCCTGCTCAGGCCCAAGACCCTGTGGCCCTTCCCGGACAAGCCCCTCAAGGAGCTGACCAGGGTGGTGCGCCAGCTGCTGGTGTTCGAGATGAGCGCCGGGCAGATGGTGGAGGACGTAAGGCTGGCCGTCGAGGGCCAGGCCCAGGTGCACCTTTACGGCCGCCCCGGCGGGGTGATCCCCACCCCGGACGAGGTGGCTCACCAGATCAGCCATTATTATTATCAAGCCGGGCTGATGGACAAAGATCAGCCAAGCGGGCGGCTGGGAGGCGCGGCATGAAAAAAGTATTCGAAGCGCCCAAGAGCCTGAAGGACAACCTGTTCCACTATTGCCCCGGCTGCGGGCACAGCATCATCCACCGCCTGGTGGCCGAAGTAATCGACGAGCTGGGCATCCAGGAACGCACCATCGGGGTTCCCCCGGCGGGCTGCGCGGTGCTGGCTTACAACTACTTTGACGTGGACACCGGCGAGGCCCCCCACGGCCGGGCCCTGGCCGTGGCCACCGGAATCAAGCGGGTGCTCGCCGACCACGTGGTGTTCACCTACCAAGGCGACGGCGACATCGCGGCCATCGGCACCGCCGAGAGCATCCACGCCGCCAACCGTGGCGAGAAGGTCACCGCCATTTTTGTCAACAACGGCACCTACGGCATGACCGGCGGCCAGATGGCCCCCACCACCTTGCCCGGCATGGGCTCCACCACCACCCCCGGCGGCCGAGACGTGGTGCGCGATGGAGCGCCCCTAGACCTCACCCAAATGCTAGCCGAAGCCAAGGGCAGCGTATTTTTGGAGCGGGTCAGCGTGGCCACCCCCAAGGGTATCCGCAAGGCCAAAAAGGCCATCAAAAAAGCCTTCCAGGTACAACTGGACGGCCTGGGCTTCGCCCTGGTGGAGGTGCTCTCCCCCTGCCCCACCAACTGGAAGATGGACCCGGTGGCCGCCTATGAATGGACCGACAAGGAAATGACCAAGATCTTCCCGGTAAAGGTGATCAAGGACATTACCGGATACGACAAGGACTAGGAGGCCGCCATGACCAACAAAATGATCTTTGCCGGATTCGGCGGCCAGGGCGTATTGCTCATGGGCTTCATCACCGCGCTAACCGCCATGCGCCAGGGCAAGAACGTCACCTACCTGCCCGCCTACGGGGCCGAGGTGCGCGGCGGCACGGCCAACTGCACCGTGGTGATCAGCGACGAGGAGATCGCCTCGCCGGTGGCCAGCAACCCCGACTATGTCATCGTGATGAACAATCCCAGCCTGGTGCGCTTCGCCAACATGGTCGCCCCCGGAGGCACCCTATTAATCAATTCCTCGCTGGTGCACGGTGAAATCAAGCGTGACGACGTCACCGTGGTGCCTGTGCCGCTCAACGAGCTGGCCCATGAGTTGGGCGAGGACCGCTCGGCCAACGTAATCATGGTGGGCGCCCTGGCCCAAGCCACCGGCGTGTTGAGTATTGAGGCCCTGAAAGAGGCCTTGGCCGAAACCGGCCTAGGCAAAAAACCCAAGGTGCTGGAACTAAACCGGCGCGCCCTGGAAGTGGGGGCGAACACCGCCCGCCAGGCGCTGGCCAAGGAGAAGAGCGCATGACCGTCAAGCAGCTCACCATAAGCATGCCCAACAAACCGGGGCAATTGTCCTCGGTCAGCGAGATGCTCGGAGACACCGGCGTCAACGTCTTGGGCTTCTTCGTATCCACCTCAACCTCCAGTGGTGACGGCATAATGCGTTTTGTGGTGGACAATCCTGAAAAAGGTATTAATGTTTTAAGAGGACAAGGTCTGGATGTGAAAGAAGAGGATGTGGTCGCCGCTGAAACGCCGCACCACGCCGGGGGTCTCCTGGCAGTTTTGAATCCTCTCAAGCGGGCTCAAGTTAACGTGGACTACATCTACCCTTGTATCCAAACCGGCGAGGCCACGATTTTGATCATTGGCGCCGGCGGTCAGACCAAAGAGGCAATCGAGTGTCTTAAAAAAGACTGGATTCGTCTCTACGGTTCTGAACTCTACAACATGTAACCCCAGCATGATGAGACATCAGACTTCCCTCCTACCGTAGAGAACGAAGACAAAGGGCGCGCCCGCAAGGGCGCGCCCTTTTATTTTTGTGTCAGGCTATTCAGTCTTGTCGCATCGAAGCCTCTAGGAAAACTTTTCCCAAATATGTTTCCACACCATGGCCACGTTCAACACGGCATCGTGCATAATCACCCGGTCCACCTCCGCCAATAGCTTCCTGCCTGGCTCGTCCTGCTCAAACAGCAAATCAAAGGGCGCGGGCTTTTGAGAGGCGGGCTTGTAAGGCCACCTGGCGGGCGGGGCGATGATACTGGCCACGGCGAAAGAGGCGCGGCAGACCTGAACCATCTCCTCCCATACATCGCGTGAGCCCATCTCGGGCACAATGCCCTGGAACTCCAGGCCGAAGGCCGGGTCAACTTCTCCGGCCTTTTTCAAGACCTCACTGACGCTGGGATTATTTTTAATCAGCTTCTTCTCGGTAAAGAATGTGCCGACTTTCTTGCTCCAGTGTTTTTCCAGTTGCATATGAAGCCCGTTGTCATAGTCGGAAAGGTCCCTCTCGTCGCTGTGACAGGGCATCATGGCGTCGGCCAAAAAATGACTCAGCATGAAAAAGAACAAGGCGATTTGACCGGAAGAGCATTTTAGCGTGGGCCTTACTTTTTCTATGAATTGGACCCGTCCGGGCACCAAGCGCTGTACCCGATCATCTCCGAGAATAAGCATATCGATGTTGTTGATGCTCAGGGCCATGGCCCGGTTGGGCAGATGCTGCCCCGGGCTAGGGTCGGCCTTGTAGGGCTGCTTCCACCAAGCTTGATCTAAAATAGCGTCGTTGGCGGCGATAAAGGAAGTGACCAACCTTTCGCTGCCCAGCTTTTTGGCCAGCTTCTTTTGGGAAACCACGAAACGCGACTTCAGGTTCCCGTTATAGGGCCCCATCTTAAAAACGTGGTTTTGGGTCTTGGAGCCCCCCAGCTTGGCGTCTCGCTTGTCTGGAATCCAAGCCCCGATAGCCGCTTCCTTGGCATGCGGCTTTAACAACTTAATGAGCTGCGGAACCTTGTTTTCGGACTCAAGCAACTTAATGGCGCGGATGGCGATCCACGCGTGGGTTCGCTGGTTCATGACATCCCCCCTTTTTTTTTAATGACCTATATTTTAATTACTATTAAAATTTGTGGGCTTATGTCAAGCCAATCGGGGGCTCTGCTTGCCGAGAAAACTTTCAGATCCGCCATCCTCGCCCAAATAGAAACTTTTTTGTGGCCTTAAAAATTCCAGCCCCAGAAGCGCAGGAACCCCGGCAGGTCGTTCATATCCGAACTCTCGCGATACCAGGGCTGCAGGCTGGTGTACAGAGGGTTGCCCTTTACCCCGTAGGCCTTGTCCATGCCCACCGTCCCGTCCAGGCACCACCAACCGATGAGCAGGGTCTCCCAGGGCTTCCAGGCCCCTTTTACATGGCCTTTCAGTATGCCGCCGTCCTCGTAGAACAGGCTGGTGGTCCCGCCCTCCAGGGGCAGGCGGCGCAGGTCATCGGCTGGCAGCAGTGGGGTGGGATGCTCGCGGTACAGACGGGGCTCGGCCAGGCGCGCGGCCGGCTGCACCCTGAGGCCCATGACCCGGTGCTCGCCGGGGCGCACCTCCACCACCAGGCGAGGCTTCTGTTGGCCACCGTAGTCCAGGCGGGCGGGCAGGGTTTCGCCGTAAAGCTCCACCAGCTCGTCTTGCCAACCGGCGGGATAGGCCCAGGCGGGGGTGTGGCTGGTGGGAGTCAGAGAAGTGTAGCAGCCGCAGGTGCCCAGGGTGGCCACCAAGACCGGGCGCTGGGCCTGGTCGGTGATCACCACCACGAACAGGCCCATGTTGTTGCCCGCGCCTATGAAAAAGGGAATCAGGCTGACCGGGATCTCCGGGAAATGCACCCGGTAGATGTAGGCAATGTAGGAGCCCCTGGCGGTGGTGAAGCCCACGGTGCGCCAGTACATGGCCGGGCGGGCCGGGTCCATGACGATCTGCTCGAAGCCCTGGGCGTCCCGCGAGGCAACGGGGCTGCCTATGCGGTTGTAGGGCCGGTCCCAGCCGTGGATAACAAAGGCTGGGGCCAGGTTCCGGGCCACCTCCGGCCCGCCCTGGGGTTGGTACAGGTTCCTTGGTTCCGGACCGGGCGTCACCTGCTTCAAATGCGCGCAGCCCAGGCCCATGAGCAGGGTAAGCAGGATCATCCCCGCGCCGGTCAGCCGTAAAATTTTACTCGCGGCCATGGCCCCCTCATGACAGAGCCACCGCCAAAACGGCGGCGGCCCCATAATCAAGTACGCATCGGGACTACCACCAGGAGATTATCTCCTCGTTGGCGAAGATAAGCTCCACCAGCTTGTCGTAATCCTGCTCCTGATAAAGGTCGTACCTGGTAACGTCCTTGTCCTCGCCCAAGGCCTTCATGAGGAACTCGGCGCTCTGGGTGGGCTCGGTCTTTACTATGTAGAGCATACTCATGGCTCCCTCCTAGAACGGCACGATGATCTGGTAGGTTTTGATCTTCTCGACCATCTCCTCCAGGGGCAGGTAATCCATAAACTCAAAGCGCTCGGCATTGGCCTTGACGTTGGTGTAGCACTCGCCCTCCAGGTCGTCGAGCATCTCCAGGTTCTCCTGGAACTCCTCTTCGCTCTTTTCGGCCGGCAGCTCTATCTCGGTGTCGATGAAAAAACAGGCGCCCCACAGGTTTTCCACCAGCAGGCCCAGGGTGGAGCGCAGCCCCTCCCAGGAATCAGGTGGCTCGTTGACCAAAATGCATACTCTTTCTATGCCTTCCATGACTCCCCTCCCCTACAGCACGATGTAGCGATCGCACTCGGCGATCATGTCGGCGTGACGCATCTGGGTGGCGAAATCCTTGTCAGCCACCAGCGGAACGGGCTTTTCCATCTTGAACGCCTCGAAGTTGACGTTGCACAAGCTCACGTGGGCCAGCCCTTCCATTTCGAGGAAGCGGGGGTCCTTGGCAAGCAGCACTCCCCGGTTGGTGAGGAATACCTCTACTTCCTTGCCCGCCTTGGTGGCGGCTCGGCTTATCCCGATGAGGTGATCCAGGTGCTCATCGGAAGACACGAAGATGCCTAGCTTTTCAGCCATAGATACCGACTCCTTTGCCTAAAATGGTCAACGGTCCGCATAGGGGCCATCCGCAATAACCTTTAATTTACTAGGGTAATCTGCCAGGTGCAAAGGCGCAAGCATTTTGCCACCCGGCCGACAAGCTCGCGGCCTCCTACCGGTCCGCGATGCCTATTGCTAAACCCCAGGGCTGGAGCATAAACATAACAGAGCAAACGGATAGCTCAACCACCTCCTGGGTCATGTCCCATGCCTTGCCAAGCACGGCGCGCTCTGTTAGAAAGAGGGGCAACCTTTTAGTTGCGTCCGGCGGGGTTCCTAAATGATAAGCCATCATTATCATGACTAATATAGCCGGGAGTGGTGCATGATCGCCGCTGCCCTGGACCTGGGGTCCAATACCCTGCGGCTGCTGGTGGCCGAAGTGGGCAACGGAGACTACCGCGACCTGGAGCGCTGCCTGGCCACTCCCCGCCTGGGCCGGGGCCTGAAGCCCGGCCACCCCCTGGACCCGGCCGCCCGCCGGGGCGCCCTGGAGCAGGCCAGAGGATTCGTGGCGCACGCCCGATCTTTGGGGGCCCGGCGCATCGCCTTGGCCGCCACCCAGGCCTGCCGACTGGCCGCCGACGGGGCGGAGTTCGTAGCCCATCTGGGGCGGGAGCTGAACCTGGACACGGCCCTGGTCTTGGACGGCCAGGCCGAGGCCGAGCTTTCCCGTGCGGGCATTCTCAGCCGCCTGTCCGGGACTTCCCAGGAAGCGGTGCTGGCAGATGTGGGCGGCGGCTCCACCGAGGTGGCGGCTCTGGACGGCGATTGGGCCATCAGCCTTCCCTTGGGCGCGGTGAGCCTCACCGAGGCCCACCTGGCCGATGACCCGCCCAGCGCCGCCCAGATGAGCGCCATGGCCAAGGCCGCGGCCCAAGCCCTGGAACCCCTGGCCCAGCTAAAGGCCAAGCGCCTGGTGGCCACCGCGGGCACCGCGGCCACGGTGGGAGCCATGCTCTTGGGCATGACCACCTACCAGGCCGGCCGAGTCAACAATCTGGAGGTGAGCCGGTATGAGTTGGAAACGCAGCTTTATCGCCTGGCCGCCCTCCCCCTGGGCCAAAGAAAATTACAACCGGGCCTGGAGCCCGAACGGGCTGATATAATACTGGCAGGCATGGCCATCTTGCGCGGCCTTCTGCTGGTTCTGCACCTTGAACAAACGACGGTAATGGACGCCGGCCTGCTGGAGGGCATACTCCTTCGGTTGGCCGCCGCCTAGCAATTTAGAGAGGTATACGGGCATGCAATCCCACCATCCCACTGAAGGCCTTACTTTTGACGATCTTTTGCTCAAGCCGGGACACAGCCGGGTGTTGCCGCGAGAGGTTGACACCTCCACCCAACTCACCCGCGAGGTGCGCCTGAACACCCCCATCGTCACCGCGGCCATGGATACGGTCACCGAATCCCGCACCGCCATCAGCATCGCCCGCCAAGGCGGCCTCGGCTTTATCCACAAAAACATGGCCATCGAGCACCAGGTGCTGGAGGTGATCAAGGTCAAAAAGTCCGAGTCGGGCATGATCGTGGACCCGGTCACCGTGGGCCCAGAGGCCAGCCTGCACCAAGTGCTGGAGGTGATGAGCCGCTACCGCATCAGCGGAGTGCCGGTGGTGACCGACGGCCACAAGCTCATCGGCATCATCACCAACCGGGATCTGCGCTTCGAGACCAAGCTGGACCAAGCGGTGAGCCAGGTGATGACCAAGGACCACCTGGTCACCGCCCGCGAGGGCATCACCCTTGAAGAGTCCAAGGCCATCCTGCATCAACACCGCATAGAAAAACTCCTGGTCACCGACGGCGAGGGCAACCTCAAGGGCCTTATCACCATCAAGGACATTGAAAAGCTGCGCAAATACCCCTTTGCCGCCAAGGACTCCTTTGGCCGCCTCAGGGTGGGCGCGGCGGTCGGCGCCGGCGACGACGGCCTGGCTCGGGCCGAGGCCCTTCTGGAGGCCGGGGTGGACGTTCTGGTGGTGGATTCGGCCCACGGCCACGCCCAGGGGGTCATAGACACGGTGGCCGAAATTAAGCGGGCATACCCCGATGCCCAGTTAATGGCGGGCAACATCGCCACCGCCGAGGGGGCCAAGGCTCTTATCGACGCCGGGGCCGACGCGGTCAAGGTGGGCGTGGGTCCGGGCAGCATCTGCACCACCCGGGTGGTGGCCGGGGTGGGCGTACCCCAGATGAGCGCCATCTTCGAGGTGTCGGAAGTAACCACCCCCGCCGGGGTGCCCCTGATCGCCGATGGCGGAGTCAAGTTCTCCGGCGACATGACCAAGGCCCTGGCCGGTGGGGCCCAGGTGGTGATGATCGGTTCCTTGTTCGCGGGCACCGAGGAGAGCCCCGGAGAGACGATCCTCTTCCAGGGACGCCGCTACAAGGTTTACCGGGGCATGGGCTCCATCGACGCCATGCGCCAAGGCAGCGCCGACCGCTACGGGCAAGACGAGTTCGAGGCCGACAAGATGGTGCCCGAAGGCATCGTGGGCCGGGTGCCCTACCGGGGCAAGCTGGCCGACAGTATCTACCAGTTGGTCGGTGGGCTCAAGGCGGGTATGGGCTACGTGGGCGCGGCCACCCTGGAGGAGCTGCGTGAAAAGGCCAGGTTCGTCAAAATTACCGCCGCCGGGCTGCGCGAGAGCCACGTGCACGACGTGACCATTACCAAGGAAGCCCCCAACTACCGGGTGGAGTGATCGTGAGCGAACTACACCAGCAAAAAATCCTGGTCCTGGACTTCGGTTCCCAGACCACCCAGCTCATCGCCCGCCGGGTGCGCGAGGCCAGGGTCTACTGCGAGATCCATCCCTGCACCATGCCCCTGGACGAAATCAAGGCCTTTGGGGCCAAGGGCATCATCCTCAGCGGCGGACCGGCCTCCTGCTACGAGCCCGGCGCGCCCAGCGTGGACCCGGCCATCTTCGAGCTGGGGGTGCCGGTGCTGGGCATCTGCTACGGCATGCAGGTGCTCACCCATCTGCTGGGCGGGGTGGTGGCCCGTGGCTCCAAGCGGGAATACGGCCCGGCCAAGCTCCAGATACACAAGCAGGCAGGCCCCTTCCGTGAAAACGACCTAAGCGAGCCCCAGCCGGTGTGGATGAGCCACGGCGATCGCATCGAAACGCTGCCCCAGGGATTCGAGGCCCTGGCGGTCACCGGCAACTCACCGGTGGCGGCCCTGGGCGATGTTGAGCGCCGCATCTACGGGGTGCAGTTCCACCCCGAGGTGGCCCACACCCCCGGCGGCGCGGCCATGCTGGCCGCCTTTGTGCTGGGCGACTGCGGCTGCGACCCCATATGGACCATGCACAACTTCGCCGAAGCAACCATCACCGACTTCAAGCAGCGCCTGGGCGGCAAGCCGGTGATATGCGCCCTTAGCGGCGGGGTGGATTCCTCGGTGGTGGCTCTATTGCTGCACAAGGCCATCGGCAAGGACCTGACCAGCATCTTCGTGGACAACGGCGTGTTGCGCACCGGCGAGGTCAGCGAAGTGGCGGGCCTGTTCCGCGACGTGTTCGGCCTCAACCTGATCGTGGTGGACGCGGCGGACCTGTTCCTGGACCGCCTGGCCGGGGTCACCGACCCCGAAGAGAAGCGGCGCATCATCGGCCACACCTTTATCGAGGTGTTCGACGAGGAGGCCAAGAAGATCGGCCAGGTGAGCTACCTGGCCCAGGGCACCCTGTACCCGGACGTAATCGAGAGCGTGAGCTTCAAGGGCCCCAGCGCGGTGATAAAAAGCCACCACAACGTGGGCGGGCTGCCTGAAAAGATGAAGCTCCAGTTGGTGGAGCCGCTCAGGGAGCTGTTCAAGGATGAGTGCCGCGAGGTGGGCCGGGAGCTGGGCCTGCCCGAGTCCATCGTCAGCCGCCAGCCCTTCCCCGGGCCGGGCCTGGCCATCCGCATCATGGGCGAGGTGACCCGCGAGCGCCTAGCCACCCTGCGCGAGGCCGACGCCATAGTGCAGGAGGAGATGCGCGCCGCGGAACTGTACACCAAGGTCTGGCAAAGCTTCGCGGTGTTGGTGCCGGTGAAGACGGTGGGAGTCATGGGCGACGAGCGCACCTACGAAGACGTGGTGGCGCTTCGCATCGTGGACAGCGTGGACGCCATGACCGCCGACTGGTCGCGGGTGCCCAACGAGCTGTTGGCCAAGATGAGCAGCCGCATCATCAACGAGGTCAAGGGGGTCAACCGGGTGGTTCTTGACATCTCAAGTAAGCCGCCCAGCACCATCGAGTGGGAGTAGCGTCCGGCATTGCTCGCCCCGCCCACGGCCCCGCGCTGGGTTGAGCAACTTACATTCGTCCCAGGCTTAAGGGATCATACATGACTCCGTCCTTCGTCCACCTGCACACCCACACCCAATTCAGCCTGCTGGACGGGGCCATCCGCCTGCCCGACCTCATGAAGCGGGCCAAAGAACTGAACATGGACAGCGTGGTCATGACCGACCACGGCAACATGTTCGGAGCCATTCACTTCCAAATGGCCGCCCAAAAGGCGGGGCTCAAGCACATCATCGGATGCGAGGTCTATGTGGCCCCCGGCGACCGCCGGGACAAGGAGCACCGCCCCGGCCATGCCATCGCCAACCACCTGGTGCTGTTGGCCAAAAACCTCACCGGCTACCAAAACCTGGTGCGCATGGTCAGCGCCGGGTTCACCGAGGGTTTCTACTACAAGCCCCGCATCGACTTGGAACTGTTGCGCCGGCACCACGAGGGGCTCATAGCCATGAGCGCCTGCCTGCAGGGCAAGGTGCCCAGCCTGATGATGGCCGGGCGCGAGGACCAGGCCGAGGCCGCCGCCCGCGAGTTGGCCGAGATCATGGGCGAGAACAACTTTTTCATTGAGTTGCAGGACGCCGGACTGGCCGAGCAGAAGAAGATCAACCCCGGCCTAATCGACTTAGCGGGGCGCCTGGGCCTGGGCCTGGTGGCCACCAACGACTGCCACTATTTGCGGCGCGAGGACCACGAGGCCCACGACGTGCTGCTGTGCATCCAAACCGGCAAGACGGTGGACGCACCCGGGCGCATGAAGCTCTCGAGCGAAATCTATTTCAAGTCGCCCCAGGAGATGGCCGATCTTTTCCCCGAGGTGCCCGAGGCCATCTCCAACACTGTGGACATCGCCAAGCGCTGCGACATGGAGATACCCCTGGGCCAACTAAGGTTCCCGGTGTTCCATCTGGACAACGGCGAGACCTCAGAGGACCGTCTGCGCAAGGAGTCCCAGGAGGGTCTAGACAAGCGCATCCAGGAGCTTACCCAGCGGGGCCAGGCCATAGACCGCCAGGAATACGCCGACCGCCTGGCCTACGAGCTGGACGTGCTTTGCACGATGGGCTTCCCCGGCTACTTCCTGGTGGTGGCGGATTTCATCAACTGGGCCAAGGACAACGGCATCCCGGTGGGGCCGGGGCGCGGCTCGGCCGCCGGAAGCCTGGTGGCCTACTCCATGCGCATCACCGACCTGGACCCCATCCGCTACAAACTTATCTTCGAGCGCTTTTTGAACATTGAGCGCAAGTCCATGCCCGACATCGACGTGGACTTTTGCTACAACCGCCGCACCGAGGTGATCGAATACGTCACCCAAAAATACGGCGCCGACCATGTGTCCCAGATCATCACCTACGGGACCATGCAGGCGCGGGCGGTGCTGCGCGACGTGGGCCGGGCCATGAACATCCCCTACGCCGAGGTGGACCAGATCGCCAAGCTGGTGCCCTCCAAGCTGGGCATCTCCCTGGATGAGGCCCTGGACTCCGAGCCCCGCCTGGTCGAGCGCATGAACGCCGACCCTCAGGTGCGCAAGCTTTTGGATGTGGCCCGTTCCCTGGAAGGCCTGCCCCGCCACGCCTCCACCCACGCCGCCGGGGTGGTTATCGGCGACGTGCCCCTGGACCAGGTGGTGCCTCTGTACCGGGGCACCGGCGATGAAAACGTCACCCAGTTCGACATGAAGTGCGTGGAAAAGGCCGGGCTTATCAAGTTCGACTTTTTGGGGCTCAAGACGCTCACGGTCATCGCCCTGGCCGTGGAGATGGTGCGCCACAACCACGACCCCAAGTTCACCATCGAAGACATCGACCTGGAAGACCAGGCCACCTACGAGCTGCTTTCCCGGGGCGACACCACCGGCGTGTTCCAGTTGGAGTCCTCGGGCATGAAGGAGCTTCTGGCCAAGCTGAGGCCCGAGGTGTTCGAGGACGTCATCGCCCTGGTGGCCCTGTACCGGCCCGGCCCCCTGGAGTCGGGCATGGTGGACGACTTCGTGGCCCGCAAGCATGGCACCAAAAAGGTGTCCTACGACCTGCCCCAGTTGGAGCCGATTCTCAAGGAGACCTACGGGGTCATCGTGTACCAGGAACAGGTCATGGAGATCTCCCGCCGCCTGGCCGGCTACTCCCTGGGAGAGGGCGACATCCTGCGCCGGGCCATGGGCAAAAAAGACCCCCAGGTCATGAGCCAGCAGAAGGAGCGCTTCCTGGATGGCTCCCTGGACAACGGCATATCCCGAGACAAGTCGGGCAAGCTTTTTGACCTCATCGAGAAATTCGCGGGCTACGGCTTCAACAAGTCCCACTCCGCAGCCTATGCCCTTATCGCTTTTCAGACCGCCTTCCTCAAGGCCCACTATCCTTTGGAGTTCATGGCCGCGCTCCTGACCAGCGAGGTCAACGACACCGACAAGGTGATGGCCCATATCGGCGAGTGCCGCGAGCGCGGGCTCACCGTCTTGCCGCCGGACATCAACCACTCTGGCATCGACTTCACCGTGGCCGACAACGCCATCCGCTTCGGGCTGGCGGCGGTGAAAAACGTAGGCCGGGGCGCGGTGGAAGCCATCATCACAGCCAGGGATGAAGGCGAGCCTTTCAGCGGCCTGCACGACCTGTGCGAGCGGGCGGAACTTAGAAAGGTGAATCGCCGGGTGTTGGAGAGCCTGATCAAATGCGGGGCCTTTGACAGCACCGGAGCCCACCGGGCCCAGCTAATGGCCGTGTTGGACGAAGCCCTGGAGCACGGGCAAAAGATGCGCCGGGACATAGACGCGGGCCAGTCCTCCATCTTCGACCTCATGGGCGCAGGGGCCGAGGCCGCCGAGCCGGAGCTGCCGGATGTGCCCGCCTGGAGCGAGTCCGACCGGCTGTCCTTTGAAAAAGACGCCATCGGCTTTTACATAACCGGACACCCGCTCAGCGACTACCAGACCGAGATCAAGCGCCTGGGCACCCTGGACACGGTGAGCCTGAAGGCGGCCAGCGACGGCATGAGCGTGACCATGGCCGGGGTTGCGGCCAAGGTCAAGGAGAAGATCACCAAAAGGGGCGACCGCATGGCCTTCGTGGACATGGAGGACCTCAAGGGCACCGTGGAGGTGATCTGCTTCCCGGACTGCTACGCCAAGGCCGCGCCGTATCTCAACGGCGAGGAGCCGCTTTTGGTCAAGGGCACCATAGACAAAGACGAGCGAGGGATCAAGCTCAAGGCCACCTCCATTGAGCCCCTGACCGGGGCCGCCCAGGCCCGCACCAGCCGTCTGCGCCTGCGCATCGAGGCCACCGGCCTCACCCGCGAAAAGATGGTGCTCCTGCGCCAGGCCTTGGCCAAGTACCCCGGCGCCTGCCGTGTGTCGCTGCATCTGAACGTGCCCGGCAAGGGCGAAGCGGTGTTGGCCCTGCCCGGCCAGTACCGGGTGGAGGCGGCCCCGGCGTTGTTCGACCAGGTCAACGAGCTTTTCGGCCACCCGGTGGTGGAGCCGGTGCTGAACGGGGATTAGGCGGCATGCGCTTTAACCATGCCATCATCGCTACACTGTTGGGCTTGACCTTGCTGGCCGCGTCTTGCGGGGGAGTTAGCAGCTTCGGCGCGGTGGAGCAGAGCCTGAGCAAGGATGTGGGGGTGCTCACCTACCCCGAGGCGGTGGACCGCTGGGGCAAGCCCACCAGCACCTCGCTGGGCGATGCCATGTTCACTGCCTATTGGCTCAAGGAGCGCTCCGGCGGAATCGTCAAGGAGCGCCTATACCTCACCTTTGACAATGAGAAGAAGATTCTCCGAGCCTACCGCTACACCAGCAAGCCGTTCGAGTAGATGACTCAGGGGCTAGCTTGCTGACGCCGGTTCTCAAGGAGGACATGCCGTGACCCAAACCAAGAAGCCCGTTCTCTGCCTGACCTTTGACAACATGGGCGAGGCGCACAACGTCTTCCTGGGCAAGTCGTCCCTGCCCGACCTCAGCGCACCGGCCATTACCATCGGCTTCCCCAACATCCTGCGCCTGCTCACGGCCTACGATCTGCGCGCCACCTTTTTCGTGGAAGGATGGAGCGCTCTGCATTACGGCGAGGTCATCGAAGCGCTATTGCAAGGCAGCCACGAGATCGCTTTGCACGGCTGGGTTCACGAGGTCTTTGCGGAGCTGCCCGAGCGGACCGCCCGGCAGTACGTTAACGACAGCTTGCAGGTGATGAAGCTGCGCGGGGTGCGGCCCGCCGGGTTCCGCGCCCCGGGCGGCAGGATTGGCCCCCATGGCTATCAGATATTGGGCGAGGCCGGATTCGCCTTTGACAGCAGCGTGGGCACGGCCATGCCGCCGGAGATCCCCTTGGATGTGGCTGATTATTTCGGGGACGGCCTGCGGCGGTTGCCCCACGGCCTGATCGGCCTTCCCTGGCAGTGGTTCATGATCGACGCGGTCCACTACCTGCTGGCCCCCAACGGCCTGCGCGACCCCGAGGACCTCGCCGCCTTTTGGGGCAAGGTGCTGCGCAACGTGGCCCGCGCCAAGGGCCTGGTCACCATCATCAGCCACGCCCACATAACCGGGGTGGACCCGGACCGCCTCTCCACCCTGGAAGAGGTCCTCAAGCTGGCCCTGGAGCTGGGCTTCGACATTCTGCCGTGCGGACAGGCAATGGGCCGGAGCGAGCATTTGCGCTAATGGATTGCCCATCCCGCATTCACATTTTCGCCCTTGTCATTGCGAGGAGCCGCTGAACAGCGGCGACGCGGCAATCTCTGTTCGCCAGCAGATGGCGTGATCCCATGAAAAAAGGGCGGGGATTAACCCCGCCCCTACGCTCTCCCACTATTAATTTTTATCGCACCATCTGCGGCCCCAACAAATTGTTGCTGATGACGATGCGCTGAATCTCGCTGGTGCCCTCGTACAGGGTGAACACCCGGCAGTCGCGGTAGTGGCGCTCCACGGGATACTCGGAGCAGAAGCCGTAGCCCCCGTGCATCTGAATGGCCTGGCCCGCCACCTGTTGCACCATCTCGCTGGCGAACAGCTTGGCCATGGAGGCCTCCATGGAGTAGCGCTTGCCCAGGTCCTTTAGGCTGGCCGCGTTTAGGAACAACAGGCGGGCCGCCTCTATCTGGGTGGCCATGTCGGCCAGCTTCCAGCGGATGCCCTGAAAGTCGCTGATGGGCCGCCCGAACTGTTCACGGGCCTTGGTGAAATCCATGGCCTCGTCCAAACAGGCCATGGCCACTCCCACCGACTGGGCGGCGATGCCGATGCGCCCGCTGTCCAGGCAGACCATGGCCGCGCGGAAGCCGTCGCCCGGCTTGCCCAAAATGCAGTCCTGGGGAACCCGGCAGTCCTCGAAGATAAGCTGCACCGTGTCGCTGGCCTTGAGCCCCAGCTTTTCCTCCACCTTGCCCACGCTCATGCCCGGCGTGCCCTGGGGCACCAAAAATGCGCTGATGCCCCGGTGGCGCTTGTTCTTATCGTTTACCGCAGTGACCATGACCACCCCGGCGTTCTTGCCGGTGGTGATGAACTGCTTGGTGCCGTTAATCACCCACTCGTCGCCGTCGGCCACGGCGGTGGTGCGCTGGCTGGAGGGATCGGAGCCCGCGTTCGGCTCGGTTAGGGCAAAGGCTCCGATGCACTCGCCGGTGGTCATCTGGGGCAGCCAGCGCCGCTTTTGCTCCTCGCTGCCGAAGCGCACCAGGGCCTCGCAGCAGATGGAGTTGTGCACACTCATAACCACGGCGGTGGAGGCGCAGCCATAGGCGATCTCACTCAGGGCCAGGGCGTAGCTCACCGTGTCCACCCCCACCCCGCCGTAGGCCTCGGGCACCATCATGCCCATGAAGCCCAACTCGCCCATTTGCAGCAAATTCTCGCGGGGAAACTCATGGGTGCGGTCGCGCTCGGAGGCGGTGGGCAAAAGGACCTCCCGGGCGAAGTCCCGGGCCATGGTCTGGATCATCACCTGCTCTTCGGTCAGCGCAAAGGCCATGGTCTTCTCCTACCAAGACTACGGAGTATAAAGAACGACCAAAAGCTCGGCGGTCTCTGCTCCCGGATTTCTCAGGGTGTGCACCAGGTTGGAATTGAAATGCAGGCTGTCGCCGGTCTTGAGCTGGTTCAGGTTCTGGCCCACCTTGACCTCGGCCTCTCCGGTGAGCACGTAAACGAATTCCTCGCCCTCGTGCTGGTAGCCGGCCCCCTCCAGGTCGCTGGTGGGATCAATGGTCACCAGGAAACTCTTCAAATGGCGGTGACCCGCCTCGGGGGTAAGCACCCGGTAGGAGTAGTGGTCGGTGCGCACCTTGACCGCCTCCACCCGGCGCTCGGCGGCCTCGGCCTCCTCCTCGTCCTTTAGCAGCTCACCGCTGTCCACCTCCAGGGCGCGGGACAAGGTGAGCAGCAAGGCCACCGGCGGTATTTTCTCGTCCTTTTCGATCTGGGCCAGGCTTTCCACCGATTGGCCGGTCATATTGGCCACCGTCTCCAGGCTCATCTCCTGGCGCTCGCGCAGCCGCCTGATACGCTGGCCCAGGGACTGGCGTTTCACCTTACGTGCCATGACTCCTCCTTTCCTGGGCCCTTCAGTCGCCCAGGACAGATGCCAATATGTTTTCGCTGGCGGTGTAGGGGTCTTCGCGACCCTCCAGCACCCGTTCGATAACCGGGGCCAGACCCTCTCCCTGGTCAAGGCGCGCCAACAGGCGCTGCATCATACCGGCCTGCACCAGCTCCAAAAGCTCCCTGCGGAAGGCTTCCTTGCGGCGCTCGGCCAGCATTTGACCGTCACCACCTGTGAGCACCTGGTAGTGCTTGCCCAGGGTGTCCACCAACTCGTCCAGGCCCATGCCGTCTATGGCGCAGGTGGAGATGATGGGGGGCTCCCACCCGGCCCGGCGGTTGTGATCGCCGCTGAGACTAAGCATACCCTTAAGTTCGTTCACCGTGCGGCCCGCGCCGTCACGGTCGGCCTTGTTGACCACGAAAATGTCCCCGGCCTCCAAAATACCCGCCTTGATGGCCTGAATGTCGTCACCCATGCCGGGTATGGTGACCACCACCGTGGTGTCGGCCATGCGCACGATCTCCACCTCGTCCTGGCCCACGCCCACGGTTTCCACCAGCACCACATCCAGGCCCATGGCCTCCATCACCGTGACCACCCCACGGGCCGAGGCGGTGAGGCCGCCGAAATGGCCCCGGGTGGCCAGAGAGCGGATAAACACGCCCTCATCGGTGGCGTGGCGCTGCATGCGGATACGGTCGCCCAATATGGCCCCGCCGGAAAAAGGGCTGGTGGGGTCCACCGCCACCACTCCCACGGTGAGACCCTTGGCACGAAAGCGCTCCACCAGGGCATCGGTGATGGTGGATTTTCCCACCCCCGGCGAACCGGTGAGCCCGATCACCCGAGCCCGCCTGGCCCCGGCGTACAGCAGCTTGAGCACATCCTGCCAGCCGGGCTCGTTGTCGTCGATGTCGCGCATCAAGCGGGCCACGGCCCGGATGTCTCCTGCAACTACCTTTTGGGCTCGTTCTTCTGGTGTCATGAAACTGTTGTGGCCCCCATAAAATTGCACCGGAGCACGGCGCTGATTGATCTTTGCTGAGAGCAAGGCCGCCTTGGAAGATATGGAAAAAAGAAGGGCCCGGTCAGCACCGGGCCCTTCTTGGTTAGGCTTTACTTGCCCTTCATCAGGTTCTTGGCGATTACCAGGCGCATGATCTCGTTGGTGCCTTCATAGATCTGGGTGATCTTGGCATCGCGCATGTGGCGCTCCATGGGGTAATCCTTGCAGTACCCATAGCCGCCCAGGATCTGCACGCCCTCGATGGCCGCGTTCATGGCCGTGTCGCTGGCGAACATCTTGGCCATGGCCGCCTGCTTCTCAAAGTGCTTGTGCCCGTCTTCCATCCAGGCGGCGCGCAAGAGCAACAGCTCGGACGCGTCCAGGGCGGTGGCCATGTCGGCCAGCTTCCACTGAATGGCCTGGAAGGCGCTGATGGGCCTGCCGAACTGCTCGCGCTCTCCGGCGTACTGCACCGCTTCTTCCAGAACCGCCCTACCTATGCCCAGGGCCTGGGAGCCGATGCCGATGCGTCCGCTGTCCAGGGTGGTGAGCATTTGCTTCAGGCCGTCGCCGGGGTTGCCCAGGAGGTTGCCCTTGGGGATGCGCGCGTCTTCGAAGACCAGTTCGGCGGTGCCGCTGGCGCAGATGCCCAGCTTGTCCTCCACCCGGCCCACGGAGAAGCCCTTGGTGTTTTCCAGATCCACCACAAAGGAACTGGTTCCCTTGTAACCGGCGGCCTTGTCGGTGACCGCCGCGATAACCGCGTATCTGGCCACGTTGCCGTTGGTGATGAATTTCTTCTCGCCGTTGAGCACCCACTCGTCGCCGTCGAGCACCGCGGTGGTGCGCATGGCCGCCGGGTCGCTGCCCGCGCCGGCCTCGGTGAGGCCGAAGCAGCCCTCGGCCTGGCCGCTGGCCACGGGGGTGAGGAAGGCCTTTTTTTGCTCGTCGGTGCCAAAGGCGTTCACCGGGAAGCAGTACAGCGAGTTGTTCACACTCATGATGACGCCGACGCTGGCGTCTCCCCGGCTTATCTCGCTCAAGGCCAGCACGTAGGAGACGTAATCCAGTCCGGCTCCTCCGTACTCCTCGGGCATGGCGATTCCCATGAAGCCCAGCTCGCCCAGGGCGCGGCAGGCCTCCATGGGATGCTCGTGGGTTTCATCAAAATGCGCGGCCTGAGGCTTTAGCACCTCGTCGGCGAAACGGGCCGCGGTTTCCTTGACCATCTGTTGCTCTTCGGTCAGTGCGAAGTTCATAGTTCACTTCCTCTCGAAAGTGCGCGTGCGGGCGCGTGAAGTATTTAAAGAGCAAACAAACAATTACCTATTCACCTCTACTTGTCCAATCCACCCTTGAAGTCAGCTTTGCGCTTCTCCAGGAAGGCGCCCATGCCCTCCGCTTGGTCGGGGCTGGCAAAGCAGGTGGCGAAGCATTCAGCCTCCATGGGGATGGCTCTCTCCAGCGGCATGTCGTAGCCGCTGTTGATCAGTTCCTTGATGGCGCGAGTGGAGACCTTGCCCTTTTTGGCCATGCCCTGGGCGGCCTTCATGGCCGCGGCCATAAGCTCTTCGGCCGGGAACACCCGGTTGACCAGGCCGATGGCCTTGGCCTCTTCGGCGCTGATTATGGCTCCGGTGAGGCACAGCTCCTTGGCCCAGTTCCTGCCCACCAGGCGGCTGAGGCGCTGGGTGCCGCCAAAGCCGGGGATGATGCCCAGGTTGATCTCCGGCTGGCCGAACTTGGCGTTATCCGAGGCGTATATGAAGTCGCAGGCCATGGCGATCTCGCAGCCGCCACCCAGGGCGAATCCGTTTGCCGCGGCTATGACCGGCTTGGGAAGCTTCTCGATATTAAACAGCACCTCTTGGCCGGCGCGGGCAAAGGCCCGGCCTTCCAGGGGGCTCATCTTGCTCATGGCCGCGATATCCGCGCCGGCCACGAAAGCCTTGTCCCCGGCGCCGGTGAGGATCACCGCGCCGATGCTGTCGTCGGCCTTGATGGCCGCCATGGCCTGGTCTATCTCGCCGACCACCACCGGGCTCAACGCGTTCATGGCCTTGGGCCGGTTGATGGTGATCACCGCCACCGGGCCGTCGGTCTCAAAAAGTATCGTCTCGTAAGCCATTTTCCCTATCCTCCAAATCCCCAACCGGAGATGAAATTTTAACGCTCAAGCACCAACGCCGCACCTTGACCGCCGCCGATGCACAGGGTGGCCAGGCCCAACTTGGAGTCGCGCTTCATCATTTCGTACAGCAAGGTCACCAGGATGCGGCAGCCGGAAGCGCCGATGGGATGGCCCAAGGCGATGGCTCCACCGTTTACGTTTACGATGTCAGGGTTGAAGCCCAACTCTTTGGTGACCGCCAGGGCCTGGGTGGCGAAGGCCTCGTTGGCCTCGATGAGCTCCAGGTCTTCCACTTTGCCGTCGTATTTGGCCAAAGCGGCCTTGGTGGCGGCGATGGGGCCGATGCCCATATAGGCCGGGTCCACGCCGCCCCAACCGTAGCTCTTGATGGTGGCCAGGACGTTGAGGCCCATCTCCTGGGCGGTCTCCTTGCTGGTCACCAGCACGCAGGCCGCGCCGTCGTTGATGCCCGAGGCGTTGCCCGCGGTCACGGTGCCGTCTTTCTTAAAGGCGGGGCGCAGCTTGGCCATGGCCTCCATGGTGGCGCCGAAGCGGGGATGCTCATCGGTGTCGGCCACCTTGGGGTCGCCCTTGCGCTGAGGAATCAATACCGGCACGATCTCGTCCTTGAAACGCCCGGAGGTGATGGCCGCCTCGGCCCGCAGCTGACTGGTAACCGCCAGCTCGTCCTGGTCCTGGCGGGAGATGTCGAACTTTTCGGCCACGTTCTCGGCGGTGATGCCCATGTGGTAGTTGTTAAAGATGTCCCACAGGCCGTCGCGGATCATGGAGTCAACCAGCTTGCCGTCGCCCATGCGCAGGCCCCAACGGGCTTTGGAAACGAGGTAGGGGGCGTCGGTCATGTTCTCGGTGCCACCGGCCAGAACCATGCGGCTGTCTCCGCATTTGACGGCCTGGGCGGCCAGCATCACGCTCTTGAGGCCCGAGGCGCACACCTTGTTGATGGTGAAAGCGTTGGACTCCACGGGCATGCCCGCGTGCACCTGCACCTGACGGGCCACGTTCTGGCCCAGGCCCGCGCCCAGCACGTTGCCCAGAATGACCTCATCCACCTGGCTGGGGTCCACACCGGCCCGCTCCATGGTTGCCTTGGCCGCGGTAACGCCCAAGTCCACCGGCGAAACGCCGGTGTACATGCCGCCGAATTTGCCAACCGCTGTCCGAGCCGCGCCTACGATAACCGCTTCCGTCATGTCAAACTCCTTGTGTTGCAGCGAAATGCTTATGTAAAACTCTGGCCCGCGAGGGCTTTTCTATAAATTATCCACAATCAAACTTACCGCCTCGCCGCCGCCCAGGCACAGGCTGGCCATACCGTTGGCCGCGCCCACGTCCTTCATGGCGTAGATCAAGGTGGTGAGGACTCGGGCGCCCGAGGCCCCGATGGGGTGGCCGATGGATAGGCCACCGCCATAAATGTTGATGCGCTCGGGGTCCAGGCCCAGAGTGCGCTGCACCGCCACCGAGGAGGAGGCAAAGGCCTCGTTGACCTCCATCAGCTCGATGTCCTTGGGGTCCAGGCCCTGCTTGGCCGCCACCTTGGGGATGGAATATATGGGCGCCACCAAGACGTACTTGGGGTCTATGCCCGCCGCGCGCTGGGCTCCCACCCGCACCATGGGGTTGATGCCCAACTCCTTGGCCTTGTCCGCGCTCATGACCACCACCGCCGCCGCGCCGTCGTTGAGGCTGGAGGCGTTGCCCGCGGTCACCGAGCCGTCTTTTTTGAACACGGCCCTAAGAGAGCCCAGCTTGCCCAGGTCCGGTGCCATGAGCCCCTCATCGCGGGCCACCACCTTGGGGTCGCCCTTGCGCTGGGGGATCTCCACCGGCATTATCTGGCTGTCGAAGCGGCCCTGGTCCGCCGCCTCGAGGCTCTTGGTGTAGCTGTCAAAAGCAAACTGGTCCTGGTCGGCCCGGCTGATGCCGTATTTTTCGGCGCACAGCTCGGCGCTCATGCCCATGTGGAAGTCGTTGATGTGGTCCCACAGGCCGTCGTGCACCATGGAGTCCACCACTTTGCCGTCGCCCATGCGGTACCCGGTGCGGGCCTTGGGCAGCAGGTATGGCGCGTTTGACATGCTCTCCATGCCTCCGGCCACCACGATGTCCGCGTCGCCGCAGGCCACCGCCTGGGCGGCCAGCATCACCGCCTTGAGTCCCGAGCCGCACACCTTGTTCACGGTGATGCAGCCCACCTCAAAAGGAAGCCCCGCCTTGAGCGCCGCCTGGCGGGCCGGGTTTTGCCCCAGACCGGCCGGCAGCACGCAGCCCATGATGCACTCGTCCACCTGGGCCCCTTGCAGGCCGGAGCGGGTCATGGCCTCGTTGATGATCTTGGCGCCAAGATCGGTGGCGCTAAGGCTGGACAAACCGCCCAGATAAGCTCCAACCGCGGTGCGCACCGCACTGGTGATTACTACCTCTCGCATGAATCCCCTCCCCGGCTCCGGGTCTCCCCCGGCCGCCGGCGGGCGTTTTACCGGCCCAGGCTATGAACTCGCCGCCAGTTCCCTCTCACTGACGCCGGGTTTTGAATATGGGCGTAGCGATAACCCGGCGAACCCGGGAAAGGGCCACCAGGCCCGACTCGCCCAATTTATCCCCGCTTGCTTCCAAAAACAGAAAACCCTCCCGCAGATAAATCTGTTGGGGCTCCACGGTCATGCGCTCTTCACCCTGGCCCTGGTCCACCACCAGCACCACCTGCCACTCCCCGGCGATGGCGTCTTCCAGGGCGCTGAGCACCTGGGGGTCGCAACCGAAGCCGTCGGACACCACCACCCCGTCCACCGCCTCGGCGAACCAGGGGCGCACCTTGGGAGGCAGCTGGCCCACCAGGGTGCGCAACCCGGTGAGGGCCCCCATGGCCAGGGAATAGTCGCTCAGGCGGGTCAGCTCGCGCACCGCCAGGATCAAAGCGAACAACTCGGCAAGGCTAAGGCCGTTGACGTTAAAGGTCAACTCTTTGTCCAGGACAAAGCCGCCCCGGCCGCGGGAGTAGTGAAAGCCGAAACCCATGGCCAAAAGCGCGTCGCGGTCCTTGTAGAACTGGCGGCGGGATATCTGCAGCCGGTCGCACATCCCGTCGGGGTTACGGCGGGGGTGGGCCTTGATGTCGCAGATGATGTCCATGAGCCGGGCCAAACGGCGGCTGTTCATGCAATTCCTTTCGCGCCTGATCCATCTCTACATAGCCAAGAACACATAATAAGTCAAGAAAACGCCGATTGAACATCGCCGCCAAAAATCGCGCCATGGCTCAGGCGGACCCGGCTTGGCCCTTTCGTTGACACCGGCTCCCGGCTGGTCTATAAGCAAAAAGCCGCCTGCTTGGCACCGCGGGCGCTGAAGGTGGTGGTAGTGAGCCTTTTTCAAGAAAGACGATACCGGCTTAAGTGCCGGGGACGCGGGCTGGTTTCGGTTACCGCCAAGGTCAAGGAAACCGACCTGTGGATCACCGCGCACGGGGATCTGAAGCAGGAGGCGGTGGAGTCCATCCTGCGCCACCGGCGCGGCCTGGAGAAATACGCCAGCCTGCACCCGCAATTTCTCACCTCGCTCAGCCCCCTTGCCCCGGACCCCTGGGCCCCGCCTCTGGTGCGGGCCATGCTGGCCGCCGGAAACGCGGCGGGCACCGGGCCCATGGCCGCGGTGGCCGGCGCCCTGGCCCAGGCGGTGGGCATAGACCTCTCTCCCCTGACCGGGGGCGAGGTGATGGTGGAAAATGGGGGGGACCTGTACCTGGAATCCCCCCGGGAGGTGACCGTGGGCCTGGAGGCGGGCGACTCGCCCATTTCCGGGCGACTGGGCATCAGCATAGCCCCGGAGTCCACTCCCCTGTGCCTGGGCACCAGCTCGGGCACGGTGGGGCACTCGCTGTCCCTGGGCCGGGCCGACGCGGCCACGGTCAAGGCCGTGGACGGGGCCCTGGCCGATGCGGTGGCCACCGCCCTGGGCAACCGGGTCAAGAGCGCCGGTGACTTGCAAGATGCCCTGGGCTGGGTGAGCGAAGTGCCCGGCGTGCTGGGGGCGCTGATCGTGGTGGGCCGCAAACTGGCAGCCTGGGGAGACATGGAATTGGTGCCTTTGGAACAGGGAGGGCAAGGATGATACGCATCGGCGTGATCTCCGACACCCATTTGAGCGATTTCGACCAAGGGCTGGCCGACAAGGCGGCCGAGGCCTTCGCCGGGGTGGATATTATCCTGCACGCCGGGGACCTCACCAGCCTTTTGGTGCTCGATGCCCTTGACGCCCCCGAAGTGCTGGCCGTGGCCGGCAACATGGACGGCCCCACGGTTCGGGCCAACCTGCCGGACAAGCGTGTGGTAAGCGCCGGAGGCTTTAAAATTGGGCTAATCCACGGCTGGGGCTCTCCCATGGGCCTGGCCGGGAGAGTGGCCCGGGAATTCAGCGGAGTGGACGCGGTGGTGTTTGGTCATTCTCACCGCCCCACTAACTTGGTCAAAGAGGATATACTATTATTTAACCCAGGTTCCTATGCCAAGGGATTCATGGGAAGCGGTACCTTGGGTATCTTGGAGTTGGACCGCAAGATCACCGGCCGCTTGCTGAAGTTATAGGGAGTTGAATATGGAAAATCTCTGGGCCCCCTGGCGCATGAGTTATATTCTGGAAGAAGACAAACCCGAGGGCTGCATATTTTGCATGGCCACCGACGGCCAGGGGGCTGACGGCCTGGTTTTAGGAGTGGGCCGCCTCAGCCTGGTTATGATGAACAAGTACCCTTACAACAACGGCCATCTTTTGGTGGCCCCCAAACGGCACCTGCCCAACATGGACGATCTGAGCGGCGAGGAAATGGCCGACCTGCTGTCCACTGTGCGCCTGGCCACTCACGCCCTGAAGAAGGTCATGAACCCCGAGGGCTTCAACGTGGGGCTCAACCTGGGCCGGGTGGCCGGGGCGGGCATCGAAGAGCACATGCATTTTCACGTGGTGCCCCGTTGGGGCGGCGATACCAACTTCATGACTTTATTCGGCGAGGTCAGGGTGATTCCCGAGCACATCCAGGCGACCTACGAAAAGCTCAAACCCTTTTTCGCCGACTTGAAATGAAAGGCTGACCATGGGCTATATCAAGGTGATCGTTCTCTCGGCGGTGGTGGCTCTGTCCATCATCTTCATGATTCAAAACATCACCCCCCTGAGCCACCCCCTGGGCATCCGACTAAATCTGTTTTTCGTCAACTGGGAATCCACCCCTTACCCCACATATTTGGTTATCCTGCTCGCCTTTTTCGTGGGGCTTTTGGCGGCCAGCCTGGTGGGCATCAACGAGCGTTGGCGCCTGCGGCGCCAGGTGAAGGCCCAAGTCAAAAAAACCGAGGACCTGCGCAAGGAACTGAGCAGCCTGCGCAACCTGCCGGTGACCGGAGAACCGATGGTGGCGGGGACGGCTGATCTGCCCGGAGATTCTTTCAGCGCAGGCGAAGTCCCCAACGGGGATGAGTCACTCGCCTCCCTGGAAAAGCTGGAGGACGGCCAGGCGGAAAACGGCCAGAGCTCCGGTAAGGACAAGCGTTAAGGCATGGACACCATAATACTCAATTGGCAGGGTCACACCCTGACTACGGCCGGGCTCTTGGCCGGGGTGATCCTTTTGTTGGTGGGCTGGCTGCTGGGCTGGCTCCTGGCTCGCTCCAGCCGGACCGGAGAGACGGCGTCGGCCAAGAACAAGGCCCAGGGACGCAGCGCCAGCGATGACGCCTTCATGCGCGGCATCAGCCACCTCATGGCCGATCACACCGACCAAGCCATCGAGGAGTTCACCAAGGCGGTGACCCTGAACTCCGACACGGTGGAGACCTACGTGGTACTGGGCAATCTTTTCCGGCAAAAGGGCGAGATTGAGCGGGCGGTGCGCATCCGCCAGTCCATCATCGCCCGGCCCAATCTGGACCTCAAGTCCCACCTCCAGGCGGTGTATGACCTGGGCCTGGACTACAAAAAAGGCGGCCTGTTCAACCGGGCGGCCGAGGCCTTTGACGAGGTGCTCAAAAAAGACCCCCAACACGTAGAAGCGGCGCGGCAAATCGCCACTCTTTACGAGGAGATGCGCGACTGGGAGTCCGCTTTCGACGCCCGCAAGCGCCTGGACAAGCTGACCAAGAGCGACAGCCGTCCGGTGCTGGCCCACTACAAGACCGAGCGGGGCAAGGAACTGATGGCTTCGGGCCAACTGGACCGGGCCGAGGACTCTTTTGGCCAAGCCATAAGCGTGGACAAAAATTGCCTGGACGCCTACCTGCACCTGGGCGACCTGGAGTTGGCCAGGGGGCGGGCCCGCCGCGCCCTGGGCGTGTGGAAAAAGGCGGTAAAGTTATCGCCTCAGTTCGCCCACCTGGTGATCAACCGGGTGAACTCGGCCGAGGAGGAGTTGGGGAGCAAGGCGGCGGATGGCTTCTATGCCGAGATTGATCCGGAAACTGCCGAGGTGCCCACCCTCATGTCCCTGGCCCAGCACTACAGCCAGCACGACGAGAACCAAAAAGCCTTGGAAATTCTGGACAAGGCTGTCAATCGCGCCCCGCATCTGCTGGACGTGCACCGCATGCGCGGGCAAGTGCTCTTAAAGGACGGCGACCGGGGACGGGCCCTGGATGCTTATGGCGAGTTGCTGTCGGAGATCGAGGGTGACTGGGCCCGCTACCAGTGCGGCCAGTGCGGCTTCGTGTCCCATCAGCTCACCTGGAAATGCCCGCGCTGCCATCAGTGGGACAGCATGTTCCCCAGGGCACGCTAGGGCCTTCTGGCAGTTGGATGGCTTTTCTGCTATGTTAAACGGGAGTTTGGACGACTAAACCCCAAGGGAGTGGTTCCCCGCCAACCATGAGCCGCGCCGCCCAGCCTGATTCCGGCAACCGCCCTGGCCGCCAAGGAAATGTGTCCTCCAGTCCCCCTCGGGACACCCCCATGCTGCGTCAATTTTTCGAGATCAAGGAGCAGGTGCCAGACTGCATCCTCTTCTTCCGCATGGGTGACTTCTACGAGATGTTCTTCGAGGACGCGGTGGTGGCCTCCAAGGTGCTCTCCATCGCCCTGACCAGCCGCGACAAGGACCACCCGGACCCCATTCCCATGTGCGGGGTGCCTTATCGGGCGGTGGACGCCTATTTGGCCAAGATGATCGAAGAAGGCTACAAAGTGGCGGTCTGCGACCAAGTGGAGGACCCCAAGCAGGCCAAGGGCCTGGTCAAGCGGGAGATCACCAGGGTGGTGAGCCCCGGCATGTTCACCGACCCCAACCATCTGCCCCCCAGGGAGCACCGCTATCTGGCGGCCATTTATTTTGCCCGCGAGAGCCTGGGCCTGGCCTGCCTGGACTTGGCCAGCGGCGAGTTTTTGGCCACCACCCTGCTGCCCGGCCCGGCCCTGGCCGACGAGTTGGCCCGCCTGGAGCCCGCCGAGCTGGTGTTGGCCGAGACCCAGGCTGCCCATCCCGGCCTGGGAGATCTGGGCCCCATGGGAGCCTCCCTGCCCCGCAGCCTGATCACCGGACGCCCTCCCAGCCCGTCTCAGGCCCGCCAGACCCTGGATGGCCGACTGCCCGAGGATGAGGACGAGGCCGCCGAACCGGCTCTAGTGGCCGCGGCTTTGGCCTGGTCCGCGGTGCTCAACACCCAGCGCACCAGCCCTGAGCACATCGAGCATCTAAGCCTGTACCAGGTGTCCAGCCACCTGGTGCTGGACGCGGCGGCCCAGCGCAACTTGGAGCTGTTCCGCTCCATCGCCGCGGGCGGGCGCAAGGGCTCGCTGTTGCACGCGGTGGACCAGACCGCCACGCCCATGGGTGGCCGCCTGCTCAAGCAGTGGCTGGCCTTCCCACTGCGCTCCCTGGAAGCCATCGAGGCCCGTCACCAGGCAGTGGAAGAGCTGGCAAGCGATCCCTTGCTCCTGGACAGTTTGCGCGCCGCCCTAAGCGAGTTGCCCGACCTGCCGCGCCTGGTGGGCCGAGCCAGCCTGGGGCAGGCCACCCCTCGGGATATGGCCGCCCTGCGCGACACCTTGCTGGCCCTGCCCGGCCTTAAGGCAATGCTGGAGCCCCTACAGTCTGCGCTGGTGGCTTCGCGCTTGCAGCAGATGGGCGGCCTGGGCGGCTTGGCCCAGCGGCTCTATGAATCCCTGACCCCCAGCCCGCCGGGCAATCTGGCCGAGGGCGGGGTCATCGCCACCGGGGTGAGCCCGGAGTTGGACGAGCAGCGCAAACTCAAGGGCGCGGGCAAGGACTGGATCGCCAGCTTGCAGGCCGAGCTGCGCGAGTCCACGGGCATCGGCTCACTCAAGGTGGGCTTCAACAAGGTCTTCGGCTACTACATCGAAGTGACCAGGGCCCATCTGGAAAAAGCGCCCGAGAGCTTCATACGCAAGCAGACCCTGGCCAACGCAGAGCGCTATATCACTCCCGAGCTAAAGGAAAAGGAAGCCGCCGTCCTGGGTGCCGAGGAAAAGGCCCTGGAGATGGAAAAGGCCCTGTTCGAGGAGCTGCGCCAGGCCGTGGCCGCCCAGGGCCCTCCCCTGGTGGCCGCCGCCCGGGCCGTGGCCGAGGTGGACGTGTTGGCCGGGCTGGCCCGTTTGGCCCTAAGCCGCGACTACACCCGGCCGCGCATGATTCCCTCGGGCGAGCTGGCCATAACCGCCGGGCGTCACCCGGTGGTGGAGCAGATGCTCAAAGAGGGCGAGTTCGTGCCCAACGATGTGCGCCTGGACGACCAGGGTCAGCAGGTGCTAATCATCACCGGCCCCAACATGGCAGGCAAGTCCACCACTCTGCGTCAGGTGGCCCTCATCTGCCTGTTGGCCCAGGCCGGTTCCTTCGTACCCGCCGAGGCGGCCCAACTGCCCCTGCTGGACCGCATCTTCACCCGGGTGGGGGCCATGGACGACCTGGCCGGAGGGCGCTCCACCTTCATGGTGGAGATGACCGAGACCAGCCACATCCTGGCCCAGGCCACTCCCCGCTCACTGGTCATCTTGGACGAGGTGGGACGGGGCACCTCCACCTTTGACGGTCTGTCCCTGGCCTGGGCCGTGGCCGAGCACCTGCACGATCTGGAAGGGGTGGGGGTCAAAACCCTGTTCGCCACCCACTACCATGAGCTTACCGAGCTTGCCGCCACCCACCCCAGGGCCAAGAACTTCAACGTGGCGGTCAAGGAATATCAAGGCTCCATCGTGTTCCTGCGCCGCCTGGCCCCCGGCGGGGTTAGCCGCTCCTACGGCCTGGCCGTGGCCCGCTTGGCCGGGCTGCCCGAGCCGGTGCTGGAGCGGGCCCGCCAAATATTGGAGCGCCTGGAGCAGGGCTCGCGCCAAGAGCCCGCCCCGCCCTCGCCTCCGGACGTCGGCGGCCAACTGGCCCTTTTCGGCAGCGGCGGCCACCCGGTGCTCAAGCGCCTGGCCGAGCTGAACCTGTCGCACCTTACGCCCCTGGAAGCCCTCAACCTGCTCAGCGAGATGCAAGGTGAGCTGGACTAGGGCGCTCATGATTTTGCTGGGCCTGGCCCTCATTGCCGGGCTGGCCGTAGCGGCCCCGGTGCGCGCCCAGGACTCCAAGGCCATTTACGAGCAGGCCAAGGCCGACTACCACTGGCTCATGGAGCACCCCAAGGCCCAGGAGGTTTACCAGAACTGGCAAAGCCTGGCTGATCGCTTCGCCAGGGTCTACACCGCCAGCCCCAGGGGCCCTCAATCACCGGGCGCCTTGCTGTGGATGGGCCGCATCCACGCCCAGGCTTGGCGGCGTTTCAAGCGCGACAACGACTTCGACCAAGCGGTGGACCTGTACACGCGCCTGGTCAATCGCTTCCCGGATTCCCGCCTGGCGGACGACGGCCAGCTTATGCTGGCCGGGCTGTTTGAAGAATCCGGCGACCCTAAAAAGGCTTATCTGGAATACCTGCGGGTAACCATGAACTATCCGCAGGGCGATATGGCCTCCCGCGCCAAAGAACGCCTGGACGTCTTGGAAGACAAACTGGCCAACCAGCAGCGGGAGCGAGCCAAAAGCAAACCATCAGCCAAGCTTCCAGCCAAGCCTCAGGCCCAGTCTCCAGCCAAAACACCCCCACCCAGCGGCAAGACGGCCGCCGACGCCCTGGCCACGGTCAAAGGCCTCAGGCACTGGTCCACCCCCTCTTACACCCGGGTGGTCATCGGCCTGGAGCGGCCGGTGCCCTACAACAGCGCCCTACTCAAACAAGACCCCGACCACCACAAGCCCCGCCGCCTCTACCTGGACCTAAAGGGCGCCAGCCTGCCCCAGGGCTTTGACGACAAGGTGCCCATCGGCGACGGCCTATTGCGGGCCGCCAGAGCCGGTCAGTACAACCCGGACACGGTGCGCCTGGTTTTGGACATCAAGCACCTGGCCAGCTACAAGGTCTTCACTTTAAACGACCCTTTCCGGGTGGTGATCGACTGCTTCGGTCAGCAGCCCAAGGCCAAGGCCCACGCCCGTCAGGCCAAGCGGGAACGCCGCGTGCCACGAGGCAAGGCCGGCGAAAAACCTCCCGAGCTAAGCCTGGCCGCAGCCCTGGGCCTGGGGGTCAAGCGGGTGGTGATCGACCCTGGCCACGGCGGCAAAGACCCCGGCGCCCAATACAAGGGCACCCAGGAGAAGATGTTGGTGCTGGACATCGCCCGGCGGGTGGCGGTCAAGCTGCGCAAGCTGTTGGGGGCTCAGGTGCTCTTGACCCGCAATAGCGACACCTACCTGGACCTGGAGGAGCGCACCGCCTTCGCCAACACCAAGGACGCCGACATCTTCGTGTCCATCCACGCCAACGCGGCGGCCAGCCACCGCCTCAACGGGGTTGAAACCTATTTCTTGAACCTGGCCTCGGACGAGGAGTCCATGCGAGTGGCGGCTCGGGAAAACGCCACTACCACCCGCTCCATCAGCGACCTCCAGGTCATCCTCAACGACCTGATGCTCAACTCCAAGATCAACGAGTCCAACCGCCTGGCCCGTTCGGTGCAAAGCTCGCTGCTAAAAAGCACCCGGAAAAAGGCCAAGGTAAACGATCTGGAAGTCAAACAAGCGCCTTTCTATGTGCTCATCGGCGCGCGCATGCCCGCGGTGCTTGTGGAGGTGGGCTTCATCACCAACCCCACGGAGCACCGCCTGCTTAGAAGCAACTCCTACCGCGACGCGGTGGCCCAGGGCATCGCCGAGGGCGTCGCCCGCTACGCCAAGCAGCTTAAGCGGGCCGAGGGCTAGCCCAAAAAAAACAAACGCCGCCCCGAAGGAGCGGCGTCAGGTGAATAGCGGAAGCGGGGCTCTACTGGGAGCGCCAGAGCAGGTAGCCCTGCACGAAATCTTCCAGGTCACCGTCCAACACCGCGTCCACGTTGCCCATCTCCACCCCGGTGCGATGGTCCTTGACCAGACGATAGGGAGCCAGGACGTAGGAACGAATCTGGCTGCCCCAGCCTATGTCCTGTTTGCTGTCGTAGGCTTCCTGCTTTTCGGCCTGGCGCTTGGCCAGCTCCAACTCATACAGACGGGCCTTGAGCACCTTCATGGCCAGGTCGCGGTTGCGATGCTGGCTTTTCTCGTTTTGGCATTGCACCACCGTGCCGGTGGGCTGGTGGGTGATGCGCACCGCCGAGGAAGTCTTGTTCACGTGCTGGCCGCCCGCCCCGGAGGCTCGGTAGGTGTCGATGCGCAGGTCGTTTTCATTGATCTCGATCTCGATGTCCTCGTCCACCTGGGGCGAGACCGACACCGAGGCAAAGGCGGTGTGGCGGCGGTGGGAGGCGTCAAAGGGGCTGATACGCACCAGGCGATGGATACCCGCTTCGCCCTTCATCAGGCCGTAGGCCTGGTTTCCGTTGACCTCCATGGTCACGCTTTTGATGCCCGCCTCGTCGCCGTCCTGCAGGTCCACCATCTTGACTTCAAAGCCCTGGCGCTCGGCGAAGCGGGTGTAGAGCCTGAGCAGCATCTCGGCCCAGTCCTGGGCGTCGGTGCCCCCGGCCCCGGCGTTTATGGCCAAAATGGCCGAGCGGTGGTCGTCGGGTTCGCCCAGCAGGCGCTTGGACTCCAGGCGGGCCACCCCGCGCTCCAACTCCTTCAGACCGGATTCCGCCTCTTTGGCCGCGGCCTTGTCCTGCTCCTCCTGGCTCAGTTCCAGCATCACCTCGGCGTCCTCGGCCTGGCCGGTCAGCGCGTCCAGAGACTCCAGGGTCTCGGTAAGTCCGGAGCGCTCCTGCATTACCTCCTTGGCCGCTTCCTGATCGTCCCAAAAGCCATCCTTGGCCATGAGCTTGTCCAACTCGGCCAAGCGGGCCTTTTTGGCGACAGGGTCAAAGATACTCCCGAAGCAGGTTCAGGCGGGCGTTGAGGTCGTCCAGTTTACCCTTGATTTCCTCGTACATGGCTATACCTCTCGTTTGCGCTCTCGCCAGAGCACCCAGAATATGAACAGCGCGGTGACTCCCAGGGCTCCCGGCCCGGCGATCTCGCCGTGGCGCAGGTAAAAAGTATCTTCATTCATCAGCGGCAACTCGGCGCCGGCCACTGCGGGCGTGAACAGGCCGGTGGCCTTGACCACCTTGCCGCTGGGCAGCACAAAACCCGACACGCCGGTGTTGGCCGCGCGGGCGCAGGCCAGACGGTTTTCCACCGCCCGGAAACGCAAGTGGGTCATATGTTGATAAGGCGCGCTGGTGCGCCCGAACCAGGCGTCGTTGGTCTGGTTAACCAACAGCCTGGCCCCGGACAGGCGCATGGCCCGGGCCAGCTCGGGGAAGATTGACTCATAACAAATAAGAGGCCCCACCGCAATCGAACCCGCCTGGAGCGTCTTGCCCGGTTGGCCCACGGCGAAGTCCACGCCGATCTGGGCCACGGCCCGAACGAAAAACAACAACTGGCTCCAGGGCACGTATTCGCCGAAGGGCACTAAGTGCACCTTGTCGTAAAATCCAGATGCCTGGCCGTCCGGCCCAACCATCCAGGCCCGGTTGGTCACCTTGTACTTGCCACCCACTTCCACCGCGCCCAGGGAGCCCAGCATGATGTAGGCGTCCAGTTGCTTGGCCAGCTTGAGCACCGGCAGGCTGGCGCGGGCATCGCTCATGAAATAAAACGGCGCGGCCGATTCGGGCCATATTACCAGCCACGGCCGCTGGGGCACCCTCTGCGCCTCGCGCTGGGTGGCCTTGATGTGACGTTCCATCACCACCGGCCGCAGGGCCTTTTGCCACAGCATGGGCAGGGACACGTCGCCCTGCACCACGCTCACCGCCATGGTGGGCGCTGCCTTGGCGGCGGCTCGCACCTGGTCCAAGCGTCCGGCTCCCCACCACCAGCCGCCCACCACCAGGCACAGGCCCAAGGCCAGGGCCGCCACCCGCCGCCACAGGGGCGCGGCGCCATAGGGAGCGCGCACCGCCTCGGCTATCAGGGCGTTCACCAACACAATCAGCAGCGAAAGTCCGGTGGTGCTCCAAAGCTCGGCGCTCTGCATCAGAGGCAGGCTGCCGTCCAAGCCCATGGCCAGGGGCAGCCAGGGCACCCCGGTGAAGGCCCAGGAGCGCACCCACTCCAGCCCGGCCCAGGCCAGGGGGGCCATCAAAAGAGGGTTGACCCCTCCCCGGCTCCCAAAGCTGACCAGGCAGCAGAAAATGCCCAGATACGAACCCAGGTAAAACGCAAAAAGAAACAAGGCCAGCCCGGCCATAACCCAGTTCAAGCCGCCGTACTGGGTCATGACCACCAGGATCCAATACATGAGCCCGGTGAACAGGGCCAAGCCACCCAGCCAGCCGGCGATCAGGGCGCGGCGGGGACTCAGGCGGCCGGCCAGCAGGATGAAGGGGATCACTCCCACCAGGCACAGGGGCCACCAATCCAGGGGAGGAAAGGCGGTGGCCAACAGCCCCCCCGCCAACACGGCCATGAGGGCGGCGCCCCATCCGGGACGCCAACGGGCGAGAAGGGCCACTTGGATTCAGTCTCCGCTGTTTGGCGAGGTGTGTGTGGAGTTGTGATAGACCTGCACCTGGGTGACCCGGCGCTCGTCGGCCCCGACCACCACAAGGCGCAGGGTGCCGTAGGTCACCTCCTCCTGGCTGCGGGGGACCCGGCCCAACAAGGTGGTGATGAAGCCGCCCACCGTTTCGAAGCGCCCCTCGGGCAACTCCTCGGGCAGTTCTATCTCCAGATGCTCGGCCAGTTTCTCCACTTCCAGGCGGCCATCGACCAACAGCGACCCGTCGGCCTGCTCCATTAACTGAGGCTCTTCCTGGTCGTATTCGTCGATGATCTCACCCACGATCTCTTCCAAGACGTCCTCGATGGTCACGATACCGGCGGTGCCGCCATACTCGTCGACCACGATGGCCAAATGCACCCGTTTACGCTTGAAGTCGCTGAAGAGCTGATCCACAGGTTTGGACTCGGGAACAAAGAAAGGGGGCCTGCAAATCTTGGCCGGATCAATTTCCTGTCCGGTCTTGCCCCAATGGGGCAACAGATCCTTGGCGTGCACCACCCCGATGATGTGATCCAGATCCTCATCGGTGATGGGCAGGCGGGAATGGCCCGAGTCCACGATTACCTGCACCATTTCTTCCAGGCTGGCCGTGGTGGACACGGTGGCCATTTCGGTGCGCGGCACCATGATCTGGCCGGTGGTGGTTTCGTCCAAGTCAAGGACCGCCTCGATCATGCGGCCCTCATTGGCGGTAATCAGCCCTTTGGCCTCACCTTCATCCACCAGACCGTGGATCTCACGCTCGAGATCCTCGGAGGTGTTGGCGGGGGTAACGCCCAGGGCTAGCTTTAATCGCTGGAGAAAGCCTCGTCGCGGCTCGGGTTCCACCTTTTATCCATCCAGACAAAGATGCCGTAGTGATCTACTGCGGGTCGTGATAAATTTATCGTAAATGACCCTGCGGGGTCAAAAATTTTCTATCCACCCAACAAACCATGGGCAGCCTCGGGCAACAACCCTATCTCGCGCCCACGAGCCAAAAGCTCCTCAACCGCCGCCAGGCCTTCGTCGCCCAGATCCCGGCTGAAGGCATTAACATACAGCCCTATGTGCCGGGACACCACCGCCTGCTTCATTTCTTGGGCATGGGCCAAGACAAACTCCTGGGATGCGCGGGGTTCGGCCTGGGCATGGGCCACGCTGGCAGCCAGAATGTCCTGCAACTCGCGGGCGGCCGGGGCCCCCAAATCCCTGCGTACGGCGATGCAGCCCAGGGGTATGGGCAGGCCGCTGTCCTGCTCCCACCAAGCCCCCAGATCCACCGGAGCCTCCAGGCCGTGGCCGGCAAAAGTGAAGCGCCCTTCGTGAATGATCAGCCCGGCCTCGAACTCCCCTGCCGCCACGGCGGGCATTATCTGGTCGAACACCAGGGCCTGGGCCTGGGGCTCATGGCCCAGATAGAGGCTGAGCAGCATGAAAGCGGTGGTGTTGAAGCCGGGCACGGCCACGGTCACCGAACCCAAGCGCTCCAGGTCGAAGCCTGGGCGGCACACCACCAGCGGCCCACAGCCCCGGCCCAGGGCGGCCCCGGCGCTCAGCAGGCCGTAGCGGTCCAGGCAGCGGCCCAGGGCGGTAAAGCTGAGCTTGGTCATCTCCAACTCACCGGCCAGGGCCAAGCGGTTCAACTCCTCCACATCGGCCATGTGGGGGCGCAGATTCCAGCCGTGGGTGTCCACCAGGCCGTGCAGGGCCGCGTAAAAAGCAAAGGTGTCGTTGGGGCAAGGTGAAAGCCCGAAGCTGATCTCGCGAGGGCTCACGCGCTTTGATCCAAGGCCAGGAAGGCCCGTTCCGCCGACCCGGCCCCGGCTGCCACATCCAACTCACGCAGCCCGGCGGGGTTGCTCACCCCCCGGATGGCCGCGAAGGGCTTGGCATACCAGCGGGCCACCAGGCCCACGGCCGCGCTTTCCATTTCTTCCATGATCGCGCCCCAGCGCCCGGCCACCGCCTGAGCAGTCTGGGCGTCGCCGCTGATGCGCCCCACGGTGGCAAAGGCTCCCAGGGTGATGCCGGGGTTGGCCCGGAGGACAAGCTCATTCAGGCCAGGGTCGCAGGGTATGCGGTTGTAAAGCGGCAGGCCCGAACTGCGCCCGGCCAGGGCAATGTCCACCTCGTCCAGGCCTTGCAGTTTATCGCCGCTCTGCACACCCATATCGGCCAACACCACCTCGGAGGCCAGTGCCGCCTGGCCGGTTTGCAAGCCGCTACCCGCATAGGCCCCGGCACAGCCCAGGTTGAACACCGCGCTGATGGCGGGCTCCGCCTCCAGGGCGGCGGTGGTTGCCTGGGCCGCGCTCACCTGGCCGATGCCGGTGAGCAGCAAGAGCACCTCATGCCCGGCCAGCGAGCCCCGCCAGCAGGGCCGCCGCCCCACCTCGCGGCCTGGCTCCAGGCGCGCGGTGAGCAGCTTTGCCTCGGGGAACATGGCCACGGTCACCAACCACATACTCATCAGCAAGCCCCCAATCCCCGGCGCAGGGTGTCCACCAACCCCGCGGCCAAACTGGCCGCCTGTTGAGGGCCGGCGTCTTTTAGCCCCAAACCGGCGTCCATGTGCTCCATCACCGAAGCGATCAAAAATCGCTCCAGGGTGGCGTCCACAACCAGTGCGGCCATCTCCAGGTCCAGGTCCGGCCTGAGCTGGCCGTCGGCCACCCCGTCGGTGAGTAGGTCCATGATGTAGTCGTGGCTGAACAGGCGGATGGAGGCCAGCAGACGCCCCCGGAAAGGCACGTCGCCCTCGAACATCACTCGCAAATAGAACTGGAACAGGCGCGGATTGGCCGCGATCATCTCCTGGCCCGCCAACAGGCTGGTCTCCAGGCGGGTGAACACATCCTGGCCACGGGTGTCTTCGCGCACCCGCCTGAGGTGGCGCTTGACCCGATCCACCGCGAAGTCGAACACCTGGGAAAACAGGCCGGGCTTGTCGCGGAAATATTTGAAGATGCTGCCCTTGGCGATACCCAGGCGGCTTACCAGACGGTTGAGTGAGGCCCGAGCGTAGCCTTTGGCCGCGAATTCGCTCAGGGCCTCGTCCAGTATGCGCTCCTGTTTATCGGAGGGCAGGTTATTGAAGGTGCTGGAGGGCGGCATCGCCTAGCCCGGGCTGGCAAGCAGGGAATCCAGCACTGCGTTGATGAATCCAGGTGAGTCCTCGGCCCCATAACGCTTAGCCAATTCCACCGCTTCGTTGATGGCCACCTTGGGCGGCACCGAGCCGTCGCTGAAGCGCATCTCAAAACAGGCCAGGCGCAGGATGTTGCGGTCCACCCGTGACATGCGCTCCACCCGCCAACGGCGGCTGACCTCGGCCAGGGCTTGATCTATCTCCCCGGCGTGGCCGGCTATGCCGTTGACCAGTTCTTGGGCATATACCCACAACCGCTTGGGTGCGGCAAAGTTGTCCGCGAAGCTGGCCAGGGCCTCCTGTGCGGTGGCGTCGCCGTGCTCCATTTGATAGAGCACCTTGAGGGCCAGCTCTCGGCTTTTACGGCGTTCGCCCACTTTCGCGAAGCCTAAAGGTTCTTGAACAGGTCGACCATTTCCATGGCGGCCATAGCGGCGTCAGCACCTTTGTTCCCGGCCTTGGTGCCGGCCCTCTCGATGGCCTGCTCGATGCTGTCGGTGGTGAGCACCCCGAAAATCACCGGCACACCGGTATCCAGGCCTGCCTGAGCCACACCCTTGGAAACCTCGGCGGCCAC
This sequence comes from Desulfarculaceae bacterium, assembly GCA_021737645.1. Lineage (GTDB taxonomy): Bacteria > Desulfobacterota > Desulfarculia > Desulfarculales > Desulfarculaceae > Desulfoferula. The sequence continues at coordinate 123,554 of JAIPDO010000001.1, forward strand.
GTAGTCGAAGTGGCTGGTGGCGCCCCGGATCACTGCGCCCAGGGTGATGACCGCATCGTACTTGCCGCCGGCGGCCAGTTTGCGGGCCACCAGGGGGATTTCAAAGGCGCCGGGCACCCACACCACTGTGAGGTTCTGGTCCGCCGCGCCGTGGCGCTTGAGCGTATCCAGGGCTCCCTCCACCAGCTTGGAGGTGATGAAGTCGTTGAAGCGGCCGGCCACCAGGGCCACCCGCATCCCTTTGGCGTTTAGAGTTCCCTCGATTACCTTGGCCATGTCACCCCCTATCGACCGCTTCGGCGGCCTGGCTAAGCAGATGCCCCATTTTGGTGCACTTGGTGCGCAAGTAGGCTTCGTTGTCGGCACAGGGGGCTATCTCCAGAGGAACCCGCTCCACCACCGAAAGTCCGTAGCCATCCAGGCCCACCATTTTCTTGGGGTTGTTGGTCATGAGGCGCATCTGGCGGACCCCAAGGTCGGCCAGTATTTGAGCGCCGATACCGTAGTCGCGCAGGTCCGCCGGGAAGCCCAAACGTTCGTTGGCCTCCACGGTGTCGGCTCCCTGGTCTTGCAGCTCGTAGGCCTTGAGCTTGTTGACCAGGCCGATGCCCCGGCCTTCCTGGCTCATGTATAGCAGCACGCCCGAGCCCTCGGCGTCGATTTTCTTGAGGGCCTCGGCCAACTGGTCGCCGCAGTCGCAGCGGCGCGAATGGAAAACGTCGCCGGTGAGGCACTGGGAGTGCACCCGCACCAACACCGGATTCTCAGAATCGATCTCGCCCTTGACCAGGGCCACGTGCTCCAGGTCGTCCACATCGTTGGTGTAGCCCATGGCGGTGAACTCGCCGTATTCGGTGGGCAAGTGCACCTGGGCCTGACGGTGAACAAAGGACTCGTTGCGCATGCGGTAGGAGACCAGATCGGCCACGGTGACGATCTTGAGCCCGTGCTCGTCCGCGAACTTCTCCAGGTCGGGCATGCGGGCCATGGTGCCATCGTCCTTCATGATCTCGCAGATCACTCCGGACGGGGTGAGGCCGGCCAGGCGGGCCAGGTCCACCGAACCCTCGGTCTGGCCGGTGCGCACCAACACGCCGCCCCGGCGGGCCCTGAGGGGGAAGACGTGACCGGGGCTCACCAGATCGCCGGGGCCGGACTCGGGGTCCACCGCCGTGCGTATGGTGTGGGAGCGGTCGTGGGCGCTGATCCCGGTGGTTACGCCCTTGGTGGCCTCGATGGACACGGTGAAGGCGGTCTCAAAGGGAGACTTGTTGTCGCGGACCATGGGGGTCAGGCCCAGGCGATCCACGTGGTCCGGTATGAGGCTGAGGCAGATGAGGCCTCGGCCGTGGGTTGCCATGAAGTTGATGGCCTCGGGGGTCACCATTTCGGCGGCCATGGTGAGGTCGCCTTCGTTCTCACGGTCCTCGTCATCCACCAGGATGACCATCTTACCGTTGCGAATATCTTCAATGGCCTCGGCTATGCTGGCCACAGGCATGATGTCTTCTCTCCGGCCGCCGCCTAGTCTAATCGGGCCAGGCTCCGGCGGCAGCGCAGGCTAGGCCCTATAGGTTTAGTTCGAACTTCTGTTCGGTTATTTGGTTGCCCCATTGGTCCACCTGGTGTTCCTGGGCCAAGGTGAACCCGGCAGCTTCGTACAGGCGCCGCGCCGCGTCCAGCCCGCTGAAGGTCCACAAAAAGACCCTGCGGTGCCCTGCTTGGCGGGCAAAATCCAGGCATCGGCTAAGTAGCTTACGCCCCAATCCCTGGCCGTGCCAAGCCGGTTCCACAATGAGCCAGCGGAGCCGGGCGCCCTCTTCGAAGGTGCTGTCCAGGGCCACGCAGCCACCCAGGCCGTCCTCGCCCCGTGCGGCCAGGAACAAATCGCGGGCCGGATCGGCCCGCTCGAGAAACTCGGCCAACTCGCGGCCCACCTGGGCTTCGAAGGAAAGGTCGAGGCCCCAGTGCCGGGCGTAGTAGGTGGCGTGCAGCCGGGTGACCTCGCCGATCACCCCAGGGTAATAGCCTACTAGTTCCGCCCCCTGCATCTCGCGCTTCTCCGGTGCCCGAGCTTCCAGTTACCAGCCCATGCGCTTCATGTCGGCCGCGCTCAACCCCTTGGAGGGTCCTGGGCCGTCCTCATCGCGAATAAGCAGCCTTGCCACATACTTGCCGATGAGGTCGGTCTCAATATTAACAGAATCGCCTTGCTTGGCAAGATTAAGGGTGGTCGCGTCCATGGTGTGGGGAATGATGTTGAGGCTGAAGCTCTCGGCCCCCACCCAGTTCACGGTCAGGCTGATGCCGCTCAAAGCCACCGAGCCCTTTTCCACCACGTAGCGCAGGTGTTCGGCCGGCAGGCCCACCTCGATGCGGGTGGAGCCGCCCACCTGTTCCAGCTTTTGCAACACGCCCACGCAGTCTATGTGCCCGGTTACCAGGTGCCCGCCCAAGCGGTCGCCCAGTTGCATGGCCCGCTCCAGGTTCACCAAATCGCCGGGCCTGAGGCGTCCCAGGGTGGTGCGTTCCAGCGTCTCGGCCGATACGTCCACCGTAAATCCGTCGCCGCTGATGCGGGTCACCGTGAGGCAAGCCCCGTTTACCGCGATGGACTCGCCCAGCACCGTCTGGTCCGCCGGCCAGGGCGCGGAAATGCTCAGCACGCTGTCCGGGCCCTGGGGAGCGATGCGCCCCACCCTGCCTCGGCCTTCCACCAGTCCGGTAAACATAACCCTTTACTCGCTTATCCGGCTTGCGCCGTCTAGCCCTTGCGAGGCTGCCACAGGCCGATCACCGCACCCTGAGGATCGTGCACCACCGCGAACCAGCCCATGCCGGGAATGGAGGTCTTGTGCTTGAGAATGCGGCCGCCCAGGCGCTCCACCTTGTCGCACACCGAGGAGAGGTCCTTGACCTCCACGTAGGGGGTCCAGGCAGTGGGAGTGCGGGAGCTGGGCTTGCCCATGATGCCGCCCTCGGCATCGCCGCCGGTTTTAACGAAATAATAAGGAACCGTGGAGTCTTCAAAGGCCTCCAGCTTCCAATTGAATATCTCGCTGTAAAACTCCTTGGCCTCTTCCAAATTTTCGGTGGTCAACTCGACCCAGCGGAAGGGATTGCCCATCTAAATGCTCCTTGACAACAAATTGCCGTTTACTCACGCCTAACCTAAGGTCTTTGACCACAGCATAACATCATCACCGAAATGCCGCACCATGGGGCGGCTCAAGGTCCAGGCCATATCCATGCGATCCAGCCCGGGCCCGCCCACCATACCGGGAGCCGAGGCCCCGCCCACCAGCTTGGGGGCGAAGAAATACATCACCTCGTTCACCAGCCCGCCGTTCAGCAGGGACCAGGCCAGGCCCGCCCCGCCCTCGGCCAACAGGCTGGTCACACCTCGCGCGCCCAACTCGTCCATGAGGGCGGCCAGATCCACCCGGCCTTGCTCGTCGGCGGGCAGGCGCAGCACCTGGGCCCCGGCCTCGGCCAGGCGCTGGGCCTTGTCCTCGGGGGCGTCTTGCAGACAGGCCACAAGGCAGCCCGGCTCCTGGGCTGGGTCAATAACTTTGGACGTGACCGGCAGGCGCAGCTTGCTGTCCACCACAACCCTGAGTGGGTTTGGCTTGCCCTTCAGGCGGCAGGTGAGTTGGGGATCGTCGGTGAGCGCGGTGCCCGCGCCCACCATGATGGCGTCCACCCAGCCCCGCACCCGGTGCACGAAGCGGCGGCTGGCACCGCCGGTGACCCAGCGGCTGTGCCCGGTGGTGCTGGCGGTCTTGCCGTCCATGGTGGCCGCAGTCTTGAGGATCACGTGGGGACGGCCGGTGGTGACGTGGATGATGAAAAAGCGATGCTCCCACTCACAGGCTTGGGCCAGCACGCCGGGAGTCACCCCCAGGCCCTGCTCGGCCAAGAAGCGCCCCCCTCCGCCGGCCACCCTCGGGTTGGGGTCCGAGGCTCCATACACCACCCGCGTTATGCCAGCGGCCAATATGGCCTTGGTGCAGGGTGGAGTGCGCCCGGCGTGGTGGCAGGGCTCCAGGGTCACGTAGATGGTGGCTCCCTGGGCCAGCGGCCCGGACTGGCGGAGGGCATGCACCTCGGCGTGAGGCTCTCCGGCCTTGGCGTGCCAGCCCTGGCCCACCACCCGTCCGCCGGCCACCACCACCGCGCCCACCGCCGGGTTGGGCGAACTAAGGCCCAGACCCCGGCGGGTCAGGGCCAGGGCGCGGCGCATGAAATGAATGTCTTGGGGTTCTTCGGGGCTGATAGGCATAAGACGCCCGGCTAGTCCGGCAAGCCCACGGGGGCTAGTTTTCCTCGCGCTGGGCCACCAATTTCTTGACCTCGCGCATCAGCTCGTCCACGTCGCGGAACTCACGGTACACGCTGGCGAAGCGCACATAGGCCACGTCGTCCAGCTCCTTGAGCAGGTTCATCACCGTCTCGCCCAACTCCCGCACCGGAATCTCGCGCAGGTTGCGCTCCTGAAAGCTGCCTTCCAGGTTGTCCAGAAAGACATCAACCTTTTCAATGGAAACCGGCCTCTTGTGCAGGGCCTTGAGCACCCCGGCCTTTAGCTTGGCCCGGTCGAAAACCTCGCGGCTGCCGTCCTTCTTGACCACGTAAGTTTCCATCTCCTCCACCCGTTCGTAGGTGGTGAAGCGTTGGTCGCAGTCCAGGCACTGGCGGCGGCGGCGGATAACCGAGGCGTCTTTACTGACCCTGGAATCCACCACTTTGTTGTCCAGCTTGCCGCAGAACGGGCACCTCATGAGCTTCCTCCCTGTTTCCGGCCAGGCACACCGTACTCCCCTTCCAGGGCGATGGGCGCCACCAAGCCCATGCGGGCGGCTTGATTCTCTTCTTCGATCCAGTCCTGGGGGTCCAGGGTGGTGATCTGGGCATCCCGGGGGTGCACCACCACCTTCTCGATTCCCGCGTTGATTATAACCCGGCGGCACAGCAGGCAGGGCTCGGGATGCTCGGTGGGCAGCCCGTCGGCCACCTCCACCCCGGCCAGGTACAAGGTGGCTCCCAGGGTTTGGGATCGCGAGGCGTGGATCACCGCGTTCATCTCGGCGTGAACCGAACGGCACAGTTCGTAGCGCTGCCCCGAGGGGATGTTCATCTCCTGGCGCAGGCAACGGCCCAGGTCCACGCAGTTGGCCACGCCCCGGGGGGCGCCGGCATAACCGGTGGACACGATCTGGTCGTCCTTGACGATCACCGCGCCGTATTGCCGCCGCAGGCAGGTGCCCCGGCGGCTCACCTCGCGGGCGATCTCCAGGTAATAGGCGTCTTTGCTAGGTCTGGCTTTCAACTAAAGCGGCCTCCCAGGGGCGAAACGCTTCAGCCCCGGCCGCCACCAACGTATTTCCCACCACAGCCTAAGGCTGGTAGGTCTTGAACAGTACGCTGGCGTTGGTGCCGCCGAAGCCAAAGGAGTTGCTCAGTACGGTATTGACTTTCCCTTCCCTGGCCTGGTTGGGCACATAGTCCAGGTCACAACTCGGGTCGGGATTCTCATAGTTGATGGTGGGCGGCATGATCTGGTCGCGCAGGGCCAGAACGCTGATAACCGCCTCCACCCCACCGGTGGCCCCCAGCATGTGCCCCAGCATGCTCTTGGTGCTGCTGATGGCCACCTTGTAGGCGTCGTCACCAAAAAGAATCTTGATGGCCTTGGTCTCGGTGGCGTCGTTGAGGTCGGTGGAGGTGCCGTGGGCGTTGATGTAGTCCACGTCCTCGGGGCCCACCCCCGCGTCGTCCAGGGCCATCTTCATGCAGCGCACGAAGCCCATGGCGCTGGGGTCGGGCGCGGTCATGTGATAGGCGTCGGCGCTGAGGCCGTAGCCGACCAGCTCGGCCAGGATGTTGGCCCCGCGCGCCTTGGCGAACTCCAGGTCTTCCAGCACCAGCACACCCGAGCCCTCGGACATGATGAAGCCGTCTCGCTCGGCGTCAAAGGGGCGGCTGGCCCTGGTGGGCTCGTCGTTGCGGGTGCTGAGCGCCCGGGCGGCCCCGAAACCGGCCAGGGTGGTAGCGGTGCACACCACCTCGGCCCCGCCGCAGACCATGATGTCGGCCACGCCGCGCTGGATGTTCTTCATGGCCTCGCCCACCGCGTGGGTACCCGCCGCGCAGGCGGTGCACACGCAGGTGTTGGGACCCTTTAGGTTGTGGATCATGGAGACTTCGCCGGGGGCCATGTTGCCGATGAGCTTGGGGATAAAGAAGGGGCTCACCCGGTTGAAACCCTGGTGCTCGGTCATGCGTATGGTTTCTTCCAGGGTGATGAGGCCTCCCAGCCCCACCCCGAGGATGCAACCGGCCCGGGGAGACGTCTGTTCGTCCAGAGGCTCGGGCAGGCCGGACATGGTCCAGGCCATCTGCGCGGCGCCTATGGCGAAATGGATGAAGGGATCAAGTCTGCGAATCTTCTTTTTGGGAACCCACTGTTCCGGATCAAAGTCCGGCACTTCTCCGGCTATCTGGGTCTTGAATGAAGACGCGTCAAACTTGGTGATGGGACCAATGCCGCTTTTGCCGGCCTTGAGCCCCTCCCAACTCTTCTCCACGCCGGTGCCCAAAGGGGTCACCAGCCCCATGCCAGTTACCACCACCCTACGCTGCACGGCCACTCCTTAAACGCCCCGAGGCAAACCATTTAACCGCGCCTGGACCGGCAAGGCCCGGCGCGGCCAAGACTTAAGCCGCCGGACGCTATTGCTTAAGCTGCTCGATGTAGTTCCAGGCGTCCTGAACGGTCTTGATCTTCTCGGCGTCCTCGTCGGCGATGGACACGTCGAATGCCTCCTCCATGGCCATGATCATTTCCACCAGGTCCAGGGAATCGGCGCCCAGGTCATCAACGAAGGAAGCCTCGGGCACTACGTCCTCGGGGGCCACGGAAAGCTGTTCGCAGATGATCTCTTTAACTTTTGCCTTGATGTCGTCCATGGAAATTACTCTCCCAAATTTTACCCGGACCCAAGGGTCCGCCTTGACATATTCGCTCTGCTTAGCGCAAGCGGCATTGTCTTTTATAAAATCCGCCCAAAGGCGGCCCTTACATATATAGCCCGCCACTGATGGACAGCACCTGGCCAGTGAGGTAGCGGGCCTCATCCGAGCACAGGAACGCCACCACGTCGGCCACGTCCTCGGGCTGGCCGGCCCGGCGCATGGGGATCATGCTCTTCATGGCCTCGGCGACCTTTTCGGGGATCGTCTTGGTCATCTCGGTGTCGATGAAGCCGGGGGCCACGGCATTGACCCTGACGCCCCTGGGGGCCAATTCCTTGGCCGCGGTCTTGGTCAGAGCGATGAGCCCACCCTTGGAGGCCGAGTAGTTGGCCTGACCGGGGTTGCCGATCTGCCCGGCTATGCTGGCCAGGCCCACGATGGAGCCGAAACGCTGCTTCATCATCAGCTTGGCCGCCGCCTGCAGACAGTAGAAGGCGCCCACCAGGTTCACTTGAATGACTTTGTTGAACTGCTCGGCGCTCATGCGCACCAACAGGCCATCCATGGTGATGCCGGCGTTGTTGATCAGGTTGTCAACGCGGCCTTGGGCCTCGTAGGCCTGACCCACCCAGGCGTTGACTGCCTCCTGGTCGCAGATATCGAACTTCTGGCCGAAAGCCTCGGCCCCCGCCTGCTTAAGCAGATCAATGGTCTCATCGGCGGCCGAGTCGTCGGGGTCGAAGTGGTTGAAATAGACCACGTCGCCTTCAGAGGCCAGGGCCAGGGCAATAGCCCGGCCTATGCCGCGCGAACCGCCGGTAATCAGATGAACCTTGTTTTGCTCCGCCAACCTAACACCTTTCGAGGGCCGCGCCCTGCCTAGCTGTTTTTGGACAGACCGGGGCCTAACCCTGGCCGCGCAACTGTTTCAGGTGGGACAGCATGGCTGGGGCCACCTTGAATAAGTCCCCTACTATACCATAATGCGCCACGTCGAAAATGGGTGCGTTGGGGTCGCTGTTCACCGCCACGATGGTGTCCGATCCCTGCATGCCCACCAGATGTTGCACCGCGCCGCTCACCCCCAGGGCTATATAGAGCTTGGGGGCCACGGTGCGGCCGGTCTGGCCCACCTGGTGCGCGTGGCCGATCCACTCGGAGTCCACCGCTCCGCGGGTGGCTCCCACCACACCGCCCAGGGCCTCGGCCAACCGGCTGACCACCTGGAAGCCCTCGGGGCCGCCCACGCCGCGCCCGCCGGTGACCACTACTTCGGCCCCGGTGAGGTTGACGTTGTTCTCCAGGGCCTGCACCACTTCCAGCACCTTGGTGGCGGCCTGGTCCTGGTCTTCCATGCTCACGGTGACCAAGCGGCCCTGGAAGCCGTCCCGGCGTTCCCCGACCTTCATCACCCGTGGCCGCACCGTGGCCATCTGGGGCCGGGCGGTGGGGCAAACGATGGTGGCCATGATGTTGCCGCCAAAGGCGGGCCGGGTTTGCAGCAACAGCCGCTTGTCCGGGTCGATGGCCAGCCCGGTGCAGTCGGCGGTGAGGCCGGTGGCTACCGCCGTGGCCACCCGGGGGATCATGGAACGTCCGATGGAGGTGGCTCCGGCCAGGAGCACCTCGGGCTTGTACTCGGCGATGAGCCGGGAGAGCACCTTGCAATAGATATCGTCGTTGAACTCGGCCAGGCGGGGGTCATCGGCCGCATAGACCACGTCGGCCCCCAGGGCGAACAGCTCGCCGGCCACGCCGTTTAAGCCGTGGCCCAAAACCACCGCGCCCAGTTCCACGCCCAACTGTTCGGCCAGGCGGCGTCCTTGGCCCAACAGCTCGGCCACCACCTCGGGCATCTGCCCGCCGCGCACCTCGGCGTAGACCCACACGCCCTTGGCCTCGGCGGCCCGGTCGTCCTGGGCGCGCTCCACCTCGGGAACCGTGATGGCATCTTCGGGGCACACGTCCGCGCAGGAGCCGCACAGGGTGCAGGAGTCGCCAACCTCGGGGAAGTCCCCCTGCATCTCCAAGGCATCAAAGGGGCAGGCGTCCAGGCACTGTTCGCAGCCGATGCAAAGTTCCTTGTCGATGATCACGACCATGGCCCTAGCTCCCCACCATGATTACCTGGGTGTCGACCAGGGCGTCTATGACCTCGGCCCCCATCTGTTCGTCGCTGCCTTCGAGCATGCGGCGATCGCCGCTGTGGCTGGGGGCGAACACCTTCACCACCTGGGTGAAGCTGCCGGCCAGGCCCACCTGGCTTTCGTCCAGGCCCAACTCAACCGCTCCCTGCATGGGCACGGTGTATTTCTTGGCCCTCATTTTGCCTTTGAGCGACGGCGGCCGGGGCTCACCCACCTCGCGCACCACGGTCATCAGCGCGGGCAGGGGTAGATCCACCACGTCGTAGCCGTCGTCCATCTGGCGCTCGACCACCAAATGCTTGTCGTCGATCTCGCGGAAACCCTTCACAAAGGCCACATGGGGCAAGCCCAGGCGCTGGGCGATGCCCGGCCCCACCTGGGCCGTGTCGCCGTCCACCGCCTGTTTGCCGCAGATCACCAGGTCCACCTCGCCCAAGCCCTCGATGGCCTTGGCCAAGGCGGCGGTGGTGGCCCAGGTGTCGGCGCCGGCAAAGGCCCGGTCGCTCAAGAGCAGGCCCTCGTCCACGCCGTAGCCGATGGCTTCCTTGATGACCGTCTCGGCCTGGGGTGGGCCCATGGTGATGGCCACGATTTCCCCGCCGGCGGCTTCCTTGATGCGAAGCGCCGCCTCCAGGGCGAACAGGTCAAATGGGTTGACGATGCTCTCAACGCCCTCGCGCTTGAGGGTGTGAGTCTCAGGGTCCAGCTTTACGTTCGCCGTATCGGGAACCTGTTTAATACAGACTGCAATTTTCATTTAAGTGCGCTCCAGGATGCTCTACTTTTTACGCCCATACTCCTTATTCAACTCCTGCCCGATGACATTGCGTTGAATCTGGTTGGTGCCTTCGTAGATCTGGAGGATTTTGGCGTCGCGCATCATCTTTTCGACCGGATACTCACGCATGTAGCCGTGGCCGCCCAGCACCTGCACCGCGTTGGTGGTGACCCGCATGGCCATGTCGGTGGGGAAAACCTTGGCTATGGCGCTGACCTTGGAAAAGTCCTTGGCACCGCTGTCGACGTAGCGGGCGACGGCATAAACCAGGGCGCGGGCCGCCTCGATGTCCACGGCCATGTCGGCCAGCATGTGGGCCACCGCCTGGAAGGTGATGATGGGCTTGCCGAACTGCTTGCGCACCCGGGCGAAGGCCGCGGCCTCGTCCAGGGCTCCCTGGGCCACGCCCACAGCCTGGGCGCCCACCCCGGGGCGGGATTTGTCAAAGGTGCGCATGGCCACCACGAAACCCAGGCCTTCCTTGCCCAGGACCCGGTCGGCCGGAATGCGGCAGTCCTTGAAAATAAGCTCGGAAGTGGCGCTGGCTCTGATGCCCATCTTCACTTCTTTTTTACCAATGCTGAAACCCGGGTCGTCGGCCTCCACGATGAAGGCGGTGGCGCCCCTGGCTCCCTTGTTGCGGTCGGTGATGGCGATCACCGTGTACACCCCGGCCTCGCCGCCGTTGGTGATCCACTGCTTGGAGCCGTTGAGCACGTAGGAGTCGCCGTCCTTTTTGGCCTCGGTCTGGATGCTAGCCGCATCGGAACCGGAAGCGGACTCGGTCAGGGCGAAGGCGCAAAGCTTCTCGCCGCTGCCTATCAGGGGCAGATATTTTTCCTTCTGGGCTTCATTGCCGAACAGAAGCATGGGATAAGCGCCCAGGAAAGAGGCGGCATAGCTGGTGGAAACGCCGCAGCAAGCGCGGGAAAGCTCTTCCACCGCGATGCAGTTTTCCAGGCAACCGCCGCCCAATCCGCCGTACTCTTCGGGGATGATGATCTGGAACAGGTCGGCCTGGGCCAGGGCTTTCATGATCTCGCTGGGAAACTCTTCTTTTTCATCCAACTCGGCCCGAACCGGCTTGATGCGCTCTTCGGCGATCTGCCGGCAAAGGTCGCGGATCATTTCCTGTTCTTCGGTGAAGAAATAGTCCATCTATCTATCTTTCTCCCCTGATTCTGCGTCTCGGCGGCGGAGGTGCCTGCCTAGGAATGGGCTATGTCGCCCAAAAGCCGTCCGCGGTACTGTTCCAGGCCCTCGGCCAAATGGCGGGTAACCTCGGCGCGCACCGTGTTGGCCGCCATCTTAACCGCCGTGGCGATTGCCTTGGGCGAAGAGGCGCCGTGGGCGATCAGGCCGACCCCGTTGATGCCCAACAAGGGCGCGCCTCCGTAATTGGAATAATCCAGCCGGCTGGCCACGTCGCGGAATTGCTCCCTGAGCAACAGCCCGCCCAGACGGGCCTTTATGCTGTGGGCCATGTATTCCCGGAAAAAATACTCAAAGGTGTCGGCGAAACCTTCCACCAGCTTGATGCAGACATTGCCCACGAAGCCGTCGCAGACGATGACCTGGGTCTCGCCCTTGAACATGTCGCGGCCTTCCACGTTGCCGATGAAGTTGAGCCCGCTGTTTCTCAGGTGCTCGGCCGCCAGCTTGACCGCGGTGTTGCCCTTGCCCGGCTCTTCGCCGATGGACAACAGGCCCACCTTGGGATTTTTTAGCCCCATCACCCGTTCGGCGTAGACCGAGCCCATGTAGCCGAACTGCATCAGCATCAAGGCGCTGCAGTCAACATTGGCTCCCACGTCGATGAGCAAAGTGGGTCCCCTGAGCGCCGGAAAGGCCGAGGCCAGGGCCGGACGGTCCACCTCGGCCAAGCGGCCCATGACCACCGCGCCCAGAGCCATGGTGGCCCCTGAGTTGCCCGCGCTGACCACCGCGTCGGCCTCGCCGGACTTGTGCAGGTTGTAGCAGACCCGGATGCTGGAGCCGGGCATGCGCCTGAGGGCCACGCTGGGAGATTCATCCATGGCCACTACCTGGGCGGCAGGGTGGAGCGTCAAGCGTGGAGAGGAGGCGTCCTCCTTCTCCAGCAGAGGCTCCAGGACCTCGGTCTGGCCCACAAGGATAATCTCCACATCGGGCGGAGTTTCGGTCAGGGCCTGCAGGGCTCCCTTGACCACCGCCTCGGGGGCGTTGTCGCCTCCCATGCCGTCCAGGGCAATGCGCATGGACTAGCGCCTACTCCTCGGTCTTGGCCACCTGGCGGCCTTTGTAGGTGCCGCAGGACGGGCACACCCGATGAGACAGCTTGGCCTCGCCGCACTGCGGGCAGGCCACCGGGTTGGGCAGGGTGATGCTGTCGTGGGAGCGGCGTTTGTCGCGCCGGGTGGTGGAATGACGTCTTTTGGGAACAGCCATCTTTGTTAACTCTCCGCAAGAGCGGCCAACTAGGCCGCGGGGTTGCCGGGACTATTTCTTAAGCTGGGCCAGCTTGGCCCAACGGGGATCGATTTTATTACGCCGGCAGCAGGGTTCACCCTGCTTTACCGGCTTGCCGCAGACCGGGCAAAGGCCCGAGCAGTCATCGCGGCACAAGGGGGCCATGGGCAGAGCCAAGCCCATCTCGTCGCGCAGGGCCTGGGTCAGGTCCACCTGGCCATCCTCATAAAAGGACAACTCAAGCTCATCCTCGGCCAGCTCAACCTCTTCGCGGTCTTCCTGCCCCAAGGGGCGGAAGGCCCAGTCGAGCTCACCTTCCAGGCGCAACGGGACGGGGCCCAGGCAGCGGCTGCAAGCCAAAACCAACTCGGCCGCGTAGGTGCCCTTGGCCGTGATCAACTCGCCCACTCGCTCCAGCCTAAGCTGTGCGCAAGGCGCGGCAACCACCGCCTCGACCTGGGGGCCCAAGTCGCGAGGCTCGGCCGCCGTGTCGCTGAAGGAAAGCTCCTTTCCTTCCGAGGGGATGTCGTTTACCGCGACCTTCATGACCTAACACCTTGGGCCTGATGTTGACTATAGCAAACCGCCCCGGCTGTCAAGCCTCAGCCGGGGCAAAATGCTCAAGAGCTTTCAGGGGTTCCCCGGTCAGTCCGGTCCCTTGAACGGTTTGGTAGTATAACACCGCCCCTGGGGCTTAACAAGGTGCGCAAGCTCAATTAATGAGGGGCGTTGAGCGCCGTGGCCCTTGGTGTTATACTCTAGCCAACGGCGCGGGCCTCGCGGTCCGCGCCGAAGGTTTACCCTTTGCGCCGCCGGCCGGCGCCGGACCAAGGAGACTAGGTGTCGCGTTCGCTAATTACCCGCCAGGGCCATCAAAGTCTGTTGGACCAGATAGTGCACTTGCGCAAGGTCGAACTTCCCGCCAACGTCAGGGCTATTGAGGAAGCACGGGCTCACGGTGACTTGAGCGAAAACGCCGAGTACCACGCGGCCAAGGAGCGCAACGCCATCATAATGTCCAAGATCTCCGAGTTGGACAACCTCATCGCCACCGCCGAGGTGGTGGACCCCTTGCCCGAGCCCAACGGCCGGGTGGTCTTCGGCTGCCGAGCCACGGTGTACGACGTGGACGTCGAAGAGGAGCACGCCTACCAGATAGTCGGCGCGGCCGAGAGCGACGCCAGCTGCGGGCGCATTTCCATGACCTCGCCTATCGGCCAGGCCCTGTTGGGCAAGGAGGAAGGTGACGAGGTCAAGGTCAAGACTCCCGGTGGTATGCGCATCCTAGAGGTAGTCAGCGTGGAGCTAGTCGGCGCAGAGTGATGAGCCCCGCTCACCTCACCAAACCTTACGCATCCACATCCTTCTTATTACATAGTGCATGCCGGTCGCCCCAGGCCGGAGGCGCGGCCCTGTGACCAGCCTGGTCCGCCAGATATTCAACACTCGCATGCTGGTGTCGCTGCTCATGGGCTTCGCCTGCGGGCTTCCTCTGTTGCTCACCATCAGCCTGTTGCAGGCATGGATGCGCGAACAAGGGGTGGATCTGGCCACCATCGGGCTCATGGCCCTGGTGGGCCTGCCCTACACCCTGAAATTTCTGTGGGCCCCCCTGCTGGACCGCTACACCCTGCCCTTTTTGGGACGGCGGCGCGGCTGGCTTCTGGTGGTGCAGCTCTGCCTCATGGTGGCCATCGTGGGCCTGGGCTTCACCCAGCCCGCCCAGCAGCCCACCATGGTGGCCTTGGCGGCCCTTTTGGTCACCTTTTTCAGCGCCAGCCAAGACACCCTGGTGGACGCCTACCGCCGGGAAGACCTGAGCGACGAAGAACTGGGCCTGGGCTCGTCGCTGTACGTAAACGGCTACCGGGTGGGCATGCTCCTGGCCAGCGGCGGGGGCATGATCCTGGCCGACCACATCAGCTTCGCCACGGTCTACCTGATCATGGCCGCCGTGATGCTGGTTGGGGTGTTCACCACCCTGTTTTGCCACGAACCGCCCCACCCCACCGGCGCGCCCCGCAGCCTCCGGGAGGCGGTGGTGGAACCCTTTGTGGAATACTTTCAGCGCTCCGGGGCGCTGGGGCTGCTGGCTTTCGTTCTTCTGTATAAAATCGGCGACTCCATGGCCTCCACCATGACCACGCCCTTTTATCTGGATCTTGGCTTCAGCAAGACCGAGATCGGGGCGGTGGTCAAGCTCTTCGGCTTCTGGGCCACCATAGGAGGCGGCCTGCTGGGGGGTATCGTCATCCTAAAGATGGGCATCCGCCGTTGCCTGTGGATTTTCGGCATACTGCAAGCCATGAGCACCGCGGGCTTCGCGGGGCTGGCCTATCTGGGCCACCACATCGCGGGGCTGGCCGCGGTCATCGCCTTTGAAAACGTCACCTCGGGCATGGGCACCGCCGCCTTCCTGGCCTTCATGGCCAGCCTCACCGACCGGCGCTTCACCGCCACCCAATACGCCTTGCTCTCCAGCCTCATCGGAGTGCCCCGGGTCTTGGCCAGCGCGCCCACCGGGTGGATGGCCCAGGCCATGGGCTGGCCGAACTTTTTTATTTTTTGCACCTTGGCGGCCATACCGGGCCTGATCCTGCTGCTGCGCTACGCCCCACCCCGCAGGAATCCAGAGCCTGAATAAAATTCATTCACAAACGCCCTATTGCCGCAATCGCACTCCCGTGCGCCGCTTGACCTTGCCCCCCGCGCACTGGACTGCTATGCTTTCGGCAACAAGTATCGTTAACTTAGCTCACCCCAGCGAGGTGCAATTATGCCCATGGACTGGACCCCCCCACCCCGGGGGACCGGCCGGGAACCAGACCTGAATAAGGTCTTCAGCGATTTAAAAGACAAGATGCCCAGTTTCAAAAAGGCCAAGGGCCTTTGGGTGGTGGTGCTCATAGTGGCCGCCATCGTCCTTGGCTCCACCGCTTATTACACGGTGGGCCCTGAAGAAAACGGCATCATCCTGCGCTTCGGCCGCTTTGTGCGCGAATCCGGACCTGGATTGCACTTCAAGTTGCCCTTGGGCATTGAAAACGCCATCAAGGTGAAAACCGGCCGCGTGTTCAAGGAAGAGTTCGGCTTTAGGGGCATCAGCCCGGGAATCAGGAGCCGCTTCAGCGAAAAGGGCTACTCCGACGAGTCCCTCATGCTCACCGGCGACCTCAACGTCATCGAAGTCAAATGGATCGTGCAGTACAAGATTCGCGATCCCCAACTTTGGCTGTTTGCGGTGCGCGACCCCGTGGCGGCCATCCGCGACCTTTCCGAATCGGTGATGCGCCAGATCGTGGGCAACCGCCTGAGCGACCAGGTGCTCACCCTGCAACGCGTGGAGATCGCGGCCAAGGCCCAAAAAGAGCTGCAAACCCTGCTGGACAGCTACAAGACCGGCGTGCAAATAATCACGGTCAAGCTGCAGGACGTCAACCCGCCCCCGCCGGTGCAGCCTGCCTTCAACGAGGTCAACGAGGCCCGTCAACAGAAGGAACGCATGATCAACGAGGCCCAGGAAGCCTACAACCGCGAGGTGCCCAAGGCCTTGGGTGAGGCCTCCCGAGTGGTCACAGAGGCCGAGGGCTATTCCACCGAAAAGGTGAACCGGGCCCAGGGCGAGGCCAAACGCTTCGAAGCCGTGTTGGCCAGCTACCTCACCGCCAAGGACGTCACCCGCCGCCGCCTGTACCTGGAGGCCATGCAGAAGATGATCAAAAAGGCCGAAAAGATCTACGTGGTGGATGAAAATGTGCGCGGAATGCTGCCTCTGTTGAACCTCAGCCCCAAAACGGCGCAAGCCCAAGACAAGGGGGTGAAGTGATGAGCACGGGCAAGAAGACCCTTCCCCTGCTGGTGCTGATCCTGCTGGCCGCCTTGGTGGCCTCGGGCGCCTTCTTTACGGTGAGCGAGGGGCATCAGGCCATCGTCACCCAGTTCGGAAAACCGGTGGGAGGCCCCTACAAGCAGGCGGGCCTGTACTTCAAAATCCCCATGATCCAAGAAGTGCACACCTTCGAGGAGCGTCTGCTCAAGTGGGACGGCTCCCCCAACCAGATTCCCACCAGGGACAAAAAATACATCTGGGTGGACACCACCGCCCGCTGGCGCATCACCGACCCCCTGCGCTTTTTGCAGACCGTGGCCAGCGAGCGCGGCGCCCTAAGCCGCTTGGACGACATCATCGACTCGGTGGTGCGCGACCAGGTAAGCTCCAACCTGTTGGTTGAGCTGGTGCGCTCCAGCGACTGGAAGCCGGTTACCATCCTCCAGCGCGACGAAAAATACATGCCCACCTCCACATCCGCGGTGGCGGGCAGCGAAGACGACCAGGCGCGCATCGACACTGCGGTGAAGATGGGCCGCCAGACCATCACCCGGGCCATGCTGGCCGAGGCGGCCAAGCTGACCCCTCAGTACGGCATCCAGGTGGTGGACATCGAGATCAAGCGCATCAACTACGTGGAGAGCGTTCAGCGCCAGGTGTTCGAGCGCATGATCAGCGAGCGCAAGCGTATCGCCAGCCAGTACCGCTCCGAGGGTGAGGGCGATAAGCGCCGTATTCTCGGTCAGATGCAGAAAGAAATGGCCCGTATCCGCTCGGGAGCCTACAAAAAGGCCGAAAAGATCAAGGGCCAGGGAGACGCTCAAGCCACCCGTATCTACGGTCAGGCCTACGGCCGCGACCCGGATTTCTATGCATTGTTCATGACTTTGGAGGCCTACGGCAAGGCCGACTCCGGCAATAGTGAGTTGATCCTGTCCACGGACAGCGACTTCTACAAATACCTCAAGGCACCCAAATAAGGGACGCCTGTGTATAGCCCGGGCCGCCGCCCCATGGCGGCGGCCCGTTTATTAAGCCTTGGAGGCCCAATCGAAGGTGCGCGCCGGGTGGCCGGGGTGTGCCTAAGGGCTCGATTTGCAGCGGATAAGCCGGTGCATCCCTTGACAGGGCTTAAACTTTTGCTATACTTCACCTTCTAAATTTTTGGAGGTGCAGCCACCATGTACGCAGTGATCGCCTCAGGCGGCAAACAATATAAAGTTGAAGCTGGTCAGGTGCTCCGGTTGGAGAAACTGGCCGGTGAAGTGGGTGAGAAGGTGCAGCTCGAGCCGGTCTTGATGATCGGCGGCGAGGGCGATCCCAAGATCGGCCAGCCCTTTATTGAGGGCAGCAGTGTCACCGCCACCATCATCGACCAAGGCAAAGCCAAAAAAGTGGTTGTCTTCAAGAAGAAGCGCCGCAAAGGCTACAAGGTCAAACGAGGCCATCGCCAGCCCTTCACGGCGGTGCGCATAGAAGAAATCCCGGCTTAGGCCGCACGGATAAGGGGTCGGCAGCATGGCTCATAAAAAAGCAGGCGGCAGTTCTCGCAACGGACGCGACACCGCGGGTAAACGACTGGGCGTAAAGCGCAGCGAGGGCACTCCCGTCCGCGCCGGCAGCATCATCGTGCGCCAGCGGGGCACCCAGATCCACCCCGGTAAGGGTGTGGGATTAGGTCGGGACTACACCATTTTCGCCGTCATCGACGGTACGGTGAAGTTCGAGCGGCTGGGCCGCGACCGCAAACAGGTCAGCGTATATCCCTCCTAAAGAGGGCTTTTGCCGGGCGGCCACGGGCGGTGCCAAACATGGGGCACCCGGGCCGCCCTTGGCTTTGTAGCAACCCCGGCTCGGGGTGTGAATCATGCGCTTCGTAGACGAGGCCATTATAGAGGTTGCCGCCGGCCACGGCGGCAACGGCTGCGTCAGTTTCCTGCGTGAGCGCTTTCGCCCCAGGGGCGGCCCGGACGGCGGCAGCGGCGGCCGGGGCGGCAACGTTGTCATCCAGGCCACCAACCGGGTCACCACCCTTGCCGACCACAGCTACCTAAGACATTTCAGAGCCAAACGCGGCGGACACGGCCAAGGCAGCGACAAAAACGGCCGGGCCGGCGAAGACAAGCTCGTGCTGGTGCCTGTTGGCACCGAGATCTATGACCATGAGACCGGCGAGCTCCTTTACGACCTGACCAGCGACGGCCAGGAGGTCGTGGTGGCCAAGGGCGGCCGGGGCGGCAAGGGCAACGCCCACTTCGCCACCAGCACCAACCAGGCCCCTCGCAGAGCCCAGCCCGGCGAGGAGGGCCAGAGCTTCACCATGCGCCTGGAGCTCAAGCTCCTGGCCGAAGTGGGTTTGGTGGGCCTGCCCAACGCCGGTAAATCCAGCCTGATCACCTCAGCCAGCGCGGCCCGCCCCAAAGTGGCCGATTATCCCTTCACCACCCTCACTCCCAACCTGGGAGTGGTACAGTTGGAAGATCGGCGGCCGTTCACCATCGCCGACGTGCCCGGCCTGGTGGCCGGAGCGCACAAAGGGGCCGGGTTGGGGCTTACCTTCCTCAAGCACGTGGAGCGAACCCACCTGTTCCTGTACGTGGTGGACCTGAGCGCGGAAGACCCGGCCACGGACCTGTGGACCGTGCGCGAGGAGCTTTTGGCCTACGACGCCCGCCTGGCCGGGCGAGTGGCCATGGTGGCGGCCAATAAGATGGATCTGCCCGAGGCCCAGGAAAACCTGGCCGCCTTCAGCCAGGCGGCGGGAGAGTTGGGCCTGGAGGTGTGGCCGGTGAGCGCACTCAGCGGTCAGGGGGTGACCGAGTTGATGCTGGCCCTGGCCAACAGGCTGGACCAATCCCGGGGAGAAGACGAAGGTGAACAGGGCTGAGGTAATCAAGGACTGCGCACGGGTGGTGGTAAAGGTGGGCTCCGGAGTCCTTACCGGGCCCGAAGGCTTGGACACCGGCCGGGTGGCCGACCTGGCCGGGCAGATATCGCGCCTGCGTTCCCACGGACGCCAGGTGGTGCTGGTCTCTTCCGGAGCCATCGCCAGCGGAGCGGCCCACTTGCGCCCCGGCTTCGCCCCCTCTTCCATTCCCGAAAAGCAGGCCGCCGCGGCTATGGGCCAGGCCCGGCTGGTGCAGGCATATGAAGACGCCTTCGCGCCCCACGGCATCAAGGTGGCCCAGGTGCTCCTAACCGGCGGGGATCTCAGGCGGCGCAAGCGCTACCTCAACGCGCGCAACACCTTGATCACCCTGCTTGGCTGGGAAGTGTTGCCCATCATCAACGAGAACGACACCGTGGCCGTGGCCGAGATCAAGCTGGGCGACAACGACAATTTGGCCGCCACCCTGACAAACTTGCTGGGGGTGGGCCTGCTTATCAACCTGACCAACGTGGACGGCATCATGGATGCCGACCCCAGGGATAATCCCCAGGCCCAGCGCATCCCCCTGGTGGAGAAGGTCACGCCCGAGCTACTCAAGGCGGCCAGTTCCCAGCCCGGCGCGGTGGGGCGCGGCGGCATCCTGAGCAAGGTCAAGGCCGCCTACAAGGCCGGTCGTTGCGGCGCTTACACCATCGTGGCCAACGGCACCAGCGACGGCATCCTGGATCAACTCAGCGCCGGGGAAGACCGGGGCACCCTGTTTCTTCCCCACGCCGAGCGCCTCACCCGGCGCAAGGCCTGGATCGCCTTTGACGCGGACACTGCGGGCGAGCTGGTGGTGGACGAAGGCGCGGTGCGCCCCCTGTGCGAGGGGGGCAAGAGCCTTTTGGCCGCGGGCATCCGCCAGGTGCGCGGCGATTTTCTGAGCGGGGCCGGGGTGCGGGTGGTCGGTCCCGGCGAGGTGGTCCTGGGGATTGGCCTGACCAACTACTCCTCCGAGGAGTTGGCGGTCATCAAGGGGCTGCGCTCCCAGGAAATCGAGAGCCGCTTGGGGTATAAGGACTATGACGAGGTGATCCACCGCGACAACCTGGTGGTGTTCGATCTGGAAGACGAGGAGAGCGTGGCATGTCTGTTGAGCAGCTAGTCAAGGATATTTGCGCCGAAGCCCGCCAGGCGGCCCGGCGTCTGTCCGTGGTGCCCACCGGAGTGAAAAACCAGGTGCTGTTGGACCTGGCCCAGGCCCTGGAGCAAAACGCGGCCTCGTTGCAGGAGGCTAATGCCAAGGACCTGGCCGCCGGGCGCGAAGCCGGTCTCAGCGCCGCCATGCTCGACCGCCTCACCCTCTCGGACAAGGTGATCGCCTCCATGGCTCAGGGCCTCAGAGACGTGGCCGCCCTGCCCGACCCGGTGGGGGAGGTCACCGGCATGGCGCGGCGCCCCAACGGGCTTTTGATTGGCCGCCAGCGCATTCCCTTGGGAGTCATCGGTTTCATCTACGAGTCGCGGCCCAACGTCACAGTGGACGCGGCCGGGTTGTGCCTCAAATCGGGCAACGCGGTAGTGCTCAAGGGCGGCAAGGAGGCCATCAACTCCAACCTGGCCCTGGCCGGAATCATCGATCAGGTGCTGGCCGCCGGCGGCGTGCCCCAAGGCGCGGTGCGGGTGATACCCACCACCGACCGGGCGGCCACCTCCGCCCTGCTCAAGCAGGACGAACTGGTGGACGTGATAATACCCCGTGGCGGCGAGGGCCTGATCCGTTTCGTGGCCGAAAACAGCTCCATCCCCGTGCTCAAGCACTACAAGGGGGTGTGCCACCTCTACGTGGACCAGAGCGCGGACCACGGCATGGCGGTAAACATCGCCGTAAACGGCAAGTGCCAGCGCCCCGGGGTGTGCAACTCCCTGGAGACCATGCTGGTGCACGCGGCCGAGGCCACCGAGTTTCTGCCCAAGGCGGCCCAGGCCCTCATGGAGCGTGGCGTGGAGATAAGGGGATGCCCCCGCACCCTGGAGTTGGTGCCCGGCGCCGTCCAGGCGGTGGAACAAGACTGGCCCGCTGAATTCCTGGACCTGATCCTGGCGGTGAAGGTGGTGGAAAGCATTGACGAGGCCATGGAGCACATAGCCCGCTACGGCAGCCAGCACACCGAGGCCATCGTCACCAGCGACTATGCCCGCAGCCAACGCTTCATCAACAGCGTGGACTCCTCCCTGGTGCTGGTCAACGCTTCCACCCGCTTCAACGACGGTGGGGAGTTGGGCCTGGGCGCGGAGATCGGCATTAACACCAGCAAGCTGCACGCCTTCGGGCCCATGGGGCTCACCGAGCTGACCACCACCAAGTTCATCGCCTATGGCGACGGCCAGGTGCGTTCCTAGTGTCTACGCGCCTGGGAATCTGCGGGGGCACCTTCGACCCCATACACCTGGCCCACCTCCGGGCCTCCGAGGAGGTGGCCGAGGAGTTGGGTCTGGATACGGTGGTTTTCATGCCCTGCGCCTCGCCGCCCCACAAGAAAAAGGTGCAGGCCTCGGCCGAGCACCGCTTGGAGATGGTGCGCCGCGCGGTGGAGGGTCACCCGGAGTTCGCAGTGAGCGAACTGGAAATCGCCCGTGGCGGGGCCAGCCGCACCCTGGACACCCTGGCCCACATGCTCCAGGAAGACCCGGAACGCAAACTTTTCTTCTTTTTGGGCAATGACCAGTTTTTTTATCTGCACACCTGGTACCAGCCCAAGCGCCTTTTGGAGATGGCCGACTTCGTGGTCATGGACCGGCCTTCCTCCCCGCGTTGGGACTTGCTGGACTATCTGCAAACCGAGTTGGACCCTGCCTTCGCCCCGGCGGAAGAGGGCTGGTTCCGCCTGCCCAGCGGCAAGGGGGTGCGCCAAGTGTCCACCACCCTGTTGGACATCTCCAGCACCGACATCAAGCATAGGGTGTCCGCCGGGCGCTCCATAAGCTTTCTTGTACCCCAGCCGGTGGAAGACTATATTAAAAGCATGAAACTCTACATCAACGCGGGCCAAAAATAGGTGAACAATCCCAGACAGCCCCGCATAAGGCCCCCCAAGCCGCAGAACGCCCGTGAGCTGGCACTGCTTTGCGCCGCCGCCGCCCTGGATAAAAAGGGCGAGGACCCGGTGCTATTGGAAGTGGCCCAACTTACGGGGTATGCCGACTATTTCCTCCTGGTGAGCGGACGCTCCACCCGCCAGGTATCCTCGGTGAGCGAAAACATCGCCAGGGTCCTCAAAAAGGCGGGCCGACCCGCCCTGGGAATGGAAGGGCTCAAGGAAGGCCGCTGGGCCCTGTTGGACTTCGGCGAAGTGGTGGTGCACGTTTTCCACGAGCCGGTGCGGGAATTCTACGACCTGGACTCCCTGTGGGGCGATGCGCCCAGGGTGGAGCTTGACCAGGCGGAGTTGGACGCCATGCTGCTCCGGCCCGGCAAACCAGCGGCAGACTAAGCAGGAGGATATAATGCCGGCCCACGCCCCGGTGGCTTTGATCATTCTGGACGGTTGGGGCATCAACCCGCAGGCCGAGGGCAACGCCGTGGCCCAGGCCGACACTCCCTACATCGACTCCCTGTTCCGGGACTATCCCCACACCCAGTTGGTTTGCAGCGGCGAGGCCGTGGGCCTGCCCGCCGGGCAGATGGGCAACTCCGAGGTTGGCCATCTCAACCTGGGTTCGGGCCGGGTGGTTTTTCAGGACATCACCCGCATCAACCGGGCCGTGGCCAACGGCGAACTGGGCGACAATCCCGAGTTTCAAAAGGCCTTCACCGTTGCCCAAAAAAACGGTCAGGCCTTGCATCTCATGGGCCTGGTCAGCGATGGGGGGGTGCACTCGCTGCTCACCCATCTGGAGGCGTTGATCAACGCAGCCACCAAGGCAGGGGTGGAGCGCATCTTCATCCACGCCTTTTTGGACGGCCGCGACACCCCGCCCGACTCCGGGGCAGGCTACCTCAAGCAGCTCGAGGACTTTTTGAACGATCACTCTTCCGCGCTCATCGCCAGCGTGGCGGGCCGCTATTGGGCCATGGACCGGGACAAGCGCTGGGACCGGGTGCAAGAGGCCTATAACGCCCTGGTGCGCGGTCAAGGCCGCCTGGCGGGCGACTTGGTCACCGCGGTGGAAGAAGACTACTCCAACCAAAAGTACGACGAGTTCATCAAGCCCACGGTGCGCATGAACGAAGACGGCCAACCGGTGGGGAGCCTAAAAGACGGCGACGCGGTCATCTTCTTCAACTTCCGGGCCGACCGCGCCAGGGAGCTTACCTGGGCCTTCAACCAGCCCGGCTTCGACAACTTCGACGTGCACGACCGGCCCAATTTGGGCTATTACGTGTGCATGACCCAATATGACCAGCACCTGGACGTGCCGGTGGCCTTTCCGCCCCAGCAGCTGGAGGACACCCTGTCCGACGTGGTGTCACAGGCGGGCAAAAGCCAGTTGCACATCGCCGAGACCGAAAAATACGCCCACGTCACCTTCTTTTTCAACGGCGGGGTGGAAGACCAGGTGCCCGGCGAAGACCGGGTGCTCATCCCCTCCCCCAAGGAGGTGGCCACCTACGATGAGAAACCGGCCATGAGCGCGGTGGAGGTGACCGACGAGGTGCTGGGGCGCATCGCGGCCGACCGCTACGACCTTATCGTGATGAACTATGCCAACGGCGACATGGTGGGCCACACCGGGGTGATGGCCGCGGCGGTGGCGGCCATGGAGACCCTGGACCGCTGCCTGGCCCGGGTGGTGCCCGCGATGCTGGGAGCCGGGGGCCAGGTGGTGCTCACCGCCGACCACGGCAACGCCGAACAGATGATAGACCCGGCCACCGGAGGGCCCTACACCGCCCACACGGCGACCAACCCGGTTCCCCTGGTGCTTATAGACCCCCAGAGGCGACAAGCGACCCTGCGCTCCGGCGGAGCCCTGCGCGACGTGGCTCCCACGGTGCTGGAGTTGATGGGGCTGGCCCAACCAGAGGCTATGACCGGCAAAAGTCTGCTCGAAACCGGAGAATAGACTTATGGTCCATCGTCTACTTTGCTTGCTGCTTTGCCTGGCCCTGCTGGGCGGTTTGATGCCATCCCCGGCAGCCGCCCTGATCAGCTTGGAAGAGGAACGCAAGATGGGCGAGGAAGCCTATGAGCAGGTGATGGCTTCCATACCCCTGGTGGATGATCCGGACATCGTGGATTATGTGCGCAACCTGGCCAAGCGCCTGGAGCCGCACGTGCCCGACAAGCCCTTCCCTTTCCGCATATACGTGGCCGACGTGGGCGTGATGAACGCCTTCGCCATCCCCGGCGGCTACATCTTCATGTACCGGGGCATGATGACCACCCTGGAGAGCGAGGCCGAATTGGCCGGGGTGTTGGCCCACGAAATGGGCCACGTGTGGCGCCGCCACCTGGCCCACCGCATGGAAAAATCCACGCCCACCAATATCGCCACCCTGGCCGGGCTGCTGGCCGGCATCATTTTGGGCGGCGCCGTTTCGCCGGCCTTGGGCCAGGCGGTCACCATGGGCTCGGTGGCCGGAGGCGTGCAGCAGCAGCTGGCCTTTAGCCGCGAAGACGAGCAAGAGGCCGACTGGGCCGCCTTCAAGACCATGACCGCCGCGGGCTACCCTCCCCAGGAGCTGGAGCGCAGCTTCCAGCGTATCTGGAAGATGGAAAACTACATGGGAGGCAACGCCCCGGTTTACCTGCGCACCCACCCCACCGGCCCCCAGCGGATGGAGGCCATGTCCAACATGGCCCGGACATGGCACGGCAAGGCCACCAATTATGACAACAGCGAGTTTTTGCGCATCCAAACCCGGCTCATCGCCTTGTACGACCCCGAAGACCAGGCGGAAAAGGTGCTGGGCAACCGTCGCATGAGCGACCCCAACAGCCCCTACCCCATTTACGGCCTGGGGCTGCTCAACATGCGCCGCCACCGCTATGAGGCCGCTTTGCAGTTTCTTGAGCGCCTGAGCCAGCTTTGGCCGAACAACGCTTACCAAATCAGGGCCGAGGGTGTCTGCCGCCTGCTCATGGGGCAAGACGCCAAGGCCGAGGCCCTGCTAAAGCATGCCTTGTTGCTCAAGCCCAGCGACACCGACACTCTGTTGGCCCTGGGGCAGGCCTACCAGCGTCAGGGCCGTCTCAATGATTCCGTCGAGGTGCTGCGCCGCCTGTTGGCCCAGGACCCCGACAACCATGCCGCCCTATATGAGCTGGGAGTGAGCATGGGCCGCCTGGGTCAGGTGGGGGAAGCATCCCTGTACCTGGGCCTGGCCTTTATCCAAAGACACAATTACCGCTCGGCCGGATACCATCTGAACCGGGCGGTCAAAAACTTGGCGGACAAACCTGAGCTTCAGGCCAAGGCTAAAAAGGCTCTTGAGCAGATGGACCAACGAACCCGCCACAAACAAAAGCGTCAGGCCCAGGAAGAAGAGCAACGCCAAAACCAGTACCTCCGTTACGAGGCTGAACAAGGACGCTCCCTTCCCCTCATCCCGGCGCACCCATCGGGCCGCTAAAGGCGGCAAAAAAAGGGAGTCTTAATGCGAAAGTTAGTACTGCTGCTGGGGCTATGCCTGTGCCTGATCTTGCCCTCCATGGCCCTGGCCGCCGGTCAGCCCAATGCCAAGGACATAGCCCAGCGCCTCCAGGCGGCTCAGGACTATTGGAAGCTGGCCGAAGTGCGTAAGCAGATCGTGGACACGGTCAAACGCATCTCCACCCAGTTGCCCGCCGAGCAGCAGAAAAAGTTTATTGATCAGTTCAAGGCGTTTTTCGATGACAAGCGCATGGACGGCATCAAGAAGCGTTGGGTGGCCATGTGCGCCGAGGTATTCACCGCCAAGGAGCTTCAGGCCATGGTGAAGTTCTATGGCTCTCCCGAGGGCATCTCCATCCGCGACAAAATGCCCATGCTCATGCAGGGCAACTCCAAGATCATCGGTGGTGAGTTGAGCGAATTCATCAAGCAGGAGCAGGCCCGCCTGGCCGCCGAAGGCACCAAGGAAGCGGCCGCAAAGGCTAAGGCCGAAAAGGACGCCAAGGCCACGGCTCCCAAGAGCGACAAGGCCCCGGCCGAAAAGGCTACCGACCAAAAGAAATAGCTGCGCCGCCCCAGGGCAAGCAAAACGGGCGTCCGGCTCAGCCGGGCGCCCGTGGTTTTTCTGGAATTCCGGGGGCTACTTCTTGCGCTCTCCGGTGCGGTCGTAGTGGCCGAACTGCATAGTGAAGATGGCCCGGCCCTGGGTGGCCGAACGCAGGTCGGTGCTGTAGCCGAACATGTCCCTGAGCGGCACCAGGGCCTTGACCACGTTGGCGCCGCCCTTGGGTTCCACCGCCTCCACCGAACCGCCCCGGGAGTTGAGATCGCCGATGACCTCACCCATGAACTCCTCGGGCACGATGACCTCCACCTTCATGATGGGCTCCAAGAGCACCGAGTTGGCCTTTTCCATGCCCTGCTTCAGGGCCATGGTGCAGGCCAGGCGGAAGCCCAATTCGGTGGAAAGGCCGGGGGTGAACTTGCCGCCGGTGACCGTGACCGCCGTGTCCACCACCGGGTATCCCATGACCACGCCGGAGGTGAGGCCCTCTTCCACCGCCTTGCCCAGGACTGCGTGGAAGTTGGGCGGCACCTGCTCGGGGTCGGCCTCCACCCTGAAGGTGTTGCCGCCGCCCCGGGGGTTGGGCCTAAGCTCCAGGGTGACCTCGCCCAACTGGCGGTCGCCGCCCAACTCGCGGTCGAAGACCACGGTGGCCTGGGATTGGGTGGTGACCGTCTCGCGGTAGACCACCTGGGGCCGCCCCACGTTTACGTCCAGGTTGAACTCGCGCTTCATGCGGTGCACCAAAACTTCCAGGTGCAACTCGCCCATGCCGCTGATGATGGTCTGGCCGGTGTCCTCGTCGGTGCGCACCCGGAAGGTGGGGTCTTCGTCGGCAAGCTTGTCCAGGCTCAGCGCCACCTTATCCTGGTCGCCCACGGTCTTGGGCTCCACGGCCACACTTATCACCGGCTCGTAGGTGTCGATGGGCTCCAGCATTATGGGCCGGTCGCGGGTGGCCAGGGTGTCGCCGGTGCTGCTGTTTTTGAGCCCCATCACCCCCACGATCTCGCCGGCCTTGGCCGCCTCCAGGCGCTCGCGCTTGTTGGCGTGCATGCGCAGGATGCGGGCCACCTTTTCGTTCACGTCCTTGGCTACGTTGTATACCTCGGCCCCGGCCTTGAGGGTGCCGGAATACACCCGCACGTAGACCAGCTTGCGCCCCTGATCCATCTGCACCTTGAAGGCCAGGGCGGACAGCGGCGCGCTGTCATCGGCCTGGCGCCGTTCGGTCTCGCCGGTGGCCGGGTCGGTACCCTCGATGGGCGGCACGTCCAGGGGGGAAGGCAGATAGTCCACCACCGCGTCCAACACCGGTTGTACGCCCTTGTTGCGCAGGGCGCTGCCAGCGAACACCGGCACCAGCTTGAGGCCGCAGCAGGCCTTGCGTATGGCTGCCTTGAGATCCTTTTCCGGGATATTTTCCTCGGCTAGGTAAAGCTCCATGATGGCGTCGTCGTTCTCGGCCAACGCCTCCAAAAGGGCTTCACGGGCCTGGGCGGCGTCCTCGGCCATTTCTTGGGGGATGGGCTCGCGCACGTAGCTGGCGCCCAGTTCCTCGTCTTCCCAGACCAGGGCCTCCATGGAGATGAGGTCGATCACCCCCCGAAAATTGTCTTCAGCGCCCCAGGGGATGGTGAGAGGCAAGGGATTGGCACCCAACCGCTTGTGCATCTGGTTCAGCACCGCCTTGAAATCGGCCCCGATGCGGTCCATCTTGTTGATGAAGGCTATCTTGGGCACCCGGTAGCGGTCGGCCTGGTGCCACACCGTTTCCGACTGGGGCTCCACCCCGCCCACCGCGCAGAACACCGCGATCACCCCGTCCAGCACCCGAAGGCTGCGCTCCACCTCGATGGTGAAGTCCACGTGGCCCGGCGTGTCGATGATGTTGAGCGTCTGGCCCTTCCACTGGCAGGTGGTAGCCGCGCTGGTTATGGTGATGCCCCGCTCCTGCTCCTCGGCCATCCAGTCCATCACAGCGGTGCCCTCGTGCACCTCGCCGATCTTGTGGGTGCGGCCGGTGTAGTAGAGCACCCGCTCGGTGAAGGTGGTCTTGCCCGCGTCGATGTGGGCCACCACGCCAAAGTTGCGGGTTTTTTTGAGGCGGGCTTCGCCTGCCATGGGTTGGTGCTCCTAACTCTTGTTCTTTGGACAAAAAATGGCCGCCGAGAACCTGGCGGCTGCATGAAAACGTTATACTTGCAACGCCCGCTTGTCAAGGAGTGGGGCCTGGACCATCCCCGCGCCGGGTGTTAGATTTTAGGCTTTGAGTATACCGCCTTGGGGAGAAAGCCGTGTCCACCAGTCAACGCCTTAACGAGCTTTATGAGCGTCTATTCAACGCCTACGGGCCCTTGAACTGGTGGCCCGGCGATAGCCCTTTCGAGGTGATGGTGGGGGCGGTGCTCACTCAAAACACCAACTGGGGCAACGTGGAAAAGGCCATCGCCAACCTGAAGCAGGCTGGGGTGCTCTCCCTGCCCGGCCTTAGCGCCTTGGAGCCTCCCCATCTGGCCGGGCTCATCCGCCCGGCGGGTTACTACAACCTAAAGGCCAAGCGCCTGAGCAATCTCCTGGCCATGATCAACGAACGCTACGACGGCGACCTGGAGTGGTTCTTCTCAAGGTCCACCGAGGAAATGCGCCGCGCCCTGCTGGCGGTGAAGGGGGTGGGCCCGGAAACCGCGGACAGCATATGCCTGTACGCGGCTGACAAGCCGGTGTTCGTCATCGACGCCTACACCTTTCGCATCCTGGGCCGCCACGGCTTGGCCGAAGAGGACATGGGTTATTTCGATTTGCAGGAGTTGTTCATGGACGCCCTGCCCCAGGACGTTCCCATGTTCAACCAGTTCCACGCCATGCTGGTGCATTTGGGCAAGGACCGATGCAAAAAAACCAACCCCCGCTGCGAGGGCTGCCCGGCCGAGGGCTGGTAGTGATAGGGAGGGGATAATCCCCGCCCTCCCCACTTGCGGCGCTGCAACCCGGCAGTTGCCACGACACCAGCCTGGCGAACAGGGAATGCTTCGTCTCCCTGCTCAGCGCAATGACAAGGCGCTCAGCGGATTCGTCAGGTGTTCGTGGGCAAGGCGTCCGGCGAATGAGGGCCGCGTCCCCCCACCGCCTTGCAAGGCATCAAATCCAGGCGGCACAGCCAGACGCCGCAGGGCAAGGCGGAAACGAACGAGGGACGCAGGGGTGGTCAGCCTACCCAGGACCGAGCGATGTTGACAACGCCGCCATGCGGGGTCTGACGAAGCCGCCTGCGCCAGCTATTTGGCAGCAGCCTTGACCGCCGCCTTAGCCTCCTCCAACTTGCGATAAGCCTCGGGGAACAGAGTCTTGGCCTCGGTGTGGGGCAGGAACTGGCTACCGGTGTAGTTGTCCATGTAGCCCGGGGCCACCGAAAGCTCGAAGTTGGTCATCTGGTCCACGATGTCCCCCACCTCGGCCCGTAGCGGGTTGCTCATGGCCACCAGGCGCGCCCCCAAGAGCGAGCCGTTGCCCACGAACAAAAAGCGCTCCGGAGGCAGTTCCGGCAAAAGGCCGATGATGGTGGCCCGCTCCAGGTTGATGGACTGGCCGAAGCCGCCGGCCAGGATGACCCGCTCCAGATCCTGGATGGAAAGCCCCACCCCTTCCAAAAGAGTAATGTAGGCGGCGTACATGGCCGCCTTGGCCCGCAGGAGGTTGTCCACGTCCGGCTCGGTGAGAGTGATGTCCCGGTCGATGGCCGTGTCCTTGGCCCAGGCCAAGACGTACTCCGACCCGTCATCGCCCACGCGCAATCGGTCGCTGGGGTGCTCCACCTGGAAATGGCCCCGCTCGTCGATGAGCCCGGTCATGAGCAGAGCGGACACGATGGCGATGAGGCCCGAGCCGCAGATACCCTTGGGCTTGGCGTGGCCCACGGTGATCAAGGCCGGTTCGCCGGTAAAGGGGTCCACCGAGAAGTTTTCGATGGCTCCCTTGGCCGCGCGCATGCCGAACTTGATGCCCCCGCCCTCGAAGGCAGGCCCGGCGCTGGCGGCCGCGCAGGCCATCCAGTCCTTGTTGCCCACCACCACCTCGCCGTTGGTGCCCAAGTCGATGAACAGGGTCAGGGCCTCTTCGCGGTGCATGCCCACACCCATAACCCCGGCCACGACGTCGCCGCCCACGTAAGAGGCCACCGACGGGAAAACCAGGGTGGATACATGGTCTGGAAGCTCGATGCCGAATTCGTGGGCCTTGATCGGTGGATAGTAGGCCGCGCTGGGCACGTAGGGCTCCAAACGGATGTACTTGGGCTGCACCCCCAGTAAAAGCTGGGTCATGGTGGTGTTGCCGGCCAGGGTGGCCAGACTCACCTCGCTGAGGTTGTTTTTGGTCTTTTTGGATAATTGATGCAGCACCTTGTTTATGGAACGCACCGCAGCCTGGCGCACCTTTTCCAGGCCGCCGGGCTTGCCCGCGTAGACGATGCGGCTGATCACGTCCTCGCCGTAGGATATCTGCTCGTTGAAGTCGCCGTCGGTGCCTATGATCTCGCCGGTGTTCAGGTCGATGAGCTCAGCCCACACGGTGGTGGTGCCCAGGTCGATGGCCACGGCCAGGTTATTGCCCGTGGTGTCGCCCGGCTCCACCCGGATCACGTGGTTGCGGCCCTTGGTGGGGTCCACCGGACGCATGATGGTGGTGGTCACGGTCCACTCGCCGTCGCGCCAGGCGTCGGGCAGGTCACGGATGGCCTCAAAGTCAAAGACGAAGCTGTGCTCACCCGCCGCCTTTAGGGCGGCGAGCAGCCGGGCCACGTCGTTGCGATTGTCTTCCAGGGAAGGCGGCTCAGCGCTGACCACCACCTTTACCAAGGCAGGTTGGAAACGGCCCTGGGCTTTGAGTTCCTCGGCCCCGATCAATTTGGCTATTTGGGCCGGGCCGCTGGCCAGGGCGGTGAGACCGGCCTTGTCCATGGCCGAATCCACCGGTATGCGCACCACCACATCGCCGCTGATAATGCTCTGGCAGGCCAGGCGCACCCCCTGCCCGGCATCCTCGGGGCTGATCTTTTCGGTCAGGCCGCCTTGGACCTCGCCCTCTTCGATGTTTACCCGGCATTTGCCGCAAACCCCCTCGCCACCGCAAGAGGCGTTGATGTGAACCCCGGCTTCCAAAGCCAGATCCAAAAGACGGTCCCCCGCCTGAGCTTCAACATCCACACCGTATGGCTCGAAGCGAACCTTCATTTTTATCTACCACGCTAAGGGGTTTAATAGACTAATCAAATCAACGCCCAACCTCTCGGCATCACCATATTAAAGCGGTAGCACAGGGGCTGGAAGGTGTCAACAAAAGCAACCCGTAAGGTTGTAACACAAAATCCTCATGACGCCTCCCCGGGCGTGTGATTTAATAAACCCTTAAGCAAACGGACCTAACAAGGAGTTAACGGACATGGCTTTGATTAAAAGACTGCTCGGCGGGCTGGCCCTGGCCACCCTGGCCCTGGCCCTTTTGGCAGGCCCTCCCGCCCATGCGGCTGAAGCCAAAAAAGTCTTGATAAAATCGGTCAAAGAGGTAGGCACCAAGGTCGTGCTCATGGACGGCTCGGAGTGGAGCATCCCCAACCCCGACGATCAGGAGCTGGTCTACGACTGGCTTCCCTTCCAGACCGTGGTGGTGAAAAACGGCAAGGTGCTGGTGAACCTCTACCGGGGCGACATCGTGGACGCCAGCATGACCAAGCCGCCAATCAAGAAGGCCAAGGCCGCGCCCAGCACGCCCATGTATTCGTCCAGCGCCGTGCAGCAAGTGGGCACCGGGCCTGCCGGAAGCAACGCCGGGACCCAGGTGGTGGTGCCCGAGGATCTGGTGAATCGCATGGACAAGATCCTCAACCGCATGGAAGACCTGGAGTTCAGCTTGAAGTCCATCGAGATGCGCCTGCTGCGCCTGGAGCGCATGGCCGGAGTGGGGCCCTAGAGAGCAAGGCACTCCTAGTAATCAGCACGGGCCGTGGCGCAGTCGCCACGGCCCGTTTTTATTGCATGCGGGATTTATTTGGCGGGCGGTAGGTGCAGGCACTCGCCCAGGGCGTTTTCGGCGGCCTCGGCCACAGCCTCGCTCATGGTTGGGTGGGCGTGGATGGTGTGGGCCAAATCGCTCACCGAAGCCCCCAGCTTTAAAGCCAGGGCGCATTCGTGCACCATCTCCCCGGCGTGAGCTCCCATGAGGTGAGCCCCCAGCAGGCGGCCGCTACCCTTTTCGTGCACCAGCTTTATAATGCCGGCCAACTCGCCCAGGGCCTGGGCCATGCCCAAGCCCCGCGGCATAAACGACGAGGCTTCGGCCTCCAGGCCCAGATCCCCAGCCTGTGCAAGGCTGAGCCCCACCCAGGCTATCTCGGGCGCGGTGAAGGCCACGGCGGGCACCACCGCGTAGTCCACCAATTCCCGGCCGCCCAGAGCGTTGCTTGCCGCCGCCTTGGCCTCGGCCGAGGCCATATGGGCCAGTAGGGGCCGCCGAGGCCCCAGCACGTCGCCCACCGCGTAGATGTTCGGCCCGGCTGCCAGGTGACGGTCCACTTGAAGCACGCCCCGGTCCAGCTCCAGGCCCGCCTCGGCCAAGCCCAGGCCCTCGGCGGCCGGGCGGCGCCCCACCGAGACCAGCACCTTGCCCGCGCGCAGCGCCGGCGGTTGGGCCGCCTTGCCCTTGGCCCCGCTGCCGGGAGTGGGCTCCAGGATGGCGGCGGCTCCCTGGGCGTCACGCTCCAGGGAGGCGCAGATGCGCCCGGTGTGCACGGTGATGCCCCGCTTCTTCATCTCGCGCAGCAGCAGCTTGGAGCACTCGCCATCCAAAGAGGGGATGGGCAGCAGGCGGTCCAGGGCTTCCACCAGGGTAACTTGGCTGCCAAAGGCGTTGAAGATGAAGGCCAGCTCACAGCCCACCACCCCGCCGCCCACGATGAGCAGAGACTGGGGAATTTCGCTCAGGCCCAGGGCGTCGTCGGAGTTGATGACCACCTTGCCGTCGCGCTCCAGGCCGGGCAGGTCCACCGCTTCGGAGCCGGGAGCCAGAATGAGGCGCTCATAGCCCAGGGCAAAGGGCGAACCCTCGGGCGGGGTCACCTCCAGGCGGCCCGCGCCGTCCAGGCGGGCCCGGCCGTTCACCAACTCCACCCCCCAGGCCGTAAACAGGCGCTCGATGCCTAGGGTCTGGGTGTCCACCACCTTTTGCTTGCGGGCCATGATGGCCGCCAGATCCGGGGCGGGATCGCCGCCGGGGGTGATGCCGTATTCCCCCAGCCGCTTGGCCGTGTCCAGGGCCATGGCCGAGGCCCGGAGCGCCTTGGTGGGGATGCACCCCCAATGCAAACAGGTGCCGCCCACTTGGGCCCGTTCCACCACGCTGACCTTGGCCCCCATAGAGGCGGCCTTCAGGGCGGCCACGTAGCCGCCCGGCCCCGCGCCTACCACCACAACTTGTGTTGCCACGGCTTTTCCCTAACCCGGATATTTCATGAGGGCCGTGCGTCCGGCTGCGCCAGCCACCGGCATACCGCGTTGCCGGCTGCGCTCGGGCCTCGACGTAGCTTTGGCTACGCCTGCGGCCCTCGTTTGCCGGTCGCCTTGCCTGCCCCTGGCTGACTGTGCCGGTACCAGGTGTAAACCGTATCCAGATAGGACGGGAGTATTTTCCATAAGCACCGCTTAAATATTAAGTCGTTGTTAGTTGCCGCTCGGCCGTCATGGGATATCCGGGTCAATCCAAGCGGATGATCTTGACGCGCTTGCCCACCCAGGTGGGCGGCAGGTAGATGCGTCCGGAGTTGCCGCTTTGCTTGACTTGCTTTTCCAGCACCTCGGACCCATGCACCTCGAACTTAACCGAGCCGCGATCTCTAGGCTGTCGTGTTTGTGTCTGGCTCTTGTCCTGTGGCAATGGCCTTTTCCCGATCAGGCTATGGTTCCTTGTTGGCCCGGCCACAGGGCGTGGCAGGGAACGATAAGATCAATCTCGCCGGACTGGGCCATGCCCTTGACCCGGTTCACCGTGTCCCAAGCCGTGAAGGCGTCGCTGTGCACCCCGGGGCACACCGCCGGACCGGCGTTGGGGAAATTCTTCTCGTTGCAGCAAAAGCCGGTAATCAGCACCTTGCCGCTGTCCGCCGTATCCACGATCACCGACTGGCCGCCGGGGGTGTGGCCGGGGGTGGGGATCACCTTTATGCCCGGAGCTATCTCCGCCTCGCCCTCCAAGGCTACCAGTTCCATGCCCTCCAGAAAATCGGGGTCGTAGCGGTGGTCCAGGGGATGGGGGCCCTGCATGAACTCGATCTCGCCGCGTTGGGCGTAGACCTTGGCCTTGGTGCACAGGGCGTCGTTCTCGCAGTGGTCGTTGTGCAAGTGGGTGTGGATGATGATGTCGATGTCCTCTGGCTTCACTCCCAGGCGAGCCAGGCCGTCCTCGAAGTATTCGGCCTTTAGCCCAAGCTCATCCTCCAGGCCCTCGGGGATGATGAAGTCCTCCAGGCCGGTGTCGATGAGGATCTTCTGGTCCCCGCCCTCCAGGTAGAAGGCGTAGATGGGGATATGGATGGCCTGACCATAACCGCGCATGTAGGTCATTATCCCCTGGTCCGTGGCGTTGAGCCCCACCACAATGGGATGGATTTTGTAACTGCTCATGGCCCCCGCCCTACTCTTCTTGGTCCTTGACCGGCAAAATGGGCTCGCCCCACTTCTTTACCGCAGCCACCCCGCCGGAGAGATTGTAGGTGTTGTGTATGCCTGCGGCGTCCAGCATCACCTGGCCCTCATAGGAGCGCACCCCGGAGTTGCACACCAGCACCACGTCCTTGTCCTTAGGCACCTCGTCCAGGCGCTGGGTCAGGGTCTCCTGAGGCAGGTGGCACCACTGGGGCGCCAAGCACTCCAAAAAGGGCTTGGCATTGTCGATGGCCCGCATGTCCAAGAACACGGTGTTGCCGCCGACGCCCTCGGCCAGGCGGCGGCTGAACTCCTGGGGAGACATGGGCCGCAGCTTGCCGGCCAGCATGTTCTCGCAGGTGTTGGCCGCCGCGTTGAGCACGTCCACCGCCGCGCCCAGAGGCGGGCTGTAGGCCAACTCCAAATTGCTGATGTCTTCCAGCACCGCGCCCTTGGCCAGCAGCCCGGCCACGGCGTTGACCCGTCCCACCACCGCGTCGCCGTTTTCGCCCAGGGCGGTGAGGCCCAGCACCCGTTTGGTTCCCTGTTCCACCACCAGCTTCAAATACATCAGCTTGTTGTCCGGGTGGAAGTGGGCCCGGTCGGCCTGCACCACCAGGGGGGCCACGCATTCCAGGCCCTCCTGCTCGGCCTGGGTCTGGTTGAGCCCGGTGCGGGCCAGGGACAGGCCGAACAGCTTGATGCAGAAGCTACCCACCGCGCCGGAGAAGGTGGCCCGGCCGCCGCACACGTTGGTGGCGATTACCCTGCCCATGCGGTTGGCCAGGGACCCGGCGGGGATGTACATGGGCTTGCCGGTGATGATGTTGGTCAGGCTCACGCAGTCGCCCCCGGCGTAGACGTCCGGGTCGCTGGTCTGCATGGATTGGTTGACCTTGATGCCGCCGTTTGACTCAAGCTCCAGGCCCGCCTCTTGGGCCAGGCCGCTGTTGGGGCGGTAACCGGTGGCCAGGATTACCTGCTCCACCTCATACTCCACCCCGTCGGCCTTGATGGCCCGCACCTTGCCCTCGTCGTCACCCAAGATGGCTTCCACTTTGGCTGACAGGTGCAAGTTCATGCCCTCTTGGTCGGCCAGGTGGCACTCCATCATGCGCACCATCTCCGCGTCGCCCACGCCGGGCAATATCTGAGGAGCCATCTCAAAGATGTGCACCTCCACGCCCCACAGGTCGGCCAGGGCCTCGGCCATCTCCAGGCCGGTCGCTCCGGCCCCGATCACCGCGGCAGCGCCCACCTGGCCCTGGGCCACCGCGTTCTTGATGGCCTCAGCGTGATGCAGGTCGGCCACCGGCACCACGCCTTTAAGATCCACGCCGGGGATGGGTGGCACGAAAGGCTGGCTGCCGGTGGCGATGACCAGCTTGTCATAGGCTAGTTCGCGCTCCTGGCCCGTGGCCAGGTCCTTGGCCTTGACCGTCTTGTTGGCGCGGTCTATGGCCACCGCCTCGGTGCCCACGAGCACATCCATGCCCTTGGCGCCCTTGAAAAAGGCGGGGTTGCGCTCCATGTGGAAGCTGGTGGAAGTGAGTCCCTTGAGGTCGGCCACGTCTCCGGAAACATAGAAAGGTATTCCGCAGCCGCCATAGGAAATATAGGTGTCCCGGTCAAGCATGGTGACCGAGGAATCGGGCAAGAGGCGCTTGATGCGGCAACCGGCCTTGGGGCCGGCGGCCACGGCACCGATGATAACAACGTTAAGGCTCACGATGGCTCCCTGTGCGTTTAACTGGATGGATAGGGCCAAAGGCCACGTATGACCATACCCTTGGTCCCCTTGACGGTGCAAGCCTTGTGTAGCTGTTTTGTATCCGCAGGGCAGGCAGAGATTTAGCTGCCGTTGTTGTGGCGGTAGGCGATGACCCGGGCCTTTTCCAGGGTGATGAGCCCCTCGTGGATCACTCCGTCCAGCCAGGGCAAAAAGGCCTGTATCTTTTCGGTTGCGTCCACTATCTCCACCACCACCGGCAGGCCCTCGCTGAGCCTGAGCACCTTGGTGGTGTGCACCCGGCTGTTGGCCCCGAAGCCCAGGATGCCCCGGTAAACCGTGGCCCCGGCCAGGCCGTCCTCCCGGGCCTTTTCCACGATCAGCTCGTAGAGCAGACGGCCCTCGTACTTGTCGCCCTCGCCTATGAAAACCCTGAGCAGCTCGGCCTCGTGCGGCAGGTTCATACCCGACCTTCCTCTCTAAAGAGCCCTGGCCAGGGCCCAACCGGCGAACACCGCCACCAGGCCCAGCAGGTTTTGCAGAAGCAGATTGCCCGCGGCCAGGGCCCACTGGGAGTTGCGCAGCAACTCGCCGGTCTCAAACATAAAGGTGGAAAAGGTGGTGAAGGCTCCCATGAAACCGACCAGCACGATGATGCGCGCCTCGGCGCTGATCATGGAGCGCTCCTGGGCCAGGGCCCAAACCAGGCCGAAAAGAAAGCTGCCCAGGAGGTTTACGGCGATGGTGCCCCAGGGAAAGGGCCAGGGAACCAGGCGGTGCACCAGCCCGCCCAGGCCGTAGCGGGCCAGGGTTCCCAGAGACCCGGCCAGGGCTATCAACAGAAGTTTGCTCAAGGCTTAAGCTCGCCCTTTCGAAGCGGACGCCGGGCCAGCGCCCCGGCTCTTGGGTTTAATTCAGCAGCGGAAGGTCGTTTTGGCTTATCTCCACCCGGTTGCGCCCCGCGTCCTTGGCTATGTACAGAGCCCGGTCGGCCTGGCTCAAGAGCCGGTTGTGATCCGGGTTTTGATCCTGGGAAGGATCGTACACCGCCCCGCCTATGCTCACCGTAACCATCACCGGCCCCGCCGAAGTGGCACAGGGCTCCTCCATGGCTTGACGAATCCGTTGAGCCAGGGTGTAGAGCCCGCTCCAGTCGGCCTCCGGGGCCACCACCGTGAACTCCTCGCCACCGTAACGGGCCACCAGGTCGCTACGCCGGGCCTCCTGCTGCACCCGCCGCGAAAACTCCTTGAGCACCTCGTCGCCCACCAGATGGCCATAGCGGTCGTTGACCAGCTTAAAACGGTCCAAGTCGGCGAACAGCAATCCCAGGGGCGCCCCGCTGCGACGGCTGCGGGAAAGCTCCCTTTGTAGCATCTCCACGAACACGCGGTGGTTGAAAAGGCCGGTCAGAGGGTCGCGGTGGGCCAAAGAGCTCAGATTGTTCAAGGTGCGGGTCAGGGCTAGGGTGTTGCGCACCCTGAGCGCCATCTCTTCGGGGAAGAACGGCTTGCGCACGAAATCCATGGCTCCCGCGGTGAGGCAGGAGACCACTCCCTGCATCTCGTCCAGGGAACTCAGGATCATCACTGGATGACGGCGCAGGTCTCCCCGGCCGGCCAGCATTTTGAGCACCCCCAATCCGTCCAACACCGGCATGACCAAGTCGCACAAGAGCAGCTCGATCTCCGGGTGGCGGTCCAAGACCCTGAGGCCCTCCAGCCCGTTTTTGGCGGTGAGCACCGAGTGCCCCTTGTTTTCCAGTAGGGAAATCAGGTCTTCCCGGGCGGTTTTGCTGTCGTCGATGACCAACAGCCGTCCGGGCGGCTGGCGCACCTGGCTGGTTTGCCGAGACCCCTTTTTGCCGGGCAGCAAATCATCCAAGGCCGCCGGATCGTCCCAACCGGTGTCCCATGCCTTGCCCTGACTCGCAATGGTGAGTCCGGGAAGGCGAATAATATTTTGTTTGCGTGGAGTTACCACGGGCGCAACCCCCCTGGCGCCAGACAAAGGACTGTCCTTTCCGGCCAGACATGGGCCTCGGAATCGGAGGTGTAATTTTATGGGGCACAAATTTATTTATATTAGCCGCCTCGGTCGGAGCAGTCAACGGCCTATTGCGGGGCGTCTCAGCGGAGGGCTTAAAAGGGATTTTTACCGTAACCAAGCCAGCTTGACACACCGGCACCCCTGGGATAAATTCCATAATTCAGCCGCAGTTAGCCCTTTTGGGCCGTCTGACGGCGAGAGTGGCCTTCACTTTTTCACATGGACACCAGGTATGCAAGAGTTTCGCCGGATGAAGCGACTGCCGCCTTACGTTTTCGCGGTGGTCAATGAGCTCAAGATGGAAGCCCGCCGACGCGGCGAGGATATCATTGACTTGGGGATGGGCAACCCCGACCTGCCCACCCCTGATCACGTAGTGGAGAAGCTGGTGGAAGCGGCCCGTAAGGGCGTCAACCACCGCTACTCGGCTTCCAAGGGCATCACTAAGCTGCGCAACGCTATCTGCGGATGGTACGAACGCCGCTACGGCGTAACTCTGGACCCTGACACCGAGGCCGTGACCACCATCGGGGCCAAGGAGGGCCTGAGCCACCTGATTTTGGCCACCATCAGCCCCGGCGACGTGGTGCTGGTCCCCAGCCCCACCTACCCCATTCACCCCTACAGCGTGGTGATTGCCGGTGGTGATCTGCGCTCGGTGCCTCTGCTGCCCGGCCGCGACTTCTTCGAGGATCTGCTGACGGCCTTCCGTCAGACCTGGCCGCAGCCCAAGATGCTGATCATCAGCTTCCCCCACAACCCCACCTGCACGGTTGTGGACCTGGAGTTCATGCAAAAGATCGTTGATTTCTGCCGCAAGCATGAAATCTGGATCGTGCACGACTTCGCCTACGCCGACCTGACCTTCGACGGCTACGAGGCCCCCTCCATCCTCCAAGTTCCCGGAGCCAAGGACATCGCCGTGGAGTTGTTCTCCATGTCAAAGTCCTACTCCATGGCCGGATGGCGCCTGGGCTACTGCGTGGGCAACCCGGAGCTGATCAACGCCCTGACCCGCATCAAGAGCTATCTGGACTACGGCGTGTTCCAGCCCATTCAAATCGCGGGCATCATCGCCCTGAACGAGGATCAGTCCTGCGTGGGCGAGATCGTGGACGTGTACAAGGCGCGGCGCGACACTCTGGTAAACGGCCTCAACCGGGTGGGCTGGGACGTTGAGAGCCCCAAGGCCACCATGTTCCTTTGGGCCAAGATTCCCGAGCGCTGGGCCCATATGGGCTCGGTGGAGTTCAGCAAGCTCTTGATCAACGAAGCCAAGGTGGCGGTCAGCCCCGGCTTGGGCTTTGGCGAGTACGGCGATGACTTCGTGCGTTTCGCCCTGGTGGAGAACGAACAGCGCATCAACCAGGCCATCCGCGGCTTGCGGCGCTTCTTCCAAAACGGGGAGTAAGGCGGCCATGGGGGACAAGGTTGTCAAAGTAGGCCTGCTGGGTCTGGGAACCGTGGGCGGCGGGGTGGCCCGTTTGCTCATGGAAAAACGCGAGCAGCTCTCGGCCTACCTGGGCGTGGAGTTGGAATTGGCCAGGGCAGTGGATCTGGAGCCCTCCCGGGCGGCGGATCTGGGCCTGGAGCCCGGCGTGTACTCCAGCGACGCCTGGTCGGTC
Organism: Desulfarculaceae bacterium; assembly: GCA_021737645.1. GTDB lineage: Bacteria > Desulfobacterota > Desulfarculia > Desulfarculales > Desulfarculaceae > Desulfoferula. The sequence goes on from JAIPDO010000001.1 coordinate 163,861, forward strand.
TTGGAAGACCGGGACATCGACATCGTGGTGGAAACCGTGGGCGGGCTGGAACCGGCCAGGGCCATGGTGCTCACCGCCATCAACAAGGGCAAGGGGGTGGTCACCGCCAACAAGGCCCTGTTGGCCAGCCACGGGGTGGAGATATTCCACGCCGCCCGCCAGCGCCAAGTGGGCATCGCCTTCGAGGCCTCGGTGGGCGGAGGCATCCCTCTGGTGCGCTCTCTGCGAGACAGCCTGGCGGCCAACCGCGTCACCTCCTGCCTGGGCATATTAAACGGCACCTGCAACTTCATACTGAGCCGCATGACCGCGGAAGGCGCGCCGTTCGGCCAGGTGCTGGCCCAGGCCCAGGCCAAAGGTTACGCCGAGGCCGACCCCACCTTTGACGTTGAGGGCACCGACACGGCCCACAAGCTGGCCATCGTGGCCAGCCTGGTCACCGGGGCCCAGCCGCGCCTGGACGACATCCCCACCGAGGGCATCACCAAGATCACCCCCCTGGATATCCAGTTCGCCGGGGAGTTCGGCTTCAAGATCAAACTCCTGGCGGTGCTCAATAACCAGGGCGGCAAGGTGGAGGCCAGGGTGCATCCGGCCCTGGTTCCCCATGACCACCTGTTAGCCTCGGTGGATGGCCCCTTCAACGCTCTGCACGTAAACGGCGACTGGGTGGGCCAGGTTCTTTTGTACGGCCAGGGCGCCGGGCGCCGCCCCACCGCCTCGGCGGTGGTGGGCGATATCCTGGAGTTGGCCCGCGACGTAGCCGCCGGGGTTCCCGGCCGGGTGCCTCCCCTGGGCACCGATGCCAAGGGAGGCCGCTTGCTGGAACTGGCTTCCCTGGATGACGCGGTGTGCCAGTATTATTGCCGCTTCGCGGCCCTGGACCAGCCCGGCGTTTTGGCCGCGGTGGCCAGGGAACTGGGCGAGTTCGGCATCAGCATCGAAAAGGTCACCCAAAAGGGCCGCCAGGAAGCCGGGCCGGTGCCCATAGTCATGCTCACCCACGAGGCCCACGAGGCGGATATGCGCCGCGCCCTGCGGCAAATAGACGCCCTGCCCGCGATAGTGGAGCCCACCATGGTCATCCGCATGGCCTAGCCCAGGGCGAAAGGACCAACACACCATGAAATACCTGATCCTGGTGGGCGACGGCATGGGCGACCTGCCTCTGGCCGAGTTGGACGGGCGCACTCCCTTGCAGGCGGCGGCCACGCCCAACATGGACCGTTTGGCTCGTGAAGGCGTGCTTGGCCTCACCCAGACCATACCTCCGGGCAAGGAGCCGGGCAGCGACACGGCCAACATGTCCCTGTTGGGCTATGACCCGGCGGTGTACCACACCGGCCGCTCGCCCATCGAGGCCGCCTCCATGGGAGTGGAACTGGGCCCCGAGGACATCGCCTTCCGCTGCAACCTGGTCACCCTGGACCATTCGGCCGGGCAGACGGTTATGGCCGAATACGCCGCCGGGCACATCGACAGCGAAACCGCCGCCCGGCTGATCGAGTCCCTGGACCAGGGGCTGGGCCGGGCGGGCCTGCGTTTTTATCCCGGCGTGAGCTACCGCCACCTTCTGGTGTGGAAGGGCGGGCCCCTGGGCGCGGCCACGGTGCCCCCCCACGACCGCTCCGGCCAGAGCGTGGACGACGTATTGAACGGCGGCGGCGGCCTGGAATTGGTGGCCGAGTTGACCCGCCGATCCTGGCCACTGCTTCAGGCCCATCCGGCCAATGCACAACGGGTGGCCCAGGGCAACCCTCCGGCCAACTCCATCTGGCTGTGGGGCCAGGGCACCAAGCCCAGCTTCACCACCTACCAGGACCGTTTCGGCCTGGGAGGGGTGGCCATCAGCGCGGTGGACCTTATCAAGGGCCTGGGGGTGCTGGCCGGGCTTGACCCGGTGGAGGTGGAGGGGGCCACCGGCTGGCTGGACACCAACTACGCGGGCAAGGTGGCCGCGGCCCTCAAGGGGCTGGAGCAGGGCCAGGTGGCCTACGTGCACGTGGAGGCCCCGGACGAGGCCAGCCACGGCGGCGACCTGAAGCTCAAGATGCAGGCCATAGAGGATTTCGACCGCAACGCGGTGGGCCCGCTGATGCAGGGCCTGGCCGAGATGGGCCCCCACCGGGTGCTTTTGGCCACCGACCACTTCACCCCCATCAGCACCCGCACCCATGGCACCCAGGCGGTGCCCTACGTTCTGTGGGACTCACAGAACCCGCGCCAAGGCGAGGCGGGCTACAACGAAGCCGACGCGGCCCAGGGCACCCCGGAGCCCCAGGCTCACCTGTTGGTGGAGCGCTTGGTGGAGGGGTTCTGATGCACCGCAGCCATGTGCGGCCGCTGTTCGGCGACACCGACCCCATGAATGTGGTGTATTACGGCAACTATCTCAGGTTTTTCGAGTTGGGCCGGGCCGAGCTGATGCGCTCCACCGACCGCCCTTACAGCGAGCTGGCCGATGAAGGCCTGCACCTGCCGGTGACCGAGGCCGGCCTGCGCTATCACCGCCCCGCGCTGTACGATCAATTGCTCACAGTGGAAGCGTCGTTGGCCTGGATAAAACGGGCCTCCCTACGCTTTAACTATAAAATTATGGGCCCGGGCGAGGGAGAAGAGCTTCCCCTTTTGGTCACGGGCTTCACCGTGCACGGTTGCGTGGACGAGTCAGGAAAGATTAAGCCTCTACCAGCCTGGGTGGCCCCCCTACTGAAGCCTCATCTGGAAAATTGACACCTACCGTCTGGTAGGGCGGCCAAGGCTTGTGTTATACTTTTGCGATTCTATGAACCCATATACCCGTGTTGGGCGGATTTTATATATACTTCGCCTAGTTAAACGGGATTTTTTTGATGGCCTAATGGCCTAGGGAGGACGATCGTGGCCAAGCAGAAATACGTATACTTCTTCGGAGATGGTAAGGCCGACGGCAAAGCCGAGATGAAAAACTTGCTGGGTGGCAAGGGCGCCAATATTGCCGAGATGACCAATCTGGGCATCCCAGTTCCGTCCGGCTTCACCATTACCACCGAGGTTTGCACCTACTTCTACGAGAAGGGGCTCAAGTATCCCCTGGGTCTTAAGAAGGATGTGGCGACAGCCCTCAAGAAGGTGGAAAAATCCATGGGCGCCAAGTTCGGCGACCCTAAAAACCCCTTGTTGGTTTCGGTGCGCTCCGGCGCCCGGGTCTCCATGCCCGGCATGATGGACACCGTGCTCAACATCGGCCTCAATGACAAGACCATAGTAGGTCTGATCGAAAAGACCGGCAACGAACGCTTCGCCTACGACGCCTACCGCCGCTTCGTTAACATGTACGGCGATGTGGTCATGGGCGTGCGTCCCGCCAACGAAAAAGACCATGATCCCTTTGAGGTTATCCTGGATGCCAAGAAAAAGAAGCGTGGCATCAAAATGGACCTGGAGCTAACCGCCCAGGACCTCAAAGAATTGGTAGCCGAGTTCAAGGCACTGATCAAAAAGCGCTTGGGTGTCCCCTTCCCCGAGGAGCCCATGGACCAGCTCTGGGGCGGCATCAGCGCCGTGTTCGAGTCTTGGAACATCCCCCGGGCCATCAGCTATCGCCAGATTCACGGCATCCCCGAGAGCTGGGGCACCGCGGTCAACGTGCAGGCCATGGTCTTCGGCAACATGGGCGACGACTCGGCCACCGGCGTGGCCTTCACCCGCGACCCCGCCACCGGCGAGAACTACTTCTATGGTGAGTACCTCACCAACGCCCAGGGCGAAGACGTGGTGGCCGGTATCCGCACCCCCCAGCCCATCAACCGGGCCAAGAAGGTGCCCAAGGGCATGCAGACCCTGGAAGACGAGATGCCGCCCCTGTACAAGCAGTTGGCCGGCATCCGCACCACACTGGAGAAGCACTACCGCGAAATGCAGGATATCGAGTTCACCATCCAGCAGGGCAAACTGTGGATGCTGCAGACTCGAACCGGCAAGCGCACCGCGGCCGCGGCCGTGAAGATCGCGGTGGACATGATCAAAGAGCGCCGCATCACCAAGACCGAAGCCATTATGCGGGTCAGCCCTGATCAGCTCGACCAGCTCCTGCACCCCACCCTGGACCCCAAAGCGGCCAAGGAAAAGATCGCCAAGGGTCTGCCCGCCAGCCCCGGCGCGGCGGTGGGCCAGGTGGTCTTCTCCGCCGAAGAGGCCGAGGAGTGGTCCAACCAAGGCAAGAAAGTCATCCTGGTCCGCATCGAGACCAGCCCCGACGACATTCGCGGCATGAACGTGGCCGAGGGTATCCTCACCACCCGTGGCGGCATGACCAGCCACGCGGCGGTGGTGGCCCGGGGCATGGGCAAGTGTTGCGTGGCCGGCGTGGGCGAGATCGAGGTGGACTACAAGAAGGGCAAATTCAGCGTCGGCAAGACCGTGGTCAAAGAAGGCGCCTGGATCTCCATGGACGGCACCAAGGGCGAGGTATACCTTGGCCAAGTTCCCAAAGTGGAGCCCAAGCTCACCGGCGACTTCGGCACCTTCATGAAGTGGGCCGACGAGATCCGCGTGCTCAAGGTGCGCACCAACGCCGACACCCCCCACGATTCCGGAGTGGCCCGGGCCTTCGGCGCGCAGGGCATCGGCCTGTGCCGGACCGAGCACATGTTCTTCGAGGGCGAGCGCATCAGCGCGGTGCGCCAGATGATCCTGTCCGAGGACCTGGAAGGCCGCAAGAAAGCCTTGGCCAAGATCCTGCCCATGCAGCGCGATGACTTCGTGGGCATCTTCCGGGCCATGGCCGGGCTGCCGGTGACCATCCGCACCCTGGACCCGCCCTTGCACGAGTTCCTGCCCGCGCACAACGACAACAAAGAGATCAGCGCGCTGGCCAAGGAAATGGGCGTGAAACCTGCCCAGATCAAGAAAAAGATCGCCTCTCTGGCCGAATTCAACCCCATGCTGGGAACCCGAGGCTGCCGCCTGGGCATCAGCTATCCCGAGATCACCGAGATGCAGGCCCGGGCCATCTTCGAGGCCGCCTGCCTGGTGGCCCGCGAAGGCAAGCGGGTCATGCCCGAGATCATGATCCCCCTGGTGGGTCATGTGAACGAGCTTAAGATCCAGCGGGCCATCGTGGAAGAAGTCGCCCAGGAGGTCATGGCCAAGCAAGGCGTGAAGATCAATTACATGGTGGGCACCATGATCGAGCTGCCCCGCGCCGCCTTGACCGCCGACCAGATCGCCGAGGAGGCCCAGTTCTTCTCCTTCGGCACCAACGACCTCACCCAGACCACCTTCGGCATGTCTCGCGACGACACCGGTCAGCTTCTGGCCGACTATGTGACCGAGGGCATCCTGCCCAAAGATCCCTTCGTCAGCATCGACGAGCAGGGCGTGGGCCAGTTGGTGGCCATGGGCGTCACCAAGGGCCGTGCCACCCGGGACGGCCTCAAGTGCGGCATTTGCGGCGAGCACGGAGGCGATCCCGACAGCATCGACTTCTGCCACCGCATCGGCCTGGACTACGTGAGCTGCTCCCCCTACCGGGTGCCCATCGCCCGGCTGTCCGCGGCTCAGGCTGCCATTCGCCACGAGCCCCCCAAGAAAGCGGCGCCCAAAAAGAAGGCCGCGACCAAGAAGAAAGCCTCACCCAAGAAAGCCAAGGGCGGTAAGAAAAAGTAACAACCTCACGCGGGCCGCGCTCCACCCCGGGGGCGGCCCCCTCCCC